>NZ_LZIC01000149.1 GCF_001667185.1 Mycobacterium sp. 852002-50816_SCH5313054-b | reverse complement strand
CGGTGCCCGGGACCGTCCGGTCGCGGTCGACGAACAGTTGCAGAGCCCCGTCCCCGGCCACCCACCGCCACGGCTGGCTGTTGTGCACCGAAGGGGCCCGGCAGGCCAGCTGCACCGCGCCGGTGATCACGCCGATGTCCACCATCGTGTGGGTCATTCGCTCACTCACTTCCTTTCCCACGTCGACCCTCGGGCATGTGAGCACCGCGCGCCAGGGTCCTTGGTCCCCTGCGGCAGGTCATTGGGCCCGGGCCGACCATCCGGACGTCCAGGGCGCGCGTTGTTCCTGAACGCCGTCAGCGAGGTGCGCCGGCATGCCGACCTTTGAGGAAAGTGAGCAAAGAACGCCGTGGGCCCTTCGGCATCCGAATGGCCTCCGCCGGCCGGGACGAACGGCCCTGGTCGCCGACCCCGATGGCGCTTACCGTCGATGGTATGAACGCGACGCCGGACACCCGGACCCTGCAAAGGGCGGTGCAGCTGGCCTGCCGGGCCCCTTCGGTGCACAACAGCCAGCCGTGGCGGTGGGTGGCCGGGGACGGGGCTCTGCAACTGTTCGTCGACCGCGACCGGACGGTCCCGGGCACCGACCCTTCCGGCCGGGAGGAGATCCTCAGCTGTGGCGCCGCGCTCGATCAC
>NZ_LZIC01000148.1 GCF_001667185.1 Mycobacterium sp. 852002-50816_SCH5313054-b | reverse complement strand
CCGCCTGTCCGGTGCGAACGCCACCGGCGGGATCGGCGGAGCCGGCGGGGCCGGCGGGGCCTCCCTCACCTCCGGCGTGAACGGTGGCAACGGCGGGATCGGCGGGCCCGGTGGATTCTTGTCGGGTGTCGGCGGTGCCGGTGGGGCCGGTGGGAACGCGACCGACGCGATCGGCGGCACCGGCGGAGCCGGCGGCAACACGGGCTTCCTCGGGGGCGAGCAATTGGGCGTGGGCGTTCCGCAAGGCGGTACCGGCGGGGCCGGCGGGATGAGCCTCACCGGCCAGGGCGGTACCGGCGGGGCCGGCGGGGCCGGCGGCCAGGTGGGCGGGAGCGGCGGGGCCGGCGGCCAGGGCGCCACCGGCGGCGACGGCGGCGCGGGCGGCGTCGCGTTCAACTTGGGGTGGGGATCCGCCATCGGCGGGACCGGCGGAGACGGTGGCATCGGTACGGTCGGCGCCGGTGGCAACGGCGGTCACGGTGGCGGCGCGATCATGGGGCCCTACAACTTCACCGTTGACACGTTCAACGGCCTGGCGGTCTACCCACCGGACTGGGGTTCGGCCACGGGCGGGCTCGGCGGCACCGGCGGCTTCGGCGTCACGACCGGTGGTACCGGCGGGACCGGCGGCACCGCGCAGAACTACTTGGCGACGGGACATTCCATCGGCGGCACCGGCGGGACCGGCGGCGGCGGCGCCAACGGCGGCAACGGTGGCACCGGCGGCAACGTCTTCGCGATCACCGCGGGCAATGTCACCGTCGGAACCGGCGGCGCGGCCGGCGGGCCCGGGGGGACACCCGGCAATCCCGGGCAGGTCGTCACGCCCTAGCGGGCGCCGGCAGCGACACGCGCGGCCACAGAGGAGGCTCCGCGACGGTCGAGGTCGCCCGACTCGTAGGCTGAACCGCGATGAGGGCACCGATCGAGACGTCGCCGCTGGCCTGGCTGGAGGCGGTGGAGCGGCAGCGCCGCGAGGCCGGGCTGCGCCGCTCGCTGCGGCCGCGGCCGGCCGTCGCCACCGAACTGGACCTGGCGTCCAACGACTACCTCGGCCTGTCGCAACACCCCGACGTGATCGAGGGCGGCGTCGCGGCGCTGCGCATCTGGGGCGCCGGTGCCACCGGCTCACGCCTGGTCACCGGCGACACCGAACTGCACCAGGAATTCGAGACCGAGCTCGCCGAGTTCGTCGGTGCCGCCTCGGCCTTGTTGTTCTCGTCGGGATACACCGCCAACCTGGGTGCCGTCGTCGGGCTGTCGGGCCCCGGTTCGCTGCTGGTGTCCGACGCCCTGTCGCACGCGTCGCTGGTCGATGCCTGCCGGCTGTCGCGCGCCCGCGTGGTGGTGGCGCCGCACCGCGACGTGGACGCGGTGGACGCGGCCCTGGGCGCCCGCGACGAGGAACGCGCCGTCGTCATCACCGACTCGGTGTTCAGCGCCGACGGCTCGCTGGCGCCGGTGCGCGAACTGCACGCGGTGTGCCGCCGCCGCCGCGCGCTGCTCATCGTCGACGAGGCGCATGGCCTCGGCGTGCGCGGCGACGGCCGCGGGCTACTGCACGAGCTCGGACTAGCGGGCGCCCCCGACATCGTGATGACCACGACGCTGTCCAAGGCGCTCGGCAGCCAAGGCGGCGTGGTGCTGGGGCCGGCGCCGGTACGCGCGCACCTGATCGACGCGGCCCGGCCGTTCATCTTCGACACCGGCCTGGCCCCGGCGGCGGTCGGCGCCGCGCTCGCCGCGCTGCGCGTCCTGCGGGCCGAGTCGTGGCGCCCGCAAGCCGTGCTGACCCATGCGCGCTTCCTGGCCGAGGCCTGCGGCGTGCCTGACGAGCCGGCGTCGGCGGTGGTGTCGGTGATCCTGGGTGATCCGGAAGTGGCGCTGGCCGCGGCGACCGCCTGCCTGGACGACGGCGTGCGCGTGGGCTGCTTCCGGCCGCCAACCGTGCCCACCGGAACATCGCGGCTGCGCCTGTCCGCGCGCGCGTCGCTGGACGCCGCCGACCTGGAGTTCGCGCGCCGGGTGCTGACGGACGTGCTCGCGGGACTCGTTTAAGGCGCGCCGTTGACCGTCCTGGTCGTCACCGGTACCGGCACGGGGGTCGGCAAGACGGTCGTCACCGCGGCGCTGGCGTGCCACGCCCGCCAGGCGGGCATCGACGTCGCGGTGTGCAAACCGGTCCAGACCGGGACCGACTGCGGCGACGACGATTTGGCCGAGGTGGCCCGGCTGTCCGGGGTCGGCGAGCTCGCCGGCCTGGCGCGGTACCCGCTGCCCCTGGCGCCGGCCGCGGCCGCCGAGCAGGCGGGAATCCCGTTGCCCACCGGCGAGCAGGTCCTGCGCCTCGTCCGGGACCTGGACCGGCCGCGGCGGCTGACGCTGGTGGAAGGCGCCGGCGGCCTGCTGGTCGAACTTGCCGACGCGGGCATCACGCTGCGCGACCTGGCCGTCGGGCTGGGCGCCGCCGCGCTCGTCGCCGTCACCGTGGAACTGGGCACCCTCAACCACACCGCGCTGACCCTGGAAGCGCTTGCCGCGCAGCGGGTTTCGTGCGCCGGGCTGGTGATCGGCAGCTGGCCGGCGCAGCCCGGGCTGGTGGAGACCTCGAATCGGGCCGCGCTGGCCGAGCTGGCGCCGGTCCGGGCGGCGCTGCCCGCGGGCGCCGGCTCGCTGGACACCGCCGGCTTCGCGGCGATGAGCGCCGCGGCGTTCGACCGCGACTGGGTGACCGCGCTGGTGGGCTGATGGTCCATTCGATCGAGCTGGTCTTCGACCCCGACACCGAGTCGGCGATCCGCCACATCTGGGCCGACCTGGCCGGCGCCGGCATTCCCAGCCAGGCGCCGGCCGGTCGGCCGCACGTGACTCTGGCCGTCGCCGAACGCATCGACCCCGGGGTCGACGCGCTGCTAGTCCCGGTCGCCCAACGACTCCCGCTGACCGCCACGATCGGCGCCGCGGTGCTCTTCGGGCGGGCGAACGTCGTGTTCGCGCGGCTCGTGGTGCCGACGGGCGAGCTGTTGGCGCTGCATGCCGAGGTGCACCGGCTGTGCCGTCCGCACCTGGCGCCCGCGCCGATGTCCAACAGCCTGCCCGGCCAATGGACCGCGCACGTGACGTTGGCCCGCCGCGTCGGCGGCCCCCAACTGGGCCGGGCGCTGCGCATCGCGGGCCGGCCGCCCCAGATCGACGGCCGGTTCGCCGGCCTGCGCCGCTGGGACGGCAACGCAAAGGCCGAGCACCCGATCGGCTGACGTCAGCCCGATTGGCCGGGTGCGCCTTGCGAGCCGGCTGCGCCGCCGGCGCCAACCTGGCCGGCGGTCCCGGCCAGGCCTCCGCTCCCGCCAGCGGCAGCGCCCGGGCCC
>NZ_LZIC01000147.1 GCF_001667185.1 Mycobacterium sp. 852002-50816_SCH5313054-b | reverse complement strand
GTCCGGTCCCGCCGGCGCCGCCGGTGCCCAGCAGCCATCCGCCGTGTCCGCCCGGACCGCCGGGTGCGCCGGTGCCGCCGGCGCCACCGGCTCCGCCGGTGCCGATCAGCCCCGCGGCGCCGCCAGACCCGCCGCCGCTACCGGCCGCGCCGGACCCGCCGGCCCCGCCCGAACCGAGCAACCAGCCGCCGGCCCCACCGGGGGCGCTGGTCCCGGGGGCCCCGTTGGCGCCGTTGCCGATCAGCGGGCGTCCGGTAAACGCCACGCTGTATGCATTCGCCGTATCCAGCAGGTTCTGCTCGAAGGCCTGCGGGTGCGGGATCGGAAGATTTGGGATCTGCAGAAACGCTGCGCTCGTGGCCTCAGCGGCCGCGTATGAGCCCGCGCCACCGCTCAACGCCTGCACAAACTCCTGCTGGAACGCGGCCGCCTGGGCGCCCATTGTCTGGTAGGTCTGCCCGTAGTTGTCGAACAACCGCGCGATCGCGGCCGACACCTCATCGGCGGCCGCCGGCGCGATTCCGGTCGTCGACGGCGCCCACGTTGCCGCGGCCTCCTTGATCGCCTCCCCGATTCCACTCAAATCCGCCGAGGCCGCGGCCAGGGCCTCAGGTGCTGCGATCAGGAAAGCCGACATTGTGCGACTCCCATCAAGTTCAACGGGGCGACTCGGACCGCTAACTCTATTAATGGAACCCGGGAATGGGAAGCGTTTCTGGGCTCAAGACGACGACTACTTCCGCAGGGTGAATTGGTTGAGGTCGGTGTAGCCCTTGCGGAACAGATTCGCGCAGCCGGTGAGGTACTTCATGTACATCTCGTAGATCTCTTCGGACTGGATCGCGATGGCCTCTTGTTTGTGTGCCTCCAGTCCCGCGGCCCATACGTCCAGGGTCTTGGCGTAATGCCGCTGCAGCGATTGGCGGCGCTTCAGCTTGAAGCCGGCCTTCGCCGAGAACTGTTTGACCATGTCGATGGTCGGCAGGTAGCCGCCGGGAAAGATTTCGGTTTTCATGAAGTCGCTGAATTCGACTATCGCCGGAGTGAGCGGCAAGCCGGACTCGATGATCTCCTTCTCCGACAGGACGGTGATGGTGTGCAACAGCATCGTGCCGCCGGTCGGCAACAGCTCATAAGTTCTTTCGAAGAAGGCGCCGTAGCGGTCGTAGCCGACATGTTCGAACGGGCCGATCGCCACGATCCGGTCCACCGGCTCGTGAAACCGCTCCCAGCCCTCGAGTAACACCCGCTTGGAACGCGGGCTGTCCGATGCGGCGAACAGCTGCTCGACGTGGGCGACCTGGTTCTTGGACAGCGTGATGCCGACGACGTTGACGTCGTATTTCTCGATGGCGCGCATCATGGCCGCGCCCCAGCCGCAGCCGAGGTCCAGCAGTGTCATGCCGGGCTGCAAGTCCAGCTTGCTCAGCGACAGGTCGATTTTGGCGATCTGCGCCTGTTCCAGAGTCATGTCATCGCCGCCGAGCCAGTAGGCGCACGTGTACATCTGGGTGCGGTCGAGGAACAGGCGGAAGAAGTCGTCGGAGAGGTCGTAGTGCGCTTGCACATCCTCGAAATGCGGCGTCAGCTCCTCAGCCATCTGGACGTTTCCTCCAGTCCCTGTGCGGCTAGGGGTTTGTGGACGATCCACCCGAGGGACCGTCGCTTGAGGTTACGACGACGCCCGTGTTCTTTGCCAGAGACGCGCGCAGCTAGCCCCCGGCGTGGGCCAGATCGATGGCGTACTGATTCACGAAGGTGCCCGCCGGCGGATCACCCTTGTCGCATGTTCCGTCGGATTCACCGGGGCGTTTGATCCACAGGTACGCGTCGGCGTGCGCACCCGCGGTGGCGGTGGTCGGCGGAGTGCCCAGTCCTCGGCCGCTCGGGTTGCACCAGTTGAGCCCGGAGTCGGGCGCCGGCCCGGTGCCGTTGCGCGACGTGTCGATCACGTAGTGCGAACCATTCGTAAGCCCGGAAATCGCCTCCCCGTAGCCGATTTCGTCCCCGGTGGTGTAGAAGTTCGCGGTGTTGAGGCTGAATCCCCGCGCCCGCGCGACATCGACCTTGTTGAGCCTGGCGGCCATGTCCTCGGCGCTGTGCCAGCGCAGGTGGCCACCGTCGACGTAGACGGCCGTGCCCGCATTGCGCGTCAGCGTGTCGACGGCGTAGCGAATCAGGTCGTAGCGTTCCTGGCGCTGGTCAGCCGACAGGCAGTCGGCCATGGCCAGTGCGTCGGGTTCGAGGATGATCGCCGTCCGCGTGGCGCCCACGCTGGAGGCGATGCCGTCGATCCACCCGCGGTAGTCGTCGGCCGTCGCCATGCCACCGGCGGCGAAGCTGCCACAGTCGCGGTGCGGGATCCCATAAATCGCCAGCACCGGGATGGCGCCGGCGGCCGCCGCATCGCCGGTGTACTTCGCGACCGTCGCCGCGGAACCGCCCGGGACGATCCAGTAGGCCTGCGGAGTGTTGGCGATGGCGGTCAACTCGGCACTCGGTGGATCGGCATGCTGCGCGGCGCGCATGGCCGCCGAGTTGGGATTGACGTAGAAGGGCATGCCGGCCAACGGATTGCCGTTGTCGGTCAAGCGCACCGCCGGATCGACGAGATGGCTCGTACCGACAACGGCCGCAACCGTGAGGAGGGGGGCGATCCAACGCGCGACCGCGCTTGTAGCTGAGAACGTCATCCCAGGAAAATTAGTGCATCGAGCGCCAGTCGCCGACGGCAGGTGAGGGTGCGCTCGGCTCCCCGCAGCGGGCTAGATTACCCGTATGCGGGTTGTTCGCCTGTTCGGTGCGGTCCTGGCGATTCTCACGGCGGGGTTACTGCTGGCAACTCCGGCCGGCGCGCAACCGCCGTCCAAGGTCACCGATCACATCACCGACAACACCGGGGCGTTGACCGACTCCGGCCGTGCGGCGGTCAGCTCGGCCATCGACCGGCTGTACCGCGACCGGCACATCCAACTGTGGGTGGTCTACGTCGACAACTTCTCCAGGTTCAAGCCCGAGAACTGGGCGAACCAAACCCGCAGCGCCAGCGGCATGGGCGACCACGACGCGCTGCTGGCTGTGGCCACGAACACCAAGTCGTACGTGTTCGACGTGCCGGGCCTCCCGGCGGCCGAGTTAAACGCGTTGCGCAGCAACCAAATTGAACCGGCGATCAATGCAAAGGAATGGAGCATCGCCGCGGTCGCTGCGGCCGACGGGCTGGACAAAACGGCAAGCCCGGCAAGCCCGGCGCCCTCGTCGAAGCGCAACTGGGTGCCGATCGCGATCGCCGTCATCGCCGTTGTGGTCGTCGTCGTCGTGGTTCTCGTGCTCTATCGCGCGCGCCGCCGCCGACGCGCCGCGCGTGGCGACGGGCAGGTGAGCACCGAGGGGAGCGATCGGTCGCTGGGGCAGGCGTTGTCCACCGCCGACGCCCGGGTGCGCCAGATCTCCGACTACGCCGCCCGGCATCGCGGCAGCATCGGAACCGAAGCCCAGGCCCGGCTCGAAGACGCCAGGCGGCATCTGGTAGCGGCGCGCGGGACGCAAGCAACGAACGAGGCCGACGCGATCGCCTACGCCAACAGGGCATCGACGCTGGCCGCTGAGGCGCAAACGCTGGCCAACAATGACGTGCTAGCGGCGCACCGCACGCCACGGCGTCGAGGCACCGCGTCGAAGCGATGATCGGTCGAGAACCCTTGTGGGGGAGACCTTCTGTCTCATAGCGCCGTCAGGTGCAAAGGCTGGGTGCGTCGCACACATTGCCGGGGCAGTAGGTGTTGTGTGCGGCGTTGACCAAGGTTCCGACGTCCAACAACGTCACGCCCCTGGCGTTCAAATGGGAGTGAATGTCGTCGGCGATCTGTTGCGGCGCCCAACCCCACGTGAGGTCGTAGCAGACGAGATGCGCCTCTCCGATGAGCGCCTCTTCCGTCTGGGGCGGCCACGTGAGCCCGACGGCGCGCAGTTGGGCGAGGTACGCCTCATCGGCAGGCGTGGTGGCGGTCGCGACCGCGGAGCTGCCAACCAGGGCAGCGCCGGCGATCAGGGGGACGGTGAGCACTGCGAGCCAGCGAGGTGAGGACATTGATACGGCTCCCTTTGTTTATTGGCGTCGGCGATGCCGTCAGTGCGGGGTCCAAAGCGGCATGACGAATGGTAGCCGTGTGCAACGGCAATTGACGGGTGGCAAAACGGGTCGCGGCTAACCGTTCCCTGAATACAGCGCACGTTCCCAGATCGTGGCCAGTGTGTCCACGAGCGCATGCATATCCGCGTCGGAGGTATCCGGGGTCAACATCAGCAGCCGGTGAACGTTCATGGTCACCAATGCCGTTGCCGTTCCGCGGGAATCAGCAATCCCACTCTTCGCGGCGTCAACGATTGCCCGGTGACCTCGGGATCGTTGCCCGATGACCAGAACACCGCGCGCAGAATCGCCCCGTGCCGGCTGGGTCGTTCACCCGCTGCTGGCGGGGCTTGCGTTGTGCTGCGTGCTGTTGGGACGACGCCGCAGCGCCGACCCGCTGCCGGATCGCTGAGCTGGTTACGCCGCCGTTGCCGTGGCTTCGTCGACCTCATCCCCGTAGCGGCCGGGATTAACAAGCGATGCCAGCGCGCCGGTCAGCATCATGACCGCCGCCGCGACGAATACCACCACCAGTCCGGTGTGGAACGGCCCCGAGATCAGGTCAGGGAAGAACGATTTGCCGGTGAGCACGTCGGCGTTTACGCCGGGCTGCTGCAGCGCATGCGATCGCGTGAGCAACTCGGCGACCGGGTTGTAACCGAGAAACGCCGCGAACAGGCTGCCCACCGGCGGCAGGTTGGCAACATCCTGCGCCACCGCCGCTGATACGCCTTGTTGTTGCAGCCCGCTGCTCAGCGCCTGAGGCAGTGTGTGCGCCAGCCCAATGACCATCAGCGAGAAGAAGACTCCGATCGACAGCGCCGAGCCGGCGTTGAAGAACGTCGCCCGAACACCGGACGCGGCTCCCCGTTGCGCGGCCGGCACGCTCGACATGATGGCGGCGGTGTTGGGCGCGGTGAAAACGCCGCCGCCCAGGGCGTTGAGAAAGGTCAGCAGCGCGAAAACCCGATAGTCGAAATCCACCGGGATCATGAGTAGCCCGATGAACGTGCCCGCCATCAGCAGCATCCCGCCGACGGCGAACGGCCGCGCGCCGAACCGGTCCGCCAGCCATCCCGCCATCGGCGCCGCGAACAGGAACCCAACGGTCGCCGGCAACAAGTAGATGCCCGACCACAGCGGCGTCGACTCGAAGCTGTACCCATGCAGCGGCAACCAGATGCCCTGCAGCCAGATGATCAGCATGAACTGCAAGCCGCCTCGGCCCATCGATGACATCAGGTTGGCCAGGTTGCCCATCCCGAAAGCCGTCGACCGAAACAGCCGGATGTCGACCATCGGCTGCGGCGCCCGCAACTCGATGACGCAGAACGCGAACAGCAAGAACACACCGAAGCCGATCGAGCCCAGCACCCACGGGTTCGTCCAGCCCGTCGCATGACCCCCGTACGGCTGAATGCCGTAGGTGATGCCCACCAGGATGACGGTCAAGCCAACGCCGAATGTCACAGTGCCGGGCCAGTCCAACGGCCCCGGCGTCGGCACACCGATCTCGTGCAGCGAGCGCACGCCCCAAATCGTGCCCACCAAGCCGACCGGCACGCCCACCCAGAAGATCGCGCGCCAGTCCCATCCCACCAGGAGGCCACCCATCATCAGGCCGAGGAAAGAGCCGGCCACCGCCGCGACCATGTTGAATCCGAGCGCCATGCCGCGCTGATTGCTCGGGAAAGCGTCGGTGAGGATCGCCGCCGACAACGCCATCAGCATCGCGCCGCCGATGCCCTGGATCACGCGCCAGCCGATCAGCCACAGCGCGCCGCCGCCGAGGTGGAATGGGTCGAACGAGAGCGCAATCGCCGCGACGGTGAACACCGCGAAGCCGAAGTTGTAGATGCGCACCCGGCCGAACATGTCGCCGAGTCGTCCGACGAACACGACCAGGACCGCGGTGACGACGAGATAACCCATGAGCATCCACAGCAGAAAGCCGATATTCGCCGGGGCGAGGGGGTCCAGGCCGATCCCGCGGAAGATGGCGGGCAAGGAGATCAGCACGATCGACGCGTTGATCATCGCCAGCAGCATGCCCAGCGTCGTGTTCGAAAGGGCGACCCACTTGTAGTGCGGGTGGTCGCGGTCCCATCGGAGCCGACGGCCGTTGGTGGTAGGGGTGAGCGTCGGGTCGGTCGCGGCGATGCTGTCCGCCATCTATATCCCAGTCGTCATCAGTCATCGCCTACCCGTTGAGCCAAAGTTACTTATGTTAGCCATACAAACAAATGGGAAACCACGGGCGAGACGCGACCATGAGAACGAGTGTCGTAGCTCAACCGAAATAGAAACGCGAATACCAGTCGGCCCAGGATTAGGCCATTTTGCCGCCGGCGATAACCGTTGCGGCCCAGGCGAATCTGATTGAGCCGCCGATAGCGAGCGCTACGGCGCCCCGTTTATCCCGCTGTGGCCGAGCGGCCCGGCAAAGCCGGCGTGGCCGCCGGGCCCGCCGGCGCTGCCGTTTCCGCCGTTCCCACCGTTGCCGATGAGCACGGCATTACCGCCATTCCCGCCACTGGCCGGCGCGGCGCCGGTGCCGGCGTTGCCGCCGTCGCCGCCGCGGCCGAAGATTCCGCTGGAGCCGCCGTCGCCGCCGCGGCCGCCGATCAAGCCGGCCCCGCCATTGCCGCCGGTGCCGCCGTCGCCAATGATCCCGCTGTTGCCGGAGCTGCCGCCATCCCCTCCGGTGCCAAGGAATGCGGTGCCGCCCTGCCCGCCGAGACCGCCGTTGCCGAATATTCCGGCGGTGCCCGCATCGCCGCCGCGGCCACCATGCCCACCGGTGCCGGTGGCGTCACCGCCCAGCCCGCCGGTGCCGCCACTGCCGTGCAGCCGCCCGCCGGCACCCCCGTGACCGCCCATACCGCCGATGCCATTGGTGCCGGTGGCGATCCCGCCGGCTCCGCCGGCGCCGCCGTGGCCCAGCAATGAGGCGCTGCCGCCGGCACCGCCGGCGCCGCCGGTTCCCCCGACGGCAGTTGCGATCCCGCCCGCCCCACCGGCGCCGCCGGCGCCGAGGAGCCACCCGCCACGGCCGCCGGCACCGCCGGGCCCGCCGGCACCGCCTTGTCCGCCGATGCCGCCGTTGCCGATGAGGCCGGCGCGCCCGCCTGCGCCACCGGGGGCTCCCGGGTTGGTGCCATTGCCACCGTTGCCGCCGCTGCCCCACAAGATCCCGCCGGGCTTGCCGGGCTGCCCGACGCCGTTGACGGTCTGCCCATCGGCGCCGTTGCCAATCAGTGGACGCCCCACCAGCATTTCGGTGGGCGCGTTGATCACACCCAGCACATCCTGCTGCAGCATCTGCAGCGGTGAGGCGTTGGCGGCCTCCGCGCCCGCGTACGCGCCCGCGCCAGAATTGAGCGCCTTGACGAATTGGTCGTGAAACGCCACCGCCTGGGCGCTGAGCGCCTGAAATTCCTGGCCGTGCGTGCCGAACACGCCCGCGATGGCGGCCGAAACCTCATCGGCGCCGGCGGCCAGCACCTTGGTGGTGCGGGCCGCCGCGACCGCGTTGGCCGCACTGATCGTGGACCCGATGCCCGCCAAACTTGTTGCCGTTGTTTCCACCATCTCCGGCATTGCGATCACAAACGACATTCCGTACCTCCCGACAGTTCGGCTATCGCTATTTTGACCAAGGGGAAATGCAAAAACCACAGGAGCGTATCGCGACTCTGGCAACAAAGCCACATTTAGATAAAAATTATGATTGCGCTCTGGATTGCTCAGATCTTTGTGCGGTTTCCGACGTTCAGCGCGTGCGAAGTTTTGTCTGATGACATTCGGGGGCAAGCCACTCTACGCAACCAAAGCGCGAAATCCAAGTGCCGAAAGACGGCAAATGCTCGCTGGCTTACCCTTGCCTAGCAAACCCTTTTAACTACGCAACGTGCCTGCGCTGCCTGCGATCGCCGGGGCGGTAGTTTCCTTGCCTACAGTCAGATTTCAATACCCGAGGCACGGTTTACAGTGATTTAGCCGTCGGCTGGCCCGCACTCTACCGCGGCTGAACGGTTGGACTAAGGGCCACGCAGAAGAATATTCACCGGGCGAATTTTGCATTCAAAGGCGGTACCGTAATGATCGAATCTCGCAAATCCGAAGGCTAGAAGGTTATAGCTCTTTGCGAACTCTTGACCGTGTTGGTTCAAGTGGGCGACTGCCGACCGTCGCACGTTGAAGGCATCGCATCGGCCGAAGGCGGCAGGATCTTCCCAACAAGTGCGAGAATTGCCAATTGCGACATTTTCATACCAATGTTATGCCTTCTCCGTCCATCAAAAACCTCGCGTCGTGTCTAGACGCAATCGAAATCCGCACGCCGCGACTGTTGCGCGCCGGCTCACAGGTGGAACTCATCGCCCGCCTAGGGCCGCCTCATCGACTGCGTGTTGGCTCTGTCCATTACTGCCCAGCCGCCTGAAACTTGGGATCGGTAGGGCGAGCAAGACGACACGATTTCGCTAGTCGGCCACCGTCGGGCGGTCGCCACGTCGTTCGGAGGTCGGGATGTCCTTTGTAGTTGCAGTCCCGGAGTACGTGACGGCGGCGGCCTCGGATTTGGCGAGTGTCGGTTCGACGATCAGCGCGGCCAATGCGGCGGCGGCGGTTCCGACGTCGGCGGTGGCGGCCGCGGCGAGCGACGAGGTGTCGGCGGCCATCGCGACGCTATTCGGCCAGCACGCGCAGGTCTATCAAGCGATCAGTGCAGAGGCGGCGGGATTTCACCAGCGGTTCGTCGAGCTACTGAACGCCGGTGCGGGTTCCTACGCCAGCGCCGAGGCCGCCAACGCCAATCCCCTGCAGGGGCTCCTCAACGACATCAATGCGCCCTTCGAGGCGCTGTTGGGCAGGCCACTGATCGGTAACGGCGCCGACGGGACCCCCGGAACAGGTGCCAACGGTCAGAACGGCGGGTTGTTGTGGGGCAACGGTGGTGCCGGCGGTTCCGGCGGGCCCGGCCAGAGCGGCGGTAGTGGCGGCAGCGGTGGGTTCCTGTTCGGCGACGGCGGCCGCGGCGGCACGGGTGGGAACGCTATTGGTGCTGGAGTGGCCGGCTTTGGCGGTAACGGCGGCAATGCCGTCGGACTTTTGGGCAACGGCGGCGTCGGCGGGACCGGCGGTGCCAGCGTCAATGGCGTCGGCGGCGACGGCGGTTTCGGCGGGAACGGGGGGTTCCTGCTCGGCAACGGCGGCATCGGCGGGGCCGGGGGCAACGGCTTCGTTGCCGGCTGGGGCGCCGCCGGCGGCAACGGCAGCAGTTTGATCTACGGCTTGGGCGGCACCGGTGGGGCCGGCGGGTCCAGCCTCAACTTCGTCAACGGGCTCGCGGGCGTCGGCGGCGACGGCGGCAGCGGCGGCGCCCTCTTCAACTTCATCGGAACCGGGGCCGACGGCGGCGCCGGCGGGGCGGCCGTCGGCGCCGGCAACATCGGCGGCCAGGGCGGCCAGGGTGGTGGGGGCGGCGGCATCCTCTTCGGCCTTGGCGGCCACGGCGGGGCCGGCGGAACGGCCCTGACCGCCGGCGGCACCGGCGGGCCCGGCGGCTACGGCGGCGACAACGGCTATGTGTTCAGCGATGGTGCCGGCAGCATCTATGCGGGGGGTTCCTTGTTCGGCATCGGCGGAGCCGGCGGCGACGGCGGGGTGGCCCAGGCCGGCGGCCACGGCGGCACCGGCGGGCTCGGCGGTCTCGGCGGCCTGGTGTTCGGCCTCGGCGGCCACGGCGGCAACGGCTTCGGGGCGCCCGGCTTGGCGTTCGGCGGTAACGGCAGCCAGGGCGGCTATGGCGGACTTCTCTTCGGCATCGGGGGCGGCGGCGGTAACGGCGGAACTGGGGTCGTCCCGGGCGTTGGTGGACAGGGCGGGTTTGGCGGGTACTACCTTTTCGGCCCGAACGGTGCGAACGGGTTGCCAGGCTGACGGTTGCGTGAGCCCGGTTCCGCGAAAGTTGTTGAAAGACAAGTTATTCAGGTCGCCCCGAGGACCTCGGGGTGCGCGGCCTCTCCCGAATCGTTCCAGCGAGCGGTGAGTTCCGCGAACGCCCCGTCCATGTCGTCGGGATCAAAGCTCACGCATGCGTGCAGGAGGCCGTCCCGACCGACTTCCGTGATCTGCAACATCTCGACGGTCGGTGCATCGGGATCATCGGGGTCGCCGTAATGCGCGCGGGTGAGCGAGAGGTGCTGGCCTCTGCTTGCGATGGCTTCCACCGTCAATCGGGAGCCGCTGGGCGCGGCCTCGAACATCGCCTGCATGTTCTTTCGCCTTGCTGGGCCTTCGAATGCGTCCCGCAGGCCCTTTCGCCGATCGTCGTAGCGCAGGTCGGCAGAGGTGAGGGCAAAGAACCCGTCCAAGTCGCGGCGGTTGTACGCGTCGGCCAGCCCTGACCAGATTCGTGTCGCGGCGTTGTCAAGCGGTACGGGCGGCCGATCGAGTTCCTCGAAACGCGCGAGCGCGGCATCGAGGTTTGCTTCGTCGAATAACTCGGCGCCACTAACGAGGTCGCCGTCGACGGTGAAGACATCGACTATCCGCCACTCGGCGTCCAACCCGTCTTGCGAGGTCCCGTGAGCAACGTGGGTGACAACCGCCCCGAAGTCGCTCAGCCGGTGCACAACCTCGATGTAGCTAAAGAGGTTCGGCGTGACGTCCCACGTCGCATGCAGGAATGCGGCCCAATCACCGGCCTCGAACGGCGCGAGTGATCGGTGATCGATCCTGACCCAGTCTGGCATCATTGCGGGAACCTCACGCCGATTGAGCGCAGCGAATGCCCGCATGAGGACGGACCACATGTGCGCGTGGGCAGCCGCTTCGCCGGCGACGTACCGGGCATCCAGTTCCTCGAACGCGGTATCAATGTCGTTGGGATCTAATGTTATTAGCATCGCGATCCCATTTTCGGCGTCTGTCTCGACGATACTGAGCAGCTCGACCTCGAACTCGCCGTGCCGCAGATCGCGATTCAAGGAATGGACGCGGGTGAGTGCGAGGCGCTCGCCGCGGGTCGCGATGACGGTGAACGTCAAGTTCGCCTCAATCTCGTCGAGCACTCGCACGTTTGCGATCACGTCGTCGCGACCGTGCCATACCCCGACATTCACCACCCGCCGGCGATCGGCGAAGAAACTGTCCTCCGCCACGATCTCGGCCATCGCGTCCCACTCGTGGGACTCCACATGCGCAAAGAAGCGCTCGCCCAGGCGGCTTGCAGCATTTTCCAGTCGCGGCGGCTGCGGTTGCAGTTCGTCAAACCTCGCGAGTGCGGCGTCGAGGTCTGCCTCGTCGAAGACTTCGACGCGGCTGATGAGGCCGTCTTCGACGGTGAACACCATGATCATCCACACTTCGGCGTCGAAGCCGTCTCGCGAGGTCATCTTCAGCACCTCGGTGAAGACGGCTCCGCGATCGCTGAGCCGATGCACGGCTTCGATGTAGGCGCTGGAACCCGAAGTGATGTCCCAGACGGCACGAACGGAGGCGGCCAGATCAGCCCCCTCGATCGAGACGAGCCGTCGATGATCGATGTAAACCGGATCCGGCGTCGTCGCGAACAGTTCGTGACGATTGAACTGGGCGGGGACCCGTGCAACCACCGACCAGGTGTCCGCGAGGCTCGCGGCTTCGCCGGCGAGGTAGCGAGCGTCGAGTTCGTCGAACGCGGCGCCGATGTCGTCGATGTCGAACGCGATACGCGCCGCGACCCGCTCATCATCGTTGATCTCGAGGACGCTGAAAAACTCGATGCCGAAAGCCTCAGGTTGACCGTGCTGCGAGACACGCGTACGGGAGAGCTCGAGGCGGTCACCGCGGGTTGCGATGACGGTCAATGAAATATTTCTGAGTCCCAGGTCAATGGCGCTCCGCATGTCCGCGATGGCGGCCGCCCGACCGTATTGAATCCCGGAGTTCACGGCCCGACGGCGATCCTCGATCACAATGTCGTCGGCCAGTATCTCGCCTACCGGGTTCCAGTCACGGGCCCCAACGCAT
Source organism: Mycobacterium sp. 852002-50816_SCH5313054-b (assembly GCF_001667185.1). Lineage (GTDB taxonomy): Bacteria > Actinomycetota > Actinomycetes > Mycobacteriales > Mycobacteriaceae > Mycobacterium. The sequence goes on along the minus strand of NZ_LZIC01000147.1, from coordinate 58,410 downwards.
GCCTTGAGGTGCCCGTGCACCCGGCTTGCCGCGTTCTCCAGTCGCCGCGGCTGCGGGCGCAGTTCCTCAAACCGTGCGAGCGCCGCGTCTAGGTCCGCGTCCTCGTACACCTCTAGGCGCGGTCCTTCGGAAGCGAAGAGAAGTGTTCGGCGCCATTGCAATTCGTTTCCGTGCTCGTCGGTACCTTCGATGACGAATGTGACGACAGTGCCCCGGCTGTCCAGAGCATGCATACACGGCACACGATAGTGAGCGTCAGGTACGAGCGCCCACAGCTCCTCGACCCCCCGGCCGAAATCCGACCCCGATGCGAAGGGGATCCGTCGATGATCGACATACTTGAGCTGTCTCACATTGGGTCCCGGCTCATGGCGGTTGAGCTCCGCGATCGCGTCCATTCCGAATTTCCAAACGCGCGCGTGCGGTGCCGCTTCGCCGGCGAGGTATCGGGTGTCGAGCTCGTCAAACGCCTGGCCAAGGTCTTCGACATCGAACACGACCATCGCCAAAATTCCCTCGTCGGCATCGATCTCTACGACGTGGAGGACTTCGGCGTGGAACGAGTCGAGCGGCTGGCCGGGCCCCGAGGTTCTTGCACGAGTGAGGGCGAGGTGCTCGCCTCGGGTCGCAATGACGTCTGACGTGATGTTGGTAACCCCGATGTCGGCGAATCCCGCAATCTCGGTTGTCACCGCATCCCGCCCCTTTCGGCGGCCGGAATTGACTGCCCGTCGACGGTCGTCGGTCGAAACGTCTTGCGCCAGGCTCTTGCTCACCGCATCCCAGTCGCGGGCCAAGAAGAGGGCATTCATGCGGTCGTAGACGCGGCTCGCCGCATTCTCCAAGCGCGGTGTCCGGGGGCGTAGTTCCTCGAACCGTGCGAGTGCGGCCGCGAGGTCTGCCTCGTCGAAGACCTCAACCCGGTTGACCAGATCGCCGTCGACCAGCAACACTGCGAGTCCGCGCCACTCGGCGTCGACGCCCCCTTGCGCCGTCTCGTGCGCTGCATAAGTGATGACTGCTCCGCAGCTGGTCAACCCGTGCACTTGCTCGACGTAAATATTGACTTCCTGCTCGAGATCCCAACCCGCGCCGATGTATTCGGTCACGTCGCCGGGACCGAACGCCGTCTCCCGTCGGTGGTCGATGTTCACACAGTCTGGTGTGGTCAGCGGCAGCTCGTGCCGGTTGAGCGCGGCGTAACTAGCCGCAACGACGGACCAGGCATGTGAGTTTGCGGCCGCATCGCCGGCTAGATAGCGCGCATCGACCTCCTCCAAAGCGGCGTCAATGCCATCGACGTCGAAAAAGACGACCGCGACGATTTGCTCGTCGGAATTGATCTCGAGGACACCGGCCGTTTCGAGAACAAATGCCTCAGACCCATGGTCGCGCGCGGTGAAGCGGAGATGCACGAGGGCAACGCGCTTTCCTCGGGTCGCGATCGTCGTCAACGTCACCTTCGTGCTAAACAGGTCGGCGATCGTCCGCATGTCCGCGATCTGCGCACCTCGACCAGATCGGAGTCCTACCCCTACCACCCGACGTCGATCGTCGTTGGAGAAGTTGTCGGCCAGCATCTGCGTCATGGCGTCCCAGTCACCCGATGCGAAGCGCGTCAGGAAGCGCTCGCCGGCTTGGCTTGCCGCGTTCTCTAACCGCCTTGTCGGCAAGCTCAATTCGTCGAAGCGCGCGAGAGCCCCGTCCAAGTCCGCCTCGTCGAAGATCTCGCAACGGCTGAGCAGGTCACCTTCCACCGTCGCGACGGTGATGACCCGCCATTCGGCATCGAAGCCCTCTTGCGATGTCTCATGCGACGTGTTGGTCAGCACCGATCCAAGATCAGTCAGCCGATGCACAGTCGTGATGGTGTGGCTGAGATCCATGGTGAGGTTCCACGCCGCATCGAGTATTGCGGGCATTTCACCGGACGCAAACGATGTTCCCCGGCGGTGGTCGATGTTCACCCAATCTGGCGTCGTAGGAGGCAGTTCGCGCCGGTTGAGCGCGTCGTAGGCCCGCGTGATGACCGACCACGTGCGCGAGTACGGGACCGCCTCGCCGACGATGTAGCGCGCGTCGAGTTCGGCGATAGCCGCATCCAAATCGTCGAGATCGAACGTCGCGACTTTCGCGATCCGCTCGTCGTCGTCGATCTCGACGACGTTGAGGGCATCGTTTGAAATCGCTTGGGGATCGTGGCCGGAGGCACGTACACGTGCGAGGACTAGACGCTCTCCGCGGATCGCGACGGCGCTCACCATCGATATTGCGAAACCGACCTCTGCGGCCGCCTGCAGGTCTCTGACCACGTCTTCTCGGCCATGCTGGATGTCGGCTATCACGACTAGTCGGTGATCAACGCCGCAATAGTTTTCGGCAACGCTTTGAGCCATGGCGTCCCACTTGCGGGCCGCGTAGTGCGACCAGACGTGCTCGAATACGCGCGCTGCCTGATTTTCCAGCCGCTCCGGCCGGCTTAGCTGATCAAACCTCGTGATCGCCGCGTTCAGGCCTGACTCATCGAATAGCTCACAACGGCCGAGTAAGTCATCTTCGACCGTGAGCAAGAAGACTTCGCGCCACTCGGCGTCGAAGCCTTGTCGGGAGCTTCCATGTGTCACATGGGTGACGACCGCTCCGAGGTTATTCAGCCGATGCACAGCCTCGATGTAGGTACTGCCGTCTTGTGCAAGATCCCATGTGGCACGGACATACGCGATCAGGTCGCCGGGCGCGAACCTCGTTCCTCGCCGGTGGTCGATGTTCGCGAAGTTCGGTGTCGTTGAGGCGATCTCATGTCGGTTGAGCGCGGCGTAGGCGCCTGCGATGACCGACCAGGTCTGCGAGTAGTCGGCCGCCTCGCCGGCTATGTAGCGCGCGTCGAGCTCCGCGAGGGCGGCGTCGAAATCGTCGAGATCGAACACGATGATCGCCGTGAGCCGTTCGTCGGCGTCGACTTCAGCTAGCTGAAGGGCATCGGCGCGGAATGTCTCGGGGTCCTCGTCGCCCTGCGAGTATCCCGCATGCGCGAGGACGAGGCGCTCTCCGCGGGTGGCGATGACGTGTGAGGTCGCGTGCGTGACCCCGAGGTCGGCGGCCCACCGCATCGTTTCGACCACAGCGCCTCGGCCCCTCAGGACGCCTGCATTCACCACCCGACGGCGATCTTCGTTGTGAACGTCGTCGACCAGCGCGTCCGCCAAAGCGTCCCAGTCCGGGGCCGTGAAGCACGCTTGCATCCGCTCGAACGTGCGGGAGGCCGCGTTCTCCAACCGTCGTGTCGGTCGGCTCAGTTGATCAAACTTCGCGATAGCGGCATCGATGTCGGCCTCGTCAAAGACCTCCACCCGGCTAAGCAATTCGCCATCGACCATCATCAGGTCGACCCCACGCCACTCCGCGGCGAAGCCCTCGGGTGAGGCTCCGTTTCCTGCCCAACTGAAAACCGCGCCGAGCTCGCTTACCCGATGCACGGTCTCGATGTAGATGTCGAGCTTTTGGTCGAGATCCCACCCAGCACGGATGTAGCCGATACCCTCGCCGGGCGCGAATGCTGCGACGCGGCGGTGGTCGATGGTCACCACATCCTGTGTCGCCGAAGCCATTTTGCGCCCATTGTGGGCAACCAGAGCGCCCGAGATTACCGCCCACGTGCGCGAGTATTCGGCTGCTTCGCCGGCGGCGTAACGGGCGTCGAGCTCGGCGACGGCGGCGTCGAAATCGTCAGGGTCGAAGGTGACGACGTGCGCAATCCGCTCGTCACCGTCGATCTGGACAACGTTGAGGGCGTCGTTTTGAATCGCTTCGGGGTCGCGGCCGGAGGCGCGAACACGTGCGAGGACGAGACGCTCGCCGCGGATCGCCATGGCGCTCAACATCGATATCGTGAAACCGACACCGGCCGCTGCCTGCAAGTCTCTTACCACGTCATCACGACTATGTTGAGTCTCGGCACTCACGACCCGGCGATGATCGACGCCGGCATAGTTGTCGGCTACGGCTTCAGCCAGGGCGTCCCAGTCTTGCGCAGCGAAGTGCGACCAGACGTGCTCGAATACGCGCGCTGCCCGGTTCTCCAGCCGCCGTGCGGGTCGGCGCTCGTTCTCGAACCGAGCATGCGTGGCGTCGAGTTCGGCGAGTGCGGCGTCGATATCTTCGACGTCGAACTTCACCTGCAGCGCTATTCGACCTTCCGCATCAAGGCCGACGACCTGGAGCATCTCGTCCTGTGGCGCACCCGAACTCTGATCGTCGGTCCCGACCTCCAGTCGGCTGAGGGCGAGACGTTCGCCACGCACGGCGAGAGCCGTGTGGTGATAGCGCACCATGCCCGTCTCCAAGTACCGCCTCATGTCCTGAGGCCACTGACTCGACGGGACGTCGATACGCGAAAAGCCGACGATCTTCCGGCGGCTCTCGGTTGCTACGTACGGGGCAAGTGACTGGGCTACTTCGTCCCATGCTTCGCGGTTGACGGCATCGATCAACCTGTTGCCCGCTTGCACGCAGGCGTTGGTAACTTCGAGGCTTGGCGCTTGGGGCGGCGCTGGTGGCCCAGGGCGCTTTCCAACAATGCCGCGCGCCTTTTCCGCAAGCGCCGCGGCGCCTTTCCGCTCGTACAAGCTGACCGCCCGCTCGGCCGCGGCCCGCGCACCGGAGACATCACCGGCAGCGCCCAAAACCATTGCCAGCGTCAGGCACGCGTCTCCGTGATCGACCAACGCGTCCGTGCGCTCGGCCAGGCTGACCGCGGCTTCGGCGACCCGGCGAGCCTCGCCGTGGTCGCCGGAGCGCGCCAGCAGCTGCGCCCGAAGTGTGCGCCAGGCGATCGATGGCTTCAGCGCGTGACCGGCCAGACGCTCACTCTCGGCGCACAATTCGGCGGCCTCGGAATCACGGTCGAGCGCCAGACAGGTACGACCAAGCAGCGCGGCGGTCTCAGCGGTGTCGGCGTCGAGGCCCATGCGACGAAAACCGTTGTAAGCCTTCAATAGATGGGGCTCGGCCGCGGCGGGCTCATCCACGACCAGCTCGACGATGCCGGCGAACTGCTCGACCTCGAGAAGGGCATGGCGCAGGCCGAGCTCAGTGACTGTGCGGCGGGCCGAGTCAATCATCCGACGGGCCGCGGCGGCGCGGCCGCGGAACGCCTCCAGCACGGCCTGGCACCGCGTCGACGTCGCCTCCACGGCGGGGGAGTCGGTCGTTATTCGCAGCAGCCGCACCACGTCCAGACACCGTCCCCCCGCGCGCGGGACCGGATTGGGTCCCCACAGCGCCGCGAGCGGAGCGTTCGCCAACACCGAATTCACCCGGCGGTGCTCGCGTGCGCGCCGCGCCGCGGTCAGGGCGTCATCGAGCGCGATTTCGCAGTCACCGATCCGCCCGAGGCGGGCGAGACACCCCGCCCGAATCGTGTGCGCCTTGGCTTCCCCTGCGGCATCGTCCAATTCGGCCAGCTTCGCGGCGGCCGCGCTCAACGCGGCCTCGATCTCGTCCAGCCGCTCGGGATGGGCCAGCATCGACAGCTGCCCGTCGAAGCACGTCGCCCACGCGGCGAGCCGCGCGGAATCGACCGTCGTTCCTTGCAACTGTGAGACCGCGCCCGCCGCCGAGACCACATCACCTGCGGCGAGAAGGGCCTCGCAACGTGCCACCAGCAACTCGGCGGCCTGGTCGTCGCGGTCCGGCAGCTCGTCGTCGATCTCCTCCAGCGCGTGCAGGGCGTGGTCGTAGAGGTCGGCCGCGCCCTCATAGGCGAGTCGTGCCATCGCCTGGTCGGCGGCGCGCCGACAGTACTCGACGGCCTTGGCCGCGTTACCCGCCCACGCGCATTCGAAGTAGTGGTGCGCCAATTCGGCAAGCAGCTCGTCATCGGCGCCGGGCTGGCTCTCCAGCGTCGCGGCGATGCGCTGATGCAGCCGCATGCGCCGCACCGACGGCAGCTCGGCGAGCAGCGACTGTCGGACCAGGGCGTGGTTGAACCGGTAGCGGCCGCCGGGCTCCTCGATGACAATTCCGGCCTTGCATGCCTCGTCGAACGCGTCGACCAGGTCGTCGCCGACCACGCGCTCGACCAGTTCCAGGTCGAACCGGCTGCCGGCCACTGCAGCCGCGGCCAGGGCTTTGTTTGTCTCGGGCGAAAGCCTTGTGAGGCGGCGGCTTACGGCCTCGCGGACCCCCTGCGGCAGGGTGCTCTGGTCCCAGCGGCCGCCGCTCTCATCGACGTGGCGCAGGGCCTCGATGAGGAAGAACGGGTTGCCACCGGTGACTGAGGCCAGCGCGCGGGCCAGCTCTTCGTCGTGGTAACCCGCCTCGGCGACGTAGGCGGTCACGTCGTCCTCGTCTAAACCGCTGAGCTGTATTCGGTTACCGCTGCCGTCGCGGTGCAGGTCGGCGAGCATCGCCGCGAGCGGATGGGAGCGGTCCAGATCGGTGCTGCGGTAGGTGCCGATGATCTGCACGCGCGCCTGCTCGCCGAAGCGCAACAGATGCCGGAGCAACAACAGCGTCGGCTTGGCGGCCCAGTGCAGGTCGTCGAGGATCAACACGACGGGCGCGTTCGCCGAGGCGACTCCCAGCACGGCAACGACGGCGTCGAACAGTGCGTAGCGTTCGGTGTCCGGGTCGGCGCGGGTCGGAGCGGCCAGATCGGGCAGGATGTCGGTCAGCCCGGGCACCAGGGCGAGCAGTGCTTCGACGCCCCGCAGCCCGCGAAGCCCGCCTGCACCGAGGCAGGGCAGCAGCGCCCGCAGCGCTTCCGCGAACGGCTGGTACGGCGCGCCGAGGTCCTCGTCGCAGCGGCCGTAAATCACAAGGGCGCCTTGGTCGTAGGCCTGCCGGGACCATTCGCCGGCCAGACGTGTCTTGCCGACTCCCGGTTCACCGGCGATCAACGCCGCGTTGGTACCGCCGGCAAGCGCCTTCTGCCACACGGAAAAGAGCCGCTGCAGCTCGTTCCCGCGTCCGACGAACGGCCCGGGCCCCGCCAGCACGGCGGGCAGGGTCGGGCGTTCCATGGGCACATCGGGGGAGACGGGCTCCGGATGGTCCCCGGCGGTGGACAGTCGGAGCTCGAAGACGTGCTCCGGGCGCGCGAGGTTGCGCAGCTCGCGCCTTCCCAGGTCGGCGAGCGCAACGTGATCCGGCAGCGAGTCGATGACGAGTTCGGCGGTCGCGCCCGAGCACAGGATCTGGCCGCCCACGGCCAGCGATCGCAGGCGCGCGGCGCGATTGACCGACCGGCCGAAGTAATCGCCGTCGCGAAGTTCGGCCTCCCCGGTGTGCAACGCCACCCGAACGCGCATCGGCTCCGAAAGGGCCCACGGCTCATGGACAATCGCGTCTTGCAGCTCGATGGCCGCGGCCGCCGCCGCCGACGGCCGTTCGAAGACGGAAAACGTGGCGTCGCCCTCGCCGCGGGTCTTGATCAGGCGCCCGCCACGCGACGTGACGACTTGTTCGACGAGCTCGTCGTGGCGCGCGAGCGCCACGGCCATGGCGCCTGCTTCCGCCTCCCACGCGGCCGTCGACCCTTCGATGTCGGTGAGCAGGAAGGTCACGGCGCGGGTCACTGACGAAGACCGTTGTGTTGCAGGGACTTCCAATGCGGCGTCCTGTGCGACGATCAGGGCCTCGAGCCGGCGAAGATTCGGCCCGGGGTCAACCCCCAGTTCGTCGGCGAGCAACGCGCGCACCCGTTGATAGGCGCCGAGGGCCTCGCCCTGCCTGCCCGCCCGATAGAGCGCGAGCATTAGCTGACCCCAACGCCTTTCGCGCAGCGGCGCGTCGGCCACCGCGGCCTCGAGCTCGCCGACGACCTCGGCGGCGCGGCCCGTCGCGAGCAGCGCATCGGCCCGATCCTCCACCAGCGCGGCATGGGCCTCGATCCACCGGGTCTTCTCCGGCGTTCCCCGCCGGCCATCCGGCAGTTCGGGGATCCCGCGCCACAGCGCAAGCGCCTCGTCGAAGCAGACCACCGCTCGGCTGTCGTCGCCGGCGGCGGCGGCGTCGCGGCCCGACCGTGCGGCCGCTGTGTAGCGCGCGGCGTCGACCGCGGTCTCGGCCAGGGTCCAGCCGGATCCTTGCGTCAAAACGAAGCCGTCGCCCAGGGTGCGACGCAGCAAAGAGATGTGGGTTTGCAGGGCCTTGGCCGCCGTGCGCGGCGGATCGTCACCCCAGAGCAGCTCGACGAACGAGTCGGCCGACACCACCGAACCGTCGTGCAGCCCGAGCATCGTGAGGATCGCGCGAGGCTTGGCGCCCGGAATCGCGACCGGCAGGCCAGCCTGCCGGACCTGCAGAGGTCCCAAAACCCCCAGTTCCACCAGATGAAGCGTAGTCACGTCCGCAATCGTGGGGGAGGGGATTCAACAACCGGTCAAGGTCGAGTAAAAGCCGCCTTACCCAGCAATTCTGCGCGGCCGCCGGCCAGGGTCGAACCGGAGTCACTGCGCGGCCAGCAACAACCCGGTCTCACATGAACGGCGCCAGCAGGTCCGCCCGGGCCGGATAGAGCAGCACCGGGTCCGTCCACGCCGGCCACAGCAGCGCCGGGTTGGCACCCGGCGGCGGCCAGTTGTTGTCGTTGGCGTACGCCCACACTTCCCACGGATTGTCGTAGTACGCGGCCGTCTCGACCAGGCTGAACCAGTCCTCGTTCGGGTGGAGCAACCAGTAGCCCGTCCCGACGACGTAGCCACCGACCAGCCAGCCGGCATAACTGGTCGAGAACAGCGGGCCGAAGAGCCGGTTCTGCCAGACGTGCACCTCTTCGTGATTGAGCATGACGTCGGTGGCGCCCGGGCCGGTCCCGAGGTGCGTGGTGACGTTGCCCATCGTGGTGGCAAAGCCCGGCAGGCCGATGCCGCCACGGTAGACGTGGGAACCCGCGAGCGCGCTGAGCGCGGGGTCGTAGTTGGAGTTGGGATAGAACGCGTTGATGACTTGCACGCCGTAGCCCAGCGCCGTGCCCGGGGCTCCCCAGGTGTAGTCGAGCAAAAAGGCCGCCCAGCCGCGCCAGTCGCCGAAGTTGTAGATGCCGAACTCGCGCTGGATGAGCAGGTTCGCGTCGTAGATCGCCGCGTCGGCCACGCCCGTCCCGACGGCACTTCCGGTGCCGATCAACGGACGCCCCACCACCGCCTCGGTGGCCGCGTTAACCGCGCCTAGCAAATTCTGCTGCACGGGCTGCAACAGCAGGGCGCTCGTCGCGTCCGCGGCCGCATACGAGCCGGCGGCCGAGTTCAGCGCCTGCACGAACTGTTGGCCGAACGCGCTGGCCCGGGTGCTGAGCACCTGATACTCCCGGCCGTAGGAGGTGAAGAGCGCCGCCACGGCCTGTGACACCTCATCGGCGGCGGCAGCCGCGATCCCACCGGTCGGAAGAGCGGCCGCCAGATGCGCCGCGGTCAGCGACGAACCGATGCTCTGCACCTCCACCGCGGCCGAGGTCAACCACTCGGGAGCCACCACCAGAAGCGACACGCGTGAAGCGTATGCGCGGCTTGTGGCGCAGGTGCGTTTTCCGGCGGGTGTCGGCGGGACAAAACATTGACAGTGTCACTATGACAGTGTCAGTATCGAAGTCGTGAGCGACGGGGCGTCGTGGACGCTGGACGAGCTGGTGCGGCGGGTGGCCGTCGGACTGGCCGACCCCGCGTACCCGGGAGCGCCCAACGGGCGGGTTCGGGAGCTGCCCGATCGGCGGGTGGTGCGCTGGTACACGACGACCGGGCTCGTCGACCGGCCCGCCATGCAGGGACGCATCGCGCTCTACGGCCCGCGCCAGCTGCTGCAGGTCGTCGCGGTCAAACGCCGCCAGGCCGAAGGCCGTTCGCTCGCCGACATCCAGGCCGAACTGGCCGGAGCTACCGACGAGACGCTGCGCAAAGTGGCCGCCGTTTCCGACGAGCTGCTCGTTGCGCAGGCGCCGGCCGATGAGGCGGCAGCACGCCCCGATCGCCGGCGGCGCTTCTGGGCGGATCCGCCCGCCGCCGCCGAGCCGACGGCCAATGGCGGCGGCGATAACGGTGCCACGAAGCTGGCCGCGGTGAGCCTGCCCGGCGGCGCGCTGCTGGTGCTGCCCGCCCGCCCCGGCGAAGACGACGTCCAGGCGATCCGCGCGGCCGCCGCGCCGCTGCTCGAACTGCTCGCCGAACGCGGCTTGCTGGCAGGTCCGCTGTCCCACGATGATCGGAGCCCATCATGACCGTCCCCATCACGTCGATGACCGACGCAGAGACGACGAGTGCGGCCCCGGATGGCGAGGCGGGCCTCGGTGCTCTGCGCACCGCACGGGGCAACCTGCCGCTCGCGTGCATCGACGTGCGGGCACAGATCACCGGGCTCACCAGCCGGGTGGAGCTGAGGCAGGACTTCGTCAACGCCTTCGACGCACCCCTGGAAGCCACTTACGTGTTCCCGCTGCCGGATCGGGGCGGGGTGACCGGAATGCGGATGACGGCCGACGGGCGAGTCGTCGAAGCAGAGCTGCGCGATCGCCAAGCCGCCCGCGAGGCCTACGAGGAGGCGATCGCCTCGGGCCGTCGGGCATCCATCGCCGAGGAGGAGCGGCCGGACGTGTTCACCATCCGGGTCGGCAACATCCTGCCCGGCGAGCGGGTCAGCATCGCGCTCACGCTCGTTGGCGCCCTGGCCTACGAGGACGGCGAGGCGACGTTCCGCTTCCCGCTTGTGGTTGCGCCCCGGTACATCCCGGGCGACGCCCTCGCCGATGCCGCAGTCGGCGACGGCTACGCCGACGACACCGGCGCGGTCCCGGACGCGTCGCGCATCACGCCGCCCGTGCTGCTGCCCGGTTTCCCCCACCCGGTTCCGCTGGCCATCGAGGTCGGCATCGACCCAGCCGGTCTGGCGCTGTCGGAGGTGCGGTCCAGCCTGGACATCGTCTCCACCGATGACGGCCGGATTCGGGTGCAACCCGCGGAACGGGCTGACCGGGATTTCGTGCTGCGGTTGCGTTACGGCGCCGACGACCTCACCGATTCTCTTGTGCTGGTGCAGGATTCGGAGGGCGGCGACGAGGGGACCTATCGACTCACCGTGTTGCCGCCGGTGTCGAGTGCGCCGCCGCGCCCGCGCGACCTGGTGCTGCTGCTCGACCGCTCCGGCAGCATGCGGGGGTGGAAGATGGTGGCCGCGCGCCGCGCCGCGGCCCGCATCGTCGACACGCTCACCACAGCGGACCGGTTCGCCGTGCTGACGTTAGACGACGCGATCGACCGCCCCGCCGGCCTGCCCCGCGGGCTGGTCCGCGCCAGCGACCGAAACCGGTACCGCGCCGTGGAGCACCTCGCCCGTGTCGAGGCGGGCGGCGGCACCGAGATGGCGGCGCCCTTACGGCAGGCGCTCGCCTGGTTGGGTGCGTCACGCAACGGCGAGGCCCGCGACGCCGTCCTCGTCCTGGTCACCGACGGCCAGGTCGGTAACGAGGACCAGCTACTGCGCGAGCTGTCGAAAGACCTGCAGCGGGTGCGGGTGCATACGGTGGGCATTGACCAGGCCGTCAACGCCGGATTCCTGGGCCGCCTCGCCACCGTCGGCGGCGGGCGTTGCGAGCTGGTGGAAAGCGAGGACCGCCTCGACGAGGCGATGGACGCCATGCACCGCCGCATCGGCGCGCCGCTCGCCCACTCGCTGCAACTGCGCGCCGAGGGGCTGGCGATCGTCGAGGACACCGCGAGCCCCGCCCGGATACCCGACCTGTTTCCGGGGGTGCCGCTGGTGCTGACGGGACGGTATCGGGGCAGCGCGACCGGCTCGCTCGCGCTGCACGGCAGCACCCCCGACGGCGGGGAGTGGTCGCGGACCGTCCGCGCACGGCGCCGCGAGGCGCCCGCAGTGACCGCTCAGTGGGCGCGGGCCCACCTTCGCGACCTCGAGGACCGTTACGTCTCGGTGGCCACGAAGGACTTGGAGACGCGAATCATCAAGACGTCATTGCGCTTTGGCGTGTTGTGCAGGTTCACCGTTTACGTCGCGATCGACAACCGAATCGTCGCCGAGGGTGCGGTGCGGCACCGGGTGATGCAGCCTGTGGAGGCGCCCGCCGGATGGGAACGGAGCCCGGCACCGGACCAACCCGTGTTTGCGGGCGGCGCGCCGGCCACCCCGGCGTCATCGGCGGCGCCGAAGCCGCGAACGATCAAGCTGCGCAACGCCATTGGTGTCGCGCTGACGGTCGCCCTGCTCCTCGGCGGCGGCTGGGCTTGGTCGCTCGGCCGGCCTGGAGTCTCCGCCCCGACGCGCGACGGCATCGTCAGCGGCAAGACAACCGAATCAAGCGACGCGGCTTCCGGGATCAGGGCCGGCGTTCCCGAGAACACCGTCGTGGCCCCGGAGGCACCACCATCGCCCCCGGTCCCCCAGGACAGCACCTTCAAACGCGACATCGTCACCACGGGGTCCCTGCAGATGGTCGTCGCCGCACCCGCCCAGGCCGCCGACCGGCTCGTCTCCGCCGCCACCGACGCCGGCGGGCGGGTGGACTCGCGATCGGAAAGATCCGGATCGTCTTCGCCGACGGTGGATCTCGTGTTGCGCATTCCCGCGGACAAACTCGACGGGGTTGTGTCCGACGCCAAGAAACTCGGGGCCGTCGAGTCGATGTCCATCGGCCACACCGACGTCACGTCGCAGCGCGTCGACCTCGACGCCCGCATCGAGGCGCTGCAGACCTCGGTCAATCGGCTGCTCCAGCTGATGGGCCGGGCGGGCAACGTTGCAGATCTGCTCGCCGCGGAATCGTCGCTGACTCAACGACAGGCCGAGCTGGACTCGCTGCGGGCGCAGCGCGCCGCGCTCGGCGACCAGGTTGCCTACGCGACGATCAACGTCCACATCGCGGCCGAGCCCACGGTCACCCACGGCGGCTTCCTCGGCGCGCTGCAAAACGGGTGGCAGTCGCTGCTCTCCGCCGTCCACGCCGTCGTGCTGACCGTCGGATTCCTCATCCCCTGGATACCTGTGCTGGCCGTGCTGGCGCTGGTTATCTTCGTGGTGGTGCGCCGCAAGCCTTTTCGGCGGTCATCGACCAGCGAGTCCTGACATCACACTTCAACGGCGGACGCGATCTTGCTGACGACATCGCCCGCCTGGTTGGCGGTGTCGAACCCGCACCACAGCGTGTCGATGATGATGTTGTTCCGCACCCCCAGCGCGCGTTGGCAGGCGAAGCCATGGCCGTTGTCGAGGGTCTGCACCAGGCTGAGCGAGGTGCCGGTCGCCGTCAGCTCGCCGAAAGTCCACTTGACCGACGGGTCGCCGGGCTGGCTGAAGGTCAGCGGCCGGTTGGCGCAGGCGGACCACCGCGGTTTGGCCTGGGTGAAGAATTGCTGCGCCACGTCGGCGTCGCGGAACCTGACCACCGCCTGCAGCAGGGCGTGCTTGCGCTGGGCCGCCGCGCGGGCGTTATCGAGCAACTGTCCCTCCAACGCAACCCAGCTGCTGTCGCGGTAGACGGCGGCCTCGACCGGCGAATAGGCGTCCAGGCAGTTGCGATCCGAGACCTGGTCCTCGCTGTGCGACATCTCCGAAATCGGCCTGCGCAACACCATATTCGTGGTTTGCCCCACGGCGTCGACGTCACCGGCGGTCAACAGCAGGTGGTCCAGGCGCGCGTTGAGAATCCGCGGGGGCTGCCAGTGCCCCAGGTTCGGGGCCGCCACCGGGCGTCCGGCGGCGGACACGGTGCAACCGCTCACCAGCAGGCACATGGCCATCGCCGCGAGGATGACGTAGCGCGCGCCGCCCAGGATTCGGCGCCGGCGCCCGGCGTCGACGGGCCTTGGTGGGCGCGCTGACGGTGTTGTCATCTCAGGGTCTCCTGTCCGGACCATAACCGACACAACACCGCGACCGCGCCCGGTATTCGCCGTATCGGCTACGAGCCCAGCTAGATGCGTTGAAGTTAACGCCCCGCGGCGGGTTCGGTGCGCAAGCACATTGTCGGCATGTCGTGCCGCGGGGCGTCGGTGGGCGGCTGTTCTCATAGGGGCTTCTAAGCCCGGTTATGACGCTAGGGCGAGCAAAACCGCTTGTGAAATGCCTTTTGCGAAACACCTATGTGCCTATGGCATGAATTCCAAGGGCGACTTTGTGTGAAGTTGGCCTGTCTACTTCCGGACCGGGAACACGATCGCCTGAGTCACGCTGCCGCCATTGACGGTCGGCCCGAGCAAGGTGATGAACGTGTTGGCCGCCGGGGAATTCACCTTCGAGATCCGCGAAAGCTGACGACGCCGCCCACCCGATCAGGCTTGCGACGCCGCCTTGGGCTGGTCGGGGATCTTCAGGTCGCGCCCGGCGCCGGCGGCCATGGTGGCCGCCTCCCCGCGAGCCAGGCCCACCGTCGCGGCGATCACCACCACGGCCGCCACCGCGAGCACCAACCATTGCGTGCCGTCCGCGTTCAAGGTCTCGCCGAGCACCGCGACTCCGAGTACGCCCGCCACCACCGGCTTCGCGACGATGATCGTCGGCAGCGAGGCGGTCAGCGCGCCGGCGCGATAGGCCGACTGGTGGAAGATCATCCCGGCCACGCCGGCGGCCACCCAGGCATACAACTCGGGTGTGTGCCACAGCTGGCCCGGGGTGTGTTCGATCACGTCGACCACGCCCTTCATCAGCACCGAGAACACCGCCAGCAACGAACCCGCCACCGCCGCCAGCAACAGCGCCGCGGCCGGCCGGTCCGCCCAGATCCGGGCGCCCAACAGACCCAGCAACAACGGCGGACCCATCACCACGGCCACCACCAGCCATGCTGCCAGCGACCCCTGCTCCTGGCCGCCCGCCGGCTGCCCGACCGCGATGACGATCGCCAATGCCACGGCCAGCAACAGCGCCCACAGCCACTCTGCGCGGGTCACCCGATGCCGCGTCACTCGCGCGTAGATCGGTAAGGCGAACAGCAGCGCGGTCACCTGCAGCGACATGACCAACAACACCGAGCCCTTGTCGAGGGCAAGGGCGAGTAGGCAGTAGCTGGAGATGTCTCCCAAACCGCCCAGCCACCAGCGGGTGTCGCGCAACAACATGCCGAACAGCGTCAGGTGGCCGACCGGTTTGTCGGTGACCTCCTGCGCGGACCGCTGCCGGATCACGTTGCCGACCGCGGATGCCAGCGCGGCCAACAGAGCGAGCAGCACCGCCACATCCGTGCTCGACATGGGATGACCTCCTCGCTCACGCGCCTGTTTGCGGCGTCGCGTTGCACTGTTAGCTGGGTGGGCCCAGCGACTGCCTATTCATCCAATCTAACCGCGACTGGCGGACCCGGCCCGTCGAGCCGGATCGGCGGCGGCTCAGAGCGGGAATTTCGTGCCGGTGAGCTGTTCGGAAAGGTCCCAGAGCGCGGCGGCGGTGGCCTCGCGCTTGGCCGGCCAATTTCGCCAGGTCGGCTGGGTGCGGCCGTACAGGCCGAAGCGGGGACCGATGAACGTGTCGCCCGGTAGGTCCTGCGATGCCGCGTACAACGTCTGCCGGGCACCGAAGTCCGCATCGGTCGACACCAGCCGGTCTGCGGCCAACACCGCCGCGTCGCCCAATTTCCGGCCCGAGTTGCCTTGCAGGTTGGTGTGCGACCAGCCGGGATGGGCGGCCAGCGCGCGCAGCGAAGAACCGGCGGCATGCGAGCGGCGCTGCAGCTCGCTGGTGAACAACAGGTTGGCCAGCTTCGACTGGCCGTATGCGAGCCAGGCCGAATACCGGCGGGACCGCCAGTTGAGGTCCTTGAGGCTGATGAATCCGATGTGGTGCAACAGCGAGGACACCGTGACGACGCGGTCGGTGAGCTTGGGCAACAACAGGTTGGTCAGCGCGAAGTGCCCGAGGTGGTTGGTGCCGATCTGACCCTCGAAGCCGTCGGCGGTGACGGCGTGTTTGGTCGCCATGATCCCGGCGTTGTTGACGAGGACATCGACGTGCTCGGTGTCGTCGGCGAAGCGACGCACCGAGGTCAGGTCCTGCAGGTCGAGCCGGCGCACCTCGATGTCGCCGGTCATGCGCGCGGCCGCAGCCGTGCCCTTCTCGGTGTCGCGCACCGCGAGGACGACGTGGGCACCGACGCGGGCCAACTCGCGGGCGGTCACCTCGCCCAGCCCGGCGTTGGCGCCGGTGACGATCGCGGTGCGTCCGGCGAACGAGGGCAGGTCTGCGGCGGTCCAAGCAGGCATGGCAGCCACCCTAGCTGCGAAATCGGGCCGGCTTCCGCAGGGCGCAAAACCGCTGCACAACAGCCCAATACGACCCCGCCGCCGTGCGGCGCGATCTCGCCCCCATCCAGCCTCCGCGGGTATCGTGCGGGGGATGTACCTCGGCGTCATCGTCAACCCGCTCGCGCGCAAAAACCGCGCCGCGCCGGATCGCGCCGCCGACTTGCGCCGGATCGTCGGCCCGTGGGGTGAGGTGCACGAGACCGCGTCCGTCGAGGATCTCCGCAGGACCATCAAAGAGCTCAATCCCCGGACCAGCCACCTCGTCGGTGATGGCGGCGACGGCGCGCTGCATTGGCTGGTCAACGAAATCGAGCAGTGCATCGCCGATCCCGACCGCTGGCCAACCTTCGTGCCCAGCAACGGCGGCAGCGTCAACGCCGTCGCGCGCAAGGCGCGGGTGCGCGGTCGCGCCGACGGGATCATCCGCGCCTTGGCAGCCGCCGCGGAGGCCGACCGGCCCCCGCCCGAGATTCGCCTGGACACCCTGGAACTCGACGGTGAAACCGAGGACGGGGCAGCGTTTCATCGCCTGTGCTTCGGGCTGGCCGCCGGCGGCGTCGGAAACCGGTTCTACGAAAGGTATTACGACTCGCCGAATCACGACCGCCTGGCCGTCGCCCGGGTGATCGCCCGCTCGTTCGGCGACTACCTGACCTCGAAAATCGCGCCCAGCCGGGTCAAGACGCCGAACTACGCGTCCGTCTTGTTCACCCCGACCCGCGCCCGCGTCGTGATCGACGGCGAGGAGGTGCCCACGCGGACACACCGCTTGCTGCACGCCGGCGCCATCGACCTCCGCATCGGGGGCCCGTTCCGGCTGTTCCCGAAGGCGGCCCAACCCGGTGCGCTGCACTTCCAGGCCGGGGAAGTGAGGCCGTCGAAGATCGTCGCGCAGCTTCCCGCGGCGCTCACCAACGGAACGATGCGCGGCGAGCGGGTACGCGACGTCAACGGCCGCGAGATGATCATCGAGGCCGACGGCGAGCCGCTGTCGCCGATCATTGACGGCGAGCGTTTCCTCGGCATCACCCGGCTGGTGGCCCGCGCCGGGCCGCGCATCCGCGTTGCCCAGGTGGCCGGGCGGTAGCTCACAGCGATCAGCGCCGCGCCTGGATGGTGCGCGTGATCTGGGCGGAAAGCCTGGGGTCGTTCAGCAGCTGGTCGACCAGCGTGGCGAGCACTTCTTGGCCGGTGACACGGGCGACGCCGAGGCGATCGGCCGCCTCACGCTGCCAGATGTCGAGGGCTCGATGCTGGGCGGGCGCGAGGTCGACCGTGCGGCGGGTCTTGGGGTTGCGCGTTCGTCCGACGGCGAAGGGTTCCGTGGGTGCGGCGGCGACCGCGGGAGTCAATGCGGCGCCGGGGCGGTAGGCGGGGTCCGAAGTACTCATCCTGGGCGACCTTCTCTGGCAACAGTAGGTCCGGCGATCAGTAAGTCATCTCAGTATATGCGGAGATTCTGAGCCCCGCCGCCGGGCGCGGGACCGGCTCCCCGCCCGGTTTGCGTCCCGTACGACGGTTTGGCGTCGTACCGGACGCGAACAATTGTTGGCATAAGCGCGGGGTTGAAAGGCGGTGCCGGCGCGGCACCGGGCTAACCGTTTCTATTGCGGGCAATAACAACCCCACGAGCCCTTTCGGAATCGTCCTGACCGAAAGCCGATCATTGCATACTTAAAGCCGCAATTCCGTAACTCAGTATCTACGTCATTACCGAACGAGCTGGGTTTACCTTCGCCGAGTGGGTGCGGAGATACTGATCGCAGTATTTGCAAAGACGCTTTTCCGGCGCTGGAACAATTGCGCGACTATGAGCTGCGTCACGCCTGCGGTCGGGTCGAGCCTGTGAAGTCAATGTGCAGGCCTAAAATGGTCTTTTCTCGGGTTTGATTGACCCTTACCGTGGAATTACGAATTGCGATCTAGGCACATGTTTTTCTGATTTCGGCTCAACCCATCACCGACCTGGAAGGGACTCCTCGATGCAGACGCTGATCGACTACCTGCGGATGTGGCAAGCGCGCCGACCACACCAGACCCTCTTCCGGTTCGTCGACGCCGAGGGCCGGGAGCTCGACCGCTACACCTACGACAGCTTCGACAAGCGGACGCGCGCGTTGGCCGCCTACCTGTCCACGCAGGCCGGGCTGAAGCCGGGTGATCGAGCGCTGCTGGTATACCCGCCGGGCCTGGAGATGGTGGCCGCGTTCTACGCCTGCGCCCGCATCGGGGTGATCGCCGTACCGGTCAGCCCGCCGCTGCCCATGTCGTTCGAAGCCGGCCTGGCCAAGCTCAGCTTCATCGCGCGTGACTCCCAGGCCAAGGCGGTGCTGTCGACCAAGGAACTCGAGCGCACCTTCCGCGAGCTGCTGGACCACCGACAGGGCGCGCTGCCCTGGCCGGACGTCGAGCGGCTCCCGGAGCTGCCCTGGGTGGCGACCGACGCCACGCGAGACTTCGGCGGCGAACCCGTGGCCGATACGCCCGGCCGGGTGCTCTTCCTGCAGTACACGTCCGGCTCCACCAGCGATCCCAAGGGCGTGGTCGTGACGCACGCCAACGTCATCGCCAATGCTTCGGCGCTGACGGACAGCGAGGTGGCGGTCAGCTGGCTGCCGCAGCACCACGACATGGGCCTAATCTCGGCCTACCTGTTCATCATGGTGCTCGGCGGAACCACCCACGGCATGTCGCCGGAGGACTTCCTCAAGCGACCGTCGTCGTGGCTGCGCCTCATCAGCGACGTGCGCGCCACCCGCACGCCCGCACCGAACTTCGCGCTCGAGTACTGCCTGCGCGAGGACAAGCTGCCCGCGTCGGAGCTCGAGGGCATCGATCTGAGCAGCCTCCAGTCCATGCTCATCGGCGCGGAACCCTTGCGGGCCAAGACTTTCGCCCGCTTCCGGGAGCGCTTCGCCCCCTGCGGCCTGCGGCCCGACGCGCTGACCGGCGCTTACGGCCTGGCCGAGAACACCCTGATCGTGTCGATGCACGGCCGCCAGACCCTGTCCGTCAACAAGCGGGCCCTGCAGCAGAACGTCGTGCGGGTGGAGAAGGCCCTGCCCGAGAACAACAACCAGACCCCGCTGGTGAGCAGCGGCAAACCCGCGGCCGGGACCGTCGTCCGCATCGTCGACCCCGAATCCAGGGAGGCGCTGGGCGAGGGCCGGGTCGGCGAGGTCTGGCTGGCGGGCGCGTCCAAGGGCGGCGGCTACTGGCATCGCCCGGACGTCACCGCGGAGATGTTCGAGGCCCGTATCCACGGCGACGACGAGCACACCTACCTGCGGACGGGCGACCTCGGCTTCCTCTACGAGGGGGAACTGTTCGTCTGCGGCCGGACCAAGGACCTGATCATCGTCCGCGGCGTCAACTGCTACCCGTCGGACATCGAGGCCGTCGTGGAGCGGTCGGCCGGGCAGATCCGCCACGGCTGCGTTGCCGCCTTCTCGGTCGAGCGCGAGGACGGGGAAGCATTGGTCGTCGTCGCCGAGGTGCGCGGCGAGCGCGACCTCCCCGACGCCAAGGCCCTGGCGCGCGCAATCCGCCGGCACGGGCATATCGATCCGCACACCATCCTGTTCGTGCCGCCGCGCAGCATCCCCAAGACCACCTCGGGGAAGATCAGGCGCTCGGAGACCCGCCAGCTATGGCTGGACGGCAAGCTGCCCGTGCTGGCGACCTGGATCCAGAAAACCCACACAGGGCCGGACGCCAGCACGGGCCCCCTCGGCCGTTTCCGCCACCTCATCGAGAGCTACGACCTCACCGGGTACGAAGAGTGCTCCTTCGCGGATCTCGGGATCGACTCGCTGGCCCTGGCCGAGCTCCGCGCGGACCTGCAGGCCCTGCTGGAAGAGCACGGCGCGGGGGAGCTGGCCGAGGACGTCAACACCCGGTTGCTCCAGCGCCTGACGGTCGCCGAATTCTTCCGGCTCATGCGGCAGTTCGGCGATCGGTCCGGGCAGCCGCTGGACGCCCTGCGGCGGGCGCTGGATCAGATCTCGGCCGAGTACGAGGTGCAGGAGACCGAGCAGATGCGCGCCGATGCGCGGCTGCCCCTGCCGGCCCTACCGCCGGCGCGATCGGGCCCGGTACGCGACATCCTGCTGACGGGCGCGACCGGCTTCCTGGGGCCGTTCCTGGTGAACAGCCTGCTCGGGCAGACGTCGCACACCATCCATGCGCTGGTCCGCGCCACGGACCCGGCGCACGGCCTGGACCGGATCGTCGCGTCGCTGCGCCGGGCCCAGCTCTGGTCCCCGGCCCTGGAGGACGAGGTCCGTGCGCGGGTGCGCGTGGTCTGCGGTGATCTTGCCGAGCCCCACCTGGGCGTCGGCGAGGCAGAGTTCGGACGGCTGGCCGACAGCGTCGACGCCATCGTCCACAACGGCGCCCTGGTCAACTACGTCCGGACGTACGACGCCCTGCGCCCCGCCAATGTGCTGGGCACGCAGGAGCTGTTGCGGCTGGCCATGACCGACCACCGCAAGACCTTCCACCTGGTCTCCAGCACGTTCATTTATGGCTGGAGCACCGAGCCGGTGGTCGGGGAGTGGGACGCCAACACGAAGATGAGCGGCCTGGACTTCGGCTACTCGCAGACCAAGTGGGTCGCCGAGCAGTTGGTGCTGGCCGCCCAACGGCGGGGCCTCGACGTGCGCATCTACCGGCCTTCGCTGATCTCGCCCACGAGGGCGGGCTTCGGCAGCCAGGACGACATCCTGGTTCGGCTCACGGCGTTCATGATCGAGCACGGGCTGGCCGTCGACGCGCTCAACCAGATCAGCCTGCTGCCGGCGGACCTGATCGCCGATCACGTCGTCGCGCTGATGGGCCTGCCGACGGATGCCTCCAGCGGCGGGCACGTCTATAACATGACCGCGGACGATTACTACAACCTGACGGACATCACCAAGGTCTTGTCCGAACGCCACGGCTACCGCTTCGACTACCACAACATCCCGTCGTTCGTGGAGCAGCTGAACCGCCGGTGCACGCCGCGCGATCAGCTCTACCCGCTGGTCGATTTCCTCGTCCGTTCGGCGGACAAAATCGCCGCGATGCGGGACAAGCGCTACGACAACACCCAGTACCGGCACGCGCGCGCGCTGGCCAAGGTCCACCTGCGGGAGCCGGCCCTGACCGACACGGTCGACAATCTGGTCCGGTTCTTGCGGCGCGAGCGGTTGATCACCGAGGCTGAGGCGGAGGCGCAACGCAGTGCCTGATAGCAGCAGGGGGTCCACGATGTTCACGGTCGACGACGCGGCGACGGGTCCGCACGACGCGTCGCTCGATCACGAGCGGATCGTCCTGCAGGCGCGTGACGTCGAGTTCGACTGGGCCAAGCTGCCGTTCTACTACGTGCCCAACGAGCCCTTCACCACACATTTCTGCAACGTGCTGCACCTGCTGCTGCCGGCGGGCGAGGAGTTCATCGTCGACGCGTTCAAGAACACCTTGCCGCTGATCAGGGACGATCAGCTGCGGCTGGACGTGCAGGGCTTCATCAGCCAGGAGGCCATGCATTCCCAGGCGCACTCGGGGGTGCTCGCGCACTTCGAGGCCAACGGCATCGACGTGACGCCGTTCACCGACCAGATGGCGTGGCTGTTCCACAAGCTGATCGGCGATCGGCCCGGGTGGAGTCCGCGACGACGGGCGAGTTGGTTGCTGGAGCGCGTGTCGATGGTTGCTGCGTTGGAGCACTACACCGCCATCCTGGGCGAATGGGTGCTCGACACCCCGCAACACGACGCCATGGGCACCGACCCGGTGATGCTGGACCTGCTGCGCTGGCACGGGGCGGAAGAAGTCGAACACAAGGCCGTCGCGTTCGACACCATGAAGCACCTGCGCGCCGGGTACTGGCGGCAGGTGCGCACCCAGCTGCTGGTGACGCCGTCGTTGCTGTGGTTGTTCATCCGCGGCGTGCGGTTCATGTACTCGGTCGACCCGAACATGCCGCCGGGGAGCAAGCCGCGCTGGCGGGACTACTTCCGCGCGGCGCGCCGGGGTTTGGTGCCCGGACCGTTCCAATTCTTGGGAGTCATTGGTGCGTACTACACGCCGAGCTTCCATCCGTCCAAGCTGGGCGGGGTGGGACGCGCGGTCGACTACTTGGCCCGCTCGCCCGCCGCGCGGGCGTCTTACTGAGGTTGCCGGATGACTCAGTTGACCAGCGTGACCGCGTCGGACGGCGTGGTGCTGGCGGTGCACAGCTACACCGGCATCGACCCGCGGCGCCCGACCGTCCTGGCCATCCACGGCTACCCCGATAACCACCACGTGTGGGACGGCGTCGCCGAGGAGCTTGGCGACCGATACAACTTCGTCGCCTACGACGTGCGAGGCGTCGGCGAATCCTCAAGGCCGGCAACGCGGTCGGGGTATCGATTTACCCATCTGGTCGGTGATATCGGCGCCGTGATCGACAGCCTGGGCGTCGGCGAGGTGCACCTGCTCGGCCACGACTGGGGGTCCATCCAGGGCTGGGCGGCGGTCACCGACGAGTCGGTGATGGGCAAGATCGCCTCGTTCACGTCGATCTCGGGGCCGCACCTGAACTATGCGGGCAGGTTTCTGCGGTCAGCGCGCACGCCACGCGCCGCGGCCGACGTGGTCAGGCAGTTCCTGGCCTCCGGATACATCTGGTTCTTCCTGTGCCCGGGTGCGCCGGAGGTCGCGATCCGAACTGGGGCGACGATGAAAGTCTTTGCGGCCGTTGAACGCATCGGTCGGCCACGCGGCGCCGGTGCGCAACGTGCGGCCACGACCCGGTCGATCGATGATTACCTGAACGGCCTCAACCTGTACCGTGCCAACATGCCCGGACCGATCCTGGCGCCGCCGGCGCAACTGCCGGAGACGCGAGTCCCGGTGCAGGTGCTGGTGGCCCGCCAGGACTACTTCGTGTCGCCCGCCCTGCAGCGGTTCACCGGTTCCATACCGCCCGACAGCAGGATCGTCCCGATCGAGGGCGGACACTGGGTGGTGGCCTCACATCCCGACGTCATCGCGGAGCTCACCAGCGACTGGGTCAACTCGGTGGTCGCATTCGACAGTCCTAGGAACTCGCTGTGACACATGCCATTTGGAGATCCAGACCCGCCGACCTCTACGGCCGCCGCAAGCGCGACCGACTTTACACCGCGTTGTGGGGTGTGGGCACGGTGTTCGGCGCCTTCGCGACGGCGTCGCGGTGGACGCCGTCGCGGGTCCTGCCGGTGCAGCGGACCACCACCGCGGTGATCACCAAGCGCGAACTACTCACGCCCGACGTGGTGGCATTGACGCTGGCCGATCCCGACGGCGGATTGCTGCCGTCGTGGACCCCCGGGGCGCACATCGACGTCCGGTTGGCCTCGGGCCGCCGCCGGCAGTATTCGCTGTGCGGGCCGCCCGGGCGGCGCACCGACTACCGCATCGCCGTGCGCCGGATCGCCGACGGCGGCGGCGGTTCGAAGGAAATGCATGACGCCTTCGACGTGGGAGACACCCTCGTGTTCGAAGGCCCCCGCAACGCCTTCTACCTCGTGACCGACGAGCAGGAGGTGTTGTTTGTCATCGGCGGCATCGGGGTGACGCCCATCCTGCCGATGA
Source organism: Mycobacterium sp. 852002-50816_SCH5313054-b (assembly GCF_001667185.1). Classification (GTDB taxonomy): domain Bacteria; phylum Actinomycetota; class Actinomycetes; order Mycobacteriales; family Mycobacteriaceae; genus Mycobacterium. The sequence goes on along the minus strand of NZ_LZIC01000147.1, from coordinate 34,564 downwards.
TCCGGGTGGCCCAACAGCACGGAATCAATTGGCGGGCAATCTATGCGGGCCGCTCCCGCGATTACATGCCGCTGCTGGACGAGGTGCTGGCGGTGGACGCCGAGCGGGTCACCGTGTGGGCCGACGACGAGCGGGGCCGCTTCCCCACCACCGAGGAGCTGCTGGCCGGCGCGGGTACGAAGACTGCCGTCTACGTGTGCGCGCCGACCGCCATGCTGGAGGCGGTCCGCACGGCTCGCGACCAACACGTCGATGCGCCACTGCATTACGAGCGGTTCAGCCCGCCGCCGGTCGTCGATGGCATCCCCTTCGAGCTGGAACTCGCGCGTTCGCAGCGGGTGCTCAGCGTGCCGGCCAACCGGTCGGCGCTGGCCGTCATGCTCGACCGCGAACCGGCGACCGCGTACTCCTGCCAGCAAGGGTTCTGCGGGACGTGCAAGGTCAAGGTGCTGGCCGGCGAGGTCGATCGGCGGGGACGCACCGTGGAGGGCGACGACGAAATGCTGGTCTGCGTCTCGCGGGCGAAAAGTGATCGCGTAGTCATCGACGCCTGATACCGGAGGCGGCAGGTTTCGAACGGGTGTGCGATGGTTATCCCCCAAGACATGACTGACGACACGGAACAGGCGCCGCGCGAAAATCCCGAGAAGGACCGGTCCGACTGGGTGACCGGTGATGAGCCGATGACCGGACCGCAGCGCAGCTACCTGAATACGCTGGCGCTGGAAGCCGGACGCGACCTACCCGAGGGTCTGACGAAGGCGCAAGCGTCGGCGCTCATCGATGAGTTACAACAACAAACGGGACGTGGCGCCCATTAGCCGGCGGGCCCGCTGCGGACCGTCGGCGTCTGCGGATCGGGCTTGGGGGTGAGGTCGCGGAACCTCACGCTGACACGCTGGAATCCCTTGACGCGCTCGGCTTTTGCTCTCTTGGCATAGGTCTTGCGGTCGGCCTCGGTGAGATCCGCATCGTCGACGAAGGGGGTGAGCAATGCGCGCGGGTAAAGGTGCTCCACAAGAATCACGTTGATCTCGGCGCACAGGACCAGCGTCGTCGACAGGAGGTAAAGAAAGGCGAGCAGCCCCAGCACCAGAGCGAAGACGCTGTTCGTCGCGCTGGCCGTCTTGACCGTGTGCGCAACGTAACCGGCGCCGAACCGCTGCAGGATCTGCCAAATGATCGCCGCCGCAAGCGCTCCCGGCCACACCTGACGGTAGCTGAGTTGACGCGCGGTGGTCACGCGAAACGCCACCAAGCAGATCAGCCCGTTGATGGCGATGGCGGCGAGCGTGAGGCCGAACTTCCCGACGACGCCCAGGGAGCCGGTGGCCTGGCCGATCGCGGACAGGACAGTGGAAGCCACGGCGGCCGACCCGAGGATCAACAACAACAGCGCGCTGCGCACGCGTGACCATATTGGGTTGGGGCGCTTGTTTCTTGGCACGGCCCACACCGAGTCCATCGCGTTCTGCACCGCCTGGCCGACGCCCAGGCCGCCGTAGAGTGCTCCCACGATGCCGACGACCACGGCGACGGTCCCGCCGCTGAGGCCCTCGGGCTGATGCAATTGGCTTCCGATGACGGGGAATTGGCTCAGGGTGCTGTGCAGCACCTGCTCTTGCAGGTCGGGTCGTCCGGCCAGGATCACCCCCAGCCCGGTCGTCATCAGGAGCAGCAGCGGGAACAGCGACACGAACCCGTAGTAGGTGATCAAGGCGGACAGATAGCCGCCTTGATCGTCGAGGTATTTGTAGATGACGGCGATCACCACGCCGACGGGGCGGTTCCGTCTCTGCAGCCTGTCCAGCCAGCCGACCATCCGTGCTCACTTCATTTCTCAAAGCCGACACCCAACCGATGCAATGACCAGGTCATACCCAGATTTGTGAATGGTCAACCGCGCTGGTTTGATTCGCTTCGCCCGGCCCTGCGCTGTTAGGCGCGTGTCGCGACCGATTGCCGACGGCCGCGCACCCACATAGCCTTGGTCGATGGCCAAAGTCCTGTTCGTCATGACCGCAACGAGTTACTGGACGCTCAAGGACGGGACCAGGCATCCGACCGGATATTGGGCCGAAGAGTTCGCCGCCCCGTACGGCGCGCTGAGCGGAGCCGGCCACGAGGTCGTCGTGGCAACTCCGGGCGGTGTGGTGCCCTACGTGGACGTGATGAGCCTGCGTCCCTCGATGGCCGGCAGCGAAGAGATCGCCCGGCAGCTCGAGGAGACCCTGCGATCCGCCGAAGAGTTGCGCAGGCCAATCGAACTGGCCGCCGCGCGCCTGGACGATTACGACGCCGTCTATTACCCCGGCGGGCACGGCCCCATGGAGGACCTGTGGCAGGACGCCGACTCGGGTCGACTGCTCACCGTCGCGCTCGCGTCCGGCAAGCCGCTGGCCATCGTGTGCCATGCGCCGGTCGCCATGCTGGCCACCCGGCGCAACGGCGTCTCACCCTTCGCCGGCTATCGGGTCACCGCCTACACCAACGACGAGGAGGACGCGGTCGGCCTGCGCGAGAAGGCCCCATGGACCGCCGAGGACGAATTGGTCAAGCTGGGCGTCGACTTCGTTCGCGGCGAAATCTGGAAGCCGTTCACGGTCGTGGACCGAAACCTCTACACCGGCCAGAATCCCGCCTCGGCCGCCCCGCTCGCCCAGGAGTTGCTCAAAGTACTCATGTAACGGACCGCCGCTGGATGGCGAAATCGGAAAAACGCCGGTCAACGGGCCCTCGCAGCGCTTAAATCAGTACTAAGCGGGCATCGAGGCGTACGGCAGGAGGACCGACATGACCGAGGCAGTCGCGGCGGGCGCGGACAAAACGAGACCGAGCCGATCGAGGCGTAGTCGAACACGTTGCGCGGTAGGGGCTTTCGCGCTCGCGTTGGCGGGATTGCCGGCCATCGCCATCGCCGAACCAGCTGTCAGCGGGGCGGACGATCCTCCGCCGTGCGCCCCCGGTTGGGCGTGGAGCGTCGACTTGAATCAATGCGTGTTCGTGCTTCCCGCCGCAAATGGGCCCGGCGGCCCCGGGGGACCGGGGGGCCCTGGAGGCCCCGCCGGGCCGGGCGGCCCGGGGGGACCTGGTGGCCCGGGCGGCCCCGGCCGTCACTAATCGCCTGACGAGTGTGCGTCCCGGGCTTCCCGTGTGAGGCCTGGGCGGATAGACCGCCGAAATTGCGCCCCGGGCTCACACTCGAAGCCGTCAGCGCACTCTGACGTGCCCGGAACGCGCGCAACGGCGCCGCCACCCAGCAGTCGTTATACTAGCTAAATAAAGCTGATTTCGACATGGAGAGCAGGCGCATGCCACGCACAGAAAACGACACCTGGGACCTGGCCACCAGCGTGGGAGTGACGGCCACGATGGTCGCGGCGGCCCGGGCGATCGCCACCAACGCCGACAACCCGCCGATCGAGGATCGGTTCGCCGAACCGCTGGTCCGCGCGGTCGGCGTGGAGTTCTTCACGCGATGGGTCAACGGCGACCTGAACGCCGCCGATGTCGATCATGAGGAGTCGACCTGGAAGCTCGAGCACATGCCCGACGCGATGGCCGCACGCACCCGCTTCTTCGACTCGTTCTTCCGGGACTCAATTGACGCCGGAATCCGCCAGGCCGTGATCCTGGCGTCGGGCCTCGACGCGCGTGCCTACCGGCTGGCGTGGCCGGCGGACCTGACCCTCTTCGAAATCGACCAACCGGAGGTCATCGAGTTCAAGGCCGCGACCCTGGCCGGGCTGGGCGTAACCCCGAGGGCCGACTTACGGACCGTCGCAATAGATTTGCGCAACGATTGGCCGAAGGCATTGCAGGAAGCCGGTTTTGACCCGAGCCGGCCCACAGCGTGGATCGCGGAGGGACTCTTCGGCTACCTGCCGCCGGAAGCTCAAGACCGGTTGCTCGACAACGTCACCGCGCTCAGCGCCGCCGGCAGCCGACTGGCCTGTGAGGCTGTCCCGGAAACGCCGGATCGGGACCGCGAACGCGCGCGAGAGATGATGCGCATTGCCGCCGCCAAATGGCGCGAGCACGGGCTCGACATGGAGTTTGCAGATCTGGGCTTTGAGGGCGAGCGCAACGACGTTGAGGTCTACCTGCAAGGTCTGGGGTGGCGCACCACCGGCACCCCGATGAGCCAGTTGCTGGTCGAGATCGGTCTCGCGGCGATCCCACAGACCAACGACTCGGTGTCGGTGGCGGACACGATCTATTACGCGTCCATACTGGGCGGATGACGGCAGCGCAACGCCGCGGTCTCAACGACGCGGTCACCCGGATGTGGAGCTTCCTCGCACCGGCCTATGACCTCCCGTTTCTTCAGCAGTGGGTGTACCGCCCGCCGCACGACGAGGTGATCGCGCAGCTGCGCGCCCACGGCGCACGCAAGATCGCTGACATCGCTTGCGGCACCGGAATTCTCAGCGATCGGATCGAGCGCGAACTGGATCCCGACGAGATCTGCGGCGTCGACATGTCCGACGGCATGCTCGCCCAGGCTCGTGCCAGGTCCGACCGGGTGCAGTGGTTGCGCGGCCCGGCCGAGCAGCTGCCGTTCGACGACGGGGCGCTCGACGCCGTCGTGACGACCTCGGCCTTCCATTTCTTCGACCAGCCAGCGGCCTTGCGGGAGTTTCACCGCGTGCTGGCGCCGGGCGGGCTGGCCGCCGTCGCCGCTCTGAGCACCCGGCAATCGATGCTGCAGGCGCCCGCGAGCAACCGGTGGAAGCCGCAGCACAACGCGTCGCCGGCCGAGATGCGGAGCCTGTTCGAAGGCGCCGGGTTCACGGTCAGCGATCAGCACCGCATTCCGCGGCCGATCTGGACCCGGATCGTGTCGGACCTGATCACCGTCGGCACCAAAAGCTAGCCCGTCCTGAGGAGGCGAGGAAACCACGTGAAATTCGCCTTCCCCCTACCGCACATGCTGCGTCTCAAGGCAATCACTCAGCCCTGGGAAGCGGGCGTCACCGGCGCTGACCAAACCCGAATGGTCAAGCGCGCCGACGCGATGGGCTACGACATGATCGCGATCCCCGAGCATTTCGTCATCCCCACCGACCACGTGGAACTGTCCGGTCCGCATTACCTACAGTCGACCGTTGCGCAGGCCTACATCGCCGGCGCCACCGAGAAGATCCGGCTGAATTCGTGTGTCACGGTGCTGCCGCTGCAGCATCCGATCGTGCTCGCCAAGGCGCTGGCGACGGCCGACTGGATGAGCGGCGGGCGCATGATGGTCACCTTCGGAGTCGGTTGGCTGGAACGCGAATTCGACTTCCTCGGCGTGCCGTTCCGCGAGCGCGGTGGCATCGCCGACGAGTATCTCGAGGCGATCATCGAACTGTGGACCAGCGAATCACCTCGTTTCGAGGGCCGCTACGTCTCGTTCCGCGACATGGTCTTCGAGCCCAAACCCATTCAGAAGCCCCATCTGCCGGTCTGGGTCGGAGGCGACGCCGACGCCGCCCTCCGGCGCGCGGCGCGATTCGCCTCGGGCTGGTGGCCGCTTTTGACCCCGCCGGACAAGATCGCCGAGCGTGTCGAGTTCATCAAGAGCCAACCCACCTACGACGGGCGCCCATTCGAGGTCATGCACGGGCTGGGCACCAACCGTGTCGGCGAGGGGCATCGCGTGGTCAAGGATCCGCACGCACGCCCCGGCATGAGCGCCCAGGAGATCATCGATCGCCTGAATGGGCTCGCCGAGCAGGGGGTGACCTTCAGTGCGGTGCCGGTTCCCGCCGTGCGCGGCGTCGACGAATATCTCGACTACGCCCAGTGGGTGATCGAGGAGATCAAGCCCAAAGTGGCCTAGGCACACCCGATCCCGCCGACACCCGCCTCACCTGCCGGTGAGGCGGGCATCGAGCGGGTTGGCTTCTTACAGCGGGATCCAGACCCCGAAGAACCAGAAGCCCCACTGGTTGAATCCGGGATCCCACACGGGGGTCTCGTTGTATCCGTAGTAGTTGATGGGGCCATACCCCCACGGCACGCCGGGCGGGGGAAGTGGCCGATCCCACGCCGGCCGCGGCGGTGCACCGTAGCCCCACGGGCCGGGCCCGTCGCCCCACGGGGCGCCGTGGAAGTAGCCGCGCTGCGGATCGCCGTGCCATGGCCCGCCCGGTCCGCCGGGGCCACCAGGACCGCCGGGATGATCGGGACCGCCGGGGCCACCGGGACCGCCGGGATGGTCGGGCGGGGGTCCACCCGGGCCGCCGGGCCCGCCGGGACCGTCCTGTCCACCGGGATGACCGGGTCCGCCGGGGCCACCCGGAGGCCCACCAGGATTGCCCGGGCCGCCTGGGCCGCCCGGTCCGCCCGGGTCATTCGGCCCGGCCGGGTGGTGATCCCCGGGCGCCGGGGCGCCGTGGTTACCGGGAGCCGGTGGCGGTCCTGGAGCGGCGAACGCCGAACCGGCGCCCATGCCCAATGCCGCGGCACCCAGGGCGCCGGCGATGGTTCCCCCCGCGATCAATTGCTTTAATTTCATAGTCCTTCACCTGTCCATAAGTGAGTTCCTAGAACCCCCCAACAACCCTCACGCTAGATAGCGCGTCTATGGAGCAGCTGTGACAGGCCCATGCGCAACTTTTGGCCGGCGGCAGGCCACCGAACACCCTGGATAAGGCAAGCCTGCTCTCGCTTTGGCAAGCCTATATTTGCTGGTCGGAAGCCATTTCACCGTATATCCTGGCGGTCGTGGCCGAAACCTCCCATCCGGCCGAACCCCATGTGGGATCGGTCTCCTCGAAGCTCAACTGGCTGCGCGCTGGAGTGCTCGGTGCCAACGACGGCATCGTCTCGACGGCGGGCATCGTCGTGGGTGTCGCGGCGGCGACGGTGGCCCGGGGACCGATCCTGACCGCCGGAATCGCCGGGCTGGCGGCCGGCGCCGTGTCGATGGCCCTGGGCGAATACGTCTCGGTCAGCACCCAGCGCGACACCGAGCAGGCGCTGTTGACCAAGGAACTTCAGGAGTTGCGCGACGACCCGGCCGCGGAATTGGACGAGCTCGCCACGCTGTACGAAGGCAAGGGCCTGTCGCCGGCGACCGCGCGCACCGTGGCCGAAGAGCTCACCGACCACAATCCCTTCCTCGCCCATGCCGAGGTCGAGCTGGGTATCGATCCCGACGAGCTGACCAATCCGTGGCAGGCGGCGATATCCTCGGCGCTGTCGTTCACGGTCGGCGCGTTGTTGCCGTTGATCGTGATCCTGGCGCCGCCTGTGGCGTGGCGGATCCCGGCCACCGTCGTGGCCGTCCTCCTGGCCCTGGTGCTCACCGGGGCCGTGTCGGCGGGATTGGGTGGTGCACCGCCAGGCCGGGCGGTGCTTCGCAATGTCATCGGCGGCGTGCTCGCGTTGGCGGTGACCTACGCGATCGGTCATCTGGTGGGCGCGGCGATCGCCTGATCGTCTCGGCGACCGCCGCCGGGAACCGGGACTGGAACGGAAACTGTAATATCTACCGTTGCCATCCCCACCCGAAAGAGTCGTGCATTGACCGAGACAAAGACCGTGCCGGATGCCGTGGCTGCGGCCGCGCAGATGCCCTACTTTCTGCGCGACGAAAGCCGTTTCGTGCCAAACGAAATCGCGCGCGGCGGCTGGGGCCCGTCGCTCAGCGGGCACGTGGTGGGCGGCCTGCTGGGTTGGGCGGTCGAACGCGCCGTCGACGACCCGGAACTGCAACCCGCACGCCTGACCGTTGACCTGCCCGCACCCACCGCGCTGGAACCGATCGAGGTGCACACGCAGGTGCACCACGACCGCCGGCGATTGCGGCTCGTCGAGGCCGTTCTCACCCAGCGCGGCGCCCCCGTCGCACGGGGCAGCGCGCTGTTTCTGCGGCGCGGGCCGCAACCCGAGGGGGACGTGTGGTCGCCGGCGGTCCAGATGCCGCCGCTTCCCATCGACGACGAGGCCCAACCGTCGCTTTTCATGCGGACCTACGGCTGGGGCACCGACATTCAGAATCCCGACCCCGACTGGGCGGGTACCTTCGGGCCGAAACACACCTGGTTGTATGAGACGCGCTCGCTGATCGACGGCGAACCGCTCAGCGCGTTCACCCGCGCGGCGATGGGTGCCGACATCACGGCCTCGCTCGCCAATTGGGGCACAAACGGTTTGCAGTTCATCAATGTCGACTACACCCTCACGCTGACCCGGTTGCCGCACGGGCCATACATCGGGCTGTCCTCGCTCACCCATTACAGCCACGACGGGGTGGCCACGGGCTCGGCCGTTCTGGTCGACCGGACGGGCCCCATCGGCAGCTCCGTGTCCGTCGCGATCGCGCACTCCGGATTCCGTCCGATCTCCAAGCCGCCGGCCGGATGACGGTTGGGGGCGACGCCGCCTATTGGGGTCTGATTGTCGAAGCGGCGCAGCGCGGGTCGGACCAGCCGCTGCTCGCCGACGAGCATGGACGCAGCCTGACGGCGCGCCAATTTCACGACGCGGCGTGCGCGACGGCCGCAGCGTTCGCCCAGCGGGGGATAGGCGCCGGAACCCTCGTGTCGTGGCAGCTGCCGACCACGATCGAAGCCGCTGTCGTCATGGCGGCGCTGGCGCGACTCGGCGCGGTCCAAAACCCGATCATCCCGATACTGCGCGAGCACGAGGTAGGGTTCATCACCGCCCAGCTGTCGTCGGAATTCCTTGTGGTGCCTGAGTTTTGGCACGGATTCGATTACGGTGGGCTGGCGCGCGCGCTGGCCGCGCAGCGGGGCTTCGAGGTCATCGCCGTCGACCTGGCGACGCCGCCGGCGGGCGGTGAGATTCGGCTACCGCGCGCCGGTGCCGATGCCCTCGGGGCGGCGCCGGGGCCCACCAGGGACACGCGGTGGATCTACTACTCGTCGGGGACCACCGCGTCTCCCAAAGGGATTCGCCATACCGACGCGTCGGTGATGGCCCCCGCGGCCGGCCTGGTGGACAAGATGGGAATCGCCGGCAGCGATGTGGATCCCGTCGCCTTTCCCATCGCCCACATCGGTGGCGCGGTGATGCTGGCCGCGGCCCTGTTGACCGGGATGCGGTTGGCGCTGTTCGAGGTATTCGACCCGGCCACCACGCCGCTGTCGATCGCGGCGCACAACCCGACCTTCCTGGGCATGGCGACGCCCTTCTTCCTGGCGTTCCTCGAGGCCCAACGGCGCCACGGGGATGAGTCGCTGTTCCCGTCCGTGCGGGGCGGCCTGGCCGGCGGGGCACCGATCACCGCCGAATTGGGACATCAGGTTCGCGAAACCTTCGGCGTACCCGGGATCGCCAACGCGTGGGGACTCACCGAATTCCCGGTGGCCACCTCGCCGTCGCTCACCGCCGCGCCGGAGGTGCTCGATCACACCGTGGGCACGCCGGGACCCGGCGTCAGCGTCCGAGTGGTCGGCAACGGGGAAAGGGAACTGCCGGCGGGGCAGGAGGGCGAGCTGCGGCTCAAGGGACCGCAATGCTTCCTCGGGTACGCCGACCCCGCCCTCGACGCCGCCGCGTTCGACGCGGACGGCTGGCTGCGCACCGGCGATCTCGGAACGATCGACGCCGACGGCAACGTCCGCGTCACGGGCCGGATCAAGGACGCCATCATCCGCAACGCCGAAAACGTCTCGGCCCTCGAAGTGGAGAACGCCCTGGCCACCCATCCCGGTGTCGCCGACGTCGCGGTCATCGGAGTACCCGACCCGCGCACCGGCGAGCGGGTGTGCGCGGTAGTGGTGCCCGCGCCGGGTGCGAATGTCTCGCTGGAAGCCCTAGTGCAGCACTGCCGTTCGCAGGGAATGAGCCGCTACAAACACCCCGAGCGCCTGGTGATCGTCGGTGCGCTGCCGCGCAACCAATTCGGGAAGGTGATCAAGAAGGACCTGCGCGCGACCTTCGGCTGAACATCGGCACGCCGCCTCACGAAAAGAGCTGCGGGTTCTCGGCGATATATTGCCCGACAGTCAAAGCCGGCGTCCCCGTTATCTTCTCCACATCGTCGGTCGCGCGGTCATACCGGCCCGCGCGATGCAGTTGCGCCATCGTGGCGAGGTGCTGCTGGAGGTGGGCGGGTAAGCCCAGCGGCTTGAGGACGTCCTCGACCCACACGTCATGCGCGACATCAGTTCCGGTGATGGGTCGGCACAGTCCGCGGGCATACTGCGCGGCGAGTCCCGCGATGTCCAGGCTTTCCGGCCCAGTCAATTCGTAGACGTGGCCGATGCGCTCCGCCGGATCCGCCAGTACGGTTGCGACGACGCGCGCTACGTCAGTGGCGGCGATCGGCGACGTCCGGCCACGGCCAAAAGGCAGCGTCAAAACGTTTCGCTCTCGCAACGACGGAACCGCTAACAGCGTGAAGATCGGATTGTCAAGGAACGCAGTCGGTCTGACATGAACGACCGGGACCGCCGACCAGTTCAGGACGTGCTCGGCGAGGTAGTGCAACCGGTGCTGACGCGATTCCCCGGTGCTGGTCAGTGTCATCTGCGAAACCGTCATCTGCGACATATTCACGAGGACCTCAAGCCGACCCGAATCCAATGCCGCATCGCACACCACCACGGTGGCCTGCAGGTAGTCCGGAGAGACGCTCATGGAGAAGAACATCCGGTCGACTCCGCTCATGGCGTCGACGACGTTCTGCGGATCGGTCAGATCGCCGACCACCACCTCGGCGCCGAGGTCGCGCAAGGGGTCGGCCCGCGCATCGTCGCGGTGAACCAGTGCGCGCACCCGTTCGCCCTGCCCACGCAGCTGCTCGATCACCAGCCGGCTCACCCCACCGGTGCCGCCACCGGCGCCAGTGATCAGATACAGCGCCCCGCTCATGACTGACCAGCAACGATGAGTTGATCACCCCAGCGATTCATCCGCGGCTCCCGCCTGCCCAGTGCGCACAGTGTAGGCGCCGGGGATGTCAGCGACAGATTTGATACCGCATGCGCTATCAAGTTTTCGATTCGGGTGGCACCTGCTAGATGGGGCTGCGGGGGCTGAGACCGGCGCCTACAACCCCTTCGGTGCATCGCGCACCGCCTGCACCGCGGCGGCATCGCCGTCGAACTCGACGCGCGCCTGCCGCCCGACGGAGAACAGCAGCAGCTCCTCGGGCGCACCGGTCACCACGACCGTGGTGCCATGAAACTTGCCGGAGCCGGCGGTCAGCACCGTCTTGCCCTCCGGGATGCGCAGTGCCACCCGCCCGGGTACCTTCGCCAGCGTCAGCCGGGCCATCAGCGACAGCGTGCGGCGCAGCGACCGGCACAGCCCTTGTTCGAGCACCCGCGGCTCCCAGTCCGGCTGCGCGCGGCGCACGTCCTCGTGGTGGATGAACATCTCGGCGACGTTGGCCACCGGGTCGACCAGCTTGAACGGCGAGTAGACCGGCGGACCGGACGCGACCTTGCCCAACAGCTCGTCCCAATCGTTCTTCCCGGCCACCTCGTCCTGCACCTTGGCGGTATGGGCGGCGAAGAACGGGATCATGATCCCCGGTGCGGCGTCGGGACGGTACTCCCGAATCACCAGGTGCGCGGCCAGGTCTCGGGTCGTCCAGCCTTCGCACAGGGTGGGGGCATCCGGCCCGACGGCGCGCATGGTGTCCACGAGGGCGGCACGTTCGCGTTGAGCAACGGTCATGGGTTCAGGGTAGGGCCAGCCCCTGTGCGTCGGCCATGCGCATCTCGGTAAGTTTGAAACGTCATTGCTGGGACGGGAATGTAGGGAATGTCATGAGCGCACGTGTCGAGCAGTTGGAGTTTCAGGCCGAGGCCCGCCAGCTGCTGGATCTGATGGTTCACTCGGTCTACTCCAATAAGGATTCGTTTCTGCGGGAGTTGATCTCGAACGCCTCCGACGCGCTGGACAAGCTGCGGCTGGAAGCGTTTCGCAACAAGGACCTCGACGTCGACACCTCCGACCTGCACATCGAGATCGACGTCGACAAGAGCGCCCGGACGCTGACCATTCGCGACAACGGCATCGGGATGACGCGCGACGAGGTGGTGGACCTGATCGGCACGCTGGCCAAGTCCGGCACCGCCGAGCTGCGCCAGCAGCTCCGGGAGGCCAAGAACGCGGCGGCCTCCGAGGAACTGATCGGCCAGTTCGGCATCGGCTTCTACTCGAGCTTCATGGTCGCCGACAAGGTCGAGCTGCTGACGAAGAAGGCCGGCGAGAGCGAAGCCACCCGATGGGAGTCGAGCGGCGAGGGCACCTACACCATCGAATCGGTCGAGGGCGCCCCCCAGGGCACCGCTGTCACCCTGCACCTCAAGCCCGAAGACGCCGAGGACGACCTGCACGACTACACCGCGGAGTGGAAGATCAGGCACCTGGTCAAGAGGTACTCCGACTTCATCGCCTGGCCCATCCGGATGGAGGTCGAGACACGTACCCCCGCCTTGGAAGAAGAAGGGGCCGGTGGCGAGGAGACCGTCACCGTCGAGACCGAGACCCTCAACTCGATGAAGGCGCTGTGGGCCAGGCCAAAGGACGAGGTCTCCGACGAGGAGTACAAGGAGTTCTACAAGCACATCGCGCACGCGTGGGACGACCCGCTCGAAGTGATCGCCATGAAAGCCGAGGGCACCTTCGAGTACCAGGCGTTGCTGTTTATCCCGTCGCACGCGCCGTTCGACCTGTTCGACCGGGACTCCCACGTTGGGATCCAGTTGTACGTCAAGCGCGTATTCATCATGGGCGATTGCGACCAGCTGCTGCCGAAATACCTGCGCTTCGTCAAGGGTGTCGTCGACGCACAGGACCTGTCGCTCAACGTGTCTCGCGAAATCCTGCAGCAGGACCGGCAGATCAAGGCGATCCGCCGCCGGCTGACCAAGAAGGTGCTCGCCACGATCAAGGAGCTGCAGTCCGAGCGGCCGGACGACTACCGCACCGTGTGGATCCAGTTCGGCAGGGCCATCAAGGAGGGCCTGCTGTCCGACGCCGACAACAAGGAGATGTTGCTGCAGATCTCCTCGTTCGCCTCCACCCACAACGAGGAGGAGCCCACCACACTGGCCGAGTACGTGGAGCGCATGAAGGAAGGTCAGCAGCAGATCTTCTATGCCACCGGCGAGTCACGCCAGCAGCTGACGAAGTCACCGCATCTGGAGGCGTTCAAGGCCAAGGGCTATGAGGTGCTGCTGCTCACCGACCCGGTCGACGAGGTATGGGTCGGAGTGGTCGACGAGTTCGACGGCAAACCGCTGCAGTCGGTGGCCAGGGGCGAGGTGGACCTTGACTCGGAGGAGGGCAAGAGCGAGGCCGAGCGTGAGGAGCAGGAGAAGGAGTTCGCCGACCTGCTGGCCTGGCTGAAGGAGACGTTGAGCGATCACGTCAAGGACGTGCGGCTGTCGACCCGCCTGACCGAGTCGCCGGCCTGCCTGATCACCGACGCCTTCGGGATCACCCCGACACTCGCGCGCCTCTACCGCGCCACCGGGCAGGATGTTCCGATCGGCAAGCGGACCCTCGAACTCAACCCGAACCATCCGCTGGTCACCGGGCTGCGGGACGCCCATCGGAAGGCGGACGACGACGCGGCCCGCACGGTGGCCGCCGAGACCGCCGAGCTGCTCTACGGCACGGCGCTTCTCGCGGAAGGCGGCGCGCTGGAGGATCCGGCGCGCTTCGCCGAGCTGCTCGCCGACCGCCTGGCCCGCACGATGTGAGTCCTGATCTGCGTCGTCCAAAATTGCACAAGGGTCACAGCAAACGCACACGTGATTGAAAACGCGGCGCGAGGGATAATCACCTCTCATGGCCACGTTTCGAATTGTCGATCCACATGGCGAGGTCGTGGCGACAAAGAATTTCGACCGCGCGGAGGACGCCCACGCGTGGTTCACCGGCTCCATCGGCAGTTCCGAGCTGGGCTGGCGCATGGAGGTCGACGACGACGGCCAATGGGCGTTCTTCGACGACACCGAGGGGTTTACCGCCGTGGCGAGCCGCCCTGCGGTTGTCCGGCCGCGAAATCCGCGTTAAGCGACCGACGCGCTAAAAGCCTTATGGCACATGAATATTCGCATCCTCGTTAAGAACGCGATAGAGCGACTCTCCGGTATCGAGTAGGTGCCTGCTGACCAGCGATTGCGCCCGTGCCACGTCGCGTCGGGCAGTCAGTGGCACACTTCGCAGGCGATGCCGTCGCCGTTGCGGTCCAGACCGGCCCGGTAACCCGGCTGCCCTGCGTAGATCGGAGCCACACCGGCGGCGCACGCCGCCCGGCAATTCGGGTAGTAGACGCTTGAGCCGGCCGTGGCGACGGGCGCGACGGCTACCCCGATAACCATTGCTCCCGCGATGAGCACTCCTCGTAGCACGTTGCGAACCTCCTACTTGCCGCACACGTCGCTTTGCTGATGAGTACTCAGCTAACACGCCGCTGCGGTCGCGAGGCAAATACTGGCGGAGGTTAGCGGCCCAGCTGGACGGCCTTGACCACCAGCAACAGCGCGCCGACGACCAGGTAGCTGCGCAGCGCGATCATGCCGAGCCGGGTGCCGGGGGACCAGGTCACCGGCTCCAGCAGCGTCAGGGGCGGCATCCGCCAGGTATCGCGGTCGACGGGACGCGCCGGCGGTGGCGCGGCCGGCGGCGCGGGCTGGCGGCGGGCCATCCAGCGCAGCGCCGGGACCGCGGCCGCCGCGAGCGCAATCAGCGCCAGCGTCAGGTAACCGGCGACGGCGACGACGTCGATGTGGGGGAACAACGTGGTGGCCATCAGGATCCCCGACAGCAGCAGCAGGGTGCCGACGATCAGGCCGGCGATCCAGTTGAGCCAGGCCCGATTGATCCAGGGCCCCAAAACTTCCCGGTCGTTGCACAACAGCAGGAGGAACACGCTGGCGCTGGGCAACAGCAGGCCCGCCAGGGCCTGCACCGCGGTGGTGATCAAGCCGAGGGGGGCGCCGGGGATCAGCACGATGGCCGCGGCCAGCACCACCATCGCGGTGTAGGACAGGTAGAACTGCTTGGCGTCGGCGAAACCGCGGTGCAGCGAGTGCTTGAGTCCGAACACGTCGCCGAAGGCGTAGCTGGTGGCCAGCGTCACCGCCGCCGCGCCGATGATCGACGCGTCCATCAGCACGATGGCGAAAATCGATCCGAGCACGTCGCTGTGCCGGCCGAGCAGGTGGGCGACGGCGCCGGCGTCGGTGAAGCCGCCCACGGTGTCGGTGGAGCGCCCCGCCCATTCGCCGGTGATCACCAGCGCGGCCGCGCCGACGATCACGACGAAGGCCCCGATGACGGTGTCGGCGCGCTCGTATGCCATGAATCGCGGCGTGATGCGTTTGTCGACGACGTTGGACTGCTGGAAGAACAGCTGCCAGGGCGCCACGGTGGTGCCCACGATGGCGATGATCAGCAGCACCGCGTCCGAGCTCATGCCGCCCGAGATGCTGGGCACTACAAACGATTTCGCCGCGTTAGCCCATTGCGGATGCGACATCAGCAGCATCGGGATCTGCAGCAGGGTGACGGCGATGAAGACGAACATGGCCCGCTCCCAACGCCGGAAGCTGCCACTCGCCATGATGGCGACCAGTGCGACCGCCGAGATCGGCACCACGACGTACTTGGAGACGCCGATGTAGGCGGCCGCCAGGCTGATGCCGATGAACTCGGTGACGATCGTCAAGAAATTGAGCAGAAACAGGTCACCGACCGAAAACCAGCCCCAGCCGCGGCCGAAGCGTTCGTTGATCAACCGGGCGTGCCCGACGCCGGTGACGGCGCCGAGCCGGACCACCATCTCCTGGTTGACGATGAGCACCGGGATCAGCAGCAGCAGCACCCACAGCAGCGAGTAGCCGTAGTTCTGGCCGGCCTGGGCGTAGGTGGCCACCCCGCCCGCGTCGTTGTCACCGACCATCACGATGATGCCCGGGCCCACGATGGCCAGCAGTGTCAGCAGCCGGGTCTTCCACGTCCGCGGGTGGTCGACCTCGCTGAGCTTGATGCGCCCGAACGCGCCCTCGATGTCACCCAGGTGCGCGGAGTCGAGCACGGCGCTGGCCGCGGTCGCGGGTGGGGTGGGCTTGTCGGGGCTCGAGGTCACGGTCCCTCGCCTCCGGATACGGGGCCGTGGCCGTCGGCGTGGGTGATTTCGCGGAACGGGCGGGGGGCGGGTTCGCGCCGGCGCCAGTCCTCGGGGATGGTCGCTTCGAGGACGTCGTCGACGGTGACCACCCCGAGCACGCGGTCCTGCTCGTCCACGACAGGGATGGAGTAGAGGTTGAAGTCCGCCATCAACAGCGCGATGTCGGTCAGGTCCGCATCGGCGCTGACGCACACGGGATCGGAATCCATTAGTGCCCCAACGCTTTCGCCGGGATCGGCCTGCAGCAGGGTGATCACCGACACCACACCGGCGAGGCGGTCGCCCTCACCGAGTATGTGCACCTTGACCAACGCCTCCGGCTGGATGGTGCGAGCGGCGGCGATGAGCGCCAGCGCCGAGCCCACCGTCGCGGTGGCGGCACACGAGACGAAGTCGACGTTCATCAATCCGCCGGCGCTTTCGGGGTTGAACCCCATCAGCGTGATCACCTTGGTGCGCTGGGGGGCCGGCATCAGGTCGAGCACGCGCCGGCGGCGTGACTGGCGCAGGTCGGCGATCGCGTCGGCGGCATCGTCGGCGCGCATCCGGCCCAGCAGGGCCGCGACCTCATCGTCGGGCATGCCGTCAAGCAGGCGGCTGGCCTTGTCGGGGTCCAGCTCCTCGAACACGTCGGCTTCCAATTCGGGGTCGTCGTGCACGCGGTCGAGAATTTCGCCGCCTTCGGCCTTGTCCGCTTCCTCGAGGAGATCGGCGATCTCGGCGGCTTTGAACTCTCCAAACCGGTCCGACAGGCGCCGCACGGCATCCGAGCGGGCGTGGCCGATGAGCGGCTCGAACGCCTTCCAATCCCGGGCGGCGTGCCCGCCGGACTGCTTGATCAGGCCGAACAACCGGGGCGGGCGTCGGGTGTCCAGGCGCGCGAGCACCCATCCGGAGCCGGTGTCTTCGAGCTCGACGTCGTAGGCGCGCACCAGATCCACCGCGGCCACATCGATCAGCCGGTGGCCCAACACGTCGGCGCGCAGCAGTACCTCCCCGTCGCGGCGTTCGAAGCCGCGGAGGTCAACCTTGTTCTTCGTCAAGACGATTCGTTCCGGCCCGAACTCGTCGATGGATTTGGTGCCGACGAACACCCGCCGCCCGCCGACCCCGGCGACGATCCCGGTGATGGGCGGATAGTCGTCGGCGTCCCGCAGCCGCACGATGACGTCCTCGACGCGGCCCACGGCCTCGCCGGAGCGGGCCAGGACCGGGGCGCGCAGCAGCTCGGAGAGATGGATTACGGGCAGCGCACCGCGGGGCTCCGCGGTCTCGGATGTGCTCACTTGTCCTCCTCAACGCTGTGCGTCAGTCGCCCGCAGGATGCCATGTGCGGGTACGGCTTACAACCAGGTTCGGTGATGGCGCAAGTATGGTGGCTTGACTGGCTCGGCCGCCAGAGCGTACGCGTGCGCCGCGGCCGATGACCACACCGGACGGGTAAACGTCGGGTGGCCATCGGGCATACGGCGACGGCTACCTAAATCGCTTGCGCGACAGGTTATTGCTTGTCCACCTTGCCGGCGATCTGATTGGCGATGGTGACGGCAAGGCCCGCGGGGTCCGCGCGGCACGCGTCGACGTCGATGACCACGTTGTTGCGCACGGTCAGCGCCCGCTGGCAGTTCTGGGAAAGGGTGGCGCCGTTCCTCGTCGCGGTCACGGCGGCAGTGGTGCTCAACACGCCGTTGGCGTTGGTGACCGCTCCCGATTTCCACTGAATTTCAGGGGCGTCCGCGTCGCCGGGGATGGTGCCCTGGCGGTTGGCGCAGGCGGGCCAGCGCTGCGCGGAGGTGGCGTAGAAGGCGCTCGCCTCCTTGGCGGAGGGGAACAACACCACCACCTGGGTCACCTCCGGGTCCGAGTCGTTCGAGTTGGCCGGCAGGGGCGTGTTGCTGCGTTCCCCGTGAGCCGCGGTGTTCCCGCTGCCGGCGTAGACGGTGGCCTCCCCGGGGTGCTGGATGTAAAGGCATTCGGCCGGAAACTTGTACCCCTGGGGATAGGGCGAGTTGCTGTCGTCCGGCAGCGTGTCGGACTTGTCGGCGACCGTCGTTCCGGTGCCGCCCACCGCGCCGTCGATCTCGGGCGGAGTGAGCATCAGAGTCACCAACGCGGCCTGTGCCAGCGGCGGCTTCGAGGGGGTCGTGGTGGTCGTCGACGACGAGGCGGTGCCGCCCCCGTTGCCACTGTCGCAGCCCGCGACCAGTATCCCGATAGCGGCAACGGCGACCGCGGCTGTCAGCTTGCGCATGGGTGAGTGCCCTTCGTGCTTGAGTTGGCTCGTCAGGCGGTCCGCGTACCCCCACGCGTCAGCTGTTCGGAGGTGGTTTGCGGATGGAGCATACGGCAGCGCCGCGTGACACCCTGTGGTGTGCCCGAAATCGTGTTCCACTCCGTGTCGCCGATCGTGCCGGTCCGAGACCTCGACATCGCCCTCGACCGCTACCGCAAACTCGGATTCGACGCCCGCGCCTACCAGGGTCCCGAACGCTACGGGTTCGTCGACCGCGGGGACGTGTCGATTCACCTCACCGAATGGGCCGAACACGATCCGCTGCGCACGGCCGCCAGTGTGTACCTCTATGTGAGTGACGCCGACGCCCTCCACGCGGAATGGGCGGCGCTGGAAAATCTCGCCGGTCGCCTGATCGACCCGCACGAGACGCCCTACGGTTTAAGGGAATTCGCCTATGTCGATCCGGACGGAACGCTACACCGCGTCGGCTCGCGAATGGTCTGACTGCGGCGCCCCGGCGGCCTGGCTGTGCGCCAGCGCGACCGTCGCGGCGGCCATGACCGCGACCGACAGTCCGAGCGCGATCAGGCTGGTGCGGGCGGTGCTGAGCGTCTCACCCAGCACGATGACGCCGAGCACCGATCCCACGACGGGCTCGGCGACGGTCACCGCGGGCAGCGACGCGGTCAGCGGCCCGGCCCGAAACGCCGACTGCTCCCAGGCCGTGGCGACGATGGCCAGCACCGCCCACACGTACAGCTCGGGGAGGCGCAGCAAGGCCGGGATGCCACGGTCGAGTTGGTCGACCACACCCTTCGTCAGCACCGAGAACAGGCCCCACAGCGAGCCGGACATCAGGCCAAGCAACAGCGCGCCGACCGACGCGGAGAACACGCGAGAGCCGATCACGCACAGGATCAGCGCCGGCCCCATGATCAGGCCCACCACGATCCACGTCTCAACCGATCCCCGCGGCGTTCCCGCTTGCGGGTCGCCGACCGTGACCACCACCGCAACGGCCGCGACGAGCAGCATGGCCCAAATCCCTTGCCGGCGCGTGATCTTGCGGTGGTTGACCCTCGCGCTGATGAGCAACGCGAACAGCAAGGAGGTGACCGAGAGCGCCTGCACGAGCACCACCGAACCCAGGCCGAGAGCCGCGGCCTGCAGACCGAATCCGGCGGCGGCCACCAGGCTGCCGGTCCACCAGCGCCGATCGCGCAGGAGCCGCCGGAACAGGGTGAAGGTACCGACCGGCTTGTCGGTCACCTGCTGGGCGGATCGCTGTTCGAGGACGTCCCCGATGCCGATCATGAACGCGGCTGCGATCGCGAGCGCAACCGCGATGCCCGTCGTGCTCAAGGGGAACCTCCTGTGGCATCGCTCGCGCCGAGCGTGTAGCCACGGCGAGAAATCAGCGGGAAATCGGCCGTGAGTTCACGCTCGGTGAATCGGGCCAGACAACCGGTGCGTCAGCTGTTGCGCCGGATTTTGAGCGCGGTGGTGATCATCGGGATCTGCAGCGGCAGCCGGGCCAGCGCGGCGATGCGCATCGGCCACGGCTTGTCCCACCACAACCGGCACATGTTGACGTTGGCCGGGAACACGCCGACGAACAGCAGGACGGCCGCCAGCGCAGCCAACCGCCGGGTGCGGCGCGGCACCAGCAGCGCGCCGACGGCGATCTCGGCGACGCCCGATGCGTAGGTATAGAACCGCGCGTCCCCGGGCAGCTCGGCGGGAACGATGTCGTCGAATGGCTTCGGCGCCAGGAAGTGGACGGTGCCGATGCCCATCAGCATGGCCGCAACGCGGTATGCGGCCGTGCGGGTGGTGTCACCTTCAATGAGGGGGGTGGTGGTCATTGCGCGAGCCTAGCGGCACCGGGGGATTCCGGGTCAGGCCGTGGCGTTACACTTGAGGCGATTCCCGTAAACTTGGCACCCAACAGTTCGAGGTAAAACATGGCCACACCCGTGATCGTCGGAGCCACCAGGACGGCGATCGGCCGCTCCTTCAAGGGCGCGCTCGTCAACACGCCGCCCGAGACCCTGATCACCACGGTGCTGCCCGAGGTGGTGCGCAGGTCCGGCATCGACCCGTCGGTCATCGACGACATCATCTTCGCCGAATCGCACTACGGCGGTGGGGATTTGGCGCGTTATGCGGCCGCCGCGACGGGCATGGAGGACATCCCCGGCCAGGCCGTGAACCGGCACTGCGCGGGCAGCCTCACCGCCATCGGCAACGCCGCGGCGCAGATCGGCTCGGGGATGGAGCGGGTGCTCATCGCCGGCGGCGTGCAGTCGCTGTCGATGACGCCGTTGATGAATCAGCGGATTCCCGGCCCCGAGCTGAAGTTCGAGGAGCGCTGGCTGCCGCCCACCCACGTCGAGACGCCGGACGCGCCGACCAAGGACATGTCGATCACGGTCGGGTGGAACACCGCGCAGACGGTCGGCATCACCCGCGAGGAGATGGACGCCTGGGCGGCCCGGTCGCATGAGCGTGCCATCGCCGCCATGGACGCGGGGAAGTTCCTCGACGAGATCGTTCCGCTGAAGATCACCCAGATCGACGGTTCGGTGACCGACTTCTCGGTCGACGAGCATCCCCGGCGTGACACCACCATCGAGAAGCTCGCCGCGCTCAAGGTGCTGCACCCGGAGATCGAGGGCTTCTCGATCACCGCGGGCAACAGCAGCGGCACCAACGACGCCGCGGCCGCGGTCGCGCTGGTCGACCGCGACTACGCCCTCGCGGAGAAGCTGAACGTGATGGGCACGGTCCGGGCGTGGGCTGCCGTGGGCGTGCCACCGCGGGACTGCGGTCTGGGCGCGGTCAAGGTGATCGGCAAGGTGCTGCAGCGGGCCGGGATCTCGGTCGACGACGTGGCGCTGTGGGAGATCAACGAGGCGTTCGCCTCCGTGCCGATCGCGGCGTGCCGCCAGTACGGCATCGACGAAGAGAAGGTGAATTTCTCCGGTAGCGGCTGCAGCCTCGGCCACCCCATCGCGGCCTCGGGCGCGCGCATGATCACCACCCTGACCTATGAGCTGGCCCGCCGTGGCGGCGGCATCGGCGTCGCGGCGATGTGCGCGGGCGGCGGGCAGGGCGGCGCGGTCGTCATCGAGGTCTAGCCAGCGCTAGTTGCAGAACGTGTAGCCGATGAATTGGGCGTCGCGGTTGCTGGTGGCCGAATAGTTGGCGAAATGCACGGCGGGCATCCCGTTGTACTGCGTGTTCATTTTCTGCGCGGTGGGCGGCGGGGTCGCCTTGGGGAAGGCCAGCACCAGGTCGGAAAAGATTTTCAGACCGGCCTGGCAGATCGCATCGGACCGCGGCGGCTGGGCGTTCCACGCATGCACGACGACCGGGTCGGTGAGCTGATACCCGGACGCACAGTTCGGGTCGCAGATCTTGAAGACGGCGGTACCGGTCCCGTCGGCACCCTGCGGGCCCCAGGAGGTCCACGACATGTCTTGCAGCGCAACGGCTACGCTCGCGCATCCCAGGACGTTGAGCTTCCGCGGTCGCTCAACCGGCGGAACCGACGGGTTGTAGCAGCCCGGGATGGCGAAGTACGTCGGCGACGGTGGGGTGGTGGGCTGCGGCGACGCGCTTTGGTGGCCGCCGATCAGCTTCACCGCGCCGAAGCCCAGCACACCGATCAGCACAACAGCCAGCACGACACCAGCCATCCCCAGGTGTCCCCCCGGAAACCGCACCCTGTTCGATGATGAGACGTTGCCCCCGCTCACCCCTCCAGGTTATGGCAGAAATGCGGGCTTGCGTGGCGACTGCGGCAAAGATTTCATGGCACGGTAAAGTTGGTCAACACTACCAACTTATTCAGGTTACCGCCGATTTTGGAGAACGGATGAACGACGATCACGCGCTGGCCGCGCGGCTGGCCACCGAGGCGGGGCGGCTGCTGCTTTCGGTTCGGGAGGAGTTCGCCGACGCCGCCGCCGGCGAACGGAAAGCGGCGGGGGACAAGCGATCCCACGACTTCCTGATGGAGGCGCTCTCCGGCGAGCGGCCCGACGACGCGGTGCTGTCGGAGGAGGGCGCCGACGACCCGGTGCGATTGCGTTCGGAGCGGGTATGGATCGTCGATCCGCTCGACGGGACACGGGAATTCTCCGAGCTCGGGCGCGACGACTGGGCGGTGCACGTCGCGCTCTGGCAGGCCGGCGAGCTCGTCGCCGGTGCGGTGGCGCTGCCCGCCCAGGGCATCACGCTCGCGACCCCGTACGTCGACGCGCCGCCCGTCGCGCCCGACCAGCCACGCATCGTCGTCTCCCGCACCCGGCCGCCCGCTATCGCGCTCTCCGTGCGCGACGCGCTGGGCGGCGTCCTGGTGGAAATGGGTTCCGCCGGAGCCAAAGTGGCGTCGATCGTCCAGGGCCTGTCCGACGTGTACGTGCACGCCGGCGGCCAGTTCGAATGGGACTCGGCCGCCCCCGTCGCGGTGGCGCGGGCCGCCGGCCTGCACACGTCGCGCATCGACGGGTCACCGCTGATCTACAACCAACCCGACCCCAAACTGCCGGACGTGGTGGTGTGCCGTCCCGAACTCGCCGCAGCGGTCCTCGCCGTAACGGCGCCGAACGTCGAGTAGTTGCGCCGATCCGGCCCCAAACACGCCATAACTCGACGCTCGGCTAAATGCGATGGCGGCGCCGGCGCCCCTTCGCCTCCTCGGTCCACTCCTTCTCGATCCGGCCGATCTCGAGCGAGAGCAGCGTGAGAGTTGGGTTGTCGCAATGGACTTCGTGCGCGGTGCGGAATTCCGCCGCTTCGCCTGTGGTCGGCAGGTACGGCCGCAGGCCCTCGAACCACTCGTCGCCGACGACGTTGGGCGGATCGCCATCGCGCGGGCCGCAGGCCCACTGCCGATAGGCGTCCCGCGCATCCGCCAAACCGCTCCGCCAGCGTCGGACCGCGTCACAGCGCTGCCCGTGCAGGTGCATGTTCATCTGATGCTTGTTGTTGTGGTTCCCCACCATCCCGGGGAGCAAGTTATCGGCCGCGGACCTCGCGACTCCCGCGATGCCCATGGCCGACGCGCCCACGACAGTCCCGACGAGGCCCATCGTCATCATGTCCATGCGCTGATCGTTGCATCCCTGGGCGGCGGCGACCAGGGGACGACGGATTCAGCGCGATCCGGTCAGGTCGAGGGCGATGTCGACGAGCATGTCCTCCTGGCCGCCCACCATGCCGCGCCGACCGGCCTCTTCCAGCAGCGTGCGCGCGTCGATGTCGAATTGGGCCGCGGCGGCCTCCGCGTGCCGCAAAAAGCTGGAGTACACGCCCGCATAGCCAAGCGTCAGCGTTTCGCGGTCGACCCGCACCGGCCGGTCCTGCAGCGGCCGGACCAGGTCGTCGGCGGCGTCCTGCAGCCGGTGCAGGTCGCAGCCGTGGGCCCAGCCAAGCCGGGAGGCGGGCGGCCCGATGCTGCTGAACCTGCTGCCGAGCGCGGATCTGGTGATGACCGCCTCGGTGTTCGGCAGGGCCCAGCTCGGTTACGTGGTGATCGAGACCGAAAAGTTGGGCGACTGGCGGCGATTCGGCCGCGACGCCATCGGCATGCACCTCGACGACGCGGCGAGCGACGCGATGCGGTTTCGCCTCGACGACAACGAATGCCGTTTCCTGCTGACGACCACGACGCGTTCGACACGGTCCTCGCCCGCGTCAAGCGTCATGGGGTGCCGGTGACCGATGGCACCGACGAACAGGCCGCGTTGCGCGGGGTGGAACGGCTGGTCCGCTTCCCCGGGCCCAACGGGCTGACCCAGGAGGTCTTCACGCGCGCCCGGCCCGCCGCGGACCCGCTACGCCTCGCCGCGGTCGGCGGGTTCGTCACCGGCGCAGCGGGTTTGGGGCACGTAGCCGTCACCACCACCAAACCCGATCAGCTGCACGGCTACTATGCCGCGGTGTTGGACGCTCGGCTGTCCGATTACATCGACGAGACGATCAGCCTCCTGAAGTTCAAGATCCGCTTTTTGCGGGTCAACGAGCGGCACCACACCGTGGCGATCGCGGCGGGCAACCGGCTGAGGCTCAACCCGATCCGCACCCGGGTCCAGCACGTCAACGTCCAGGTTGCCGACCTCGATGACATGACGGCCGCCTACCAGCGCGTCAAGCAACTCGGCTTCCGGATGGCGCTCGGCGTGGGCCAGCACGAGGCCACCTGGGAGACCACCACCTACCGGGCATCAGCATCTGGGGCCACACTCCAGAGGGACAGACGATCATCGAGAAACTGGGCCAGTTCAGGACCTTAAAAGCCTCAGCCGCGTCGCTGCTACACAACGAGGACGTGGTGCCCGCACTGACGGGCGCGGGCATTCCAGACCACTGATCGACAGGGAGCAGCGATGTTGCGGATCGACACCCACCACCACGCCATCCCGTCGTTCTATCGAGACCTGTTGCGCAAGGCGGGGATCGACGAGGCGAGCGGTCGCGAGTTGCCGCAGTGGAGCCCCGAGGGATCGCTGCACACCATGGGCGAGCTGAACGTCGCCACCGCGATCCTGTCCGTGTCGACCCCGGGCACCGCGTTCCTGCCCGCCGCCACCGACGCCGCCGCGCTCGCCCGCGACATCAACGATTACCTCGCCGAACTCGCCCGGGCACAGCCCGACCGGTTCGGCTTCTTCGCGACCATCCCGATGCCGCACCTGCGCGAATCTGTCGCCGAGGTGACCCGATCGCTCGACGAACTGGGCGCGGACGGCGTGGTGCTGCTTGCCAACAACGCGGGCACCTACCTCGGCCAGCCCGGCCAGGACGAGCTGTTCGCCGCGCTGAACGCGCGGTCCGCGGTGGTGTTCATCCATCCCGCCAACCTGCCTGGTCCCGCGGTTGACGGCGTGGCGCCGTTCGCCGCCGACTTCCTGCTCGACACCACCCGCGCGGCCTATCTGCTCGTCCGCAACGGCATCCGCCGCAGCTACCCCAACATCACGTTCATCCTCAGCCACGCCGGCGGGTTCGTCCCCTACGCCTCGCACCGCATGGCGGTCGCCATCACGGGCGACACGGGACGCAGCCCGGCCGATAGCCTGGATGACTTCGCGAGCTTCTACTTCGACACCGCGCTGTCGTCGAGCGCGGCGGCGCTGCCGAGCCTGCTCGCCTTCGCCAAGCCCGGGCACGTCACCTTCGGCTCCGACTGGCCCTTCGCGCCCGTCGCGGCCGGCAAGCTGTTCGCCGCCGGCCTGGAAACCTACCGCGGGCTCGACGCCGGGGCCCGGGCGGCGATCGAGCGCACCAACGCGCTGGCGCTGTTCCCGCGCCTGGGGTCCGCGCGCCCGCCGGATGCGGGCACCGCGCTCGATCGGGTGCGCCACGCGGCCGGCCGGGCGGTGATGCGCGGCGTCTCGCGACTGATCAGCACCCCGTAAGGGCGCTCAGCGCAGGGCCTGCTGCCAGGACACGATGCGGTCGGCCAGTTCCGGTCCGGCGTCTTCCTGGATGAAGTGGCTGGCGTTGATGCGCGCGTGCGGCTGGCCCGCCGCGCCGGGGATGTGCTTGATCAGGGGCCGGTCCGCGTGCCCGAGGATGGGGTCGCGGGAGCCGAAGATGGCCAGGCACGGCTTTTCCCAGCGGCTCAGGGCCTTCCACGCCGCCCGGTTGGCCGGGATCGCCGGGTCATACGGCGAGGTCGGCACGAGCTGAGGGAACGCGCGCGCCCCCGCCTGGTACGTCTTGTCCGGAAACGGGGCGTTGTAGCCGGCCCGCACCTTGGAGGGCACGTGCCGGACGGTTCCGACGGCGACGATGCGACCGGCGGGGAGCACGGGGGAGTAGCGCGCGAAGGCCCGCCACAGGTAGAAGGCCGGCGGCGTGGGTCGCTCCGCGGTGGGCAGGAAGCCGTTCGCCACCACCAGCCGCGCGATCCGGTCGCCCTGCTCGGCGGCGATGCGCAGGCCGATGAGCGAACCCCAGTCCTGGACGAACAGCGTGACGTCCTTCAGGTTGAGGCGTTCGAACCAGGCGGTCACCCACTCGACGTGCCGCTGGTAGGTGTAATCCTCCGGTTGGCTGGGCTTGTCGGAGCGGCCGAAGCCGATCAGGTCGGGCGCCAGCACGCGGTTCCCGGCGTCGGCCAGCGGCGGAATCATCGTGCGGTACAGGTAGCTCCACGTGGGCTCGCCGTGCAGCAGCACGATCGGCGGGCCATCGGCCGGCCCCTCATCGAGGAAGTGCATGCGCAGCGGCTGGGTGTCGCTCGCCGCCACGTCGAGGTAGTTCGCTACGAACGGATAGCCCTCCAGGTTTTCGAATCGGGAGTCTGGGGTTCGCAGCACTCGCATACTCGGCTCCTCCGGGGTGGGACCCCTGCAAGCCTCTCGCGGCGGGGCGATTTCGTCCAGTGCCAGATTCATTGAGCCACCGGCCGGCAACCACTAAACTGCGCACATCATGGCCATCCGGCGCGCTGTCCTCCTCATTGCCGACATCGGCGGGTACACGCATTACATGAGTTGGAACCGGACACACCTGGCGCACGCTCAGCTAACGGTGGCCGGGTTGTTGGAAGCCGTGATCGACGCAGGCAAGGGTCTGAAGCTCGCGAAGCTGGAGGGCGACGCGGCCTTCTTCTGGGCGCCGGACGGCAACGCCAAAATGCTCGTGTGCGAGCGGCTGTCACGGATGCGCCAGGCATTCCTCGCTCAGCGCGAACGGTTCAAGGCGGACATCGCCTGCGAGTGCGCGAGCTGTGGGCAGCTGGACAACCTGTCGCTGAAGTTCGTCGTGCATCAGGGCGAGGTCGCGGAGCAAAAGGTGAAGCGCCACGTCGAACTCGCCGGCGTCGACGTCATCCTGGTACACCGGATGCTGAAAAACTCGGTGCCAGTGGTCGAATACGTGCTGATGACCGATCCAGTTGCCGCGTGCCTCGACGACCCCATGCGCGGGCTGTGCAAGCCGCTGGTTCACCACTTCGAAGGCATCGGCGACACCTCCACGCATTACATCGACCTCGCCACGTCCGAAGTGCCGGACGCACCGCCCCGGCCCGGACGTCTCGGCCGGTTCGGGAAGACGGCCAAGTTCGAGTTGATCTCGCTGCCGTTTTTGCTGGGCATCAAGAAGCCCGCCGAAGGCTTCCGCAACCTCGACCGCGCCGAGGACATTCCCGCATAGCCGAAAGGCTAAGCATTAGGGCGTCGTTGAGCTACCGCGCCTGCTCAAGCGCCCGGCCCATTCGCGAGAGTGCCTCGCCGAGAATGGCTTTCGAGGTGGCGAAGTTCAGCCGCACGTGCCCGGCGCCACCGGTTCCGAAGACGTGGCCGGAGCTGAGCGCGACGCGGGCGTGGTCGAGGAACCAGCGGGCCGGCCCGGCCAGATCGGCGACCACCGCCAGCCCGTCGGCGGCCTCCTCGGCAAACCCGAGCTCGCGGCAATCGAGCCAGGCGAGGTAAGTGCCTTGCGGCCATTGATATTTCACGCCGGGAAGGTGTTCGGCGACCAGCTCGCCCAGCAACGTCCGGTTCGCGTCGAGGCCGGCCAGCAGCGCGTCGAGCCAATCGCCGCCGCTGCGGAACGCTTCCGCGTGGGCGATGATCCCGAAGTGGCTCGGGCCGTGGCTGACCTCCTCCGGCATGCGGCGCAGGTCCGCGGCGGCCTCCGGCCCGGCGATGGCCAACGCGGCCTTCAGGCCGGACAGGTTCCACGCCTTGGAGGCGGACGTCACGGCCAGGGCGTCCTCCGCCCCGGGCACGGTCAGATACGGAACGAAGCGCGCTCCCGGCAAGATGACCGGCGCGTGGATCTCGTCGGACACGACCCGGACACCGAAGTGGCGGGCAAGCTCGGCGACCTGGCGCAGCTCCTCGGCGGTGTGCACCGACCCGGTCGGGTTGTGCGGGTTGCACAACAAATACGCGACCCTGCCGCCCGAAGCGCCGGCGCGCGCGAACGCGTCCGCCAAGGAGCCCAAGTCGATTCGGCCGTCGACGTCCAGCGGCGCCTCGATCACGCGGCGGCCGTCGTGCGCGACGAACGCGTAGAACGGGGCGTAGACCGGCGGGTTGACGACGACGGCGTCACCGCGGTCGGTGACCAATCGCAGTAATTCGACGACGCCGAGCATGACGTCGGGAACGATCGCGGTGCGCCCGACCTCCAGGTCGTGCCATTGCCAACGCCGCGAGGCGAATTCGCTGACGGCCTCGGCAAACGCGGTGCCGCAAGGGTATCCGGTGTCGCCGATGTCGATGGCGTGGCGCAGCGCGTCGGCCACCGCCGGCGCCAGGTTGACGTCCATCTCCGCGACCCACAGCGGCAACACGTCGCCGGGGTACGCGCGCCACTTCATGCTGGTGCGCAGCCGCAGTTGGGCCAGCGTAACTTCCTCGAGCGGGTTAAAGCTCACCCCGGCAGACTAGGTGGGGAATGCGTGCTTTGGAATCGTCAGCGGCAGGTCGACCGAACTCAGCAGCCCCGGTTCCGCGGCAACCACATACGGGACCGCGTTGACGACGCGCATCGCGGTGGCGACCATCGCGCCCGCCCCGGAGGTCATGCCCGCGACTCCGGCCTTGCGGGGGTCCTTCAGCGTGGCGGCCAGCGTGCAGTCGATGTCGGGGTCACCGGAGATCGTGATGCGGTAGGACAAATCGCCGATCCCGGTCGGCCAGTCCGGGGCGACGTCGTGGGCGAGCCGGGTGACGTGCTCGATGACGATGGCCTCGCGGCCGTCCACCACGCCGATCGCCCGCATGCGCAGCGCGCCGCACGTCCCGGCCTCGACGGTGCCCATCGCGACTTCCAGCGTCCGGTTGGTGACCGCGCGGTCGAAATATTCGCGGACTTCCTGCACTTCGACGCCCAGCGCGTCGGCGACCAACCGGATCTGGCCCTGCCATTCGCCGGCGATCGCCCCCGGGAACCCGATCCAGGGCTGGTAGTCGAGCGGCCGGCCGAAACCCAGCACGTCGCTCATGATGTCGGGGACGCCGTAATCGTCGTACAGGCCGATCTCGAACGCATGGATCTTTTCGATCGACGACGACTGGGTGGACAGCACCAACGGCAGGTAGTCGGCCGCGAAGCCCGGTTCGATTCCCGACGCGTACAGCGACACCTGGCCCCGCTTGGCCGCGGCGGCCACCTGGTCGCGCCACTCCGCGGGCTCGTAGGCGTGCGGGTTGACCAGGCGTGTGGTGCTGGTCGTGACGACGTTGATGCCGGCCTCGAGCAGCCTGACGTAATCGGGGATGGCCAGCGCGTCGCGCTCGGGACCGCTGGCCGCGTAGATCACGCAGTCGGGCTTGAGCGCGATCAGCGCGTCCGCGTCGGTGGTGGCGGCCAGGCCGATCGGTTCGCCGTTGGCGAGTTCGCCGGCGTCCCTGCCGTCCTTGTCCGGCGAGTGCACCCATACCCCGACCAGGTCCAGGTTCGGGCGACGCTGAATAGCGCGAATGGCGATCGATCCGATGCCGCCGGTCGCCCACACCACCACGCGATGAGCCGTCATCTTGTTTCTCCTCAGGTGCGGACGCGATGAAAGCCGAGGCGGCCGTTGCTCTTACGTCGCAAGCTACAGCCGCGGGTCCGCGGGGTCAAGGATTTAAGAAAGCAGGCACTATCTTAACGAACAAATGTTAGGTTATGGTGCTGCTAGTGTTCACGCTCAGGTTCGACATGCGCGCCCCCGGCTGGGCCGCGCCTGCCGCCGACCTCTACGCCGCGGCGATCGACATGTGCGCGTGGGCGGAAACCCGCGGCGCCCTCCTGGCGGTTCTCTCCGAGCATCACGGGGCCGACGACGGTCACCTGCCCGCGCCCCTCACGTTGGCTTCGGCGATTGCGGCACGGACGCACACGTTGGCGATCCTGCTTGCCGCGGTGCCGATTCCGCTGTGGGACCCCGTCCGGCTTGCCGAAGAGATGAGCGTGCTCGACCTGATCAGCCGGGGCAGGGTGTCCTACGCGTTCGGTGTCGGGCACCGGAGTGCGGACTACGACCACTTCGGCATCGGCATGGCCACCCGCGGCCGGGTGGCCGACGAGATCTTGGCGGTGCTGGGCCCGCTGGTGCGGGGCGAGCCCGTCGGATACCGGGGGCGCACGGTCCGCGTCACGCCGCGGTGCGGGTCCCCCGATGGGCCGATGATGTTGATCGCCGGCGGCAGCAAGGCCGCGGCCCGGCGCGCCGGCAGTCTGGGCCTCGGATTCGTCTCCCAGACCGACCTGCCGGGCCTCAAGGAGTTCTACGAAGAACAGTGCCGCGCCCACGGACACGAGCCCGGAATGATTCAATTTCCCGTCCGGGGCGCTCCCACAGCGGTTTTCGTCGCCGACGACGTCGACGAGGCCTGGGACACGCTGGGCCCGTATCTGTTGCACGACGCGGCAATGGCGGCGTCGTACCGGCCCCACGACGACTCGGTGGCCAGCATCACCCGCGCCGACAGCGTGGCCGCACTTCGTGCGGAGCGCGGCCCCTACCGCATCTTCACGCCCGACGAGGCGACCGAGTACGTGCGCAGCGGGCGGCCCCTGCCGCTGCACCCGCTGTGCGGCGGCGTGCTACCCGAGGCGGCGTGGCCCTACCTCGAACGCGCCGCGACCGCGGCCGCCCGGGCCCACGAGTAAGGAGAGCGCGCGTGACACGAGTCGTGGTGTGGTCCACCGGCGGGGTGGGGTCGATCGCGATCGACGCGGTCCGCCGCCGGCCGGATCTGGAACTCGTTGGGGTATGGGTGCATTCGCCCGACAAGGTCGGCAAGGATGCCGGCGAGCTGGCCGGCATCGAGCCGCTGGGGGTGACGGCCACCCACGACGCCGACGCGCTGATCGCCCTGGCGCCCGACGCCGTGGTGTACGCCGCGAGCGGCCCCGACCGCGACGGCGCCGCCGTGCCGGACTACCTTCGGCTGCTGGAGGCGGGCATCAACGTCGTGTCGACGTCATCGACGAGTCTGGTCTACCCGCCGTCGTACTTCGCCCCGGACTGGCGCGATCAGCTCGAGGCGGCGGCCAAGTCGGGCGGCGTCTCGTTCTACGCCTCGGGCATCTTTCCCGGTTTCGCCTCCGATCAGCTGGCGTTGCTCATGACGACGCAGTCGAAGAACATCCGCACCATCACGGCCAGCGAGGTCGCTCTCAACGACCATTACCCGGTGGCCGACGTGATGATGGACGGGATGGGTTTTGGCCGCCCGCTGGATTTCGAACCCATGCTGTCCACACCGGGCTTCATCGAAATGGCTTGGAAGGCACCGATATCCCTGATCGCCGGGGGGCTGGGGGTTGAGGTCGAGCGCATCAACGGTTCCCTCGACCGGCAGCTGACCGATCGCGACATCGAGGTGGCGTTCGGCACCGTCAAGGCGGGCACCTGCGGCGCGGTGCGCACCCGGGCCGCGGGGGTGGTCAACGGCCGGGAGGCGATCGTGATCGAGCACATCATCCGGATGGCCCGCGACGTCGCGCCCGGGTGGCCGATTTCGGACTGCGACGCGACCTACCGCGTCGACATCGAAGGCGATCCGGATATTCATTGCGTGCTGACGCTCGGGGCGGCCGAGGGTCACGGCGCCGGGCGCGCCGCCATGGCGGCGACGGCCATGCGGGTGGTCAACGCGATTCCGTACGTGGTCGACGCGCCGCCCGGGCTGCTCAGCTCGCTGGATATCCCGACGACTTTGCCGCGGCACGTGTTTGCCTAGGCGTTGACGCGGCTCTCGGCGGCACCGTAGCGTACGTGGACAAATATTAGGTTGTCTAGGAGTTGGGTGTGTTCACACTGCGCTTCGACATGCGCGCCCCATCGTGGGGAGCGCCGCGAGTGGCGCTGTATGCCGCCGTGCCCGAAATGTGCGCGTGGGCCGAGGATCATGGCGGCCTGGCCGCGGTGTTCTGTGAGCATCACGGATCCGAGGACGGCTATCTGCCGTCCCCCCTGTTGTTGGCATCGTCCGTGGCCGGGAGAACGCAGCGCCTGGCGCTGAGCCTGATCCTGATTCTCCCGTTCTACGATCCCGTCCGCCTCGCCGAGGACATGGCGGTGCTCGACATCATCAGCAACGGGCGGGCGTCGTACATCTTGGCCCTGGGGTATCGACCCGAGGAGTTCGAGCACTTCGGTGTGGCGCTGAAGGGCCGCGGGTGCCTCGCCGACGAGAAGCTCGAGCTGCTGCGTTCGCTGCTCTCCGACGAAAAGGTCAGCCGGGACGGACGACGGATCATGGTGACGCCGCGCCCGGAGACCGCCGGCGGTCCGGGCCTGATGTGGGGCGGCGGCAGCGTGGCGGCGGCCCGCCGGGCCGGCAGGTATGGCCTGGGCATGCTGGGCAACGCCAATGTGCCCGGCATGCGGGAGGCCTACGAGGAAGCCTGCCGGGAGCACGGTCATACGCCCGGCCCGACGATGTTTCCCAGCCGCGACACCCCGTCAGTCGTGTTCGTCGCCGACGACGTGGACCAGGCGTGGGAGGAACTCGGCGAGCACATGTTGCATGACGTGCGAACCTATGCCGCGTGGAACCCCGGCGACGAGACGACCGCCGGCTTCTCGCATGTGGACACCGTCGACGAGCTTCGCGCCGCGCCGGGATCGCACGTGATTATCTCGGTGCCGGAAGCGATTTCGCGGGTACGCGCCGGCCAGATACTCAACCTGTCGCCGCTGTGCGGCGGGCTGCCGCCGGAGGTCGCGTGGCCGTATCTCAAGCGGGTGGGGGAGCTCGTGCTGCCGGAGGCGCTGGCCGAGAGAACGACTGCACCATGACCGGAGCAGGCACCGCCGAGGTTTATTACGACCCGTTCGATTTCGACATCGACGACGATCCGTACCCGATCTGGAAGAGGCTGCGCGACGAGGCCCCGCTGTATCGCAACGAGAAGTACAACTTCTACGCGCTGAGCCGCTACGACGACGTCTCCCGCGAGCTGATGAACTTCGACGTCTTCCGATCGGGTCGCGGCACCACGATGGACATCATCATGAGCGGCATCGAGCTGCCGCCGGGTGTCATCCTCTTCGAGGATCCGCCGATTCACGACGTCCATCGCCATGTGCTCTCAAAGGTTTTCACGCCGCGCCGGATGGAGGCGATCGAGCCGCTCACGCGGGCGTTCTGCGAGCGCGCGCTCGACCCGCTGGTGGGCTCGGGCAGGTTCGACTTCGTCGAGAATCTGGGCGCGATGGTTCCAATGCGCACGATCGGCTACCTGCTGGGCATCCCCGAAGCCGATCAGGAGTCCATCCGCGACAAGGGCGGCAGCCAGCTCACCCTGAAAAAGGGCACGTTTAGGGCGGTTCCGCAGGACTTCCTCGAGCACAGCCACGAGATGTTCGCGAACTACATCGACTGGCGGGTGGACCACCCCTCCGACGACCTGATGACGCAGTTGATCAACGCCGAGGTCGAGGACGACGACGGCACCCGGCGGCTGACGCGGTCCGAGGTGCTGCTGTACACCAGCATGATCGCCGGCGCGGGCAACGAAACAACCACGCGCCTCATCGGTTTCATCGGCCAGCTGCTGGCCGAGCACCCCGATCAGCGTCGGCAGATCGTGGCCGACCCGTCGCTGATTCCCATGGCCATCGAGGAGGTCTTGCGCTTCGAGGCGCCCTCGCCGGTGCAGGCGCGCTACGTCGCCCGCGACGTCGAACTGCGTGGCACGACGGTCCCCGAGGGATCGATCATGTTGCTGATCAACGGATCCGCCAACCGCGACGAACGCCGGTTCCCCGATGCCGAAGAATTCGACATCCACCGCGGCGCCACCCATCTGAGTTTCGGTCACGGGCTGCACTTCTGCATGGGCTCGGCGTTGGCGCGCATGCAGGCGCGGGTGGCGCTCGAGGAAGTCATCAAGCGCTGGCCGGACTGGGAAGTCGACTATGCCAACGCGACCAAGGCGCACACGTCCAGCGTGCGGGGCTGGTCGAAGCTGCCCGTCTTCACCGATTCTCGGTAGGACGGTTCACGCGGCTTCGGCGCCATCCACCAGGTGAACATCGCGATGAACGCTTTGACCATCGTGCGTCACAGCCGTTCGCCGTGCCCCCCCGAAGACATGATGGCCGCGTGTCAACCTAGCAGCGGGTGGCGCCAACGAAATTGGCTATGCCCCAACCTGTTTGGGCCAGCCTAGTTTGGTGGGCGGTGGCTGGGGTTGGAAGGGGTCGTACCACCACCAGTCGGCGCGTTCGCCGATCGGTCCGGGGT
>NZ_LZIC01000146.1 GCF_001667185.1 Mycobacterium sp. 852002-50816_SCH5313054-b | reverse complement strand
GTCTCCGCCGGCCTGCTGGGGCGGGTGTTCGTCATCGCCTCCCTGATCACCGCCGTGCTGAGCCTGGACGCCGCGGTGGTGCTGCTGACCCCGGTGGTGCTGGTCGCCGTGCGGCGGCTGCGCACCCCGGTGCGGCCATACGCCTATGCCACGGCACATTTGGCCAACGGAGCCTCACTGCTGCTGCCGGTGTCGAACCTGACCAATCTGCTGGCGTTTCACACCGCCGGCATCTCGTTCACCAGGTTCACGGCGCTGATGGCGTTGCCGTGGCTGGGCGCGGTGGCCACGCTGTACGTGATCTTCCGGTGGTTCTTCGCCGGTGACCTGCGCGTGCAGCCCGACCCGGAGGAACTGGGGCCGGCGCCGCGGCCGCCGGTGTTCGTGTTGGTGGTGGTCGGGCTGACGCTGACCGGCTTCGTGGTCGGCCAGTCCGTGGGGCTCGCCCCCGCCTGGGTGGCGCTCATCGGCGCGTCGGTGCTGGCGGTCCGCAGCCTGAGCCGTCGGCACACGTCGGTGGCCGACATCGTGCGCTCGGCGCACGTGTCGTTCCTGGTGTTCGTGTTGGCGCTGGGCGTGGTGGTGCGTGCGGTCATGGTCAACGGGATGGACAGGGCGATGTCGTCGGTGCTGCCGTCGGGTTCGGGACTGCCCGCGCTGCTCGCGATCGCCGCGATCGCCGCGGTGCTGGCGAACGTCGTGAACAATCTGCCCGCGACGCTGGTGCTGCTGCCCCTGGTCGCGCCCGGCGGCGCCGCGGCCATCCTGGCCGTCCTGATCGGGGTCAACATCGGCCCCAACCTGACCTACGTGGGTTCGCTGTCGAACCTGTTGTGGCGGCGCGTATTGCGCCGCCACGATGTCGACGCCGGGGTCGGCGAGTACACCCGCCTCGGGCTGTGCACCGTGCCGGCGGCGCTGGTGGTTGCGGTGCTGGCGCTGTGGGCGTCGATGCGACTACTGGGCATCTAGGTGGGCAAGGCGGCCCGCGCCCGGTCGCCGACCGGCCGGGCGGCGACCACCGTGAACGGCGTATCCAGCGGAAAGTCGGACTCC
This sequence comes from Mycobacterium sp. 852002-50816_SCH5313054-b, assembly GCF_001667185.1. Lineage (GTDB taxonomy): Bacteria > Actinomycetota > Actinomycetes > Mycobacteriales > Mycobacteriaceae > Mycobacterium. Next base: position 5,247 of record NZ_LZIC01000146.1, on the reverse strand, counting down.
AGCGATTCGATGTCGGCGGTGCGGACGATCGTCGCCGGCGCGAGCGTAGCCTCGAGCATCGCGAAGTGATCGCGACGCGGCCCAACACGTCGCGGGCACCTTGCGGGCTGGCGATCAGCACGATCTGGGGCGGCAGCCACTTCGGTCCGAGCACAACCTCGTGACGGGTCCGCCGGCGTCCAACAGCATCTGGATGCCGTCGATGTACGACCGCACCGCCTTGACCCGGCGCCAGTACGGGAGCGGATTCTTCGGCACCGGCCGGCGCCCGGCGACTTCGGGGTTCTCCAGCATCTCGACCATGCGCGACTCCTCTTGTCAGAGGCACGGTATGGCCGAATTCGATGCGTCCGCATGCGTGGTCGGCTACTCGACTTGGCGAGGGCTGGGCGTCAGCCGGTTCCGCCGTCGCCCGGTCCGGACCTGACGATCGAGGCCAATTCCTCGCGGGACTGCGCCCCGACCCGCTGGCAGGCGCGGTACACGTGGCCCTCCACGGTGCGCACCGACATCACCAGGTTCTCGGCGATCTGGCGGTTGGACAGGCCGGCCACGACGAGCTCGACGACATCGCGCTGGCGGCCCGACAACTTGAGACCGGCCGGGGTCCGCAGCGCCGGCGTGCACAAACCGCCGCAGTTGTCGGCCAGTTCCTTGGCCAGCGCCGCGGCGTAAAGCCCGCGCCGATGGTGCTGGCGCTCGTCGCAGGCGACGGAGGCCTGAGCCGCGGTGTCGGCGGCCGCGGCGAGATCGCCGATCCGCCGGTAGGCCCCCGACGCGGCCAGCAAGCCCTCGCCGTCCCCGGCGAGCAAGCTCTGCGCATGCAACGCGACGGCGTCGGCCAGCGGCAGCGACAAAGCCTTGGCCAGCTCCCGCGCCCGCGCGGCCTGCGAGGCGTCGCCCCATTGAGCCGCGGCCTGTATGCAGGCCAGCTCGTGGGTGGGCTGGCCGCGGTCGCGGGCAAGTTGCGCGGCCTGCTGGGCGCTCGTCACAGCATCGCCCAGGCGACCGCTTGCCGCCATGGCCCACCCCTCGGCCAGCGAGAGGGCGGTGTGCATGAATAAGTAGTCGGACGGCACGCACGACCGCGCACCGGCGACGGCGTCGTTCGCCTCGGTGGCCTGTCCGAGCTTGGCGTGGGCCTCGGCCAGTGCGAAGTAGCTCGCCGCCCGTAAACCCGTCGTGACGGAGTGTCTTTCGGCTCCGGCCAGCGCTTCGTGCACCAACCGCACCGCGTCGGCCGCAGCGCCGCGAACCAGTTCGGCGTTGCCTAGCAGGAGGGCCAGGTTCGCATAGGCGAGGCCGGGAACATCGCGTGCCGAGTCGGCCAGTTGCTTTGCCGTGCTGACGAATTCGTCGATGCGGCCGGTCAACCGACAGGCGCGGCCGTATACCGCTCCGAACCAGAATCGCATATGGGAGGCCTGGAACGACGTCGTCGCGCGCCGCAGCGCCTGCTCCGCCACGCTCGCGAGTTCATCGACCTGCCCCAGCGCCCCCATCGCCATGATCACCGCAAGCGACGCCATCATCGCGTGAAAGCCGGGCAAGGCTTCGAAAGACAATGCAGCCCGAGCATTTTCGGCCGCAAGACCGCAGCGCGCGGACACCGCGTCCAAGCACGCCTGCACGGCCAGACGCTCCGCCGCCTGAGCCGGGGTTTCACCGCCCGCGGCGAGATCTTCCAGGATCGCCGCGGCGACTTGGGGCTTGCCGAGGATCCAGATCAGGTTGGCCGCCCGCACCGTCGCCCAGTGATGGCCGTCAGGAGACGCGGTGTCGGCCATGTCGCGCAGCGCCGTCTCGGCGTCCTCGCCGCGCCCGAGCAGGACGAGGTTCATCGCCCGCACCTCGGCCGCGCCGGGCGCCCCGGCTTGCGTGGCCGCCGTCGCGAACCGGTCGGCCAGGTCCAGATCCAGCAGCGTCATGGCATGCCGGGCCGCCTCCAGATACAGCTCGGGCTCGGGCTCAAGGTCGGACTCGAGGCTCAGCAGCGCACGTCGCACGGTCGCCTGTATGTCGGCGTCACCGTCTTGTGCCAGCCGCGTCGCCAGCCCGCCCCGGATTCCCGACAAGTACATCTCGCCGGCGCTCGCGCGGCGCAGCTCACCGAACAGCGGGTGCGCCAGCCTGGCCATCAGGCCGCCGCCCGTGCGCTCGACGTTCACCAGGCCCATGCTCTCGGCAACCGCCAGGTCGGGGCGACGCACCAGATCGCAGAGCGCGTCAACGGCCAACGGCTCGCACTGCGACAGCGTGTCGAGCACCCGTGCCACCCCCGGGCTGAGCCGACCCATCTGGCGGGCGACCGTGTCGGACAGGGTCGCCGAGACCGCGACGTCGCCGTCCCACATCCACACACCGGCCAGTTCCCGCATCCGCCCGGCCGCGATCTGATCGGTCAGCAGCTGCCGCAGGAACAGCGTGTTCCCCCCGGTCAGCTTTCGGAACCGAGCCGCGCTGCGGGCGTCGACCGGGCCGCCGAGCGTGCCTTCGATCAGTTCGCGCGTGGCCGAGGCCGAAAGCGGTTCGAGATCGAGGCGGGCCAACAGCCCGTCCTTCCACAACGCCGTCACCGCGTCGGGCTCCTCGCCGCCGGTCCGTACCGTGACCACCAGGCGGGCGCCACCCGACTGCGCCAGCTGGTGAACGACGAGGGCGGACAACCCGTCCAGCAGGTGGGCGTCGTCGACACCGAGCACCACGCGAGCCCTACGCTGTTGCGCGACAAACGAATCGATCACGCGGCGCACGTTCGCCAGCGGATCCGACAGCGCGGCACCGAGCGAGCCGATGAACGCCCCCAGCGGCAGGGCACACGCCGACTCGGTGCCGACGATCCACTTCGTCCGCTCGCCGGACGCCTCGGCGCGGCGCAGCACTTCGCGGGCCAGCCTGGTCTTGCCCACACCGGCGGCTCCGGCGATCACCACGCCGGAGTGCTTGCCAGCCCCGACCAGTGCGCGGCGAATGATCGCTAGTTCGCTGTCACGCCCGGTCAGCGACTCGACGCTGATCACGCGGAGACTATAACGGTGCGACGGGGTCCGGCGGAACGATTTATCGGCGTTTCGGTGCGCGGATCTGCGCCCGCTACCCGCTTTGCTGCGGTCGGCCGACGTCGAGGCCGAGCAGGCGATGCTCGAAGAGATCTGCGCCGCGACGCGTGCCGCCGGTGGCCTTGAAGCCGGCTGCCACCCGTTGCGCCCCGTCGGTCATCGTCATTGCCTCCCGCACGTTCGTGCGCAATCGCGACGGTGACAGTTTCTTTGCCGGCAGGCGGGTACCGCACCGGGCCACCTCGACGCGCCGCGCGACCTCGAGCTGGTCGCGCCCGTAGGGCACGACGCAGACCGGTATGCCACGGGCGAGCGCCTTCTGCGTCGCGCCCATCCCGCCGTGCGTCCGCGAAATTGCGACCGGCCGGGAAGTTCTGCGATGAGCAGATCGACTTGGCCGACGCCAGGCCGCAACTAGGCCCGGTGGTAGGCCGCCGGCAGCGGCAGGCCGAGCCCGGCCAGCACCCCACGCAGCAGCGTCGGGAAGTCGGTGATGATGCCGTCGACGCCATAACCGATCTGCTCGCGCATGGCGCCGGCGCCATCGACGGTCCACGGGATTACCCTGAGCCCCAACGCGTGCGCGCGATCGACGTAGGCCTTCCCGGTGACCAACGCGTAATCGGGCGAAACCATGCTGGCGCCCACCAGCAGCGCGCCGATCATCGGATCGCCGATCAGGTCCGCGGACTCGCCGGCCAGCCACGGTGAACCCGGCGCCCACGTCAGCTCGTCGTACAAGGCCACCAAGGGAATTGACGGCTCCGCCCGGTGCACCATCGGGAGCGTTCGCCAGTCGAAGCTCTGGATTTCCACCCGGTCGACCTTGGCCGCCGACCGGACCGCCGCCAGTATCACGTCGACGAACTCCTGGGGTCCGGCCGAGGCGCCCGGGTTGTCGGCCTCCACCTTCGTCTCGATATTGAAGCGCACCCCGGCGCGATAGGCGTCGGTGAGCGCGAAGACGTCGGGCAACGTCGCTATCTTGTTGCCGCGCACCACTTCGGCGTCGGGGAATTCGGCGAGGCGCTTGCCGCAGTCGAGCGTGCGGATCTGCACGAGGGTGAGCTCGTGCACGAGCTTGCCGACGTAGGGGTACGCCGGGTCGCCGGCGAACGCGGGCGCCGTGTCGGTGCACTTCTCCGCGTCGATCGTCGGGTCGTGCCACACCAGCGGCTGGGAGTCCTTGGTGATGCCGATGTCGAGTTCGAGTGTGCTGACGCCCAATTCGAGCGACTTGGCGAAAGCCCGCAGGGATTCCTCGGTGGTTTCGCCGCGTCCGCCGCGATGGGCCTGCAGGTCGAACCCGGCCGGTTGCGCCGAAGCCGGCGACGCAACAAGCAGCCCCAGCCCCAGCAGCGCAGCGACGAGGCGAGCTATCAATTAATGCCTGCGCTGGCGGGCGATTTCGGCAAGCACCACCCCGGCGGCCACCGAGGCGTTGAGCGATTCGGTGCGACCCGCCATCGGAATCGACACCACCTGGTCGCAGGTCTGGCGCACCAACCGGGACAGGCCTTTACCCTCCGATCCGACGACCATGACCAGCGGGTCGGTGCCGTCCAGGTCGTCGAGGGCGGTGTCCCCGCCGGCGTCCAATCCGATGACGCGCAACCCGGCGTCGGCCCAACCCTTCAGCGCCCTGGTGAGATTGGGGGCCCGCGCCACCGGGACGCGCGCCGCGGCGCCGGCGCTGGTGCGCCAGGCCACCGCCGTCACCGAGGCCGAACGCCGCTGTGGGATGAGCACGCCGTCGCCGCCGAACGCGGCGACCGAGCGCACGATCGCGCCGAGGTTGCGGGGATCGGAGATGTTGTCCAACGCGACCAGCAGCGCCGGCGGCGAGTCGCTGGCAGCCGCCAGCAGGTCGTCGGGGTGGGCGTAGTTGTACGGCGGCACCTGCAGGGCGATGCCCTGGTGCAGGTGGTTGGTGGTCATCCGGTCCAGGTCGGCGCGCGGCACCTCCAGGATCGCGATGCCCAAATCGGCCGCGCGCGCGACGGATTCGGTGAGTCGCTCGTCGGCTTCGGTGCCGAGGGCAACATAAAGCGCGGTCGCCGGGACGCCGGCGCGCAGGCACTCCAGCACCGGGTTGCGGCCCAGCACCGTTTCGGTCTCATCGGTGCGCTTGGGGGGCCGGCGCACCTGCGCCCCCACCACCCGGCCGCCAAGCGGGCCCAGTCACAGT
>NZ_LZIC01000145.1 GCF_001667185.1 Mycobacterium sp. 852002-50816_SCH5313054-b | reverse complement strand
CAACCTACGGCACCGGTTGGCAGGGCATGGGTGCCGCCGCCTCGGCGGTCACGCAGACCGGGGTCGACACGCAGCATGAATTGCTGGCCGCGGCGCTGTTGGCGAAGGTGCCCCATGTCGCGGCGGCGGCCGCTGCCCACCAGACGGCGTTGGCTTCGATGGTGACCGCTGAGCAGGCGGTGGCCAATCGGATGGAAGAGGCCGCCGATCGGCAGATCAACCTGACCGTGTTGGGCGTCTTGACCCCGCGGATCGCGGCTTTGAACGCCGAGTATTACGGGCACATGTGGCCGCGCAATGCCGCCGCGGGCGCGGCCTACGGGGCGGCATTGCGCGCGAGTACGGCGGCGATCATGGTTCCGTTCCCGCCAGCGGTGGCCGGGGCGTCAGCGGCCATTGCCGCGGCGGGGTTGGCCGAAAACGCGGCCATGTCCGCGGTCGGCGCCACGATGCAGGCCGGCGAGCAAGCCGTTCAAGTGGTGATAACCCCGGCCGCAGCCGTATCGCAGGCGGCCGCGACGCCGAAGGTTGCCCCGATGGCGGCCACCCAAAACCCTGCCCAGACGGTGACGAAGGCTCCGCAGGCCCCCTCGGGCATGTTCGCCAGACCCCCGCAGGCCGCGGTTCCTC
>NZ_LZIC01000144.1 GCF_001667185.1 Mycobacterium sp. 852002-50816_SCH5313054-b | reverse complement strand
CGGCGGCGGGGGGGGGGGGGGGGGGGGGGGGGGGGGGGGGGGGGGGGGGGGGGGGGGGCGGGCGGGGGGGGGGGGGGGGGGCGGCACCGGCGGCATCCTCTTCGGCAACGGCGGTGTCGGCGGCGCCGGGGGCGCCGGCTCGGCGGGCGGTGGTGTTGGTGGAGCCGGCGGGGCAGGCGGCGCTGGCATTGGTCTGCTGAGCCTGGGCGGCACCGGCGGTGTCGGCGGGACCGGCGGCCTCGGTGTGGCCGGCACCGCAAGCGCTGTCAACGGCGGAACCGGCGGGGCCGGCGGTGCGGGCGGTGTCGGCGGTCAAGGCTTGGGCCTGTTCGGTCAAGGTGGCAATGGCGGCAGCGGTGGCGATGGTGGCCCGGGCGGCATTACCACCTTCAGCGGCGGCGTCGGCGGCACCGGCGGCAACGGCGGCGCCGGGGGTATCGGCTTCAACGGCGGCCACGGCGGCAATGGCGGTGCCGGCGGCCAAGGCGTCCTCACCACCACCAGTGGTGCCATCGCCGGTGGTGGCGGTGGTGGCGGCGGCGTCGGCGGCAGCGGCCAATTGGGCGGCTTGTTTGCCACTGGCGGCAACGGCGGCACCGCTGGAGCCGGCGGTCAAGGCGGCGGCGCGGAAATAATCGATCCCGCCCTCGGCATCGACGTCAGCAGCAGCGGCGGCGTCGGAGGTCAAGGGGGCGGCTTCAACTTGCTGGTCCAGGGCGGTACCGGTGGCGGTGGTGGCGGAGGTGGCGCCGTCAACGTCGGTGCCACCACGATCACCGGCGGCACCGGCGGCAACGGAGCGGGTCCCGGCGTCTTCGTCCTCAACGGTGGCGTCGGCGGCACCGTCACCGGGACCGCCGCCGCCGCCGTGGACGCCGCCGGCGGCGGCGGTGGCGGTGGTGGCATCGGCCTCGCAGGCATCGGGGGCAGCGGCGGTACCGGCGGCGGCGTCGGTGGCGGCACCGGCGGCAGCGGCGGCAGCGGCGGCAACGGTGGTGGCGGCGGCAACGGCAACGGCGGCACCGGAAGCGGCGGCGGTACCGGTGGCGTCGGCGGAGTCGGCGACGTCCTCACCGGAGGTGGCGGCGTTGGCGGTGGCGGCAGCGCCGACGTCATGAGTGCCGGCAACGGCAGCGCCAGCGGCGGCCGCGGCGGCACCGGCCTTTAGTACCCCACTCAAGCGGCGGCCGGTCAACGCAACGGTTGTGAGCGGGCCTCGGTAACACGGATTTAACAGGCGTTGCCTACTGTCAGATCATGGATCGACAGAAGGAATTCGTCCTCCGCACGCTAGAGGAACGGGACATCCGCTTCGTTCGGCTCTGGTTCACCGATGTGCTCGGCACGCTCAAGTCCGTTGCCATCGCGCCGGCCGAACTCGAAGGGGCCTTCGAGGAGGGCATCGGCTTCGACGGCTCCTCGATCGAGGGCTTCGCGCGCGTCTCGGAATCCGACACCGTGGCGAATCCGGACCCGTCGACGTTCCAGGTGCTGCCGTGGGCCACCGCGTCCGGCCACCACCACTCCGCGCGGATGTTCTGCGACATCACCATGCCCGACGGCTCCCCGTCGTGGGCGGACCCCCGCCACGTGCTGCGGCGCCAGCTGCAGAAGGCGAACGACCTGGGCTTTTCCTGCTACGTGCACCCCGAGATCGAGTTCTTCCTATTGAAGCCCGGGCCCGACGACGGGACCCGGCCCCTTCCGGTCGACGCCGCCGGCTATTTCGACCAGGCGGTGCACGACTCCGCGTCCAACTTCCGCCGGCACGCGATCGAGGCGCTGGAATTCATGGGTATCTCGGTCGAGTTCAGCCACCACGAGGGCGCTCCCGGCCAGCAGGAGATCGATCTGCGCTTCGCGGACGCACTGTCGATGGCCGACAACGTGATGACGTTCCGCTACGTCATCAAGGAAGTCGCGATCGAAAACGGCGCGCGGGCGTCGTTCATGCCCAAGCCGTTCGCCGAGCACCCCGGCTCGGCCATGCACACCCACATGAGCCTGTTCGAGGGTGACGTCAACGCCTTCCACAGCACCGACGACCCGCTGCAGCTGTCGGACGTAGGCAAGTCGTTCATCGCCGGGATCCTCGAGCACGCCTCGGAGATCAGCGCGGTCACCAACCAATGGGTCAACTCCTACAAGCGGCTGGTGCAGGGCGGCGAGGCACCCACCGCGGCGTCGTGGGGGGCGGCCAATCGGTCGGCCCTGGTGCGGGTGCCGATGTACACGCCGCACAAGACGTCCTCGCGACGGGTCGAGGTGCGCAGCCCCGACTCGGCGTGCAACCCCTATCTGGCGTTCGCCGTGCTGCTGGCCGCCGGGTTGCGCGGGGTGGAGAAGGGCTACGTGCTGGGACCGCAGGCCGAGGACAACGTCTGGGACCTCACGCCCGAGGAGCGACTCACCATGGGCTACCGCGAGCTGCCCACCAGCCTCGACGCCGCGCTCAAGGCGATGGAGGCCTCCGAGCTCGTCGCGGAAACGTTGGGGGAGCACGTGTTTGACTTCTTCCTGCGCAACAAGCGTTCGGAGTGGGCGAACTACCGCAGCCACGTCACGCCCTACGAGCTGAGCACCTACCTGTCGCTGTAGCTCACCGGCGATCCCGATCGGGCTGAGAGATCGGTCGGTTGCGCTACGGTCGTGGTCGTGACCAAACCCGCGACGGAGCGCCCCAGGCTGCCCAGCGTGGGCCGACTCGGTCTGATCGACCCCCCGGCGGGCGACCGGCTGGCGCAGCTGGGTTGGTACGAGCGCGACGACCAGGACTACGTCGACCGGTTGTGGTCGTTGTCGCGCGCGCCGGATCCCGACGCCGCCCTGCGGGTCCTGATTCGGCTGGCGGAGAACCCCGACAGCGACTGGGACGAGCTCAGCGCGGCGCTGCTCACCGAGCGCGGTCTGCGCGGGCGGCTGTTCGCCGTGCTCGGCTCTTCGCTGGCGCTGGGCGATCATCTCGCCGCCAATCCGCAGTCCTGGAAGCTGTTGCGCGGCAAGGCCCATCTGCCGTCGCGCGATGAGTTGCTCGCGACGTTCACCGCGTGCGTCGACGAGGCGCTGGCCGGCCCCGGCTCCGCGCTGTCGCGCCTGCGTGTGGAGTACCGCGACCAATTGCTGGTGCTGGCGGCGCTGGACCTGGCCCCGACCGTCGAGGACGAGCCGGTGCTGCCGTTCAAGGTGGTGGCCGCCCAGCTGTCGGACCTGGCCGACGCCGCCTTGGCGGCCGCGCTGCGGGTGGCCGAGGTCAGCGTGTGCGGCGACCGGACGCCGCCGCGGCTGGCCGTCATCGCCATGGGTAAATGCGGTGCCCGCGAACTGAATTACGTCAGCGACGTCGACATCATCTTCGTCGCCGAGCGCGCCGATGCGCTGAGCGCCCGGGTGGCCGGCGAGATGATGAAGGTGGCCTCCGAGGCCTTTTTTCAGGTGGACGCGGGCCTGCGGCCGGAGGGCCGCAGCGGTGAGCTGGTGCGCACCATCGAGTCGCACGTCGCCTACTACCAGCGCTGGGCCAAGACGTGGGAGTTCCAGGCGCTGCTGAAGGCCCGGCCGGCCGCCGGCGACGCCGACCTTGGCGAGCGCTACGTGGCGGCGCTGATGCCCATGGTCTGGATCGCCTGCGAGCGTGAGGATTTCGTCGTCGAGGTGCAGGCGATGCGGCGACGGGTGGAGCAGCTGGTGCCCGCCGAGGTCCGCGGCCGCGAACTCAAACTCGGCAGCGGCGGGCTGCGAGACGTGGAGTTCGCGGTGCAGCTGCTGCAGCTGGTGCACGGCCGCCGCGACGACTCGCTGCACGTGGCCTCCACGGTCGATGCGCTGGACGCGTTGGGCCAGGGCGGCTACATCGGCCGCGAGGACGCGGCGAACCTGACCGCCTCCTATGAGTTCCTCCGGTTGCTCGAGCACCGGCTGCAATTGCAGCGGCTCAAGCGCACCCATCTGTTGCCCGAGGCCGACGACGACGAGGCGGTGCGCTGGCTGGCGCGCGCGGCGCACATCCGCCCCGACGGCCGGCACGACGCGGCGGGCGTGCTGCGCGAGGAGCTGCGCCACCAGAACGTGCGGGTCTCCGAGCTGCACGCCAAGCTCTTCTATCAGCCGCTGCTGGAGTCGATCGGGCCGGCCGGGCTGGAGATGGCGCACGGCATTACCTCCGAGGGCGCGGAGCGCCAGCTGGCCGCGCTGGGCTACGAGGGCCCGCAGACCGCCTTGAAGCACATGTCGGCGCTGGTCAACCAGAGCGGCCGCCGCGGCCGGGTGCAGTCGGTGCTGCTGCCCCGGCTGCTGAACTGGATGTCCTACGCGCCCGACCCCGACGGCGGGCTGCTGGCCTACCGGCGGCTGTCCGAGGCGCTGGCGGGGGAGACCTGGTACCTGTCCACGCTGCGGGACAAGCCCGCGGTGGCCCGGCGGCTCATGCACGTGCTGGGGACCTCCGCCTACGTGCCGGACCTGTTGATGCGCGCGCCCCGGGTGATCCAGGACTACAGCGACGGCGCCGCCGGCCCGAAACTGCTCGAGACCGAGCCCGCCGCCGTGGCCCGCGCGCTGGTCGCCTCGGCGTGCCGGCCCGCCGACCCGGTGCGCGCCATCGCCGCGGCGCGCACGCTGCGGCGCCGGGAGCTGGCTCGCATCGGCTCCGCCGATCTGCTGGGGTTTCTCGAGGTGACCGACGTGTGCCGGGCGCTCACGTCGGTGTGGGTGGCCGTGCTGCAGGCCGCCCTGGACGCGATGGTCCGGGCCAACCTGCCCGAGGACGGCCGCGCACCGGCGGCCCTGGCGGTCATCGGGATGGGCCGGCTGGGCGGCGCCGAGCTGGGCTACGGCTCCGACGCCGACGTGATGTTCGTCTGCGAGCCGGCCCCCGGTGTGGAGGATTCGCGGGCGGTGCGGTGGTCGACGTCGATCGCCGAGCAGATACGGGCGCTGCTCGGCACCCCCAGCGTCGACCCGCCGCTGGAAGTCGACATGAACTTGCGGCCCGAGGGCCGCAACGGCCCGCTGGTCCGCACGCTGAGCTCCTACACCGCGTACTACGCGCAGTGGGCGCAGCCATGGGAGATCCAGGCCCTGCTGCGCGCGCACGCGGTCGCCGGCGACGCCGAGCTGGGCCAGCGGTTCCTGCTGATGGCCGACCAGACGCGCTATCCGCCCAACGGGGTGTCGGCCGATGCGGTGCGGGAGATTCGCCGCATCAAGGCCCGCGTCGAATCCGAGCGGCTGCCGCGGGGCGCCGACCCCAACACCCACACCAAGCTGGGGCGCGGGGGGCTGGCCGACATCGAGTGGACCGTGCAGCTCATGCAGCTGCGCCACGCGCACGAGATCCCGGCCCTGCACAACACCTCGACGCTGCAATCCCTGGACGCGATCGCCGCCGCCAACCTGGTGCCGGCGGACGACGTAGACCTGCTGCGGCAGGCCTGGCTGACGGCCACGCGGGCGCGCAACGCGCTGGTGCTGGTCCGCGGCAAGCCCACCGACCAGCTGCCGGGGCCCGGACGCCAGCTCAATGCGGTCGCCGTCGCCGCGGGCTGGCCCACCGACGACGGCGGCGAATTCCTGGACAACTATCTTCGGGTGACGCGACGCGCGAAAGCGGTCGTGCGGAAGGTGTTCGGGAGTTGAGTCAGGAGGCCGGCGCGTTGGATGCCATTTTCGAGGTGCTCAGCGCGGAGGAGGCCGGTCGCGTGACGGCGCTTTACGCGCCGTTGGCCGACGCGGTCCGGGAACTCATCGACGCCACCATCCGCACCGACGCCGACGCCGACGTCGTCGCCAACGCGCGATCCACGATCGAGGCCGTCACCGAGTCGTTGCGGCAACGGACCCGGCCGATCGGGGTGAGCTACCGCGTCGACGGCGGCCGCCCGCTGACGCTGGGAAACGCCGCGATCGGCCTGGGAAACCCGATCGCCCCGCCCGTCATCGTCCACCACGACGGCGGCGGCCGGTGCTGGAGCGAGTTCGTCCTCGGGGCGGCCTACGAGGGCCCGCCCAAGCTGGTACACGGCGGGGTGAGCGCCCTGGTGCTCGACCACATGCTGGGCGAGGCGGCCAGCGAGGGGCTGTCCAAGCCGCGGTTCACCGGAACCATCACCGTGAAGTACCTGCGCGGCACCCCACTGGGCCCGCTTCGGTCCGAGGCCTGGATCGAGGGCAAGGAGGGTGTGAAAGTCTTTGCCCGCGGCACCATTTCGGACACCACCGGTGTGACCGTCGAGGCCGAGGGCGTCTTCATCGAGCCGTCCTGGGCACGGGAAGCGCAATGAAGTTCTACGTCAGCAGCGCCTTCTTGAACACCCGGGAGATCATCGAGATCGCCAAGGCCGCCGACGAACTCGGCTACGACGGCATCGGCATCCCCGACCACGTCGTCAACCTGGAGACCCTGGACACCCCGTATCCGTACACCAAGGACGGCCAGCGGCGCTGGCAGCCGTTCACCGACTGGCCCGACCCGTGGGTTCTGGTCGGCGCGCTGGCCCAGGTCACCACGCGGCTGCGGTTCGTCACCACCGTCTACATCCCGGCGATGCGCAACCCCTATTCCGCGGCCAAAGCCATTGGCACCGCCGCGGTTCTGGCGTCCGGGCGGGTGGAGCTCGGCATCGGCGTCGGCTGGTGCCGCGAGGAGTTCACGCTGATGGGCGAGCAGTTCGCCGCGCGCGGCAAGCGCACCGACGAGATCATCGACCTGATGCGGGCGCTCTGGCAGCCGGGCTGGACCGAATTCGAGGGCGAGTACTACGGGGCGCCGCGGCTGGAGATGGAGCCGACGCCGCCGCCGATACCGGTGTACGTCGGCGGGCTCAGCGACGTCGCCCTGCGCCGCGCGGCCCGCCACGACGGCTGGATCGGCGACCTGATCAAGACCGACCGGGCGATCGAGGCGGTGGGCCGGCTGCGGGAACTACGGGCCGAAAGCGGGCGTTCGCTGGACGATTTCACCGTCCTGACGCCGCTGACCGACGCCTTCACCACCGCCGACTACCGGCGCGCCGCCGATGCCGGCATCACCGGCATCATCACCATGCCGTGGATGTTCTACGCCGGGCCCGACGCGACGTTGGCCGACAAGATCGACGGCATGCAGCGCTTCCGCAAGGACCTGGCGCTCGACGGTTAAACTTTGGCAGTGGCCTTCACAGTGGTGTTCAGCAACGGCGAACCGCGGGACTACGGTGCCTTCGACAGCTACGAGGTCACCGATGCGGGGGTGCTGATCATCAACATGCACCGCGAGGACGTCGAACGGCACTACATCGCTCCGGGGGGCTGGCTGGAGGTCGTTGAGATGGCCGAGGGGCAGCCGGTCAGGATGACCCGCGGGATCATGGGCCGACGGCCCAATTAGCGCGGCCGCGCGAAGCTAGCCCGCAAAGGGCCAAGCGGGCCAACAACTCTCAGCGTGAGGAGGCGCCGCGCGGCCACTAGCAGGACCAGGTTGACCGCCAGCCGGCCCAGCGCCATCCGGCTGGTTCGCCTCTTCCAGGTCTTCGGCTGGGAGCCCGCGCGCCGCCCGAGGTAGTAGCCGAGGCACAGGGCTGTCCCGAGCGCGGCGATGAGCGCGAGCGCAGTCATGAGATGAGCGTCCTTTGTCGCCGTCGCGAAAAGGTCACATCCCAGCTACACCTCGGCCAACAACGAGGGGGCGGGAAGCGGCGCCGGGGCCGCGACACATAACCAGTTGCGAAGACTCGCCGCTGCGGTCCGCCATGATTTATGTTTCGGCGCGGGTGGCGTCGTCGCGTCGAGCCTGTCCGCCGACGTGGTGAGTCGAAGCTGACGAGTGGCACCCGCTCGTCTCATGGTGATCGACGAGCGGGTGACTCGCTCCAAAATCGCTGTGCGCGTTTAAACGTCGTAGTAGAGCGCGAACTCGTAGGGGTGCGGCCGGATTTGGACCGGCAGGATCTCGTTCTCGCGCTTGAAGCTGATCCACGTCTCGATCAGGTCGGGCGTGAAAACGCCTCCCTCGGTGAGGTATTCGTGGTCGGCCTCCAGCCGGTCGATCACCGCGGACAGCTGGGTGGGCGCCTGCGGGATGTTCGCGGCCTCCTCGGGCGGCAGCTCGTAGAGGTCCTTGTCGACCGGCGCCTGCGGCTCGATCTTGTTCTTGATGCCGTCCAGCCCGGCCATCAGCATGGCCGAGAACGCCAGGTACGGGTTGCCCGACGAGTCCGGGCAACGGAACTCCAGCCGCTTGGCCTTCGGGTTGCTGCCGGTGATCGGGATGCGCACGCACGCCGAGCGGTTGCGCTGGCTGTACACCAGGTTGATCGGCGCCTCGAAGCCGGGCACCAGGCGCTTGTAGGAGTTCACCGTCGGGTTGGTGAAGGCCAGCAGCGACGGCGCGTGGTGCAGTAGGCCGCCGATGTAGTGGCGCGCCGTGTCCGACAGGCCGGCGTAGCCGGTCTCGTCGTACATCAACGGGCTGCCGTCCTTCCACAGCGACTGGTGGGTGTGCATCCCGGAACCGTTGTCGCCGAACAGCGGCTTGGGCATGAACGTGACGGTCTTGCCCGCCTGCCACGCGGTGTTCTTGACGATGTACTTGTACAGCTGCATGTCGTCGGCAGCGTGCAGCAGGGTGTTGAACTTGTAGTTGATCTCGGCCTGCCCGCCGCTGCCCACCTCGTGGTGGCCCTTTTCCAGGCTGAAGCCCGACGTGATCAGGTTGTGCAGCATCCTGCCGCGCAGGTCGACGTAGTGGTCGACGGGGGCGACGGGGAAGTACCCACCCTTGGGGCGGACCTTGTAGCCGCGGTTGGGGCTGCCGTCGGTCTCGTTGGGCTCGCCGGTGTTCCACCAGCCGGAGATCGCGTCCACCTCGTAGAAGGAGCCGTTGGTCCGCGAGTCGAAGCTCACCGAGTCGAAGATGTAGAACTCGGCCTCGGCGCCGAAGTACGCGGTGTCGGCGACGCCGGTGCTGATGAGGTAGTTCTCCGCCTTGCGCGCGATGTTGCGCGGGTCGCGCGAGTACGGCTCGAGGGTGAACGGGTCGTGCACAAAGAAGTTCATGTTCAGCGTCTTGGCTTCGGTGAACAGGTCGATGCGCGCGGTCTGGGGGTCGGGCAGGAGCAGCATGTCGGACTCGTGGATGGACTGGAACCCGCGAATCGACGAGCCGTCGAAGGCCAGGCCGTCCTCGAAAACGCTCTCGTCGAAAAACGAAATCGGAATCGTGAAGTGCTGCATGATGCCTGGCAAGTCACAGAACCGGACGTCGACAAATTCGACGTCCTCGTCCTTGGCGAGTTTGAAGACGTCGTCGGGCGTCATTTCCGTCACAGAATTGCTCCTTTACTTGGTGATCCGCGGCCTGACGCTATGGAGCGCATGTTGCCCGTCGGTCAACCCGATGTTTCGCAGACGTTACGTGACCATGCTCCCCGCAGCTGAATCCGGGTCGCTGGCGGTTCTATTGTGGGGCCATGACCCGCAAGATCGTATCTGCTCGGTTGCACGGGCGCACTAGGTCTCGGCGGCCCCTGTGACCGAGGGTTTGCCGGGGGCGCGATCGACCTATCCCGGGGAGCGGCTCGGCCTGCCGGAGCGGGGACCGGGATCGCTGGCGCCGATGGGCCGCCGGCTGGCCGCGCTGATGATCGACTGGCTGATCGCCTACGGCCTGGCGGCGCTGGCCATGGCATTCGGCCTCTTGTCCCAACGGGTGCTGGCGACCGCGGTGCTGGTCGTGTGGCTCGTGCTGGGCCTGGTGGCGGTGCGCCTGTTCAGTTTCACGCCGGGGCATTTGGTGCTGGGCCTGCAGGTGGCGTCGGTCGACGGCCGCGTGCCGGTCGGGCTGGGCCGGTTGGCGGTGCGCGGGGCGCTCGTCGCGGTGGTCATTCCGGCGCTGTTCACCGATTTCGACGGCCGGGGCCTGCACGATCGCCTCAGCGGCACGGCGGTGGTCCGGCGTTGAATCGGATGGCGGCGACCCGCAGCGCCCGGCTCCGCCGCGCTTGCGATCGCCGCTAATCGCTACCTGCGGCGCACGGTGCGCTGCACGCCCTTCATCTTGCCCGCGTTCGGCAGCGGCCCCTTGGGCATGACGCCGGCGCCGGCCCGCGATCCCAGGGCGGCCAACCGCGACTCGAGCGAGTCGATTTGTTTGGTGGTGATGTTGTTCGGCAGGCGCGTGAGGTGGCGCTCCAGCTTGCCCAACGGCACCTCACCCTCGCCGTTGCCGACGACGATGTCGTAGATCGGCGCCTCGCCGACCAGCCGGGCGGTGCGCTTCTTCTCCTGGGCCAGCAGCGGTTTGACCCGGGCCGCCGCGCCCTCGCCGACCAGGATGACCCCGGGCCGGCCGAGCACCCGGTGCACGGCGTCGAAGTGGCCCGTCGCGGCGACGCCGGGGGTCACCCGCCACTTGCCCCGCAGGTTGTCCAGCACCCACGCCGCGGCGCCGGTTTGACCCTCGGCTTTGGTGTAAATCGAGCGCTGGGCCCGGCGGCTGAAGATGATGAACATGACCAGGACGCCCAGCAGCACGCCGAGCGGGACGAGCGTGAGCATGGTCAACCCACCGGCCCACACGCCGACGCCCACCGAGATGCCGACGATCAGCACGAAGGCGCCGATCATGTACGGCAGCAGGCGCTTGTCCTCCTTGCGCTGCATGTTGAACGCCTGCCACAGCTGGCCGCGCCGCTCCTTGGCGGCGGCCTTGCGGGCGGCGGCCGCCTGAGCCCTGGCGGCCTTGTTCTCGGCGGCAGTGCGGGGTTTAGCCATAGTCACCAAGGATACGTACGTGCCCAGTCAGGAGGCGCGGCTGGCAACGGCTTGCGCGTACAGCCGCCCCGCCCGGTACGACGACCGCACCAGCGGGCCGGCCAGCACCCCCGAAAAGCCCAGGGCCTCGGCGTCGCGGGCGAATTCGGCGAACTCCTCGGGCGTCACCCAGCGCTCGACCGGGTGGTGGCGCGCCGTCGGGCGCAGGTATTGGGTGATCGTCACGATGTCGCAGCCCGCGGCGCGCAGGTCGGCCAGCGCGCTGCGCACCTCGTCGGCGATTTCGCCCAGCCCCAGGATCAGGTTGCTCTTGGTGACCAGGCCGGCGTCGCGGGCCGCGGTGATCACGTCCAGGCTGCGCCGGTAGGTGAACGCGGGCCGGATCCGCTTGAAGATGCGCGGCACGGTTTCGACGTTGTGCGCCAACACTTCCGGGCGCGACTCGAATACCTCCGCCAGCCGCGAGGGCGCGCCGTTGAAGTCGGGGATCAGCAGCTCGACGCCGGTCGACGGGTTGAGCTCCTTGATGGCGCGCACCGTCTCCGCGTACAGCCAGGCACCGCCGTCGGGCAGGTCGTCGCGGGCGACGCCGGTCACCGTCGCGTAGCGCAGCCCCATCGCGCGCACGCTGTCGGCGACCCGCCGGGGTTCGCCGCGGTCCAGGGCGGCGGGCTTGCCGGTGTCGATCTGGCAGAAGTCGCAGCGGCGGGTGCACTGGTCGCCGCCGATCAGGAAGGTGGCCTCCCGGTCCTCCCAGCACTCGAAGATGTTGGGGCAACCGGCCTCTTCGCAGACGGTGTGCAGGCCCTCGCGCCGGACCAGGCCCTTGAGCTGGGTGTACTCGGGTCCCATCCGCGCCCGGACCTTGATCCACGGCGGCTTGCGCTCGATCGGGGTCTGGGCGTTGCGCACCTCCAGGCGCAGCAGTTTGCGTCCTTCGGGAGCGACAGTCACATGCCTGATGCTACGCGGGCGACGGGCTGTTCCCGCACCGGAAGGACGCCGTCCAGCGCGGCGCAGACCGCGGCCGCGACCGCCGTCCGCACCTCGTCGACCGCAACCGTCCGCCCCAATTCGGCGGACAGGGACGTCACCCCGGCGTCGCTGATGCCGCACGGGACGATCGCGGTGAACGCGCCCAGATCGCAATCGCAGTTGAGCGCGAACCCGTGCAACGTGGTGGCGCGCGCCACCCGCACGCCGATGGCGGCGACCTTGCGCGCGGGCCGGCCGCCGCCGGCCGGCACCCAGGCCCCCGACCGCCCGTCGACCCGGACGGTGTCCAGGCCCAGGTCGGCGCATACCCTCATCAGCGATTCCTCAAGGCGCCGAACGTATTTCACCACATCGAGCGGTTCGGCCAGCCCGATCACCGGGTATCCGACCAGCTGTCCGGGCCCGTGCCAGGTGATCTTGCCGCCGCGGTCGGTATCGACGACGGGGGTGCCATCAACCGGCCGCTCGTGCGGTTCGGTGCGGCGCCCGGCCGTGTAGACCGCGGGGTGCTCCAGGAGCAGCAGCGTGTCGGGCCCGCCGGCGACCCGGGCGTCGGCCAGGTCGCGCTGCAGCTGCCAGGCGGTGCGGTACTCGACCGTCCCCAGCTGTTGGACGTCGATCGCGGTCACGCTCGACCGGATGGAAGAACTCACGTTCGTGACGCTACTCGCCCGGCGACACCGCCGCGCTTGCGATCGCCGCTAGTCGTGATCGCGCCGGGCGGTGGCGTAGGCGAGCCCCTCGCCAATGGTGTTGTGGTGGAACTGGAAACCGGCGCGCTCCAGCGCCGACGGGATCGCGCGCTGGCCGATGAGCAGCCCCTCGTCGGCGAACTCGCCGAGCGCGGCCCGCACCGCGAAGCCGGGCAGCATCAGCGGGGTGGGGCGGTTGACGGCCCGGCCGAAGGCGGTGGTGAACTCCGCGTTGGTCACCGGGGCCGGTCCGGTCATGTTCACCGGGCCCGACAGCGACGGGTGGGAGATTGCGAACAGCAGCGCGCGCACCTCGTCCTCGAGGGTGATCCAGGACATGTATTGGCGGCCGCTGCCCAGCCGGGCGCCGAGGCCGGTCGCAAACAGCGGCCGCAACCGGCGCAGCGCCCCGCCCGACCGGGTCAGCACCAGACCGGTGCGGGCCAGCACCACCCGGGTGCCGGCGTATTGGGCCGGCAGCGTGGCGGCCTCCCAGTCCTCACACAGTTGGGCCAGGAAACCCCTTCCCGCCCTGGCGTTTTCGTCGACGACGCGGTCTTTGGTGTTTCCGTAGTAGCCCACCGCGCTGGCGTTGATCAGGGTTTCCACGCCCGCGTCGGCGACGGCGTTGGCCAGCACCTCGGTGGGGGCGATGCGGCTGTCGCGCAGGCTCTGCTTGAAGGCACCCGACCAGCGGCGCTGGCCGATGTTGACCCCGCACAGGTTGACGACGACGTCGACGTCGACCAGCGCGTCGGCGTCGAAATCGCCGCTCTCGGGGTTCCAGTGCAGTTCCTCGGAATTCGCCGGCGTCCGGCGCACGATGCGCAGCACCGGGTGGTCGGCGGCGCGCAAAGCCGCAGCCAAAGCCGACCCGATCAGGCCGGACGAACCCGCTATCGCGATGACGGGCTTGGCCACAGTTCCCCAAGCCTCCTAAAGACCCAGATCGGCCTCGAACGCTGCCTCTTCGAGTCGGTGCTTGATCGTGGTGAGGAAACGTCCGGCGTCGGCCCCGTCGATCAGCCGATGGTCGTAGGTCAGCGGGAGATAACACACGGAACGGACACCGATCGACTCGTTGCCGAATTCGTCGACGATCACCCGCGGCCGCTTGACGATCGCGCCGGTGCCCAACATCGCGGCCTGCGGCGGAACCAGGATCGGGGTGTCGAACAACGCGCCCTGGCTGCCGATGTTGGTGATCGTGAAGGTCCCGCCGGACAACTCGTCGGGCTTCAGGTTTCCCGAGCGGGCGCGCTCGGCGATGTCGGCGATCGCCCTGGCCAGCCCCGCCAGCGACAGGTCGCCGGCGTTGTGGACGACGGGGGAGAGCAGCCCCTGCTCGGTGTCGACGGCGAAGCCGAGGTGTTCGGCGTCGTAGTAGGTGATCTCCTTGGTGTCCTCGTTGTAGCTGGCGTTGATGTTCGGGTGGATCTTCAGGGCGTCGATCACGGCCCGGGCGATGAACGGCAGGAAGGTCAGGTTCACGCCC
>NZ_LZIC01000143.1 GCF_001667185.1 Mycobacterium sp. 852002-50816_SCH5313054-b | reverse complement strand
GGGCTCGGCACCAGCGAGCTGACCGGGGGCGCCGGCAGCGGCGCGACGGTGGGCGCCGGCGGGGTTTGGTGGTTTTCGATGCCCGTCAGCGTGTAGGCCACGCCGCCGATCGCGGTCATCGCGACCGCGGCGCACATCCCGACGATCAACTGCGAGAACCGGAGGCGCCGCAACGGGCTGGGCTTGGGCGGCTCCATCACATTGAGGCGCATGGACCAGCCGGCGGGACCGTCTTCGTCAAAGGCGGCGGGGCTGTAGGGCACCCGCACGTCGTCGCCGAATTCGGTTTGTGACCACGCCAATTCACGGTCGGTGAGCGCGTCGTGGTCGATCACCAGCACATCGCCGGCCGCCAGGTCGACGACGTCGTTGGCGGCGGACGCCGTGAGCAGGCCGATCGAGGTGCGCGTCCGCAGGTCCAGCTCCTCACCGCGCGACGCCAGCTGCAACGCGCCGACGGCGGCGGCCAGGGCGGGCTGCGACGGGCTCACCACCGGCCGGCGGCCGTGCACCGAAAGGCGTTCGGTGACAAGCGGAATGCAGGCCCCACCGCCGACGGTGACCACGGCCGACAGGTCCGCCCAACCCCGCTTGTGGCGGGCCAACATGTCGTCGAACGCATAGATGAATCCGGACAGCCGGTCCTGGATGAGGTCGCCCAGCTCGTCTCGCGTCAGCTTCATGGTGCACCTGCGCCCACCGAGCTCGGCGGCGAATTCGACCGCAGTTTCCGTGGACAGCCGCTCCTTGGCCTCCCGGCACTGCTCGCGAAGCAGCCCTAGCTGGCCGACGCCGGCGGTGCTGGCCGGGTCGATGCCGCTGCCGTGTCCGAGTTCCTCGAAGACCTTGAGCAGCACCGCCTGGTCGATTTCGTCGCCGGAGAAGGCCGCGTAACGCATTGTGGGGCTCACCAGTTCGAAATCACCGGCGAGGCTGACCAGGGTGGCGGACGTGCCGCCGCCGCCGAAGTCGAGCAGCCCGACGACGCCCGTCGCCGCGAGGCACAGTTCCGCGTTCGCCGCCGTCAGCGCCGCGATGGCGTCCGAGACCAGGCGCGGGGCCATGCCGCTGCGCACGAAGCCCAAATGTGTTCGTAAACCGTTGCGTAGCGCCTGCACATTAGCGGGTTTCCAGTACGCCGGAACGGCGATGGAGATTTCCGACGCGGCGGAGTCCGCGCCGGCGGCCACCATCATGGCGTCCAGGGCCTCCACCGTGAGCAGGTCAGGGTCGTGGGCGGAGCCGTCGGGCGACACCAACGCGACCGAGTCCCCGATGCGCTCCACGAAGCCGCGCATCAGCACGCCCGGCTCGTTGAGGGGCGGAGTTTCCGTGTTATGCGGCGGTAGACCGATTTTCGGCGCGCAGTGCGGATACAGGGTCAGCACAGCGCGGCGTGAGACCGGTGGACTTCCGTTACACGCAGCGACCAGGTTCGTGGTCCCGATCGACAACCCGACTGGGTCGTACATAGAGCGAATACTTTCGTCTATAGGGGTCGGTGGCCAGCGTTAACCATAGCCGCGGACACGCGGAAAGCCGATGGCTTGCAATGCCATTGGTATCCGCTCGATGTGAGAGCGTCACCGAATCGGAATCCCAAACCTATTGACAAACCGGTCAGGTGACGCCAAAGTGCGCCGCACTACACCACGGTCAGCGGCAGCGAACGCCTCGGCTGGAACTGAAAGGACGATCCGCCACTGAATTTGGCCACCGAGACCTCCGGCAGTTCGGCTGCGGGGTCATCGGTTTCGACCAGTTCCGCGGTCCAGTCGGTGCCCGTGCCGCTGACCCGAATCGAAAGACGCGGATCGATGGCGCTGGCGATCGCCTGCAGCGGCTGCACGGATTCCGGCGAGCACAGCGAGATCCAGGCGCCGTCGTCGTGCGCCGGGGACCGGTGCACGCGCAGCCGGTTGTCCCCGGTTTCGGCGACGACGTAGCCCGCCGGGTTGAGCAGCGGGTGCAACTCGAACACCTGTCGCGCACCTTCGATCCCGCCGGGGAACTCGAGTGCGCGGTGGATCCGCTCGGCCCCCAGCCCCGCCAGGCCGATGAGGCCGCGGGTGCCGATCGAGACCGCCTGAGCGTCGTCGGCGGCGCGCGCCCGCACCGCGACGGCGAACGACAGATACAGCAGGTGCATCTGCAGGCACACCTCGTCGGCCATGCGGACCAGCGCCGAGTGCGAGAAGGCGCCGAAGTCGAAGTCGGACAGCAAAGGTCCCGAGTAATCCGCCTGTCCCTCGTCGGACCGATCGACGGGATCCAATTCCCAAGTGGCCGCGCGGGTTTGACGAACGATGTCCAGCGCGGGAATGCTCTGCGCCTCGGGATGGGACTCGTCGATGACGACCGTCCAGGCGCAGTGCGGCTCCCGGTCTGCGGGCACCCGCGGCGGCCGGTGGATCGGACGCATCTGCGCGCGGGGGTTAGTCGCGACCGCGGTCGCGTCGAACGTCGGGTCCTCGATGGTGTGGCACATGCCGAAGACGTACTCGTCGCCCATCGGCTCCACGTCGAGCAGCGCGCCGCAGTGGTCGAGCTGGAATTCGCCGTGCCAGCGGTCGTGAAGGGTGTAGCGGAAATCCATGAATTGCGGCGGGGCGCCGATGTCGAGCTGCAGGCCCTTGAAGATGGTGGGCACGTCGACGCCCTCGTAGTTCAGCGCCCGCTGCATGCGCTTGGTGTACACCGGGCTGGCGCCGGCCCACTCCTCGATGGCGATCTGCACCATCTCCTCGCGACCGAATTCCGTGATGCACCACGCCATGCCGGAGCGGTCGATCATGTGACCGATCAACAGCAGTTCGGGGACCAGGACGGACAGCTCCTGACGGGACAACCGCGCGTAACTGGATCGGCTCACCGCACAAAAATAGTCGGCTTTATGTTATAAAGTCAACAATGTCCATTGCCCCCACCCGGCGTACCAGCGCGCCGCGCAAGCGCGGCGACGACACGCGCACCAAGATCATCGATGAGACGGTGCGCTGCATCGTGGAGGAAGGGTTCGCCGCCGCGACCGCCAAGCACGTGGCCGAACGGGCGGGCGTGACGTGGGGGGTCATCCAGTACCACTTCGGGGATCGCAACGGCATGCTCATGGCCGTCGTCGACGACGGCGTGGCCCGGCTGGTCGACAGCCTGTCGTCGGCCAACGTCAGCGAGCTTCCGCTGCGGGAGCGCATCGAGGTCGTCGTCGACACCGCGTGGAGCTGTTACAGCAGCCCGACCTCGATGGCGGCCTTCGAGATCCTGCGCGCCACCCGCGGCGGTCCGGGCGCATCGTCACGGCGCCACCTGCTGGAGATGAACGACGCCATCGGCCAGCTCGGCCGGCTGATCACCGACGACCCCGCCAACACCGGTGTTGCCGAGGTGATTTGGGCCGCCCTGCGGGGCGTGGTGCTGGCCCAGATGGTCACCGGAACCGCGGTCGACTGGAGCCTGGAACGACGCGCCCTGATCGACATGGTTACCCGTATGCTGCAATGACGGGATGACCCCTCATGATGCGGCAGCCGACGTCGAAGCGATCAAACGGCTGAAGTACCGCTACCTACGCGCGCTGGACACCAAGCACTGGGACGACTTCGCCGACACGCTGGCCGAGGACATCAAGGCCGATTACGGGCCGTCGATCGGCAACGAGCTGCACTTCACCAACCGCGCCGACCTGGTGGAGTACATGCGCTCGTCGCTCGGCCCCAATGTGATTACCGAGCACCGGGTGACGCACCCGGAAATCGACGTGACCGGCGACACCGCCACGGGCAGCTGGTATTTGCAGGACCGGGTCATCGTGGCGGACTTCAACTTCATGCTGATCGGCGCGGCCTTCTACCGCGACTCCTACCGGCGCACCGAAGCCGGCTGGAAGATCAGCGGAACCGGCTACGACCGGACCTACGACGCGACAATGTCGTTGGCGGGCTTGGACTTCAAGGTCAAGCCCGGCCGCGCTTTGGCGTAGATCGGTCTAGTACCTGCCGAAGACCATGGCGACGTTGTGGCCGCCGAAGCCGAACGAGTTGTTGATCGCGTAGTTGTAGGCGCCCGGCCGCGGCTTGCCCGCCACCACGTCCAAATCGATCTCCGGATCGAGGTTTTCCAGGTTCAGCGTGGGCGGAACGAT
>NZ_LZIC01000142.1 GCF_001667185.1 Mycobacterium sp. 852002-50816_SCH5313054-b | reverse complement strand
CGACGCCGCGGCCGCACTCGCGGTGAGCGCCAACCCGCCGGCGACGATGCAATTCCTGACGCCCGAAGTGCTGCGCGCCCAGCTTGCGGCGGCTCCCATCACCGCCATCACGGTCACGTCGGCACCCGCGGCGCCCGACGACGACCCCGCCAATGACCAGTACGTCATGTTGTCGGCCAAGTTCGGCCCGACCCTGTCGCAGGCCCGTGTCGGCCTGCACCGCAGCGGCGACGAATGGAAGCTCGACCGCGGCACCGTCGCAGTCGACATCGGTTCGCCCGGATCGAACAACGCCTCGCTCAAGGCGGTGGCGCTGTGGGGCGTCGGCACCAATGGGACCTCCCCGGTCGGGGTCTTCCCTGGCGCCCTTAATGTCTCGTCGAACAATCCCAACATCGACATCACCGCGCAGGCGCCGCCGGTGTTGCTTGACGGACTGACCGGCGCCGCCGATCACCCCCCCATCCAGCCGGTGGCGACCCTGAACGACGTGGGGCGCCAGGCCGTCAAGACGGCGCTGGACACCTGGACGCGTCACTGCTTTCGCGGGGTGGCGCCGCCCCCCGACTGCTCGACCCTCGACAGCGGCAACAACACCGTGGTCGTCGACGGCGGCGGCGACTTCAGCAAAGTGACCTTCACCTTCGATCCCAACACGATGGCGGTGACGACCAGCGGCGCCATCGTCTACCACGGCCGAGCCGCCGGCATACCCGACTACACCGTGAGCTCGATCCCGATCGGCACGGTGGACCTGACGAAGGATCCGCCGGTGTTCGTCCGCACCGCCCGAGGATGACTCCGCGGTAGCGGGCGAATTTGCGCCGATTCAACCGTTCGGACGTTTTAGGATGCGGCCATGCCGTTGAGTGAGGGGGCTCGGTTCGCGGGCTATACGGTGGTGCGGCTGTTGGGGGCCG
>NZ_LZIC01000141.1 GCF_001667185.1 Mycobacterium sp. 852002-50816_SCH5313054-b | reverse complement strand
TGCGCTGCAGAACTGGAGGAATGTCATGGCGGACAAGGCGAACGCTTCTCACGGGGCGGGGGAGCGGGCCAAACGGGGACTGACCACCGTCCTGCATAGCTATCTGCATTACGGTTATACAGATTGAGTTGTGTCGCCCAGACGCGGAGGCTGGGCCAATTCTGGTTCTGATCGCGAAGCAGGAGGTGACGGGGATGGGCAAATGGCACCACCGCTCAGTCGGGTGGTCACGGTTGGTCAGCGTGCTGGCTGTGGGCGCACTGGGCCTGGGCCTGGCCGCGGCGCCGGCGTCCGCCGCACCCCCGGGGCCGTCGCAGGACCGGCCGTTGGCGCCGCTCGACCCGTCGGGCATTGTCGGCAAGGTCGGGCCGCAGGTGGTCGACATCAGTACCAAATTCGGCTACAACAACGCGGTCGGCGCGGGGACCGGCATCGTCATCGATCCGGGCGGCGTCATCCTGACCAACAACCACGTCATCTCGGGGGCCACCGACATCAGCGCGTTCGCCGTCGGCAACGGCCAGACCTACGCCGTCGACGTGATCGGCTATGACCGGACCGCGGACGTGGCGGTGCTGCAGCTTCGCGGCGGCGGTGGCCTGCCCAGCGCCAACATCGGCGGCGGGGTCTCGGTTGGCGAGCCCGTCGTCGCGTTGGGCAACGCCGGCGGTCAGGGCGGAACGCCCAGCGCGGTGGCCGGCAAAGTCGTCGCGCTCAACCAGACCGTCTCGGCCACCGACACACTGACCGGCGCCGAGGAGAACCTGGGCGGGTTGATCCAGGCCGACGCCGCAATCCGGCCCGGCGACTCCGGTGGGCCCATGGTCAACCAGGCCGGGCAGGTGATCGGCATGAACACCGCCGCCACCGACAGCTACAAGATGTCCGGCGGTCAGGGCTTCGCCATTCCGATCGGTACCGCGATGGGGGTCGCCGGACAGATCCGGTCCGGCGCGGCCTCGAACACGGTGCACATCGGCCCGACGGCCTTCCTCGGACTGGGCGTCACGGACAACGGCGGCAACGGCGCGCGGGTCGAACGCGTGGTCGGCAGCGGTCCTGCGGCGGCGGCCGGAGTCTCGGCCGGCGACGTCATCACCGGGGCCGACAACACGCCGATCACCGGGGCCACCTCGATGACGGACGTACTGGTCCCGCACCACCCCGGCGACACCATCATCCTGCAGTGGCGCGCCAAGGCGGGCGGCGACCGCAGCGGCCCGGTGACGCTGGCCGACGGGCCGCCGGCCTGATAGCCGCGCGGATAATGCCCGCCGCCCATCCAGCCCGCTTGCGGCACAGCGTGATTCGTCGCCTGGCAGCGGTGGTGATTCCCGATGTGGCGCGTCGGGTACACGTGGCATCGTGGAATTGATGAACGACGCACGAGACGCTGTCGAGCACGATCCAGCCGAGGGAAGTCACGTCGAAGGCGGCGTGGTCGAGCACCCGGACGCCGAGGATTTCGAGAACGCCGTCGCGCTGCCCGCGGACCCCACGTGGTTCAAGCACGCGGTTTTCTACGAGGTCCTGGTGCGGGCATTCAGCGACGCCAACGCTGACGGGCAGGGCGACCTGCGCGGCCTGATGGACCGCCTGGACTACCTGCAGTGGCTCGGAATCGACTGCATTTGGCTGCCGCCGTTTTACGATTCACCGCTGCGCGACGGCGGCTACGACATCCGGGACTTCTACAAGGTGCTGCCCGAGTTCGGGACCGTCGAGGACTTCGTCGCCCTGCTCGACGCCGCCCACGAGCGGGGCATCCGGGTGATCACCGACCTGGTGATGAACCACACCTCGGAGTCGCACCCCTGGTTTCAGGAGTCGCGGCACGATCCCGACGGGCCGTACGGCGACTACTACGTGTGGAGCGACACCAGCGAGAAGTACACGGACGCCCGCATCATCTTCGTCGACACCGAGGAATCGAACTGGACCTTCGATCCGGTCCGCCGCCAGTTCTACTGGCACCGGTTCTTTTCCCACCAGCCCGACCTGAACTACGACAACCCGGCCGTTCAGGAAGCGATGATCGACGCCATTCGCTTCTGGCTCGGGCTCGGTATCGACGGGTTTCGGCTGGACGCAGTGCCGTACCTGTTCGAACGCGAGGGCACCAACTGCGAGAACCTGCCCGAGACCCACGCGTTCCTCAAGCGGGTGCGCAAGGTCGTCGACGACGAGTTCCCCGGCCGGGTGTTGCTGGCCGAGGCCAATCAGTGGCCGGGCGACGTGGTCGAGTATTTCGGGGACCCCAGCACCGGCGGCGACGAATGCCACATGGCGTTCCATTTCCCGCTGATGCCCCGCATCTTCATGGCCGTCCGGCGCGAATCGCGGTTTCCGATCTCGGAGATCCTGGCGCAGACGCCCGCCATCCCCGACATGGCCCAGTGGGGTATCTTCCTGCGCAACCACGACGAGTTGACGCTGGAAATGGTCAGCGACGAAGAGCGCGACTACATGTACTCCGAGTACGCCAAGGACCCGCGGATGAAGGCGAACGTCGGCATCCGCCGCCGCCTGGCGCCCTTGCTGGACAACGACCGCAACCAGATCGAGCTGTTCACCGCGCTGCTGCTGTCGCTGCCCGGCTCGCCGGTCCTCTACTACGGCGACGAGATCGGCATGGGCGACGTGATCTGGCTGGGTGACCGCGACGGGGTGCGCACCCCGATGCAGTGGACACCCGACCGCAACGCCGGGTTTTCCACCGCCAACCCCGGCCGGCTGTACCTGCCGCCGAGCCAGGACCCGGTCTACGGATACCAGTCCGTCAACGTGGAGGCCCAGCGCGACACCTCGACGTCCCTGCTCAACTTCACCCGCACGATGCTCTCGGTGCGGGGGCGGCACAAAGCTTTTGCGATCGGCAACTTCGAGGAACTGGGCGGCTCGAACCCGTCCGTGCTGGCGTTCGTGCGCCAAGCCGGTGACAACGGAGACACCGTGCTGTGCGTCAACAACCTGTCGCGGTTCCCCCAGCCGATCGAGCTGAACTTGCAGCACTGGAGCGGCTGCACGCCGGTGGAGCTGACCGGACACGTGGAATTTCCCCGCGTCGGTCACCTGCCCTACCTGCTGACATTGCCGGGACACGGGTTCTACTGGTTCCAGTTGTCCCCCGCTGCTGAGGAGAACTCATGACTTCCCCCGCCAAGCTGCCCTGGTCGGAGTGGCTGCCACAACAGCGTTGGTACGCCGGACGCAACCGGCAGCTATCGGGAGCCCAGGCCGTCGTCGTCGTCCCGCTGCGGGACGACCTCGACCTCGTGCTGGTCGACGTCGACTATGCCGACGGTTCCGCGGAGCGCTACCAGGTGATCGTCGAGTGGGATTCGGCGCCCGTCTCGGAGTACAGCACCGTGGCCACGATCGGCGCCGCGGACGATCGGACCGGCTTCGACGCCCTCTACGACGTCGACGCCCCCCGGTTCCTGCTGTCGTTGGTCGACTCCTCGGACGTCCGCGGTGCGTCCGGCGTCGACGTGACGTTCGCCAAGGAACCCGGCGTTGAGCTGCCGCTCGATGCGATGCCGCATGTCTCCGATGCCGAGCAGAGCAACACCAGCGTGATCTTCGATCGGCGGGCCATCTTCAAGGTGTTTCGCCGCGTCAGCAGCGGCATCAACCCCGACATCGAACTGAACCGGGTGCTCGCCCGCGCGGGCAACCCGCACGTGGCGCGGTTGCTCGGCACCTACGAGATGGCCTCGCGGGATGGCGGGCAGGGCGATGAGGCCTGGCCGCTGGGCATGGTGACCGAGTTTGCGTCGAATGCCGCCGAAGGCTGGGCGATGGCCAGCGCCAGCATCCGGGACCTGTTCGCGGAGGGCGACCTGTATGCCTACGAAGTCGGCGGCGACTTCGCCGCCGAGTCCAACCGGCTGGGCGAAGCCGTCGCCTCCGTGCACGCCACCCTCGCCGAGTGCCTGGGGACGGCCGAGAGCACCTTCCCGGTGGACACAGTGCTGGCGCGGCTGTCGTCGACCGTCGCGAAGGTTCCGGAACTCGAGGAGTACGCGGCGACGATCGAAGAGCGGTTCGGCAAGCTCGCCGGCGAGACGGTCACCGTGCAGCGCGTGCACGGGGACCTGCACCTGGGACAGGTGCTGCGGACCCCGGAGAGCTGGCTGCTGATCGACTTCGAAGGGGAGCCGGGGCAGCCGCTCGACGAGCGGCGGGCGGCGGACTCGCCGCTGCGCGATGTGGCCGGTATCTTGCGCTCCTTCGAGTACGCCGCCTACGGACCACTGCTCGATCAGGGTGGCGACAAGCAACTCGCCGCCCGAGCCCGGGAATGGATCGAGCGCAACTGCGCGGCGTTCTGCGACGGCTATGCGGCCGTCTCGGGGATCGACCCGCGGGATTCGGCGCAGCTGCTGGCCGCCTACGAACTCGACAAGGCGGTTTACGAGGCCGGCTACGAGGCGCGGCACCGGCCCGGCTGGCTGCCGATCCCGTTGCGTTCCATCGCCCGGCTGACGGCAGCCTAGATGCGGCTGCGCCGACGGGCCGTGTCTGACAGCATGTCCCGCGTGGGAAGTCGGATGTTCAACAGCGAGTCGAGGTTGTCGTGGGTGCTGGCCGGGTTGGCCGGCGTGCTGGGAGCGACAGCGTTCACCCATTCCGCCGGATACTTCGTCACGTTCATGACGGGCAACGCCCAGCGGGCCGCGCTGGGCTATTTCCGCGGCGACGTGCTGCTCTCGATGACGGCGGCGTTGCTGCTGGTGTGCTTCGTCGCGGGCGTGGTGATCGCGTCGGTGTGTCGCCGGCACTTCTGGGTGGCGCATCCGCACGGCCCGACCGTTCTCACGACGTTCAGCCTGCTGGCTGCCACCGTGGTGGACGTCCTCGATGAGGGATGGGAAGAAAATCTCCTCGATTTCGCGCCGATTATGTTGGTGGCCTTCGCGATTGGTGCGTTGAACACCTCGTTCGTCAAGGATGGCGAGGTGTCGGTGCCGTTGAGCTACGTGACCGGCACCCTGGTCAAGATGGGCCAGGGCATCGAACGTCATATCGCGGGGGGAACGGCGGCGGACTGGCTCGGCTATTTCCTGCTGTTCACCAGCTTCGTCCTGGGGGCCATCGTCGGCGGCTGCATCAGCCTGGTCGTCAACGGCACCTGGATGCTGGTGGTCGCCACGGCCGTGTCCGCGTTGACGACCGGCTATACGTACTTCCACCAGGACCGGCGCGCGCTGCTGAACGACCGGTCACAAAAAAAGCATCGGCAGTAGCGCTGACCGGTGCGCTACTGCCGATGCTGGCTTGGAGGGTTTCAGGCCGCCGGTTGCGCCGGTTGCGCCGGCTGGGCGGTGGCGTTGACGGCGTTGAGCACCTGCAGGATGTCGGGCTTCATGGCGACCAGCTGCTGGTTCCAGTACGGCCACGAGTGGGTCCCGTTCGCCGGGAAGTTGAACGTCCCGTTGCGACCGCCCGCGGCCGCGTAGCTGTTCTGGAACTGCTGGTTGGTCCGCAGCGTCAGGCCCTCCAGGAACTTCGCCGGCATGTTGTCGCCGCCGAGGTCGCTGGGTGTGCCGTTACCGCAGTAGAGCCAGATCCGGGTGTTGTTGGCGACCAACCGGGGGATCTGGAGCATCGGGTCGTTGCGCTTCCACGCCGGGTCGGAGGACGGGCCCCACATGCTGTTGGCGTTGTAGCCGCCCGAGTCGTTCATCGCCAGACCGATCAGGGTCGGCCACCAGCCCTCGGACGGGTTGAGGAAGCCCGAAAGTGAAGCGGCGTAGGGGAATTGCTGCGGGTAGTACGACGCGAGAATCAGTGACGAGCCGCCCGACATCGACAGGCCCACCACGGCGTTGCCGAACGGCGACACCTGCTTGTTGGCCTGCAGCCACGCGGGCATTTCCTGGGTCAGGAACGTCTCCCACTTGTAGGTGTAGTTCTGGCCGTTGCCCGATGACGGTTGGTACCAGTTGCTGTAGAAGCTGGACTGGCCGCCGACGGGCATGATCACCGACAGGCCGGACTGGTAGAACTCCTCGAAGGCCGGGGTGTTGATGTCCCAACCGTTGTAATCCTCCTGCGCCCGCAGGCCGTCGAGCAGATAGACCGCGTGCGGTCCGCCCCCCTGGAATTGGACCTTGATGTTGCGGCCCATCGACGGCGACGGCACCTGCAGGTATTCCACTGGCAGACCGGCCTTCGAGAACGCCCCCGCGGTGGCCAAGCCGCAGCCGGTGGCGACCAGGCCGGACAGCAGGGCGGCCCCAACAGCGGCGATAGCCAGCCGGCGCGGCGCACTCGCTGCTGCGCCACGCAACTTCCGTACCTCTTCGAAGAACGACATAGCTCTCTACCCATCCCAACTTTCATCTGCCGCATGACGCGGACGAATCTGTTCGCCAGCGCAGTGAAACACAGGGGGAGGACGTAATTCGCCTGTCGCGGCCGCGGTGCTAGATCGCGGTTGGTTAACGATTGGGCCTCGGCCCGGAATCGTCACATTCAGGTCACGACGAGCGCAGGCGACAACTAGGCGACGAGTCGGCGCAAAAGCGTTGAGGCCGTGGCGATTCCGACCACCGCGGCGACCAACAACACCACGACATCGGCCGGATTGAACGGGGTGCCGATCAACAGCGCCCGCAGCGCGTCCACCTCGTAGCTGAGCGGGTTGACCTTGCTCAGCGCGTGCAGCCAGGCGGGCATCACGTCGACCGGGTACAGCGCGTTGGACGCGAAGAACAACGGCATGGTGATGGCTTGCCCGATGCCCATCAGGCGATCGCGGCTGAGGACGAGGCCGGCCAGGGTCATCGACAGGCAGGCGAAGAACCCCGCGCCGAGCATGACCACGGCCATCGCCGCCAGGATCCGCAGCGGATTGACGGTCAGGCCGACGTTCATCAGATAAGCCAGCGCCAGCACGCCGACGACCTGGGCGACCGACCGCACTCCGGCCGCGAACGCCTTCCCGGTGATCAGCGCGGATGCCGGCGCCGGCGTCACCATGAGCTTGGCCAGCACTCCGGCGTCCCGATCCCAAATGATCTGTATCCCATAGAAAATCGAGATGAACAACGCCGACTGGGCGATGATCCCCGGCGCCAGGAAGGCGAGATAGGACACCGGCCCGGTGTGGATGACGTGCAGCTTGCTGAAGGTTGTGCCGAAGATCAGCAGCCACAGCGCGGGCTGCACCATCCGGGTGACGAGCTCGGTCCGGTCTTGCTGCAGCTTCTGCAGTTCGACGATGGCGAACGCGCCGACGCGCGCCAGGGTTGTCTGGACCCGTTGCCATCCGCGCGGGGCGCGAACCAGGGTGGCCGCGGGGGCGTTGCGGACGCTATCAACTGGCACGGCTGGCAACCTTTCTGCTGGAACGGATTTCACGGAAAGACACGGATGCTTGCGACTGGTCGGAGAGATCGGATGCCGCGTAGTGGCGGAACACATCCTCGAGCGTGGCGCCGGGCGACACCTGTGATTTCAGCTCGGCGGGCGTGCCCACGGCGCGCAACTCACCTCGGTGCATCAGCGCGACCCGATCACACAGCGCGTCGGCCTCTTCCATGTAGTGGGTGGTGAGCAGCACGGTCATGCCGAATTGGGCCTGCATGCTGCGCACCTGCCGCCAGACGCCGTCGCGGGCGATCGGGTCCAGCCCGACGGTCGGTTCGTCGAGCACCAGCAGCGACGGCCGGTTCACCAGCGCCTGGGCCACCTCGAGGCGGCGCACCATGCCGCCGGAATAGGCTCCCGCCCGCCGGTCGGCTACGTCGAGCAGCTCCATGGCGTCCAGCGCCTGGTCGACCCGGTCGGCCCGGCACGCCCGCGGCACACCGTAGAGCCGCGCGAACCATTGCACGTTCTGCCGACCGGTCAACGAAGGCTCGATCGAGAGTTGTTGCGGGACATAACCGATGTTGCTGCGGATGTCGACGGTCTGATCGCGGGCGTCCATCCCGAAAATGCGTAGTTCGCCCTGCTGCACCGGCGCCAGCGTGGTGAGCAGGCGGACCAGCGTCGTCTTTCCCGCGCCGTTGGGCCCGAGCAGGCCCATGGTCTCGCCGGGCCGGACTTGCAGGGTCACGTCGTCGACCGCGGTGAATTGGCCGTAGCGGTAGGACAGGTTCTGGCAGTCGATCGCCATCGGCAGTCGTTCGCTCATGATCGCCGCTCCTGTAGTCGTCGGGTCATCGTGTCAAGGACCTCCAACCCCTTTGTGAGGGATTCGATTTGGTCGTCGTCGAGTTCGCGGAGCACGTCCGACAGCAACGCCCGCCGCGCGGCCCGAGACGCGTCGACGAGTTGCTGGGTGGGCTCGGCGAGCCGCAGCTGGCCGACCCGACGATCCGCCTCGCCGACGGTCCGGATGAGAAAGCCGTTGCCGACCAGCTTGGAAACCAGGGTCGACGCCGTGTTGGGCACCAGGCCGAGTTCCGCGGCGGCGACGCTGACCGAGATCCCCGGTCGCCGGCCGACGAGCCACAGCAGCTCCGCCTGCGCCTCGCTGAGCTGGGCGGAATCCAGCCCTCGACCGGCCGACCGGCGAAGTTGCCGGCGAAACCTGCCGACGACACCGAAAACCTCGCTGACCAGATCCGTGCCCAAGGTCGCCGCAGCCATATACCTCTGTTTACGAGCTAAATGTGGGTGCAGGCTGTGTAGGGGCTAGCTCCCCGCTACTTATCGAGCAAATGCAGCACGACGTCCGCCAGCTCCCCGTTTAACACCCGGGCAGTCATGTAGCTGCACTGCGGTTGCCGGCGGCGATCCGTCGGCGATCCCGGATTGAGCAGGCGCAGGCCCGTTGCCGTCGTCGTGTCCCAGGGGACGTGGCTGTGGCCGAACACCAGCACGTCGCTGTCGGGGTAGAGCCGCGACATCCGCCCATCCCGTCCGGCCGCGGCCCCCGTCTCGTGGACCACGGTCAGACGCAGTCCGTCCAGCGTGGCGTCGGCACGCTCGGGCAGCCGCGCCCGCAATGCCGGCCCGTCGTTGTTTCCCCAGCACCCGACCAGCCGCGCGGACCTGGCCTGAAGCGCGTCCAACAAATCGGGCGACACCCAGTCGCCGGCGTGCACGACGACGTCGGCGTCGGCAACCTCGCCCCACACCCGCGCGGGCAGGTCGCGGGCGCGCCGGGGAATGTGGGTGTCGGCGATCAGCAGCAGCCTCACACCGTCATCTTGCGCTAAGCGGGGCCGAGCCCGCGCTGACGGCGCCGAGCCTGCGCACAGAGTGCGTATTTCCGGGTCCGGGTAGCGCTGGACGCAGTCTCGATCGGCCGGGTGTGTGTGGCCTCACCCTCGTTGGCTGCGGGCTTCGGCGCCCGTTTCGCCGGCATCGATGGCGTCGTCGGGACCGCTCGCCCCGACGTACGAGCCGTCCTCGCCCTCCGAGGCGCGCGATCGAGCCTCGTGCACTTCGGGTTCTACGTCTTCCTCGGCTCTGTGGCCCTTGTTTTCCGGCATGGGTTTCAGGCTTCCCGCGCAGCGGCGCGCGAAACGGCCACGATGCGGCTCCGATAGGGTGCATGCGGGCATCGTCAGCACCCCGAGGAGAACCAATGCGCACCTTCGATTCAGTGGCCGACCTCGCCGCCGCCACCGGCGAACAGATCGGGCAGAGCGACTGGGTGACCGTCACCCAGGAGGACGTCAACCTGTTCGCCGACGCGACCGGCGACCACCAATGGATCCACGTCGACGCGGAACGGGCGGCGGCCGGTCCGTTCGGCACGACCATCGCCCACGGCTTCATGACCCTGGCGCTGCTGCCGCGGTTGCAGCACGAGATGTACACCGTCAACGGCATCAAACTGGCAATCAACTACGGCCTCAACAAGGTTCGCTTTCCCGCGCCGGTGCCCGTCGGCTCGCGGGTGCGCGCGCAAAGCTCGCTGGTCAAGGTCGACGACCTCGGCGACGGTGCCGTGCAGGCGACCGTGTCGACCACCGTCGAGATCGAGGGTGCCGCCAAGCCGGCGTGTGTGGCCGAAAGTATCGTCCGCTACATCTCCTGACGGCTCGGCGCTGGTAACCGCGAAACAGCAACTACTGCTGCGTTTTCCGGCGTGTCGTCGCGGACGTTTATGTGTCGCGAACGACGGCTCGGCGTTAGAACTCGGCGATCGAGTGTTCGAGGCGCTCGGCCAGGCGGGCCTGGGCTTCGGCGCGCCGGGTCGGTATGTGCTGAGACGGGAAAGGCGTTGCCACGGGCTGGTATTCGCGCAGCGTGCGGCGCGCCACCGTCATCTTGTGCAGCTCGGTGGCTCCGTCCGCGATGCCCAGCGACTCGGCGGCGACCATCATCTTGACGAACGGCATCTCGTCGGAGACGCCGAGCGCGCCGTGCAGGTGCATGGCCCGCTGCACGACGTCGTGCAGCACCTGGGGCATCGCGACCTTCACCGCCGCGATGTCGCGCCGCACCTTCTGGTAGTCGTGGTGCTTGTCGATCAACCATGCGGTGCGCAGCACCAGCAACCGGAACTGCTCGATCTGGATCCAGCTGTCGGCGACCTTCTCCTGGGTCATCTGGAAATCGGACAGTCGGCCATGCCTGGTCTTCCGCGACACCGCGCGCTCACACATCATATCAAAGGCGTTGCGCGCCAACGCGATTGAGCGCATCGCGTGGTGGATGCGGCCGCCCCCCAGTCGGGTCTGAGCGATCATGAACGCCTGGCCCTCGCCACCCAGCACGTGGTCGGCGGGAACCCGGACATCGGTGTAGCGGACGTAGCCGTGGCTGGCACGCTTTGACGATTCGGCACCCACGCCCACGTTGCGCACGATCTCGATGCCCGGGGTCTCGGCCGGAACGATGAACAACGACATCTTGTCGTAGGTGCGCGACTCGGGGTTTGTGACGGCCATGACGATGAAGAACGATGCGTGCTTGGCGTTCGTGGAAAACCACTTCTCCCCGTTGATCACCCAGTAGTCGCCGTCGCGGGTCGCGGCGGTTTCGAACTGCCCTGGGTCCGAACCACCCTGCGGCTCGGTCATCGAATAGCACGAGGTGATCTCGCCGTCGAGCAGAGGCTGCAGGTAGCGCGCCTTTTGCTCGTCGGTGCCGAACAGCGCGAGGATCTCGGCGTTGCCGGAGTCCGGCGCCTGGCAGCCGAAGACCGACGGCGCCCAGCGGGAGCGCCCGAGGATCTCGTTGAGCAGCGCGAGCTTGACCTGACCGAAGCCCTGGCCGCCGAGGTCGGGCCGCAGATGCGCGGCCCATAGTCCCTGGTCCTTCACCTGCTGCTGCAACGGCCGCAGTATGGCCATCATCTCGGCGTTCTTTTTGTCATACGGGTCGAGGGCGACGAGATCGAGCGGTTCGAGTTCGTCCGTCATGAATTTTTCGACCCAGTCCAGCTTCGCCTGGTATTCCGGGTCCGTTTCGAAGTCCCACACCGTGGCCAACCGTTCCCCGGCGCAGCGCCGCGCCGGACTCGTTGATAACGCCACCTCATCCTAGATGGCGGGGGCCGAGGATCAGCCGTCGCTGCGGGTCTCGATGACGCGCTCCGCGATGTCGACGAGCTTCGCCTGACTCTCCTGCGAAAGGGCGCGCAGCATCTCGAAGGCGCGCACATCGTCCACGCCATAGCGCTCCATGATGATGCCCTTGGCCTGGCCGATGCGGTCCCTGCTCGACAGCGCCGACTCCATCTGCTCCCCGTGGCGCCCGGCGATGATCGCCGCTGCGGCATGCGCGGCGAACACCGACCCGATGGTCTCGGCCTCGGTGTCCCACACGCCGGCTGTGAAGCTGAACAAGTTGAGCGCGCCGGCCGTACGGTCCGCCGTGTACAGCTTGAACGACAGGCTGCTCAGCACGCCGTGCCGCACGGCCGCCGGTGCGTATCGGGGCCATCGGGGCTCCTCACGGAGATCATCGGTCCGCACCACCGTTTGTTTGAGGGCGGCGTCGGAGCAGGGCCCCTCACCGAATTCGTGCTGCAGCCTGTCGAGCTCCGCCGCGAGGCTGTCGGTGTCGGCGATAGATTCGAATTCGCCGCCCTTTTTCACCAGCAGCACCCCGGCGATGTCGGCCGCCGGTATCAGCTGCACCGCCGCCGCGGTCACATCGGCGAGAACGCGCTCGAGCGCACGAGGCGCGGCTATCTCGCGGGAAAGCTGCGCCATGCGTTCGGCCAGCTCGTGCGTGGAATTCAGATTTGAAAGATCCATGAGACCGGATTCTGTTTGATCTGTCGGTGGTTTTGGCCCAGCCCAATGTAGGCACGGGTCGGTGTCGCGGCAAAATCGTCGGCCCGAAAATTTGCTGTGGCCGGCGTTTCGTCACATAGCCCACGGGTACCCGCCGTCGACCAGGAATATCTCAAACCCGCCGGGGAGGCCCAATGTTCGTGCACAACAAAGATCTTCAATTCGAGGTTCGGGTCGACCGGCCGGATCCACGCTTTGCAACGCTCCTGCAGGAGCAGTTCGGCGGCGCCAACGGTGAGCTCAAGGCCGCGATGCAGTACTTCACCCAGGCGTTTGCGCTGCGGGGGAAGAACCCCAAGATGTATGACCTGTTCATGGACATCGCCACGGAAGAACTCAGTCACCTCGAAATGGTCGGCTCGATGATCACGATGTTGCTCGACGGCCTCAACGACAACTTGAAGATCGCCAACGAAAAGTGTGACTGGATGCCGGCGGTGGCCAGCAATGACGGTCGCGAGCAGATCATTCATCAGGTTGCGGTCAACCCGCTGTATTTCGCGCTCAACGGGGGGACACCCGACGTGAGCAACTCGCAGGGAGTGCCGTGGATGGGGTCCTACGTCAACGCCAATGGCGATCCGACGGTTGACCTGCGCAGCAACCTGGCCGCCGAGTCCCGGGCCAAGATCGTCTACGAGTACCTCAAGCAGTTCACCGACGATCCCGGTGTGCAGGACACCTTGTCCTTCTTGATGACCCGTGAAGTCACCCACTACCAGCAGTTCACCGCCGCGCTTAACGAACTCCCGGTGAACTTCCCACCGGGGCAGCTGCCGGCCGACCCCCGCTTCCAAAACATCGCGTTCAACATGTCCGACGGCGGGGGCGAGTCGATTCGCGGACCCTGGAACCAGGGCCAGGGCCCGTGGCCCAAGGGCATGGAATGGGAGTATGTGGAGAAGCCGGAGCAGCAGTGGCTGGGCGGTACCGCTCGCCAGAACAAGGGCGCCGAGCAGAACCCGTCGGGGTCACCCGCCATCAACGCCGAGAAGCCGTTCACCCACGAACAGCGGACTCCCACAAGCTGATTGGATGCAGAAGGCCGGGTGTCGATCCGCTCGACGCCCGGCCTTGCTGTCGGCCCCTAGTGCACCTGCGGGTCCGGTGGGTTGTCCTCGCTCCGACCGGTGACGGCGTCGCGCACGTGGTCGACGATCGCCGCACCCATCCCCACCGTCTTCAGCACGGTCGGGTTGGGCGGGGTGTCCGGATGCGGGCGGGTCGGCGCCATTTTCTTTGCGGCCTCGAGTTTTTCGCCGATTTTCTCCAGATCTTCCCGGCTGATCGCCACCTCGACCTGCGGCCACACCACCTCCTGCTCGTAGGCAATGTGTTCCCGGCCCGCTTTCACGAACTCTTGCAGCGCCTCGTGGTAGTCGGGATCGCCCGGCTTGGCGTCCTCCAGCCGCTGCAGCAGCTTCTTTCCCGCCTGCTCCTGCTCGATCGCCCTGTCGGCGAGTGAATCACCGATCGCGTTGCGCACCGCGGGCCAGAAGAACTGCTCCTCGACCGCCTCGTGCTGCGACTCGGCGATGATCAGGTTGTTCACCATGGTCTCCAACCCGCTGCTCTCGGCGCCCGAGCCGGACGGGGCCCCGTCGAGGGCCTCCAACAAGCCGAGCACACTTTGGTGGTCCTGGCGAAGAAAAGTGATCGCGTCCATGCCTTGCCTTCCGTGGGATTGCCTGCGAGTACCCCGGTGGGATGTGTTGAAACGCAAGGGAAAGGCAAGCGAACCCCGAAGGATCCTTCAGTGCAGTTTCGGTAACACGTTGGTGCGGTAGAAGTCGATGGCGGTGACGGGATCGTCCTGCGGAAAGTGCAGAAACGGTACGGCTCCGGCGTCGAGGACCTTCTGCACGGCATCGACGTGGGGGGCGGGATCGGTGCCGACCGTCCAGTTGGCCAGCACCTTGTCAATCGGATTCGACTCCGCGGCGCGTTGGATCTCCACGGGGTTGGGTTGATCGACGGCCCCGGCGGTGAAGCGCCACAGGGTGGCTGCGCGGGTGGCCTGCCTAGTGTCCCCGACCACGCTGAACAACTCGGCGCGCTTGCCCAGGTTGGTGGCGTCACGTCCGGCCGCCTGCGCACCCGCGCTGAACGCGGCCAACAACTTCGCATTGGTGACATCTCGAGCCTGGGTGATCCAGCCGTCGCCGCATTGCCCGGCCACTCTTGCGCTCTTGGGTCCGCTGGCAGCTACGAAGATCGGCGGCGCAGTGGCCGGCACGTCGTAAAGCTTCAAGGAATTCGTCTGAAAATAGCGGCCGGCAAAGGATATTCGTGAACCGCTCCACAGCTGCCGGGTCAATTCGATCGCCTCGATCAGCCGGTCGCGGCGTTCGTGGTAGTTGCCGTACGCGTCTGTGGTGGCCTGTTCGTTGAGTCGCTCGCCGGTGCCCAACCCCAGAAACACCCGTCCCGGGCTGAGGATGGCCAGGGACGCGAACGCCTGGGCCACCGTGGCGGGGTGATAGCGATAGGTCGGGCAGGTCACCCCGGTGCCGAACGAGATGCGGCTGGTGCTTTTGCCGACCAGGGCCAGGGTCAGCCACGGAAACATCGAGTGCCCCTCGTTGTCCTGCCACGGCTGGATGTGGTCGCTGGCCCACGCGTACTGGAAGCCGGCTTGCTCGGCGGCCTGCGCCTGCGCCACCAGCTGATCGGTGCGGAACTGCTCATGGGATAGCACGATTCCCACGCCCTTGCCCGCCGGCGGCGGAGCGGTGGGCTTTTGGTCGGATCCCGATTTGCCGCAGGCTTCCGATAGTCCGGCGGGGCCGAGCGCTCCCGCGCCGGCGGCCATTCGCCCGAACGCTCGCCGCGACATGCCGCTCACCGGGTGAAGATACCCATCTGACGGCCGACCACCCACCCACTAGCCTGACGTGGGTGACCCCGCAAGTGCGCCCCGCGCGCAAAGCCGACGTTCGCGATCTGTCACGCACCCTGGCGCGGGCCTTCTTCGACGATCCCGTCATCATGTGGATCCTTCCCGACGAGCGCGCTCGCTCTGCGCAGGCGACCCGGTTGTTCGCGGCGATGACCCGCCACCATCATCTGGCCGGTGGCGGCGTCGAGGTGGCCTGCGACGGCCCGGGCATCGGCGCGGCCGCGCTGTGGGACCCACCCGATCGCTGGCGGCATTCGCGCCGCGAGGAGTTTGCGATGATGCCGAGCTTCATCCGGGTGTTCGGGTCGCGTTCGGCGAGGGCGCGCGGAGTGCAGGAACTCATGAAGCACTTGCATCCCGAAGAACCACACTGGTACCTGGCCGTGCTGGGCAGCGATCCCACGGTCCGCGGCCAGGGCTTCGGGCAGGCGCTTATGCGGTCGCGGCTGGACCGCTGCGACGCCGAGTATTGTCCGGCCTACCTCGAGTCGAGTAAGCCCGAGAACGTGCCGTACTACGAACGTTTCGGCTTCACGGTCACTCAGGAGATCCGGCTGCCCCACGGTGGTCCACCGATCTGGGCGATGTGGCGTACGCCGCGGTGAGGCGTTGCCCGCGTTTAATCGCGGGGCACCGGGGCAACCGTTGCGTATGGCTAGCAACACAGGCGACTTTCCCGACGAGGGCGGCCCGGGTGACACCCTGAGCGCGAGCGAAGGCACCGACTCCGACGAGCTGCGCAACGATGACGGCGACATCGTCGTCGACCCGCCCGAGGACTGGAGCGAAGCGAACCGCTTCGGGATGACCGCGCGTGAGGAGCGCGAAGGCGAATCGCTCGACGACCGGCTGGCCGAGGAAGAACCGGACGTTTCCGATGACGCCGCCGTCGGGGCCGGGGCGAGCGACGATGGTGGTCCCGGGCGGGTCGACCGCGGCCAGATCGACGGAACCCCCGAAGATGGCGACTCACTGTACGAGGTTGTCGACGAGCAGTCCGAGCGGTGAGTGCTCGGTTGTTCACTCCGCGAGCGTCGTCTTAGGGACTGCTCCGCCAGCCGGCGATCCCGATGGTGATCATCCGCAACTGCTTGACCGCTGCTCGCCGGATGTCTTCCAGCGCCTCCGTGGTCTGCGCGTCCTCGATCGCCTCGGCGATGACGATCATCGAGTTGACGAACAGGGTCGCCAGTATGTTCAGGTCCTCGGTGCTCCACGCGTTGAGGCCGGTGAATCTGGCGAGGTCGGTGGCCAGCTCGGAGGTGATCAGCCGCAGCTCGGTGCGGATCGCGTAGCGCAGGACGGTCACCCCGCCCGAGCGCTCCCGATAGATGAACCGCCAATGCTCGCGCCGTTCCGTGATGCTGGCGATGACGATCTCGACCGACGACTCGATCACCCGGTTCGGGTCGAGTTTGCCGGCGCGCGCGCCCCGCAGCGTGTCCCGCAAGGTGCGAAACGATTCGTCGATCAGGACCAGCCCAAGGGCCTCCATCGACTCGAAGTGCCGGTAGAAGGCCGCCGGCACGATCCCGACCTCGCGGGTCACCTCGCGCAGGCTCAGGCTGGAAAAACTGCGGTCCTGCAGCAGCTTGAGGGCCGCGGCGATGATTGCGCGGCGCGTGGCCTCCTTGCGCTCCTCGCGAGAGGGGTTGTCGCGCGCGCGCTCGCGGCCCGACCGATGCGGCCGTGAGCTGGGAGCACGGCTGTTCACTGTGTGAACCCTACCACAAACAGGCGCTAAACCCTTGACGACCAGGGCCGTGTAGTCGCACGGTGTACATATGTTCACTCAAACAGCGACTCGGAATCTCGCGCAAACCTTGCGGAGGCGAGTGCTGGGTTCAGACCTGCTAGACCTGCTCACCGGTCCGCACGGCGTGGACCGCTACACCGAGCTGGTGGCGCCGACCTGGACGCTGGGCGAGGCCCGCGCCAAGGTCATCGACGTGCGCCGCACCACGCCGCGCAGCGTCACCCTCACCCTCGCCCCCAACGCGACCTTCATGTCCAACCACACCGTCCAAGCCGGCCAGTACGTCAACCTCACCGTCGACATCGACGGTCGCCGGCACACCCGCTGCTACTCACCGGCCAACGCCGAAGGCGGCGCCACCCTCGAGCTGACGATCGGCCACCACGACGGCGGGCTGGTGTCGAGCTACCTGTACGAGCGGGCCCACCGCGGCCTGGTGGTCGGCCTGGCCGGCGTCGGCGGCGACTTCGTGTTGCCCGCGGTGCGGCCGCGCCGGATCCTGCTCGTCTCCGGTGGAAGCGGCATCACCCCGGTCATGGCGATGCTGCGTACGCTGATCGCCGAGCGCCACGAGGGCGAGGTCGCGTTCGTGCACTACGCCCGCACGCCGAACGAGGCGTGCTACCGCGACGAGCTGGCCGCCCACCACGATCGGTCCGGCGTCCGCGTTCTGCACGGTTACACCCGCTCCGGCGCCGGGGACCTGGTGGGCCGCTTCGGCCCGGAGCACCTGGCCGCCGCCCTGCCCAACCCGGACGCGGTGTTCGTCTGCGGGCCAACGGCTTTGGTCGAGGCGGTGCGGGAACACTGCAACAACGTGTTCACCGAGAGCTTCGTGCCGCCGGCCTTCGACGCTCCGGCCGATCCGTCGGGCGGGCGAATAGCGTTCGCCGACAGCGGGATCAACGTCGTCGACGACGGCCGGTCGCTCCTGGAGCAGGCCGAATCGGCCGGGCTGACGCCGCAAAACGGGTGCCGGATGGGCATCTGCCACACCTGCACCCGGCGCAAGACCGCCGGAACAGTGCGCAACCTGGTCACCGGCGCAGTCTCGACCCAACCCGACGAGGACGTGCAGATCTGCGTGTCCGTCCCGGTCGGTGACGTCGACCTATCCCTCTAACTCTCAACCATGGAGAGGAGAAATGCCATGTCAGACAACAAGATCACCCTGACCCCCGAGCAGGCCGACACATTCGGCCGCGAACTGGACGCCATCAAGGAACGCATCATGGCGGACCTGGGCGAAAAGGACGCCGACTACATCCGCCGCGTCATCAAAGCGCAGCGCGCGCTCGAGGTCGGCGGCCGGGCACTACTGTTCCTGCCGCCGGCGTGGCCGCTGGGCACCGCGATGCTGGGTGTGTCCAAGATCCTGGACAACATGGAGATTGGCCACAACATCATGCACGGCCAGTACGACTGGATGCGCGACCCGGCGATCTCCGGCCGGTCCTTCGAGTGGGACACCGCTTGCCCCGCCGATCAATGGCGGCATTCGCACAACTACATGCACCACACGCACACCAACATCGTGGGGATGGACCGCGACATCGGCTACGGCATCCTGCGGATGAGCGAGGACCAGCGCTGGACGCCGTACTTCATCGGCAACCCCGTCTACGCCTTCCTGTTGATGGTGCTGTTCCAATACGGCGTCGCGCTGCACGAGCTGGAAACCGAACGCATCCGCACCGGGGAGATCCGGCTCGCCGACAAGCGAGAGGTGCTGCGCGAGATCTGGAAAAAGACCCGCCGGCAGACCCTCAAGGACTACGTCGCCTTCCCGCTGCTGGCCGGGCCGTTCGCCCCGTTCGTCTTCGCGGGCAACGTCTCGGCCAACCTGATGCGTAACGTGTGGTCGTACATGATCATCTTCTGCGGCCACTTTCCGGACGGCACCCAAGAGTTCACCGTCGAGGAGACCAAGGACGAGTCCCGCGGCATGTGGTACTTCCGCCAGGTGCTCGGTTCGGCAAACCTGACCG
Organism: Mycobacterium sp. 852002-50816_SCH5313054-b; assembly: GCF_001667185.1. Lineage (GTDB taxonomy): Bacteria > Actinomycetota > Actinomycetes > Mycobacteriales > Mycobacteriaceae > Mycobacterium. The sequence continues at coordinate 50,475 of NZ_LZIC01000141.1, read as the reverse complement.
GGGGCAAGCTGTTTCACTTGCTGTCCGGCAACCTCTCGCACCAGATCGAGCACCACCTGTTCCCGGACATACCGGCCCGCCGGTATGCCGAGATCGCGCCCGAGGTGCAGGAGATCTGCCAGCGCTACGGCATCCCCTACAACCGGGGGCCGCTGCTGCAGCAGTTCGGCACCGTCGTCCGCAAGATCGTCAAGCTGACCTTCCCGGACTCGTGGACGCGGAAGCCCAGCCCCGACCAGCCCGCCGATCGGGCCCGGGTCGCCGCATAACGTCTCTGTCCCGCTTCGCACCGGAGCATTGCCTCGGGCCCGAAGCGGGGGACAATGAGGTGCGTGGAATGGACCGGCGCGCGCTACGCGGACACCCCGACGGTCGAGGCCTCGACGTGGATTGACGCCGACCCGGAGCGTGTCTGGGACCTGGTCTCCGACATCGAGCTGATGCCGACGTTCAGCAACGAGTTGAAGGCCGTGGAATGGGCGGACGGAGCGGATCGGCCCCGGACCGGCGCCCGCTTCGTCGGCCATAACGAGCACGAGGCGTTCGGGCAGTGGAGCACCACCTCGCAGATCGTCGCGTGCGACCGCCCGCGCGAATTCGCCTGGGCGGTGGGCGAAATCGATAACCCGTCGGCGACGTGGCGATTCCGGCTGAAGCCCCGCGACGGTGGCACCCTGCTGAGCTTCTGGATGCGGATGGGTCCGGGACGCTCGGGGCTCTCGGTGGCCATCGACTCGATGCCCGACAAGGAAGAAAAGATCGTGTTCGTGCGGATGCGGGAATTCGAAGCCGCGATCACCAAGACGCTCGCCGCGCTCAAGAGGCTGGCCGAACGCGGAGTGCGTTGATGCGGACGGCGACGACGGTCGAGTTATCCGGCGCCGCAACCGAAGTCGCCACCCTCGTTGTCGAAGCGGAGAAGCTGGGTCTCGACGTTTGCTGGGTGGCCGAGGCGTGGGGTGCGGACGCGCCGTCGGCGCTGGGCTACCTCGCGGCGCGGACCGACCGGATGCTGCTCGGTTCCGGCATCCTGCAGGTCGGCACCCGGTCGCCCGTCCTGGTCGCCCAGACCGCGATCACGCTGTCCAACCTCTCGAACGGGCGATTCCTGCTGGGGCTGGGGGCGTCGGGCCCACAGGTGATCGAGGGCCTGCACGGCGTCTCGTTCAGCCGGCCGCTGGCGCGTATCGCCGAGACCGTCGACGTCGTGCGGCAGGCGTTCGGCGGAGGCAAGATCTCCTACTCCGGAACGGAATTCCAAATCCCGCGGCCCGGCGGTGAGGTGGTGCCCATGCGGTTGTCCACCCGGGCCGAGCACAGCATTCCGATCTACCTGGCCGCGCTGTCGCCGGCGATGCTGCGGCTGACCGGGCGGATCGCCGACGGCTGGCTGGGCACCAGCTTCGTGCCGGAGGGCGCCGACGATGCCTACTTCTCGCACCTCGACGAGGGGCTGGCGGTCGCCGGCCGCGGCCGCGCCGACATCGACATCTGCCAGGGCGCCGAGGTCGCCTTCGCCGCGGACGAAGACGAGCTGCGCGGCACGCTGGCGGGCCGCAAAAAGGAGCTCGCCTTCAGCCTCGGTGGCATGGGGTCGTCGAGCACGAACTTCTATAACCGGGCCTACAGCCGCCAGGGCTGGGCCGACGTGGCCGCCGAGGTCCGCCAGCGCTGGCAGCGCGGCGACCGCGACGGCGCGGCAGGGCTGGTGACCGACGAAATGGTGCTGGCCACCACGCTCATCGGCACCGAGGCGATGGTGCGATCCCGGCTCGCCGTCTGGCGTGACGCCGGCGTCAACACCGTGCGCCTGTATCCCGCCGGGGACACACTGGATGCCAAACTGAGCACCCTGGGCCGGGCGATCGAGCTGGTCCGCGAGGTTTAATCCACGGTTGTCGGCGCCGCGGAGAGCTTGACCAGTTTCACCTCGGGGCGCTCTGGCACCCCATCGGCCAGGAACCAGCGGAAGGCGAGGTTGCCTCGCGGATAGCCCAGCGTGGTCAGCGAATTCGGGTGGGCGGTTGTCGTGTGGGACAAGACGACGGTTACCGTGCCGTCGCCGTTGAGCACGGCGCTGTGCCCGTTGACCGAGCAGCGAGCATCGGCGGCGCCGTACGTGGCCATGAACTGGTTCCACACCACCATGTTCCAGAATCGGCACGCCGGCGGTCGGTGCGTGATCACCAGAGCCTCGTCGTCGTCGAGCACGAAGCTGCCGTAGGAGTAGCACGCGTCGCGCGCCGACCAGCCGAAGTTGGCGTCCGGCACCTGATAGGGGTGGGCGAATTCGTTTGCGGCATGGGCGGTCTCGTGCCCGAGCGCATGCTCGTCGTCAACGCGCTCACCGACGGCCAGCGGGACGATGGCGAACATCGTGCGCAGCCAGGTGGCGGCCGCCCGCAGGCTCGCGGCCGTCTCGGCGTCGCCGTGCCGAATCGGATCCGGTTCGTCGAGCGCCTCGATGTGCCAGACGACCGGGCGGCCGGTCAGTGGGTCGGCCTGATAGTCGCGTGTCATCAGCACGTCCGCGTCGGGTGTCGGGGGGAATTCGAAGCTGAAGTTGCCGTCGGCGTCGATTGCGAGGTCACTGTCGCGGACTATCGATACCACCCGGTCCGACCAGGCCCCCGGTGACGGCTCGTTGTAGGCAGTCACCGAAAAGTACACGCTGTCACCGCGATTGCCGCTGATGTGGTAGCGCCGCTTCGGATCGACCGGGCACAGGAAGTAATACGCGTCGGTATTGTCGCCGCCCCAGCGGCGGTCCCGGCGGAACGGCGTGTTCACCGCGACGAACTGCGGTCGGCCGGGTTCGGGGAACAGATAGGCATCCAGGGCGACGCCCAGCGTGGTGGCGAGCGTGCGGTAGCCGTCGGCGATGTGACGGTCATCGGTCACCGCCCGATCGCCTTCGAGGAAGCCGCGATCCAGATCACCGAGGGCGGCCAGTAGCTCTTTCCATGCGGCCGTCGATTCGTGCGTCATGCGCTGATTCCCTTCAGAAGCAAGGCGGTGGTGCGATCGACCCACGCATCGTCGAGTTCGGCGACGCGGGTCAACAGGCCGATGAGCGTGATGCCGGCAATGGCCTCGGTTAGCTCGGCGGCGGTCACGTCGGGCCGGACCTCGCCGCGGCCCGCGGCCCGCTCGAGCAACTCGGCCAGGCCGCCGCCGATAATGCCGGCGAACCGCTCCAGCAGCGCCGAATGCAGGGTTGGATCCGCTGCCATCTCACCGACCAGGCCGGGCAGCGCCGACCGGGCGGCCGGTGTCGTCAGGAAAGCCATTGAGCGACGGACCATTTCGCGCAGGTCCCCGGGCAACGTTCCGGTATCGGGCAGCTCGGTCGCCGCGCCGATCGGGAACACCGCCTCGTGGACGAGGTGCGCCTTGCTCGGCCAGCGCCGATAGATCGCGGGTTTGCTGGTGCCGGCCCGTTCGGCGATCGCGGAGACCAGCAGCCCGGCATAACCCGTCTCGGCGAGCAGGTCGACGGTCGCGCTCAGCACCGCGCCGTCGATGCGTGGGTCACGGGGTCGGCCAAAATCCACTACCATTACGAAACCGAGAGTAACATAAGTCGCCGTGACCGACGCCGTTCGCCTTGACGACCTCGCCCAGCCCCGGTTCAGCCCCGAGGCGCAGCAAATTCTGGACATGATGGCCACGCTGGCGCCGGACTGTCCGCTGGATGCCGACGCGCTGCATACCGGGGCCGCGGCCGATACCGGACTCGCCGATTTCGGTCCGGAGGACTATCGGGAACGGCTCGATGTCTACCTCGCCGCGCTGCGCGAGATCGACGGGTTGCACGCGGCGGGCGCGGTCAACTTCTACGCGCAGCTGCTGCAATTGCTCAAGAACCGGCTCCTGTTCACCGACCTGTTGGGCAGGCATCCCGAGATCGACGACATCGAGCTGGTGCCGCCGATCGTGATCGCCGGTCTGCCCCGCACCGGCACCACACATCTGCACAACCTGCTGGCGTCGGCGCCCACCTTCCGCACCATGCCGTACTGGGAGAGTGTCGAACCGTTTCCGCTGCCGCAGGAGGCGGGCCTCGAGCCCGACCCGCGGCGGGTGCGGATGGACGTCGGGGTCGGGGTGATCAACACCGTGATGCCGTATTTCCCGCTGATGCACGAGATGACCACCGATCACGTGCACGAAGAAATCCAGCTGCTGGCCAACGACTTTTCGACGATGCTCTTCGAAACGCTGGCCGAGGTGCCGCGCTGGCGCGACTATTACCAGTCCCACGACCAGACGCCGCACTACGAATACCTCGCCCGGCAACTCAAGGCCATGCAGTTCCTGCGCGGCGGCCGGCGTTGGCTGCTCAAGTCGCCCCAGCACCTCGAGCAGGTGCCGGTGCTGGACCGCGTGTTCCCCGGCAGCATCGTCGTGTTCACCCACCGCGACCCGGTCCCCGTGGCGCTTTCGATGATCGCGATGATCACCTACTCGGCGCGCATGCACCGCTCGCCAGTGCCAGTGCCGCAGATCGCGGGCTACTGGGTCGAGCGGCTCGACCGGATGCTGGCGGCGCTCGTCCGCGACCGCGACACGATCGGTCCGGAACGCTCGGTCGACATTCGCTTCGACGATTTCATGGCCGACGAACTCGGCGTCGCCGAGCGGGTATACGCCCTGGCCGGCGAGCCGTTCACCGAACCGGCGCGCGGGGCGGTCGCCGACTACCTGTCGGGCCACCAGCGCGGTCGGCTGGGAAACGTCGAAACGTCTTACGAGATGTTCGGGCTCACGGAGGACAGCCTGCGGGCACGCTTCGCGCCTTACGTGGAGCGGTTCCTGGGTTAGTCGGTTTTAAGGCATCGAGTACCTTCTCAACACATGGTCGCAATGCCCGCGCTGGACGGTGTCGAACACAGGTACATCGAGCTCGGGGACGGTGTCACCATCCACGTCGCGGACGCGGGTCCCGCCCATGGGCCCGCGGTGATGCTGGTGCACGGCTTTCCCCAGAACTGGTGGGAGTGGCACGAACTGATCGGTCCGCTTGCCGCCGATGGCTACCGCGTGCTGTGCCCCGACCTGCGGGGCGCGGGGTGGAGCTCGGCGCCACCGTCCCGATACCTCAAGAACGACATGGCCGACGACCTGGCCGCGGTCCTGGACCGGTTGGGCGTCGCGACCGTCAAACTGGCCGCCCACGACTGGGGCGGTCCGGTCGCGTTCACCATGATGCTGCGCCATCCGGAGAAGGTCACCGGATTTTTCGGGATGAACACCTCCGCGCCATGGACCAAGCCCAACATCAAGCTGCTGCGCAACGTCTGGCGGTTCTGGTACCAGGTCCCGATAGCGCTGCCGGTGATCGGCCCGCGCGTGGTCGGCGATCCGAAGGCCCGGTTTTACCGGATGCTGGCCTCGTGGGTCGGCGGGGACTACCTGGTGCCCGAGGACGACGTCCGCTTCTACATCGAGTGCATGCGCCAGCCCGGGCACGCGTTGGCGGGCTCGCGGTGGTATCGCACCTTCCTGAGCACCGAGCTGTTCAGCTGGCTGCGCGGCGAATACAACGACGCCCGCGTGGAGGTGCCGGTCCGCTGGCTGTGCGGCACGAAAGATCCCGTGCTCACAGTCGATCTGCTGGACGGATACGCCGACCGCATCACCGATTTCGACGTCGAGGTCGTCGAGGGCGCCGGCCACTGGATCGTCGAGGAGCGGCCCGAGCTGGTTCTCGACCGACTCAGGTCCTTCCTGCGCGCCGAAACATAAACCGTTGCGGCGCTTTTCGGCGTGTCGTATGCGTGGTTTCAGTGTCGCGGTATCGGTGCGCTGGACGCCGCGCGCGAAGGTTGGGCGAGCGCGCACGCACCCGACTGGCGCCCGTGAGCTAGGAGTGCCGGTCAGGCTTCGAGTCTCGCGCGGATTTTGACGAGCCGTTGTCGCAGTTCGGCCTCATCCAGGATGCCGCGCACCACCAGGGAGTGCGCCAGCGCCAGGAGTTGGTTCTCCGGGTAGGGCAAGTTCGCGTAGACGGTCGCGGACAGCGCGTCTTCCTCATCGCGCCGCTCTTTGAAACTAGGGATGTTTGCGTCGCATGCGGCGCGATCGAGGGCGTCGCAGAGGCCGTCGAGGCTGGTCTTCCACGGCGGCACGGGATTCTCGACGCCGTACTTGGCCGCCATTCGCGGCCAGACTTGATTGCGCTCGACGATTTCCTCGAGGGCCGCGATATACGCGTCGCTGAGTGCGCCAGAATCTGACGCCGCGCTCATCCGGTGGTCCCCGGGTGGATCGCGGGACGGGTGTCGGTGATCACGTTGGAGGTGACGCCGGCCTTCGGCAGAGCGACACCGATCAAGCAGTCGCGGGTGATGATTTCCACGAGCTGGTCTTCGTCCCAGCCGTCGGTGCCGTCGGGACGCATCGGCATCACCATGAACCGGTGCTTTTGGTTGGAATCCTGTACGTGGATGGAGATTTCGTCGGGGAGGTAGAGCCCGAATTCCGCGAGAACCTGACGTGGCCAGCGGACCATGCGCCGGCGGTAGTTAGGCGTGCGATACCACTCCGGCGAGTTGCCGAGGATCGGCCGCGGATAGCAAGAGCACAACGCGCAAACGATCACGTTATGCACCGTTGGCGTGTCGGCGAGGATCTTGAACGCGGTGAAGTCGCTGGGCGTGCCGAAACCGGTCGGCTCCATCCAGTCGACACCGACCTCTTTGCTGGCCGTCATCGGTTCGGCGAGCGCAAGCTCCTTGAACTCGGCGTCCAGCCACGCCCTGGCCACCAAACGTGCCGCGGGAGTGGGGCCGATCTGTTCGGCGAACTCGGTGAAGCGGCGATGTTCCTCGGCAGTGAAAATGCCCTTCTCAATACACAATTCACGCAGAGCGATCTCGAGAACTTCGAAGTCGGTGATCTCGTCGACCATCGGCGCGACTGTGCGCTCGTGGTCGTGGTCGTGGTCAGTCACGCGAAATTCCTTTCCGCGGCTCTCAATGAGCGGCTTGCAGCCAGTGTTCGGGAATCTCGGTCTGAATGACGTCATCGGAGGTTCCGGTGTAGCCGTACCACAGCTCGGACATGTTGAACCTGACGACGTAGAACCATTCCGGTGTCGCGGGGCGGTCCCAGGTCTCATCCTCGGCGGCCGGGCTTTCGTAGGCCACCGCCGCGATCTCGCCTGTCGCGCCGCGCACGTACTCCGGGGTGCGGGTGTAGAAGATCACCGGGAGCTCTCGTACCACCACCACGTCGCCGACCTTGAACCTCGGGTGCCCGGCCTGACCGGCATAGACCTGCGGATCGCCTTTTCCCACAGCGCGTTTGTGGTGCTTGTTGCGTTTGACCTCCGACCCGTCGCCTTCGGACTTCGGGGACGCCTGCAACGTCTTTCCGGCGAGGCCCCCCTCGTAGCGGCTGCGGACGTCGGCCATCCGCTCGCTTAGTTCGGTCAGCCCGATGTGGTGCTTCTCCACGAGGACACGGGCGACGGCCAACAGCCAGCGGCCGTAGTAGGGCAGCCCCAGATATTCGGCCCGACCGACGTCGACGTTGCCTATCCGGCGACGCTCTTCAGACAGCCAGATCCCTCGCCAAGCGAGTACTTCGCAGATGACATAGGTCATGTGTTCCCACAGCTCATACTGCTTGTTCTCGTACCTCATCGGCACATCCGGCTCGCCGCCCACGTCATGGACCGGCTTCAGGTACGCGGTAATACGCCGGTGGTCCAGCATGTCGGGTGTCGGTGCGTCCGGAAGCTCCGGATATGCCGACTTGAGTCGGGCGACGAGATCCAATTGCGCTGCACGCTCCGCGGCCGTACCCATCAAAACCCTTTCGTTTGCAGGTCAACCAATAAGGTCGATTTATGTCCGCCCTGGACGACCGCGACAGCATGCGCACCGTGCCATGCGCAATAAAGATCGCTCACCCATCGACCCTCGTCGCGCTCGGAACACCGGCGACCGTCCAACGGACCTCCCGCACAACCACATCGGCCTGTAGTACCTGTAGTAATTGCGACCTCGCGCCCCCAACGGCGGCTCGGTCCGCCTCCGCAGTGTCACCCTAGCCCGGCGCGACGGGTCAGGGTAGAGGTAGCAGAGCTATAGGCGCGACGCCGGTCCACGCACCGGGCTGCGGCCGGCCTCGGACGCGGCGCGCGTCGAATCCCGTACCGGCGCTGAGATTACGACCGGCAGATCCACGCCCGTCGGCCGAGGACCTGCTTGCCACGCAGCGCTACCGTCTCGTGCGGTGACAGCCGATTACGCGGAAATCTCCTCTAGTCGCCGCCCGGTCGCGTTCGGGCCCAGCAGAGCGACCAGACCGGCACACAGACCTGTCGAGCCGATCGCGGCGAATCGCCCAGCCCGTCGGACAGAGCGAATCCAGGGGCCCGCCAGCGGGTGGGGAAGTTTGGGCTGTGAATGTGTAGGCGACTTGAAGGTACGAGCCCAAAGCGACGGCGGCCAGGAAACTTCCGGCCGAAATGGCGACTGGGCCGACACCGCAACAATCAACAGCGTCCCGATAAACCACACCACCGTCGACGACAGCGAAGCGATCCGTCGTTCGACGCGGTCGACGAGCATGATGCTGAGCAGGGCACCGACCGGATATCCGGCCGCTCCCACGCACAGGTACAGGATCGCCCCCGCAATCGCCGCTCCGTGATCGGTCAGCAACTGATGCCCAAATAGGTGCGCGGCAATGCCCAGACAGGAATACGGTATTCGTCCGGCGGCGACGCGGCGTGCTGACCGAAAACCCCGGTATTCACTGGCGATTCGGTGCGTCGGGCAGCGCGTTCCCGTTCAGTCGGGTCAAAGAGGATACGCCAATTGCGCCCGTGTTGAACGAGCCGCAACGATTTTCGACCGCGGATCATCGTCCTACCGTGCTAATTTCGCCGCAGAGTTTATTTCGCAGGGGGTGGGGGGCGAGGGGTTGACTGCACAAATTTGTGGAGCGTGGTAGATTCGGCGCCCACCTATGCCTCCCTTGCCGGGCTCCTCGCGGGATTTCAGTTTGCGGCACTGTCCATTCTGTTTGCCAGCGGAAAGGCGAAGGACACCCACACGATTGGCTTGTTCTCCGCGGGCCTCTTCACGATGGGGCTGGACAGCTTTTTGTTTGCGCAACTCAGTGGCTTACCCAAACCGTTGACCGGAGGGTTGTGTCGGCTGGGCTGGGGACAGGCGATAACCGCCGGCGGAATGCTCGCGGTCGGCAGCGTGGCGTTGATTTGCGGTTTGGTCTGGCTGCTGGCCCTCAGGGAGAATTTTTCGTTGCAGCAACGCACGTACCTGATGCGACTCGGCGGTCTTCTGGCCGGCGGCATGGTGTTCGTGGGAATCTACCGGCTGTGCATCGCGCTGGTGAGTTACCTGCTCACTGTCTTTCCGAGCTCGCCTGCGGCAGGCGATGTGTCGATCATGGCCGTCGGAGCAGTTGTGGGGGCGATATTCGCGGCTCAAACGGTGGCGCGGATACGCAGGTCGAGCCTGACCGACGATCCCAAACCCGAGAGCCTGGTTCGCTTGTCTCGCGCGACCACCTTCGTTGTCGGGTACGCCGTGATCGCCATGGTCTTCGCTACCGCGTTAGCTTGGTTCGAGACCATCTCGCCGGACTCCAACCTGGCGAATGCCGCCAGAGTGAGCGCGACCGTCCTCGTCGGCACCATTTTGCCCGGCCTCGTCATATACCTGCTTGCGCGGTCGATGGGCAAAGATAGGGACGTCACGGCTCAGCCATGGCGCAGGGCGTCGCGGCGACGGCGTCATCAGCCTGCCGGCCGACCTGATGGGGCCTAGGTGCGTAACCGCTTCGGCGTCACCAAATCGCCTGTTGCCGAAGGCGGCTCAATCGCATGTCGCGCCTATGACACGAAAGTGGGCCGACTAGGTCAGTGTCGACTCCGGGCGGCGCTGATTAGTCAACGCCGATGGTGACCTCGGTGGACTTGATGAACACGGTCGCCGGCTGACCGACGGCCAGCCCAAGATCGGTCGCGGCGTCCTTGGTGACCGAGGACGTGACGATCTGGTCGCCGCCGTCGAGCTTCACCTTGACGATCGCCATCACGCTGCCGAGATCGACCTCGGTGATGGTTCCCTTGAGCTGGTTCCGCGTCGACAGCCGCATCGCAATCCTCCAGTCTGGTTGGGGTCCGCGATGAGCCTAACTTCGCGGGCCCAGCAAGGCTATGGAGGCGTCGACGGCCGGTTCGACGATTTCGCGGACGGGCCGGCCGTCTTCGACGGACAGCGCGGTCAGCTCCCGCAGGCCGCCCAGCAGGATCACGGCCAGCGGCGCGGTCAACGGCGGCAGCTCCGCGCGGCGGAACCCCGGGCTCGCGCTGAGGTCGATCAGCAGGCTGGACAGCAACTGCACGCCGCGGCGCTGGACCGGGCGGGCGACGGCGCCCAGCGACGGGAGCTCGCGAATCAAGCTCAAGGTGATGGCGGGGCGGGCCTCCATGTGTCCGACATAGGCCTCGACGGCCTGCCGGATCTGTCGGTGCCAGTCCGCCTCGGGATCGACCGCGCAGACGATGCTCTCGCCGAGCTTCTCGATGTCGGCGCGCAGCAACTCGAGGAAGCACTCCTCCTTGCTGGCGAACTGGTCGTAAAACGTGCGCTTCGACGTGCGGGCGTGGCGGACCACGTCGGCGACGGTGCTGGCGCGGTAACCGCGCTCGCCGATCGCGGCGGCGAGACCGTCGAGCAGCCGGAGCCGAAAAGGATCCGATTCGTCCGGGGGGTCGGCGAGGACCGTGGCGTCGACCGTTGATGTCACAGGCGGCGCCCCCTTCGTGAACACGGCACCTTGTCAGGTCTGGTACCACAGAGTACCGTAACGGGAAAGGTTTTGGTACACCGCCGTACCAACCCCCGGAATCGGGGAGAAATGGGGAGCATCACCGCCATGAGCGACGTCGTCACCGCCCCGCCGGCCGTCCGATTGCCGCCGGCCACCCGGATGCCGAAACTGCTGCAGGGCATATTCTTTGCGGTCTCGCGGCGGTGGATGATCCAGCGGCTGGCGCGCCGCCACGGCAACGTGTTCACGGTCAACATCCCGATCTATGGCCGCGTGGTGGTGGTCGGCGACTGGCGGCTGGCCAAGCAGGTTTTCACCACCGGCCCGGAAGAACTCGGGAACATCCAGCCCAACCTGAGCCGGCTGTTCGGCTCCGGCTCGGTGTTCGCGCTCGACGGCGACGATCACCGCCGCCGGCGGCGGCTGCTGGCGCCGCCGTTTCACGGCAAGAGCATGAAGAACTACGAGCGGATCATCGAAGAGGAGACCCTGCGGGAGTCGGCCGGCTGGCCGGAAGGCGCACCCTTCGCCACGCTGCCGTCGATGATGCACATCACGCTCAACGCCATCCTGCGCGCGGTGTTCGGGGCCGAGGGCGCCGAGCTCGACGAGCTGCGCCGGCTGATCCCGCCGTGGGTCACCCTGGGTTCGCGCATGGCGGCGCTACCGAAGCCCGAACGTAACTACGGCCGGTTGAGCCCGTGGGGCCGGTTGGACGAGTGGCGCCGCCAGTACGACGTCGTCGTCGACAAGCTGATCGACGCCGAGCGCGCCGATCCCCATTTCGACGAGCGGACCGATGTGCTGGCACTGATGCTGCGCAGCACCTACGAGGACGGTTCGGCGATGTCCCGCAAGGACATTGGCGACGAGCTGCTGACGTTGCTGGCCGCCGGGCACGAAACCACCGCCTCCACGCTGGGCTGGGCCTTCGAACGGCTGAGCCGCCATCCGGACGTCCTGGCCGCCTTGGTCGAAGAGGCCGATAGTGCCCCTGATGGCGGCTCCGAGCTGCGCCAGGCGACGATCCTGGAGGTCCAGCGGGCGCGGACCGTCATCGATTTCGCCGCCCGCCGCGTCTACCCGCCGGTCTTTCAACTCGGTGAGTGGGTCATCCCCCGCGGGGATTCGATCATCATCAGCATCGCGCAGATCCACAACGACGCCAGCGTGTTTCCCGAGCCCGAACGCTTCGACCCGCAGCGTTACATCGAAAGCAAGCCATCCTCGTTCGCGTGGATTCCGTTCGGCGGCGGGACCCGTCGCTGCGTGGGTGCGGCGTTCGCCAACATGGAGATGGACGTGGTGTTGCGAACGGTGTTGCGCAACTTCACCATCGAGACCACCACGGAACCTGGCGAACGGTGGCACAGCCGCGGCGTCGCGTTCACCCCGAAGGACGGCGGCCGCATCGTGGTCCACCGCCGCTGAGTCGGTGGGTGCTACTGCCCGGCGGTGGCGCGGCGCGGCAATTTCCAACCGGGACGCACGAAGTGGCAGGTGTAGCCGTTGGGGTAGCGCTGCAGGTAGTCCTGGTGCTCCGGCTCGGCCTCCCAGAAATCACCGGCCGGGCTGACCTCGGTCACGACCTTGCCGGGCCATAGGCCCGACGCCTCGACGTCGGCGATGGTGTCCAGCGCGACCCGCTTTTGCTCGTCGTCCAGATAGAAGATGGCCGAGCGGTAGCTGGCGCCCCTGTCGTTGCCCTGCCGGTCTTTCGTTGTCGGATCGTGGATCTGGAAGAAAAACTCCAGCAGCGTGCGGTAATCGGTGACGGCCGGGTCGTAGACGATTTCGACGGCCTCGGCGTGAGTGCCGTGATTGCGGTAGGTCGCGTTGGGGACGTCACCGCCGCTGTATCCGACGCGCGTCGAGATCACACCGGGCTGCTTGCGGATCAAATCCTGCATGCCCCAGAAACACCCGCCGGCGAGAAGCGCCTTTTGAGGATCTGTCATTGCTTGCCTTTCTGATCGGCTACAGCCGCACCCAGATGGAGCCCAGGCTACACTCCGCCGATGAGCTGCAATGGTGCCGCAAAATGACCACGCCCGCGTTCTCCCGTAGCGAGCTGGCTTCCGCATTCGAGAAGTTCGAGGCGACGGTCGCCCGGGCCGCCGACACCCGGGACTGGGACGCCTGGGTCGAGCAGTACACGCCCGACGTCGAATACATCGAGCACGCGGCGGGCACCATGCGCGGCCGCGACGAGGTGCGCGAGTGGATCAAGCAAACGATGACGACCTTCCCGGGCAGCCACATGGTCGCGTTCCCGACGTTGTGGTCGGTCATCGACGAGTCCACGGGACGGGTCATCCTCGAGCTGGACAACCCCATGCGCGACCCCGGCGACGGCAGCGTCATCACCGCGACCAACATCACGATCATCACGTACGCCGGCGACGGCCAGTGGAGCCGTGAAGAGGACATCTACAACCCACTGCGCTTCCTGCGCGCGGGGCTGAAGTGGTGCCAGAAGGCGCAAGCCCTGGGCACGCTCGACGAGGACGCCGCGCGCTGGATGCAGCAATACGGAGGGGCTCAGTGAGCGCGAAACCCAAGCTGGTCATCGGCGCCAACGGCTTTCTGGGTTCACATGTGACCCGCCAGCTCGTCGCCGACGGCGCGCAGGTACGCGCGATGGTGCGCCCCACCGCCAACACCCGCGCCATCGATGATCTCGAGCTCACCCGATTCCACGGCGACGTGTTCGATACCGACGCGGTGCGCGAGGCGATGGACGGCGTCGACGACGTCTACTACTGCGTCGTCGACACCCGCGCCTGGTTGCGCGACCCGTCCCCGCTGTTCCGCACCAACGTCGAGGGCCTGCGCAACGTCCTCGATGTCGCCGTCAAGCAACCCGACCTGCGCAGGTTCGTCTTCACCAGCACCTATGCGACCGTGGGCCGGCGACACGGTCACGTGGCGACCGAAGAAGACATCATCGACGCGCGCGGCCTGACTCCCTATGTCCAATCCCGGGTCCAAGCCGAAGACCTGGTGATGCGGTACGTGGCCGAAGCCGGCCTGCCCGCCGTCGCGATGTGCGTCTCGACGACGTACGGCAGCGGGGACTGGGGAGGCACCCCGCACGGCGCCTTCATCGCCGGCGCGGTGTTCGGCAAGCTGCCCTTCCTGATGAACGGCATCCAGCTGGAGGTCGTCGGGGTCGACGACGCCGCCCGCGCGATGATTCTGGCCGCCGAGCGCGGCCGCATCGGCGAGCGATACCTGGTCTCGGAGCGGATGTTCGCGCTGAACGACGTCGTGCGTATCGCGGCCGACGAGGCCGGTGTGCCGCCGCCGCAACGCGCGATCTCGGTGCCGGTGCTCTATGCCCTTGCCGGGTTCGGCACCCTGCGGGCCCGGCTCACCGGCAAGGACTCCGAACTCAGCCTCACGTCCGTGCGGATGATGCGCGCCGAGGCTCCCGTCGACAGTGGGAAGGCGAAGCGGGAGTTGGGCTGGCAGCCGCGCCCGGTGGAGGAATCCATCCGCGAGGCGGCCCGGTTCTGGGCCGCGTTGAAGGGCGCGCAGAGCCCTCGAAAAGACAAGACCGCCCGGGCCGAGTAGTCCCGGCTTTCAGTTGGCGGACCGTGGTGGCACGACCAGCCTCATAGGCGACGGCGTGCCACCAGAATTTCGCGCTAAGCAAAACCGCGCTGAGCGGCTGCGGCGGGAAGCGTTGGGTGCAGGCTGTTGTTGCACGCTCTATCCGCGTCCGAGGAGGAACCATGAGCCACCCCGAAATCAAAGAACCCAGCGCCGGGCATCCGATCACCATCGAGCCCACGAAGGGCCGGGTGCAGGTCCGCGTCAACGGCGAACTCGTCGCCGACACCACCGCGGCGTTGGAGTTGCGTGAGGCGAGTTTGCCTGCGGTGCAATACATTCCGATGGATGATGTGGTGGGCGACCGGCTGACACGCACCGACACCAGCACGCACTGCCCGTTCAAAGGGGACGCCAGCTACTACAGTGTGACCACCTCGGCCGGCGACACCGTCACCGACGTGATCTGGACGTACGAGCAGCCCTACCCCGCCGTCGCGGCGATCGCCGGGCACGTCGCCTTCTACCCGAACAAGGCGGAGATCAGCGTCTCGGCTCAGTAGCGCTCAGAAGGCCCGAGCGGACGACCCGGGCAGCGCCTCCGCCGCCGCGCGGGTGTCGCTGTATTCGCGCATCGACACGATCATCCCCTCGCACAGTTCGAAGATGGCCACGAAGGGGCTGTCGTATTCGACGCCTTCGGTGGTTGTCCCGGACGCGTGCGCCTCCACCACCACCGTGTCGCCCTCGCAGACGCAGCGGAGCAGGTCGATGGTGAGCTCCAGGGTCCGCTTGCGCCAGTCGATCGCCCGCCGCAGCGTGTCCTTGTCGAAGGACACCCTGGTGTAGACGCTCCAGTAGGTGAAGTCGTCGCTCAACAGGGTGAAGCCCTCGTCCAAGTCGCCGCCCTCGCTGATGCTCTGCAGGAACATCCACGCGAGTTCGGTGTGCGGGCCGTCGAAGGGCGTCATCACATTCGCAATATTGTCTTGGGAAATCGGCAACGGTCAAACGCCCGGCCGGTAAAGCCGGCCGGGACTAGAGATTGCAGGGTTATCGGGTGCAGAGCGCACGCACTGTCACGTTCCCCGGGGCGGCCAGCTTCGGGCATACCCTGGCGCCGCTGCGCCGGGGTCCGCGAGATCCGTGCTTCCGGATTCCCGGTGACGGCGCCATCTGGCGAACCAGCCTGCTGCCCACCGGCCCGGTCACCGCACGGATCACCCGCGCGGCCGCCAACGCCGCCCATTGCGTGGCGTGGGGCGGCGGCGCACAGCAATTCATCGAGATGCTGCCGGCGATGCTGGGCGCCGACGACGACGCCTCGAACTTCGTGCCAAGCGATCCGACGGTCGCCGCCGCGCACCAGCGCGTCCCGCACTTGCGGCTGGGCCGCACCGGACTGGTGCTGGAAGCCTTGATCCCGGCGATCATCGAGCAGCGGGTGCCCGGTGCCGACGCGTTCCGGTCGTGGCGTCTGCTGGTGTCCAAATACGGCACGCCGGCGCCCGGGCCGGCCCCGGACGGGATGCGGGTGCCGCCGTCGGCCGAGGCGTGGCGGCATATCCCGTCGTGGGAGTTTCATCGCGCCAACGTGGACCCGAGGCGGGCGCAGGCCGTGGTGGGCTGCGCGCGCCGCGCGCCCTCTTTGGAACGACTGGCGTCGCGGCCGGCGGAGCAGGCCCGCCAAGCGCTGACGTCACTGCCGGGGGTCGGTGAGTGGACCGCGGCCGAGACCGCCCAGCGCGCGTTCGGTGACGCCGATGCCGTGTCGGTGGGTGACTACCACGTCCCGAAGATGATCGGCTGGACATTGCTGGGCCGCCCCGTCGATGACGCGGCGATGCTCGAACTGCTCGAACCGATGCGACCGCACCGCCATCGAGTGGTGCGGCTCCTCGAAGCCAGCGGGCTGGCATACGAACCCCGACGGGGGCCTCGGCTGCCGGTGCAGCACATCAGCGAGCTTTAGCCCGCGTTTCCGGCAACCGCCATCGGGTAACCCACCGGAAAAGACGTGACCGTGTGCGAACCAGGGAGGGATCGATGACACAGTTCACCATTCCGGGACTGACCGACAAACAGGCAGCGCGGCTTACCGAGTTGCTGCAAAAGCAACTGAGCACATACAACGACCTTCACCTGACGCTCAAGCACATCCACTGGAACGTGGTGGGCCCCAACTTCATTGGCGTGCACGAGATGATCGACCCGCAGGTCGAGGCGGTCCGCGGCTTTGCCGACGACGTCGCCGAGCGCATCGCGGCCCTGGGGGCGTCACCGCAGGGCACGCCGGGAGCGATCCTCAAGGACCGCACTTGGGACGACTACTCGGTGGGCCGCGACTGCGTCCAGGCGCACCTGGCCGCGCTGGACCTGGTCTACACCGGTGTCATCGAAGACATCCGCAAATACATCGAGGAGACCGAGGAACTCGACCCCGTCACCCAGGACCTGCTGATCGGTCAGGCGGGTCGCCTGGAGAAGTTTCAGTGGTTCGTCCGGGCCCACCTGGAGAGCGCGGGCGGACAGCTGACCCACGAGGGCTCGTCCACCGAACGGGACGCCGCGAGCAGCGCGCGCAGCGCTTCCTAGCGCGCGCGCTCGGCGGCCGCGGCCTCCCGGTTCAGCCGCTGTGCCTCGTAGATGGTGACGTTGGTGCGCGACATCACCAGCGCCGCGATCCCGACGGCCAGGATCGCCCCGGGCACCACCGAAAACGAACCGGTCATCTCGGCGACCATGATCATGATCGCCAGCGGTGCACGCGCAACGCTGCCGAAGCACGCCATCATCCCCACGACGACGAAGATGCCCGGTTCGTGCGGCACGCCGGGCAGGCCCGACAGCTCGCCCAGCCGCCAGACCGCCGCACCGACGAAGGCGCCGATGACGATCCCGGGGCCGAACAGCCCCCCGGAGCCGCCGGTGCCGATCGACAGCGACGTGGCGACGATCTTGGCGATCGGCAAGACAACGACGATCCACAACGGGATCGCCATCAGCGAGCTGCGATCGGCGGCCAGCTGTGCCCAGCCGTAGCCGCTGCTGAGGATCTGGGGAATCAGCAGTCCCAACAGGCCGACGAGGAGTCCGCCGAGCGCCGGCTTGAGCACGGACCCGCCGGGCAGGCGCTGGGTGAGCCGCACCGTGGTGTGGAAGGTGCGGGCGTACAAATAGCCGACCGCCGCCGCGGCGAGACCGATCACCACGAACCACAGCAACGGCCAGGATTTCTCGAAGCGGTACTCGGCATCGATGTAGCCGAACAGCGGATCGAAGCCCAGGAACGCCCCGAGCACCGCATAGGCCGTCCCCGAGGTGATGAAGCCGGGCAGCAGGAAGCGATAGTCGAAATCGTCGCGGTAGGGGATCGAGGCGGCCAGGACCGCGCCCCCGAGCGGCGCGGCGAAGATCGCGCCGATGCCCGCGCCGATGCCCAGCGCCACCGCCGTCCGGCCGTCCTCGTCGGACAGGTGCAGCCGTCGGGTGAGCAACGAGGAGAAGCCGGCGGAGATTTGCGCCGTCGGGCCTTCGCGGCCGGCCGAACCGCCCGATCCGATGGTCAGCGCGCTGGCCACCATCTTCACCAGCACGGCCCGGAAGCGGATGGCGCGGGGATCACCGTGCACCGCCTGGATGGCTTCGTCGGTCCCGTGACCGGTGGCCTCCGGGGCCAGTTTCGCCACGATGAATGCCGACAGCAACGCGCCCCCCGTCGTCACCAACGGGAGCGCCCACGGGCGCTGAAAGCCCGCCGACCCGTGGCTGCCGCCCTCCCCGACGGGCGTCGGAAGGTGGTAGCCGGCGAGGTAGCCCAGCAGGAACTCGGCGGTGTATTTCAGGGCGAAATAGAAGACGACGGCCCCCAGGCCGGCGATGAAACCGATCGTGACGCCCAGTAGCAGCCACTTCTGCAGGTAGCCCGACTTGCGGATCGAGGCCCCGAATCGTCCGCCGGCGGCGGAACCGGTGGCCACCGCGGCCACCGGGGACTGCGCGGGCTGGGGTTCGTCGTCCTTCGGTTCGCTCACGGCGCCGACCTGACCCCAAGCACCACGTCATCTTAGGCAGACCCGCAACGCCAGGGAATAACCGGACCAGAGTCCGGTTATATCGGTCAGCACTTTATGAAGGAGGTAGACATGCCTGCCGTAACCGCAGACACGCTCACGCTGCCGCGCATCGGCGCCGCGGGCCCCGGCGACACCGAACGGCCCGTCCGATCGATCACCACAGGCCCCCGGGGCTACGAGGGCGAGGGGTTTCCGGTGGTCCGTGCATTCGCCGGGGTCGGCGCCGCCGCCCTGGATCCGTTTGTGCACATGGACCAGATGGGCGAGGTCGACTACCAGCCGGGCGAGCCCAGGGGCACCGATTGGCATCCGCACCGCGGCTTCGAAACCGTCACCTACATGATCGACGGCAAATTCGCCCACCAGGATTCCCACGGCGGCGGCGGCCTGATCGCCGATGGCGCGACGCAATGGATGACGGCCGGTTCGGGCATCCTGCACATCGAGACCCCGCCGGTCGAACTGGTGGAAAGCGGTGGGGTCTTCCACGGCATCCAGCTTTGGGTGAATTTGCCGAAGACGGACAAATTCGCGCCGCCCCGGTATCAGGCGATCGAGCGCGGCGACGCGGCGCTGCTCGCCTCGGACGACGGCGGGGCCCTGGTCCGCATCATCGCGGGCGACATCGACGGCCACCGCGGACCGGGCATCACCCACACGCCGATCACGTTGGCGCATGCAACGGTTGCGAACGGCGCTCGGCTCGACATCCCATGGCGGCGCGATTTCAATGCGCTGGTATACGTGCTGTCCGGGACCGGATACGTCGGTCCCGTCTCCCACCCGATTCGCTCAGGGCAATTGGCCGTGCTCGGGCCGGGCGATCGCATTATTGTGGGGGCCCATCGGGAGGCAATTGATGTGCTGCTGCTGGGCGGGCGGCCGATTCGCGAGCCGGTATTCCACTACGGGCCTTTCGTGATGAACAGTCGCGCGGAATTGGTCGAGGCGCTGGAGGACTACCAAGCCGGAAAGTTCGGCACCATTCCGCCAAATGCCTTAATGCCGCACCGTGGCGGTGGCACAATTTAGCAATGTCGGCAACGGCGAGTCGCAAGCCGGGGCGCCCGCCCGCCGCCAAGGCGGACGAGACGCGTCGGCGCATTATTCAGGCCGCTCGTCTGGTGTTCAGCGAACGCGGTTACGACGGCGCGACGTTCCAGGCGATCGCCGCCCAGGCCGACCTGACCCGGCCCGCGATCAACCACTACTTCTCCAGCAAACGGGTGCTGTTTCGCGAGGTACTGGATGAGACCAACAAATTCGTGATCGGGGCCGGCATCAAACAGGCGGAGTGTGAGACCACGCTGATAGGGCGGCTGACGGCGTTCATCTCCGCCGCGGTGCGCGCAAATTCCGAAAATCCCGCCGGATCGGCGTTTCTAATCACCGCCGTGCTGGAATTTCAGCGGCACCCGGAATTGCGGCCAGCCGAGAACGATTCCGTGACGCTCAGTCGCGATTTCCTGATGCGCGTCGTCAACGATGCGATCGAGCGCGGCGAGGTCATCCCCGGCACCGACCCGTCGGCGTTGGTCGAGACGTTGCTCGTCGTGATCTGCGGTGTGGGTCTCTATGCCGGGTACGTTCGCAGCTACCAGGCGATGTTGGGCGTCACCGGCATGCTGCGCCAGCTCTTGGAAGGCGCTCTCTGGCGCCCTGAGACCTGACCCGTCCGGCGCCGTTCAAGCGCAGTGAAGTTGCGCACAAAGCGTATAGGCTAACTAACTTATTCGGTAGCATGGTGTGGCCATGACTGATGTCGATGCCTCATTACCGCCTTCATTACGGACTACCGGGGACAGCTGGGCCATCACCGAACTGGTCGGCGCCACCGCGTTGGGCGTCGCCGCGGCGCGAGCGGCGGAGACGGCCGGGCCGGACCCCCTGATCCGCGACGAGTTCGCCCACACGTTGGTGTCGTCGGCCGGTCCGGCGTGGGCGCGGCTGACCGATCCGGAGCTCGCCTGGCTGGACGGCGACAAGCACGGGCAACGCGCGCATCGCCTCGGCATCGACTACCAGGCCGTGCGCACCCATTTCTTCGACGAGTACTTCGAGAATGCCGCCCGCGCCGGAATTCGCCAGGTCGTGATCTTGGCCGCGGGGCTGGATTCGCGGGCCTACCGGTTGAAGTGGCCGCCGGGCACCGCGGTGTACGAGATCGACCAGCCCAAGGTGCTGGAGTACAAGACCGGAATTCTCGAACAGCGCGGCGCGGCCCCCACCGCTAGCCGGCGCCCCGTTCCGATCGACCTGCGCAACGACTGGCCGGCGGTCCTGGCGGCCGCCGGGTTCGACCGCGCCATGCCGACCGCATGGCTCGCCGAGGGCCTGCTGCCCTACCTGCCCAGCGAGGCCCAGGACCGGTTGTTCGAGTTGGTCACCGCGCTGAGCGCGCCGGGCAGCCGGATCGCCGTCGAGGCGTTCGGGACGAACTCCCGGAGCAACTCCCAGCGCTGGCTGCGAATGCGGGAACGACTCGGCCTCGACGTCAACGTCGAAGCCCTGACCTATCACGAGCCCGACCGCACGGATGCCGTCCAGTGGCTGTCCGACCACGGTTGGCACGTGGAATGTGTCAACAACCGCGAGGAGATGGCCCGGCTGGGCCGCGCGGTGCCCGAGGACCTGTCCGACGAGGCCGTGCGCAGCACATTGCTGCGAGCGCGTCTCGGCCA
The DNA here is from genome assembly GCF_001667185.1 of Mycobacterium sp. 852002-50816_SCH5313054-b. Taxonomy (GTDB): domain Bacteria; phylum Actinomycetota; class Actinomycetes; order Mycobacteriales; family Mycobacteriaceae; genus Mycobacterium. The sequence continues at coordinate 29,348 of NZ_LZIC01000141.1, read as the reverse complement.
GCCGAACACCTGATATAGAGGAGCAACCCCCGATGAGCTCACTGCGCACCCACGACGACACCTGGGACATCAAGACCAGCGTCGGCAGCACCGCGGTCATGGTGGCCGCCGCCCGCGCCGTCGAAACCGAGCGACCCGACCCGCTGATCCGTGACCCATACGCCCGGCTGCTGGTCAGCAACGCCGGCGCCGGCGTCTTGTGGGAGGCCATGCTGGATCCCGAGATCGCGGCCAGGGTCGAGGCGCTCGACGAGGATTCCGCGGCCCACCTGCACCACATGCGTGGCTACCAGGCGGTGCGGACGCACTTCTTCGACACTTTCTTCACCGACGCCGTCGCTGCCGGGATCCGCCAGATCGTGATCCTGGCGTCGGGGCTGGATTCCCGCGCCTACCGGCTGGACTGGCCGGCCGGCACCACGGTCTATGAGCTCGACCAGCCCGAGGTGTTGGCCTACAAATCCACCACGTTGGCCGACAACGGCGTGAATCCTTCCGCCGATCGCCGCGAGGTGGCCATCGACCTGCGTCAGGACTGGCCGGCGGCGCTGCGGGCCGCGGGCTTCGACCCGACCCAGCGCACCGCGTGGCTGGCCGAGGGGCTGTTGATGTACCTGCCCGGCGAGGCCCAGGACCGGTTGTTCACCCTGATCGGCGAGCTGAGCCCGGCCGGCAGCCGGGTCTCGGCCGAGACCGCGCCCAACCACGCCGAAGAGCGGCGACAGCAGATGCGGGAACGGTTCAAGAAGGTGGCCGACGAGATCGGCCTGGAGGAGACCGTCGACGTCGGCGAGTTGATGTACCGCGACGACAACCGCGCGGACGTCACCGACTGGCTCAACGAACACGGCTGGCGCGCGACGGCGGAGCACTCGGTCGATGCGATGCGCCGGCTGGGCCGCTACATCGAGAACGTCCCGCTGGCCGACGACAAGGACGCGTTCTCCGACTTCGTCATCGCCGAACGGTTGTAAATGCCGCGCACCGCGGACGATTCCTGGGACATCGCCACCAGCGTCGGCGCGACCGCGGTGATGGTCGCGCTGGCCCGTGCTGCCGAGACGGCCAGCGCCGAGCCGCTGATCTCCGACCGGTTCGCCGGGGTGCTGGTGTCTGCTCCCGAACTCGAGGGGGTTCGGCAGCAGGTCGCCGCCTGGTGGACGCCGGAGTCGGACGATGATTCTGCGGATTTCACCGTCGACTCCCGGCACATGATCAATTACCAGGCGGTGCGCACCCATTTCTTCGATGCGTACTTCGCCGAGGCGGTGGCCGCCGGCGTTCGCCAAGTGGTGATCCTCGCCGCCGGCCTGGATTCGCGCGCCTACCGGCTGGACTGGCCGGTCGGCACCGTCGTTTACGAGATCGATCTGCCCAAGGTGCTGCAGTACAAGGCCGAGACGCTGGCCGCCTACGGGGCCGCCCCGGTCGTCGACCGGCGGCCGGTGGCGGTGGACCTTCGCCACGATTGGCCGCAGGCGCTGCGCGACGCCGGCTTCGATGCCACGAGTCCGACCGCCTGGCTGGCCGAAGGGTTGTTGCCGTTTCTGCCGGCCGCCGCGCAGCAGAGCATGTTCGCCGCGATCGACACGCTGAGCGGATCCGGCAGCCGGGTGGCGGTCGAAATCTTCGGGGTCGACCGGGAGAAGCGCCGCGAGGCGCAGCGGAAGTGGGAGGAATTGCGGGCCAAGCGCGAAGCGCGCGGCCAGGACACCTCGTTCAACCCCTTCGACCTGTGGTTTGACGACGAGGGCCGCCCCGACTGCGCGGACTGGTTCGCCGTGCACGGCTGGGCGACTCGCGCGACCAGTGCGCTCGAGGAGGGGCTGCGGCTCGGCCGCGCGCCACAGTCGGAGGACAGTCCGTTCACGAACAGCTTTGTGACGGCCGCCAAACCCTGACCTGAAATGCCGCCCGCCGGATCGAGTGGATCCGGTCGGGGCGGATCCTTCCTATTGCTCTCCCAACCGGATGGTTAGGATCGCGGTTAACACCGATGAGCGGCCACCCGCATTGCAGCGGGCAACTCTGCTCGGGAAGGACAACGATGACCACCGAATCGGTTGCACCGAAGACATCGGAATCCACGAACGGTACGCCCGCTAAGACCGAGCCGAGGCCGAGCGATATCCCGGCCACGGTGGCTCGGCTTCGCAAGACCTTCGCGACCGGCCGCACCCGCGACATCGAGTGGCGCAGGCGCCAGTTGCTGCAGCTGGCGAAATTGATGGAAGAGAACGAGGCTGCCATCGCCGCAGCTCTTGCCGAGGACCTGGACCGCAGCCCGTTCGAGTCGTTCATCGCCGACGTTGCGACCACCGCCGGGGAGGCGAAGTTCGCCGCCAAGCGGGTGCGCCGGTGGACGCGCCGCAAGTATCAGCTGCTCGAAATGCCGCAGCTACCCGGCCGCGGCTGGATCGAATACGAGCCCTATGGCACCGTGCTGATCATCGGCGCGTGGAATTACCCGTTCTATCTCACGCTGGGTCCGGCGGTCGGCGCGATCGCCGCGGGAAACGCCGTCATTCTCAAACCGTCGGAGATCGCCGCGGCGTCCGCACACTTGATGGCCGAGTTGGTGCCGCGCTATCTCGACAACGACGCGATCGCCGTGGTCGAGGGCGACGGTTCGGTGAGCCAGGAGCTCATCGCGCAGGGCCTGGACCGCGTGTTGTTCACCGGGGGCACCGAGATCGGCCGCAAGGTGTACGAAGGCGCCGCACCCCACCTGACCCCGTGCACGCTGGAGCTCGGCGGCAAGAGCCCGGTGATCGTGGCGGCGGACGCCGACGTGGATGTCGCGGCCAAGCGGATCGCCTGGATGAAACTGCTCAACGCCGGGCAGACTTGCGTCGCACCAGATTACGTGTTGGCGGACGCAAAGATTCGCGACGAGCTGGTCAGCAAGATCGGCGCCGCCATCACGAAGTTCACGTCGGACAAGCCCGACGGAATGCGGATCGTCAACCAGCGCCAGTTCGACCGCATCAGCGGATATCTCTCCGGTGGCGACGGCAAGGTCGTCGTCGGTGGCAAATGCGACCCGTCCAGCCTGCGCATCCAGCCCGCGGTTGTCCTCGACCCCGATCCGGGCGGCCCGCTGATGCAGAACGAGATCTTCGGGCCCGTGCTGCCCGTGATCACCGTCCAATCCCTGGATGACGCAATACGTTTCGTCAACTCGCGGCCCAAGCCGCTGTCCGCCTACCTGTTCACCAAGACGCGCGAAACCCGCGAGCGGGTGATCAAGCAGGTGCCGGCCGGCGGCATGCTGGTCAACCACCTGGCCTTCCAGGTGTCGACGGCCAAGCTGCCGTTCGGCGGCGTCGGCGCATCGGGCATGGGCGCCTACCACGGCCGCTACGGCTTCGAGGAGTTCAGCCACCGCAAGTCGGTGTTGACCAAGCCGACCCGGCCGGACCTGTCGCAGTTCATCTACCCGCCGTACACCGCGCGAGCCTTCAAGATGGCTCGCAGGATGTTCTGACACGACCCCAATTCCCTTATCACCCAAGTCCTTTGAACAGGAGAGAGGAACCTGATGCCTGGAGTGCAGGATCGCGTCATCGTCGTCACCGGAGCCGGTGGGGGATTGGGTCGCGAATACGCCCTTACCCTCGCCCGGGAGGGTGCGAGCGTCGTCGTCAATGACCTCGGCGGGTCCCGCGACGGCACCGGCGCCGGCCACAACATGGCCGACGAGGTGGTCAAGGAGATCAAGGACGCGGGGGGCCGGGCGGCCGCCAACTACGACAGCGTCGCCGACCCCGAGGGCGCCGAGAACATGATCAAGACTGCGCTCGACGAATTCGGCGCCGTGCACGGCGTGGTGAGCAACGCCGGGATCCTACGCGACGGCACCTTCCACAAGATGACGTCCGAGAACTGGGACGCCGTGCTCAAGGTGCACCTCTATGGCGGATACAACGTGGTCCGCGCCGCCTGGCCGCATTTCCGTGAGCAGAGCTACGGCCGCGTGGTCGTCGCCACCTCCACCAGCGGTCTGTTCGGCAACTTCGGGCAGACCAACTACGGGGCGGCCAAGCTCGGCCTGGTCGGCCTGATCAACACGCTGGCGCTGGAGGGGGCCAAGTACAACATCAAGGCCAACGCGGTCGCCCCGATCGCGGCCACCCGGATGACCGAGGACATCCTTCCGAAGGAGGTGCTCGAAAAGCTCACCCCCGAATACGTCGCACCGGTGGTGGCTTACCTGTGCACCGAGGAATGCCCCGACAGCGCATCGGTTTTCGTCGTCGGTGGCGGCAAGGTGCAGCGAGTCGCGCTCTTCGAGAACCAGGGCATCAACTTCGACAAGCCACCGTCAGTGGACGACATCGCCTCGCACTGGACTGAAATCACCGACCTGTCCTCAGCCCAAAAGGCCGGCTTCAAGCTGTAGGACCATGAAAGCCTGTGTGGTGCAAGAGCTGTCCGGTCCGGACGGCATGGTCTTCACCGATATCGAGGACGTCGTCGAGGACGGCAACCACGTCGTCATCGACGTCCGCGCCGCCGGGGTGTGTTTTCCCGACCTGCTGCTGGCCAAGGGCGAGTACCAGCTGAAGCTGCCCCCGCCGTTCGTCCCGGGCATGGAAGCCGCGGGCGTGGTGCGCTCGGCGCCGGAGGGGTCGGGTTATCGGGTGGGCGAGCGGGTTTCGGCGTTCGGCATCCTGGGCGCCTACGCCGAGCAGGTGGCCGTTCCGGTGCCGAACGTGATGCGCAGTCCCGCGGAACTCGATGACGCCGAGGCGGTTTCGCTGCTGGTCAACTACAACACCATGTACTTCGCGCTGGCCCGCCGCGCCGGGATGCGGCCGGGCGACACGGTACTGGTGCTGGGCGCAGCCGGCGGGGTGGGCACGGCGGCGATCCAGGTCGCGCAGGCGATGGGCGCGAAAAAGGTGTTGGCCGTCGTGCACCGCGAGGCCGCCGCGGACTATGTCGCTTCCCTGGGTGCGGACCTGGTGGTGCCACTGGTCGACGGCTGGGCCGACCGGGTGCGTGACTACACCCAGGGCCGCGGTGTCGACATCGTGGTCGACCCCATCGGCGGCCCGGCCTTCGACGACGCGGTTCGCGTGCTGGCGATCGACGGCAAGCTGCTGGTGATCGGCTTCGCCGCCGGCGGCATTCCCACCGTCAAGGTCAACCGGTTGCTGCTGCGCAACGTCAGCGTGGTGGGCGTCGCGTGGGGCGAGTACCTGAACAAGGTTCCGGGCTCGGCCGCCCTGTTCTCCTGGGGGCTGAGCCAATTGGTGTTCCTCGGGCTGAAACCGCCTCCGCCGCAGCGCTATCCGCTGTCGGAGGGCGCGGTTGCGCTGCAGAGCCTGGCCGACGGCGGGGTGCTCGGCAAGGTGGTGTTGGAGCCCTAGATCACTGGGGGCCGGGGTTCGGTACCCCAGTGAAGATCGTTTCGCCCGCGTTCACGAAGTTGATGAGTTCGAAACCGCCTGCGAGGGTGACCAATCCGACATCGGCGGCGATCGGACGGCCGAACGCGTTGATCAGCCCCCCGACCGGATCGCCGTTGATCGCTTGCGTGATGCCGTCGAGGAACAGGTTGACGTCGTACGACGGGAGGGTGACTGCGATGGCGGTCGCAATGTCCGCGGTCGGGAGAAGGGTCCCGTAGGCGGTCGAGAAATCGCCCGTCAACGTGCCGACGATGTTGGTGTTGGCGGACTCGATGGCCTGGATGATGCCCGTGGGCGTGGTCGGAAGCGCCGCGGACGGTGGCAACGTCAGCTGAGCGAAGCCCGATGTGGCGGCTCCGGGAAGGGAGGCCGCCAGGCTCGACAGGTCGTTGCTGAAGGCGCTGACTCCCTGCGCGGTGGCGCCGGGGAAGAGCGACACCAATTCGGTCGTTGCGCTCAGCGGCGGCAGGAATCCGAACGGGGTCTGGATATCGGCCGGGCTGGTCGACCAGCCGAAGTTCGGGTCGCCGTAGCCCCAGTTGACGACGAGCTTCAGGTCCGGCTGGATCAGGTCCGCGAGCGGGTTGCCGATGACCGGGAGTAAACGCAGCGGCGCCAGCAATGGCAGGTTCTCGGTGGGGATCATGTTGTACGTGGTCATGGAGGGGTTCCCGGACTGTCCCAGCGTCAGGGCAGTATCGAGCGTCGCTTGTGTCAGATGCGGGTAGCTTCCATGGATGAACACGATGCCGGCAAGGGCGTTGAGGTCCGAGAAGATATCGATCGGATACCGCGGGAAGTCGGCGAAACCGTCGTATTCCAGCGACCAGATGGTGGTTGGGAAGTCATTGCTGGGCGTGGAGGTGCCGAAGCTGACGCCCAGGCTCGGGAAGCTCAGGCCCGGGAAGCGCGAAAGCAGGCCGCCGTTGGGGTTGGCCGGGTCGCCGAGCAGGGTGAAGAAGGCGTTGGACGAGTGGTAACCCTGGGCGAGGAGGTTCGGCATTTCCATTGAGGCGATGATCGAACTCTGCGAATAGCCCAAAACGGAAACGACTTTTGCGCTGGGTGCGGGGCCGAGCACGCCAGTGATCGCGTTGTTCAGCGACGTGACGCCGCGGGCGAGCGAGATATCGAGCGTCAGGTCTTTGACACCGGTGAAGGGATACAACCCTTCGGCTGTGGTCACGGGGATCGTGAGAGCACTGGTGAAATTCTTCAGGTAGGTGGCGCTGACACTGGCGACGTAGCTCGGTGGAGGATTGGCGGTGCCGCTGCCGGTCATGATCAAAATGGCATCGACAGCTGGGTCGGCCGCCTGCGTTACCGCCGTGAACGGCAGGCCGCTCGCAGCGCCGGTGAGCCCGAGCGTGCCGGCGATCTGCGCTTCGGTTTGCGCATAAGCGTTTCCGGCCGCGGCCAGCGTCGCGCTGAACTGACCGTGGAACGCGGCCGCCTGCTGGAGCAGCGCCTGATATTCCTGGCCGAACGAGCCGAAGAACTGGGCGGTGATCGCCGACACCTCGTCTTCGGCCGCGGCCGCGAGACTGGTCGTGGAGCCGGCGGCGGCCGCCCGGGCGTCGTTGATTGCCGAACCGATCGAGGAAGCATCCTGTGCGGCCGTCGCAAAGATCTCGGGCTGCGCAACTAAGGTCGTCATCGCTTCTTCCCTTCCGAACAGAGGGGCACGCGTGTTGATCCCGCCGACGACGCCAACCCGATGACCAGGCGCGTCGCTGGAACCGGCACGCAGTCAGCTTAGGAGTGATCGGATCTTCTTGTTGCGTTTTGCGCCGTTGTCTTTGGGTCAATCCGCCTGGAACAGGGCGCGTTAGGGAATCAGGCTCTGGATGTCCTTGACGTTGCTCGAAAGGGCCGAAACGAGTGTCAGGAATTCGACGCCGCCCGCTACCGTCCCCAACCCGACGTCGGCGGCGATCGGATAGCCGATCGCGTTGACGAGGTTGCCCTGGCCGAGCTGGCTGAGGAAAAGCTCGGAGTCGTAGAAGGGCAGCTCGGTGGCGAGGGAGTAGCCGATGTCGGCGGTCGGAAGCGCGACCGCGTAGTCGGTCGAGACGATCCTGTTGACAGTGTCGAAGACCTGTTGCGGCGGCGGGAAGTTGGGCAGGGTCGTCGGTCCCGGCGCGCTCGGCAGGGTGAACTGCGGCAGGGCCGGCGGCTGCGACGCGATCTGCTGCATGTCGAGCGAGAAGTCGTGGATTCCCTGCTGGGTGCCGGTGGCCAGCGCGTTAAAGACGGTGCCCGGGTTGGCATCCGGGAACAGACCAAACGTCGTCGGCACGTCCGCGTAGCTCGTCGAGTACCCGAGGGTGGGGTCGGGACCGTAGCCCAAGTTGACCAATACCCTCAGGTCCGGTTGGAGCAGGTCGACCAGGGGCTTGCCGATGACCGGTATGGCACCCAGCGGCTTCAGTAGCGGCAGGTCCGTCGTGGGAATCATGTAGTAGCTGGTGTTGCCGGTGTAACCCGGAGAGGTCGGCAACTGAATGGCGTTATTGACCTGGGTGGGGGTGAGGTCCAGGTACGTGGTGTGCACGAAGACGATGCCCGCGACCGCGTTGAGGTCGGAAAGGACATTGATCGGATACCGCGGGAAGTCGGCGAACCCGTCGTATTCCAGCGTGTAGTTGGCCACGTGGTAGGGCGTGTTCGCGTTCATCGCGGGGTAGAAATCCAGGCCCAGGGCGGGCAGCGACAAGTTCGGGAACCGCGACAGCAGGCCGCCGTTGGGGTTCACCTCGTTGCCGGTCAGCACGAAGTTGAGCATGTTGACGGGGGGCGGGTTCGCACCGAACAGGGACGTGCCGTTGGCGATGTTCTGCATCTCCAGCGAGGAGATGATGGCGCTCTGCGAAATGCCGAAAACGGTGACCGATTGCCCCTGGCCATGGATCGTGTTGTACAGCGTGTTGTCGAGAATCGTCACGCCCTCGGCGACCGACTGATTGAGGGGCAGGCTTTTCACGCCGGTCAGCGGGTACAACTGCTCGGGCGTGTACAGCGCTTCCAGGGTGTTCAGCGAACGGACGTAGAGGTTGTTGGCCCGGGTGACGAACGACTGTGACGGGATGGGCACCCCGGTGCCGCCGATGAATATCGACACCATGTTGGCCGGGAACGGGGGAATCGTGGCCGCTGGCACCGCCGCCGTAGGCGCAGCCGCTCCCAGCCCCAGGGTGCTCGCGATGGCGTTCTCGGTCTCCGCGTACGCGAGTCCGGCGGACGCCAGCGTCTGCTGGAACTGGCTGTGAAACGCCTCGAACTGCGCGACGACGGCCTGATACTCCTTGCCGACCGAGCCGAATACGTCCGCGATGGCCGCCGACACCTCGTCGCCGGCCGCTGCCGCCACGCCCGATGTCGGAGCGGCGGCGGCGGCGGTCGCGGCACTGAATGCCGAACCAATCCCTTCGATCTCCGTCGCGACCGTTGCCAGCGCCAGCGGCTCAGCGATCACATACGACATCGGCCCCACCTTTCCCTGCCAAAGACGGACCCCGTCAGCGTAAGGTGCTCTGGCTATCCTGTCCGGCGTTTGCGTCCCGCGCGCGGCCGACGGCGGTCGCCTCAGCCGAGCAGCGCGCCGCGCATGCGGTCGACGTCGGCCTCGGTGATACCGGCGTCCTTGAGATAGGCGCCCAGCGAACCGAATTCGTCGTCGATCGTTTGGCGGGCGGCGGCGAGGTAATCCGGGCGGACGCCGAGCACCCCGTCGGACAGCCGCGCCTCGGTGAAGGTCACCACCTCAGGGGTGAGCTCGGCGTCGCCGCGCTGCTGGATCATTTCGTAGATATGCGCCCGAAGCTCGGGTACGGCGTCGTTGCTGCGCAAGAAATCGGCGACGATGGCGTCGCGATCGACGCCGACGGCCTCCAGCACCGTCGCGATGACGAAGCCGGTGCGGTCCTTGCCCGCGAAGCAGTGCGTGAGCACCGGGCGCCCGGCGGCCAGCAGCGTGACGACGCGGTGCAGCGCACGTTGCGCCCCGTTGCGCGTCGGGAATTGGCGGTACTCGTCGGTCATGAAGCGCACGGCGGTCTCGTTCACCGACTCCTCGGAGCCGTCGGATTCGCCCCGCAACAGCCGCTGGAACGCCTCTTCGTGCGGCGCGGCCCCGTCGGTCTGCTCATCCTCGGGTTGGTCGGACAAGTCGGGAACCGGCAGCAGGTGGATCTCGACGCCGTCGGGCACCAGCCCCGGGCCACGGCGGGCAACCTCCCGCGACGCGCGCAGGTCGGCGACGTCGGTGATCCCGAGCCTTCGCAGCGTTGCCCGGCCCTCGTCGTCGAGGCGGCTCAGCTCGCCGGACCGGAACAGCCGTCCGGGCCGCAGCGCGGCAACACCGTCGGCGACATCACGAAAGTTCCACGCGCCGGACAGTTCTCGGACGGCTTCAGGCATGCGCGGTGACCGCCGCGGCGAACCCGGATTTCTCCCCGCCGATCTCGGCGCGCGCAATGGTCCGCATGTGCACCTCGTCGGGACCGTCGAAGAGTCGCATGGCCCGGTGCCAGCCGTACGACCGGGCGAGCACCGTGTCCTCGCTGACGCCGGCGGCGCCGTGCACCTGGATCGCGCGGTCGATGACGTCGCACGCCACCTGCGGCGCCACCGCCTTGATCTGCGAGACCAGCAGGTGCGCGGCGCGGTTGCCGTGCTGGTCGATCGTCCACGCCGCCTTCTCGCACAACAGCCTGGCCTGGTCGATTTCGTTGCGGGACTTGGCGATTGCCTCGCGCACCACGCCCTGCTCGGCCAGTGGACGCCCGAACGCCACCCGGTTGTTCGCCCGGTCCACCATGAGGGCCAGCGCGCGTTCGGCGGCGCCGAGCGCGCGCATGCAGTGGTGGATGCGGCCCGGGCCCAGCCGGGCCTGGGCGATCGCGAAGCCGCCGCCCTCCTCGCCGAGCAGGTTGGTGACCGGAACGCGGACGTTGTCGTAGATGATCTCGCAGTGCCCGGGCTGGTCCTGGTAGCCGAAGACGGTGGTCGAGCGGACGACGGTCACGCCGGGGGTGTCGATGGGCACCAAGACCATCGACTGCTGCTGGTGGCTCGCGGCCTCGGGGTTGGTGCGACCCATCACGATGAGGACCTTGCAGCGTGGGTCGGCCGCGCCGGACGTCCACCACTTGCGGCCGTTGATGACGTAGTCGGCGCCGTCGCGCTGGATGGAGGTCTCGATGTTGCGGGCGTCGCTGCTGGCGACCGCCGGCTCGGTCATCGAGAAGGCGCTGCGGATCTCGCCGGCCAGCAGCGGCTCCAGCCACTGCTTGCGCTGCTCCTCGGTGGCGAACAGGTGCAGCGTTTCCATGTTGCCGGTGTCGGGCGCGGCGCAGTTGAGCGCCTCGGGCGCGATCTCGAGGCTCCAGCCGGTCAGTTCGGCCAGCGGCGCGTATTCGAGGTTGGTCAGGCCGGACTCGGCCGGCAGGAACAGGTTCCACAGTCCCTGCTGTTTGGCCTTGCGTTTGAGGTCCTCGATGACCGGCGGAACCGTGTGGTCATTCGGGCCGGCCTCGTGACGGTGTTTGTCGTATGCGGCCTCGGCCGGGAAGACGTTCTCGATCATGAAGTCGGACAGTCGCTTGTGGTAGTCGCTGGCTTTGGCCGACATCGCGAAGTCCATGACCGTCACGATAGGACACGTGGCGTGCCGCGTTGTTGCAGGCCGCCAGCACGCGAGATATTAACGGCTGCGAGCGGCGGCGGCGTGTCGTCGCAGACGTTTATGTGTCGCGATTGCGGCCGAGCACGATGTACGTCATGACCGAATCCCGCCCCCCGTTCCCCCCGTTCACCTCCGAAACGGCGATGCACAAGGTGCAGGCCGCCGAGGACGCCTGGAACACCCGCGATCCCGAACGGGTCAGCCTCGCCTACACGCCCGACTCGCAGTGGCGCAACCGCGGCGAACACGTCGTGGGCCGCGACGAGATCGTCGCGTTCCTGACCCGCAAGTGGGAGCGCGAACTCGACTATTCGCTGCGCAAGAGCCTGTGGGATTTCCACGACAACCGCATCGCCGTGCGGTTCCAGTACGAGTGCCACGATCACGACGGCCAGTGGTACCGCAGCTACGGCAACGAACTGTGGGAATTCAGCCCGTCGGGGTTGATGGCGCGCCGCGAGGCCAGCATCAACGACGTGCCGATCGACGAGTCCGAGCGCCGCTACTTCGGCCCGCGCCCGGCGTCGGAGCACGGGCAAGAGATTCCGCTCTGGTAGCGGACCTATAGGGTGTCTGCGGCAAGCCAAAGACATAAGGAAGTGGATGTAGGCGCCATGACAGATGCGCAGACGACGGTGGGGGTGGTCGCCGAGTCCGGGACCGACGAGCGGCGCGTCGCGTTGGTCCCCAAGGCGGTCGCGTCGCTGGTCGACAGCGGCGTGGCCGTGGTGGTCGAGGCGGGTGCGGGCGAAGGCGCGCTGCTTCCCGACGAGCTCTACACGGAAGCCGGGGCCAACATCGGCGACGCCTGGACCGCCGACGTGGTCGTCAAGGTCGCACCGCCGACGGCCGCCGAGGTCGGCCGCCTGCGCAGCGGGCAGACGCTGATCGGCTTCCTCGCTCCCCGGAACCCCGACAACCTGATCGGCGCGCTCACCGATGCCGGTGTGCAGGCGTTCGCGCTCGAGGCCATCCCGCGGATCTCGCGGGCGCAGGTGATGGACGCGCTGTCGTCGCAGGCCAACGTGGCCGGCTATAAAGCCGTGCTGCTGGCGGCCTCGGAGTCGACCAGGTTCTTCCCCATGCTGACGACGGCGGCGGGCACCGTGAAGCCGGCCTCCGTGCTGGTGCTCGGTGTCGGGGTCGCCGGCCTGCAGGCGCTGGCCACCGCCAAACGGCTGGGCGGACGCACCTCCGGCTACGACGTGCGCCCCGAGGTGGCCGACCAGGTGCGCTCGGTGGGCGCGCAATGGCTGGACGTCGGGATCGATGCGGCCGGCGAGGGCGGGTACGCCCGCGAGCTCACCGACGAGGAGCGCGCCCAGCAGCAGCAGGCGCTGGAAAAGGCGATCAGCGGTTTCGACGTGGTGATCACCACGGCCCTGGTGCCGGGTAAGCCGGCGCCGCGGCTGGTGACCGCCGCCGCCGTGGAGGCGATGAAGCCGGGCAGCGTGGTGGTGGACCTGGCCGGGGAGACGGGCGGCAACTGCGAGCTGACGGAGCCCGGACAGACGGTGGTCAAGCACGACGTGACCATCGCCGCGCCGCTGAACCTGCCGGCGACGATGCCCGAGCACGCGAGCGAGTTGTACAGCAAGAACATCACCGCGCTGCTCGACCTGTTGATCACCGACGGCAAGCTGGCGCCCGACTTCGACGACGAGGTCGTCGCCGCAGCCTGCGTTACCCGGGCGAGGGAGGACTCTTAGACATGTATGACGAGCTGTTGGCCAACCTGGCGATCCTGGTCCTGTCCGGATTCGTCGGGTTCGCGGTGATTTCCAAGGTGCCCAATACCCTGCACACGCCGTTGATGTCGGGCACCAACGCCATCCACGGCATCGTGGTGCTGGGCGCGCTGGTGGTCTTCGGGGAGGTCGAGCACCCGTCGCTCGCCGTGCAGATCATCCTGTTCGTCGCGGTGGTCTTCGGCACGCTGAACGTCATCGGCGGTTTCATCGTCACCGACCGGATGCTGGGCATGTTCAAGGGCAAGAAGAAAGCGTCGGCCGCGAAGGCCGACAAGGCGGAAGCGCCGGCGGCGAAATGAACTACCTCGTCACCGTTCTCTACATCATCTCGTTCGCGCTCTTCATCTACGGCCTGATGGGCCTGACCGGCCCGAAGACGGCGGTGCGAGGCAACCTGATCGCCGCGGTGGGCATGGCCATCGCGGTTACCGCGACCCTGATCAAGATCCGGCACACCGAGTCGTGGGTGCTCATCATCGCCGGCCTCGTCGTGGGCGTCGTGCTCGGCGTGCCGCCGGCCCGGCTGACGAAGATGACCGCCATGCCGCAGCTGGTGGCGTTCTTCAACGGCGTCGGCGGCGGCACGGTCGCGCTGATCGCTCTCGCGGAATTCATTGAGACCAATGGCTTTTCGGCCTTCCAGCATGGCGAGTCGCCGACCGTGCACATCGTGGTGGCGTCGGTGTTCGCCGCGATCATCGGGTCGATCTCGTTCTGGGGGTCGATCATCGCGTTCGGCAAGCTGCAGGAGATCATCTCGGGATCACCGATCGGCTTCGGCAGGGCCCAGCAACCGATCAACCTGCTGCTGCTGGCCGGCGCGGTCACCGCCGCGGTGGTCATCGGCCTGGGCGCGCATCCCGGCACCGGGGGGGTGTCGCTGTGGTGGATGATCGGCCTGCTGGCCGCCGCCGGTGTACTCGGCCTGATGGTGGTGCTGCCCATCGGCGGCGCCGACATGCCGGTGGTCATCTCCCTGCTCAACGCGATGACCGGGCTGTCGGCCGCCGCGGCCGGCCTGGCGCTGAACAACACCGCGATGATCGTGGCGGGCATGATCGTCGGCGCCTCCGGTTCGATCCTGACCAACCTGATGGCCAAGGCGATGAACCGCTCGATCCCGGCGATCGTCGCGGGGGGATTCGGCGGCGGCGGCGTGGCGCCCAGTGGCGACGCCGGCGGCGACAAGCACGTCAAGGCCACCTCGGCCGCCGACGCGGCGATCCAGATGGCCTACGCCAACCAGGTGATCGTGGTTCCGGGGTACGGCCTGGCCGTCGCGCAGGCCCAGCACGCGGTCAAGGACATGGCGTCGCTGCTGGAGGACAAGGGCGTGCCGGTCAAGTACGCCATCCACCCGGTCGCCGGCCGCATGCCCGGTCATATGAACGTCTTGTTGGCCGAGGCCGAGGTCGACTACGACGCCATGAAGGACATGGACGACATCAACGACGAGTTCGGGCGCACCGATGTCGCGATCGTCATCGGCGCCAACGACGTCACCAACCCGGCGGCCCGCAACGAGACGTCCAGCCCGATCTACGGGATGCCAATCCTCAACGTGGACAAGGCGAAATCGGTGATCGTCCTCAAGCGGTCGATGAACTCGGGGTTCGCGGGCATCGACAACCCGCTGTTCTATGCCGACGGCACGACGATGTTATTCGGGGACGCGAAGAAGTCGGTGACCGAGGTCGCCGAGGAACTCAAGGCGCTCTAAGGGCGACGGGCGGTTAGACGGGCGGGTAGGCCGGCGGCGGGTACCCGTTGCCGTCGACCACGCCGCGCAGACCCCACGGCACGTACTTGAAGAAGAACTCGATCTCGTCGCTCATGTCATAGTCCGGACTCGGATCCATGTCCCCACCTCTCGACTTGCGACCAGTTCGACACACCATCGTAGTCGCCCAGGCGCCGGTGCGACAGACGGCCGTGGCCTTAAACTGTCCAACCAGTTGATTGATACTTTGCTTTATCCGGGCCCGACCGCGGCCCACGGCAGCGACGATAGAGAGTACGAATGCCATCCGAGAACGGGCTGACCCGCCGCGAGGAGTTGCTGGCTGTCGCCACCAAGCTGTTCGCGGCCCGCGGTTATCACGGCACCCGGATGGACGACGTCGCCGATGTGATCGGGCTGAACAAGGCGACCGTCTACCACTACTACGCCAGCAAGTCGCTGATCCTGTTCGACATCTACCGCCAGGCGGCCGAGGGCACGCTGGCTGCCGTGCACGACGATCCGTCGTGGACGGCCCGCGAGGCGCTCTACCAGTACACCGTCCGCCTGCTCACCGGGATCGCGGCCAATCCGGAGCGGGCCGCCGTCTACTTCCAGGAGCAGCCCTACATCACCGAATGGTTCACCAGCGAGCAGGTTGCCGAGGTCCGCGAGAAGGAGGCCCAGGTCTACGAGCACGTGCACGGGCTCATCGACCGCGGCATCGCCAGCGGGGAGTTCTTCGAGTGCGACTCGCATGTGGTGGCCCTGGGCTACATCGGGATGACCCTGGGCAGCTACCGATGGCTGCGGCCCAGCGGGCGGCGCAGCGCCAAGGAGATCGCGGCCGAGTTCAGTACCGCGCTGCTGCGGGGACTGATCCGCGACGAGTCGGTCCGCAACAGTTGTCCGCTCGGACCGTAGTCGGAGCAAGCGTCAGGGGAAGTTGGGCGGCGGAATGAGGTGCAGCACGTTCCCGGCCGCGCCGCTGAGCACCGACAGCAGTGTCGTGCTCGACTGGCCGAGCGAGATATTCAGGCCGGGATTGATCGACGGAACCCACGGGTAAGTGTTCGGGAAGTACGACGGGGACAGCAGCCCCGACTCGACCCCGATTTCGACCGCGGCGCCGTAGGGACCCTGCACCGCGCCCAGGGCGAGGTCGGGGATGACCGTGAAGGGATTCGGTATGTCCAGCAGTCCGGCCGGGGTCGGAATGTTCGCGTAGTTGGCGCCGGCTCCGTAGTCCGCGTAGCCGAGGTCGACGAGCACCCGCAGATCCGGCTGGAAGATGTCGGCGATCGGCGGGCCGGCGTAGGGGATGGCGCGGATCGGCTCCAGCAACGGCAGGTTCTGCGTCATGAACATGTAGTAGTCGGTATTTCCGCCGTTCGTCGGCAACGGAACGGCGGTGCCCACCTGAGTGGCCGTCAAGAGGGGGTACTGGCCGTGGACGAAGAAATAGCCCATGAACGCATTCAGGTCTGAGACGAGATTCAGCGGGTATTGCGGGGCGTCGGCGATGCCGTCGTATTGGTATGTGTAAACGCTGGTATGCCATGGAGATTGCGGCGTTGCGCCGTTGAAAGCCACATCCAGGAAGGGGATGTAGAAACCGGGGAAGCGCTCGAGGAGGCCGCCGACCGGGTTGTTGGGATCGCCGATCAGCACGAAAGACAACTGGTTGGCAGGGATGGTTGAGCCGGCCGCCAAAAGCGCATTGATCTCGTTGGTGGCGATGGTGGCGCTTTGCGAGTAGCCGAAAACCACGGCGCTGTTGCCCTGCGTGATTACCCCGGTGGGTCCCAGGAGCGCGTTGTTCAGCAACGTGACGCCCTTGGCCACGGACTGGCCGAACGTCATGCTGCCGAGTTGTGGGGTCACCGGCCAGAACTGCTCGGGGGTGAAAAGGCCCTGCGGTATTGCGGAGGAGAAAAGGGGATTCGGCTTGATGAATGCGTTGAAGACGCTTGTTACATATTTGGGGTCGGGGCCCGGGTTGTTGGTGCCGCCCATGATCAACGCATACAGCGGGTCCCCGGCGGCCAACTGCACCACCGACACAGAGCTGGTGCCCGTGGACGCACCGCCGGTTATAGCCGTTTGCCCCAGCAGCGCCGCGCCGGCGGCCTCGGCTTGCGCATACGTGCTCGCCGCGGCCGCCAGGGCCTGGGTGAATTCGGTATGGAACGTGGCGGCTTGCGATAGGACCGCTTGGTATTGCTGGCCGTAGGCGCCGAAGAGATTCGCGATGGCCGCCGAGACTTCGTCCTCGGCCGCCGCCAGCAAACCGGTGGTCTGTCCCGCTGCGCCGGCGCTTGCGGCGTTGATCGCCGACCCGATGTTTTGCACGTCGGCGGCCGTCGAGGCCAGCGTCTCAGGGGTGCTGATTAACTGCGACATCTCCCCGTCCTTCCCCACAGGCCGGGACCCCGCCCTGTCACACGGACTTACCCGCGACCGTGGGTATTAGGTACTGACCGAGACTAGAGCCGTCCCGCGAGGAAATCTGGCGTTTGGCGCAAGTTTGCCCGCGCTACATTTGCGCGTTCTTCAAATGCCTGTCGAGGAACGCGAGCTGATCGCCCACCACGCGCTCGAACGCGTCGTCGACATAGATCTCGAAGTGGCCCTCGGGGTACATCCTGACCTCGCCGCGCGGAGCCTTGGCCGCATAGCGCAGGGTGGGGACCGGGGGAGCCACGGAGTCGGCTTCGCAGACGCAGAACAGGATCGGGCAGCCGATCTTCGCGGCGGCCCGACCCGGCCGGTAGGTGATGACCTTCAACGCGAACCGCGCGGCGACCTCGTTCGGCACCGACTGGCCCTCGGGGACCAGCCGCAGGTAGCCGGGGTACACGTCGGGGGCGTTCATCAGCGCGACCTCACCCGGCTTGCCCGCCGCGGCCACCAGCACCGGCGGTCGGCCGAACCGGGCCGCGATGAGGTCGCGCGCCGCCAGGGCACCGATCCGCGCGAAGATCACCGGGTTCAGCGTGCGGGCGGACGCGACACCGTCGGTGAACGGGCACTGGGCCACGACGGCCTTGATGCCCGGCAGCCGCGCCGCCGTCGCAATCACGTGGCCGCCGCCAAACGAGGTGCCCCACAAGCCGATTCGATCGTGATTGATGCCCTCCAGGGTGCGCCCGTACGCGACCGCCGCCGCCCAGTCCGCGAGCTGCATCTTGATGTCGAGCAATTGGCGCGGCCGGCCCCCGCTGTCGCCGAAGTTGCGGTAGTCGAACACCAGGCACGCGTAGCCGGCGGCGCTGAATCGTTCGGCATAGGCGTCCAGCCGCATGGTGCGCACCGCGCCCAGGCCGTGCGCCATCACCAGCAGCGGCGCCGGATCACTGCTCACGGGCCGGTAGAGCCATGCGCTGATCCGGTCGTCGCCGGATGCGAATTGGACGTCCTCGCGTTGTGGGTCCACAGCGTTCCAATTCTGCCCTGTGCGATGTCGGGTCCGGTAGGCGCCTGAGAAGTAGTGGACTACTGTCTAGAAACGTTTCGAGCGTTCGAGGGACGGAGACTCTGATGGCCATCCGCGTCGCGCACGTCGGCACCGGAAATGTCGGGGGGCTGGCCCTCGCCGAACTGATCACCAACCCGCAGTTCGAGCTGACGGGCGTCTGCGTCTCCACGCCGGAGAAGGTCGGCAAGGACGCCGGGGAGCTATGCGGCGTCGGCCTGGGCGCCGCGACCGTCGCGGGCGTCCGCGCCGTTTCCGACCTCGACGCCATTCTCGCCACCGAGCCGGAGTGCGTCGTCTACTGCGCGATGGGCGACACCCGCCTGCCCGACGCGATGGCCGACGTGATGCGCATCCTGGCCGCCGGGATCAACGTCGTCGGGTCGGCGCCGGGCCTGCTGCAATACCCGTGGGGTGTGATGCCCGACAAGTACATCGCTCGGGTCGAAGACGCCGCGCGGCAAGGAAATTCGAGCGTCTTCATCACCGGCGTCGATCCCGGGTTCATCAACGACCTGATCCCGTTCGCGCTGGCGGGCACCTGCCAGAGGATCGAGCAGGTGCGCTGTATGGAGATCGCCGACTACGCCACGTACGACGGCGCCGAGGTCATGTACTACATGGGGTTCGGCAGGCCCCTCGACGAGGTGCCGATGCTGCTGCAGCCGGGGGTGCTCAGCATCGCCTGGGGCACGGCGATCCGTCAGCTGGCCGCCGGCCTCGGCATCGAGATCGACGAGATCACCGACTCGTGCCAGCGCGAACCGGCGCCCGAGGACTTCGAGATCGCGGTCGGGCCCGTGGCCAAGGGCACCATGGCCGCGCTGCAGTTCGAGATCCGCGGCATGTCCGGCGGCCGCCCGGCCATCGTCGTCGAGCACATCACCCGGTTGCGCCCCGACCTTAGGCCCGACTGGCCGCAGCCGGCTTCCGGCGGCGGCTCCTATCGCGTCGAGATCACCGGGGAACCGTCCTACGCCGTCGACATCGTCCCGAGCAGCCGCAAGGGCGACCACAACCACGCCGCGATCGTCGGCGCGGCCGGGCGCATCGTCAACGCCATCCCCTCGGTGATCGCGGCGGCGCCCGGCATCCGCACCACGCTCGACCTTCCGCTGGTCACCGGCAAAGGTCTGTACGCACCGAACAACCTGGTAGTTACGTAACCGAAAGGAGCCCCTCAGTGGGACGGGTAGACGGCAAAGTGGCGCTCATCAGCGGTGGCGCCCGGGGGATGGGCGCCTCGCACGCCCGGATGCTCGTGGAAGAGGGCGCCAAGGTGGTGATCGGCGACATCCTCGACGACGAGGGAAAGGCGCTGGCCGACGAGCTCGGCGAGGCCGCGCGCTACGTCCACCTCGACGTCACCCAGCCCGACCAGTGGGACGCCGCGGTCGCGACGGCGACCGGCGAATTCGGCAAGCTCAATGTGTTGGTCAACAACGCCGGCATCGTGGCGCTGGGGCAGCTGAGGAATTTCGATCTGGGCAAGTGGCAGAAGGTGATTGACGTCAACCTGACCGGCACCTTCCTGGGCATGCGGGTGGCCGTCGATCCCATGACCGAGGCCGGGGGCGGCTCGATCATCAACGTGTCGTCGATCGAGGGGCTGCGCGGCGCGCCCGCGGTGCACCCGTATGTCGCGTCGAAATGGGCGGTGCGCGGCCTGGCCAAGTCGGCGGCGCTGGAACTGGCGCCGTTCAACATCCGGGTCAACTCGATACACCCCGGTTTCATCCGCACCCCGATGACCGCGAAGCTGCCCGAGGACATGGTCACCGTCCCGCTGGGCCGCCCGGGTGAGGCGCGCGAAGTGTCGACGTTCGTGCTTTTCCTCGCCAGCGACGAGTCGTCCTACACGACGGGCAGCGAGTTCGTCATGGACGGCGGACTGGTCACCGACGTGCCGCACAAGGCGTTCTGAACCTTCCCCGGCCCCTCCCGTATTCGACGCGTGTTTAAGTCGCGCTATCGCGGGGAATAACGCATTGACCTGCGGGGGGGCTCGGGCCGGAAGAAGGGATCAGCTCATGTCAGTGTCAACCCTCGCCGGTCGAAGACCGTACGGTACGGGCGTCCATGGAGTGGTCCGCAGCGCGGACGAGGACGACCCCGCTCGCTGGGTATCGAGAGCCTTGTGCACCGCCACCGATGGCGACGGCCTCTTCGTCGCGGGTGCCGCCCAGCGCAAGGCCGCGGCGTTCTGCCGGCACTGCCCGGTCATGCGGGAGTGCGCGGCAGAAGCGTTGGACAACAATGTCGAATTCGGGGTGTGGGGTGGCATGACGGAGCGCCAGCGGCGAGCCCTACTCCAGCGGCACCCCGAGGTGGCGTCGTGGTCGAACTTCCTGCGCACGGTGGAGTCGGCTGAATTGCGCCGAATGCTGCGGATCGGGGGGCGTCCGGCCGTGGCATCCGGTGCGGAAGACATGTCGCTCTTTTGGCTCTAGTCCGGGCGGTGCTATAACCGCGAGCATGCCCGGCAGCCTTGGGGACCTGAAAGGGATCGTCGGTCCCAACCACGTCATCACCGATGCCGACGTGCTGGCCGGCCGCAGCGTCGACCACACCGGCCGCTATCGTGGGCGGGCCGGCGCGCTGGTGCGGCCGGGCTCCGCCGAGGAGGTCGCCGCGGTGCTGCGGGTGTGCCGCGACGCCGGGGCGCACGTGACGGTGCAGGGCGGCCGCACCTCGCTGGTGGCCGGCACCGTCCCCGAGCACGACGACGTGCTGCTGTCCACCGAACGGCTATGCGCAGTCGGGGACGTCGACACCGTGGAGCGCCGCGTCGAGGCCGGCGCCGGCACCGCGCTGGCAGCCGTCCAAAGTGCCGCCACCGCAGCGGGTTTGGTGTTCGGCGTGGACCTGGCCGCCCGCGACACGGCGACCGTCGGCGGCATGGCCTCGACGAACGCCGGCGGCCTGCGGACGGTCCGCTACGGCAACATGGGCGAGCAAGTCGTCGGCCTGCAGGTGGCGCTGCCCGACGGTTCGCTGATGCGCCGCCACAGCCGGGTGCGCAGCGACAACACCGGCTACGACCTGCCGGCGCTGTTCGTGGGCGCCGAGGGCACCCTCGGCGTGATCACCGCGCTGGACCTGCGGTTGCACCCCACGCCGACACATCGGGTGACGGCGGTCTGTGGGTTCGCCGACCTCGAGGCGCTGGTGGCGGCCGGCCGCTCCTTCCGGGACGTCGACGGCATCGCGGCGCTGGAGCTGATCGACGGCCGGGCCGCGGCGCTGACCGCCGAACACCTGGGGGTCGGCGCGCCGGTCGCCGGCGCCTGGCTGCTGCTGGTGGAGCTGGCCGCCGACCACGACCAAACCGATCGCCTCGCCGAGCTGCTGGACGGCGTGCGGCTGTGCGGCGAACCCGCCGTCGGCGTGGACGTCGCTGCGCAGCAACGATTGTGGCGCGTCAGGGAAGCCCTCGCCGACGTGCTCGGTGTGTACGGGCCGCCGCTGAAGTTTGATGTGTCGTTGCCGTTGTCGTCGGTAGATGAATTCGCAACGCGGGCGGCCGATTTGATCGGCGCGCATGCTCCCGAGGCGTTGCCCGTGCTGTTCGGCCACATCGGCGAGGGCAACCTGCACCTCAACGTGCTGCGCTGCCCGGCCGAGCGGGAGCGGGATCTGTACGAGCCGATGATGGACCTCATCGCGCGGTGCGGGGGCAACGTCAGCTCCGAGCATGGCGTCGGCAGTCGCAAGCGCCCGTACCTGGGCATGTCGCGGGAGCCCGCCGACATCGCCGCGATGCGGGCGGTCAAGGCGGCCTTGGACCCGACCGGCTATCTCAACGCCGCGGTGCTGTTCGACTGAACCGTCATGCCGCGAGGGCGCGCAGTTGTACGCGCGATACGGCGTGTCGCCGTACAAACACGCGCGCTCGCGGAGGATGGGGCTAGCTGGAGCCCTTGATCCCGACCGCGTGACGCAATTGCTCCAGGAATTGATCGGCATCGTCGCTTCGGACGATGTAGTGCGAGATCGCAATCCTGATGACGGTCGCAGCCTTCACCGCGGCGTTGGGTCCGGAGAGGTGCCGTTGCAGGCCGGCGCGCATCTCGGGGATGACGCGGCCGAACTGGGCGACGGTGTGCTCGGGCTCGACGTCGACCATGCGCACGCCCGAGTACGAATGCTGGAACTCGACGATGAATCGCAGCACGGCGTCGAGCTTGTCGACTCCCTTCAGTCCGGCGGTGGCCCTGACCAAGCCGCTCTCGAAGGCCTGCCGTTCGTATTGCGAAAACGCCGACAGCAGTTCCTCTTTGGACGCGAACCAACGGTAGAGCGTGGGGCGCGACACCCCCGCCTGGGCGGCCACTTCGGACAGGCTGAGCTTGGTCTGGCCGTTGCGGCCGAGTACTTCGGCGGTGGCGTCGAGGATGCGCTGGCGCGTCGAGGTGTCGACCTCTGCCGCTTGGGCCGGTTGGCTCATAACAGAAACTTTACGAAGTATCGCCAAGGTGTCACGGTTTTTTCGTTTCCCGGCCGGGTCGCGCCCGAACCAGCACGGACTGCTGGATCGCGCCGACGGCGCCGCGCTCGTCGAACAGGGTGCCGATCGTCGTCCCGATGCCGTCCGGCCCGTAGCTGGTCTCCGCGCGAATGCCGATCCAGTCGCCGTCGGGGATCCGGAACACGTGCACGGCGAGATCGGTGTTGAGAAACGTCCACTTGGTGATGTCCAGCTTGCTGCCGATGCCGTTGGCGCAGTCGGCCACCGCGAAGAGCCTCTCCAGCGGCGTCATGGTCTCGCCTTTGACGAGGTCCACGGTCGGGTTGATCCAGGATTCGCCCGGGCCCTCACTCAGCGGTTCGGTCAGCCAGAGCCACTCGAGGCTGTGCACGTAGTTGCGGTCCCACTCCCTCGCCTTGAGGTTGCGGTTGCGGGCCTCGGTCCGCGGTCGCGGCAGCGGGGCCGCGGCGTGCGCAATCGCCCGCGTGTCCTGCTGCTGCAGGCGCCATCCGCTGGCGCGGGCCACGGGGCGCGGTTCGCCGTCGGGTCCCGGGGCGAGCATCTCGGCGCTGACCAATTCGATCTGCTTGCCGCCGCGTTGCACTTGCGAGCACACCCACAGGTCACCCTCGGCCGGCACCCCGCCCAGCAGGTCGATCACGACCCGGGACAGCCGGGTGTCGTCGCGCTGGTCGCACCGTTCCAGCGCCCGGACCAGCAGCGCCGACACCGGCCCGCCGTGCTGGATCGCCGCCGACCAGGTGCCGCGCGCCAGGTCGGTGGCCCCGAACTTTTCGCCCAGCGGGTCGGTGTCGTCGATCAGCTCGTAATAGGAATCCGTCACTCGTGCACCTCTCGGGGTGTCAGGTTAGGCCCGCGCCGGGCGTCTGTACCGTCACGGCGTCCAGCCGGGACAGCTTGGTGCCGATCAGGCGCCGGGGATAGGCGTCGGTGCTGGACAGCAAGAACAGCGTGCGGCCCGAGGGGCCGCCGAGGGCGCACGCGATGGCCACCCGCTCGCCCATGTCGATGCGGTCGGTCACCACGCCGCCTTGGGTGATCCGCTCGAACTGGTGGGCCAGCGTCATCGACGTCCACACCCCGCCCTCGGCGTCGAGTGCGATCCCGTCGGGCGGCCCGTCGAGGCCGTCGGCGAAGACCCGGCGGTCGCCGAGCCCGCCGGTCGCGTCGATGGTGAACGCGGTCAGCCGGCGGGCGGTCGACTCGGCGACGACCAACGTCTTTCGGTCGGGGGTGATCACCATGCCGTTGGGAAAGTCCAGGTTCTCGGCGACAATAGTGGCACTGGTGGGTCCGTCGTCGGGATCGAGGCGGATGATCGCGCCGCCGGAGAACGCCTGACATCCGATGTAGGCGCGCCCGACGTCGTCGACGACCATGTCACCCAGATTTGCCGGTGTCAGATACGCGAGATCAGCTATGGGGACGACGGTTTCGCCGTCGTAGCGCAGCACCTGCCGGTCTTCGGTCGAGGCGATCAGCAGTGAACCGTCGGGACGGAACCCCAGGCCGGACGGCGAGCGCCCGGGCAGAGGCAACGTGGTGAGCGAGCCGCGGATGTCGGCGGTGTGGACGGCCTCGCCGAGCATGTCGGAGAACCACAGCAGTCCCTCGAACCAGCGTGGGCCCTCACCGAAGCAGAAGCCGTTGGCCAGGGGCTCCGGGATCATCCGGCCGGGCCCTTCGACAAACCTTCTGCCTTACAAAACATCGCAGAAGTGTCATGCAGGACGTGCGCCGGTGTCAATCTCGCCCAGTTCGCGCGCCACGGCCTCGTGATAGGCGTCGATGCGCGCCGGGTTGGCCTGCTGGAACAGTTGGTCGGGCAACGGGGCGTGCTTGTGGGCCTCGATCGTCATGGTCCGGGAGAACAGGGTGATGTCCCGGCCCGGCCTGGTGAACCGGTAGGTGACGGTGATCCGGCCCTCGAGCCCGCCCTTCCCGTCGCGGTCGTGGCCGAGGCGGCCGACCGAATTGAACACGAACAGCGAGGGCCGGTCGGCGATGGCCAGGTGCCAGCTGAAGATCCGCTCGCCGTCCGGACCCGCCTCCTCCCAGGTGTCACCGACATTCAGCGGAAGCTCCGGCAACTTGTCGATGTGCGCGCTGCCGGGGTAGGTCTTCGTCCAATTCGCCGGATCGGTCACAAAGTCGTACACCGCCTCGGCGGGATGGCCGAAGGCGGTCTCCGAGGTGCTCGTCACGATGCCCAATTGCGTTGCCTCCCTGTGTCTGTTAGCCAAGCTTTACAAATCCTACTCAAAGTGTCACGCTGAGCCGTGAGCTGCCAGCGCGAGAAATGGAGCCGACTTGACTAAAGCTTCCGAGGAATCAGAGCAGACCGAATGGACGGTGCAGGGCCTGCTGGATCTCTTCGACGTGCAGGCCGACGGGCAAGATCGGTTCACCGGTGACACCGGTATCGCCGTCGGCGACGAACGGCAGGTGGTGGAGGGCACCCAGGTGCTCGCCCAGGCGATCGTCGCGGTGGCCAAACGATTCCCCGACAAGTCCGTGCGCTCGGCGCACGCGGTGTTTTCCCGCGCGGTCACCGTTGGGGCGCCAATCGAATTGGTGCTCGACGTGGTGGCCGAGGGCCGGTCGACCGCGACCGCGGTGGTCGCCGTGCAGCAGAACGGTCGGCGCTGCCTGAGCATCACCGTGCTGGCCGACGTGCCGACCGACGACGTCATTCGCCACCACCTGCCGCGCCCCGACGTGGCCGGGCCCGCGGATGCCCACCACTCGCCGATGCCGATGGTCGGACGTGAACTGCGCCTCGTCGACGTCGTCGACGTGAACAGCCCCGAGGAGGTCGGGCCGCCGGAGCTCTACGCGTGGCTGCGCTACGAACCCATCCCCGGCCGGGACGATCTGGCCAAGGCGCTGCTGGCGTACTTCACCGGCCACCTGGGGATTTCCACCACGATGCGCGCGCATCCGGGCATCGGCACCGCCCAGGCGCACCTGACCGTGTCCACCGCACCGATGAGCATCTCCGTCGCGTTCCATGAGCCGGTGCGCTGGGCGGGTTGGCTGCTCTATACCCACGAGAGCACCCAGGTCGGCGCGGGAATGTCGTACGTGCGCGGCACCGTGCACTCCGAGGACGGCGAGCTGCTGTGCTCGTTTGCCCAGGAGGCGCTGATCCGTCCGCTGCGCACCAGCGACACCGCTATCGATTCCCGCGCGCGGTTCTAGCGTCTGGTCGCCCTCATGCGCTTCACCATCACCCACCCGATGCACAGCCATCCGTACAACCCGGAGCTGGTGAGCGGGCAGGGCATCGCCACGGTCGCGGCGGCCACCGAGGCGGCCGGGATTCACGGGTTCGGCTTCACCGACCACCCGGCGCCGTCGCAGCGATGGCTGGAGGCCGGCGGGCACGACGCGCTGGATCCTTTTGTCGCGCTGGGCTATGCGGGCCCCAGGACGACGACGCTGCGGTTGATCCCCAACATCGTGGTGCTGCCGTATCGAAACCCGTTCGTGGTGGCCAAGTCCGGGGCCTCGCTGGACCTGCTTTCGGGCGGCCGCTTCACGCTCGCCGTCGGCGTGGGTTACCTCAAGCGTGAATTCGCGGCGCTGGGCGTGAACTACGACGAGCGCGCCGAGCTGTTCGACGAAGCGCTGCAGGTGATCCGGGCGATCTGGACGGGTGACGACATCACCTTCGAGGGAAAGCATTTCACCGCCCGGGGCATCACCGCGCACCCGCGGCCGGCCAGCTGCCCGCCGATCTGGATCGGCGGCAACACCACGGCCGCGCGCCAGCGCGTCGCGCAGTACGGCGACGGCTGGTGCCCGTTTCCCGCTCCGCCGCAGCTGGCCCAGACCGCGGGCACCGCGGTGATCGACTCCGTGCAGCGCCTCACCGAGGGCATCGACGATCTGCGACGGCGCTGCGACGCGGCGGGCCGCGATTGGTCCGCGATCGACGTCACCTTCACCAACTTCGAAGGCGGCAGCCCCGCGTCCGACGATTTCAACGCCGCAGCATACCTCGATGGATTGGAAAAGCTTGCGGCAGTGGGCGTGACGTGGGTGAGCGTCGGGCTGCCCGGCGACAGCGTGGCCCATGCGCTCGACACCCTCGACCGGTTCCGCACCCTAGTCATCGATGCGATGTAAATGGACTTCTCGCACGTCGAACTCTCCGCGCAGGACCAGGAATTTCTTGAGGAGACCCGGGCCTTCATCGCCAAGCACGTCACCGACGAGGTGCTCGCCCGGCAGCTCGAATTCGGCGAAAACTTCGACGAGCAAGTGCATTTGGCGCTCGGCGAGGCCGGGTATCTGGCCTCGGATTGGCAGGCGGAGGCCGACGGTGGGTTCAGCGCGGTTCGCCGGCGCATCTTCCAGCTCGAGATCGCCCGGGCCCACACGCCGTGGTACCACTGGGGCACCACGTCCGTCGTCGCGCGGCTGGTCCAGCAATTCGGCGCGCCGGAGCTGGCCGGCAAAGTCGTGCCCGGCGTGCTGTCCGGCGAGATCCGGCTGTGCCTGGGGTACACCGAGCCGGAGGGCGGCTCCGACGTCGCCACCTGCAAGACCCGTGCGGTGCGGGACGGTGACGCGTGGATCATTAATGGCTCCAAGATGTTCACCTCGAACGCGCAGAACGCCCGGTACGTCTTCCTGCTCACCAACACCGACCCGCAGGGCCCGAAACACAAGAACCTGACCATGTTTCTGGTCCCCCTGGATTCGCCGGGCATCGAGATCCAGGGCATCCGCACGCTGGACGGCGACCGCACCAACATCGTCTACTACAGCGACGTGCGCGTCGACGACCTCCACCGCATCGGCGAGGTGAACGGCGGTTGGACGGTGATGCGCGCGGCGCTGGACTCCGAGCACGGCATGGTGGACCCGGAAGACCATGGCCTGCAATACGTTGCGGCGATGGCGGGCCACGGCGACCTCATGGCCGAGGTGGTCGACACGGTCGCGGCAATCGTCTCGGAGGTGGACGACGAATCGGTGAAATATCGGCTCGGGCGCGCCGTCGCGCGGATGGAGGCGGCGCTGTCCAGTCCCGGGATGTTCGGGCGTGTGGCGATCGCGCAGACGATGCGCGACATCACGCCGGACCTGATGGACATCCTGGGCGCGGCGTCGGCGCTGCCCACCGACGCCCAGGGCGCCGCGAGCGACGGTGCGGCAGAACACCTTTACCGTCTTTCGTTACCGCTCGGGATCTACGGCGGGACCCTTGAGGTGTTCCGCAACATGATCGCGCAGCACGCCCTGGGGCTCGGCCGCCCTAGCTACGGCGGCTGACCTGACCGCGAAAGTGTGACTGCCGACGGCGGTACTCGGGAAATGTGTCGCCAGTTGCACTTTCGCGGAACTAGGCGGGCGGTAGTTGGGCCGTCACAGCCGCCCGGGCGGCGTCGAAGCTCAGAAACCCCTTGATGGGCAGACTCTCCGGGGGCGGGTCTTCATAACTCCACGCGACATCGTCGATGACCAGGTCGTCAAGCACGGCTGACCAATACGTTGCGAAGCCCTTGTAGTTGCAGTAGCTCGACGTCTCGGAACGCCGCAGCAGATCGGTGCGCACGTGTTTCGGGTCGACGTAAAGGCGGGGCTCGAGCGCGGTTTCGAACAGGATCAGCGTGTCGTCGGTATCCACCAGCGCGGTGCCGGCGACGCTGACGTGCAGGCTGCGCCTCGTCGATCGGCAGTCGACCCGGTGGTAGGGATTCGGCGGGTAATGGACGAGTTCGCGGCCCTCCTCCAGCCAGGTGTCGACGGCGTCCCAGGGCACGTGGACGAAGCCCGGGGCTTCGGGCTCCGGCGCGGCGGGTAAGCCGCCCACCTCGCCGGCTGGGAAGACGTAGCTGAGCGGGCAGCCCCGCCGGTGCACCAGCAGCGCCCGCTCGGTGTCGATCACCGCGCGGTTATCGACGAAAGCCTGGACGCGCCGCGGGTGCGGCTCGATGTAGACGACCTCGGAGGGTATCGCGGGCGAAAACCGCCCGGCCGGATCGCTGCTGAGCGGACCGCGTCCGGCTACCAGGCTCATGGGCTCCACCTTCCCAAGGGCCGCAACGGTTTCCGTTCGTTTAGCACTGACACGGATCGCTGCTCCGTCATTAGTTCTCTTCGCAATACAAGTGCTTCGCATAGTGTAACTAACAGCTATTTATTTAGCGGCGCACGCGTTTGGCGGAACGCTGAAATATCGGGTGGAAAGCCACGTATCTTCACATGCATCCGATATGTCTCCGATTTGTCGATGTGTCGACGGCCCGGTGGGAGGAAGCGATGTCATATCTGGCGGCGGCTCCGGAGTTCCTGGCCCGGGCGGCAACGGATCTGTCTACCATCGGCTCGGACCTGATTGCGGCGAATGCGGCTGCGACGCCCCCAATTACCGGCATGGTGCCTGCTGCCGGTGACGAGATATCGGCCGCCATCACGTCGTTGTTCGCCGGTCAGGCGCGGGCCTTTCAGTCGCTCAGCAGCCAGGCCGCGGCGTTTCATGCCGAGTTCGTGCGGGCACTAAGCAGCGCGGGCGCGGCGTATGCGGCGGCCGAGGCGGCCAACGTGCCGTCGTTGCAGACCGTGGAGCAAGACATCTTGGCGGCTATCAACACACCCACCAATTTGTTGTTCGGGCGCCCGCTGATCGGTGACGGCGCCAACGGGACGGCGGCCAACCCCAACGGTGCGCCCGGCGGGTTTTTGACCGGCAACGGCGGCAACGGCTTTTCGCAAACGGACAACCCCGGGGTCGCCGGCGGTGCCGGCGGGGCCGCCGGGCTGGTCGGCAACGGCGGCCTCGGCGGGGCGGGTGGCGCC
>NZ_LZIC01000140.1 GCF_001667185.1 Mycobacterium sp. 852002-50816_SCH5313054-b | reverse complement strand
TCCACCGTTACCGCCGTCGCCGATCAACCCGGCGTTGCCTCCGTTGCCGCCGTTACCGCCGTTAGTACCGAGGGCATGACCCGCCGCGCCCGCGGACCCGAAAAATCCTGACTGCCCTACGATTCCCCCGCCTAAGATTCCTGCGGCCCCGCCAGCACCGCCAGGCCCGGCCTGACCACCAGCCCCGCCGGTACCGCCGGTGCCGCCGGCCACGCCGAAGGTCGCAGTGCCGGCACCGATCCCGCCGACCCCGCCCACGCCGCCGTTACCGCCCACACCGCCCAAACCGCCGTTGCCGTAGAACAGTCCGGCGTTGCCGCCGGCCCCGCCGACCCCACCGCTGCCGCCGAGCCCGCCGACGCCGCCGGCCGCGGAGCCCGTCGTGCCGGTGATGCCGGCCCCACCGGCACCACCCTGGCCGCCGGTGCCGAAAAACCAGGCGTTACCACCCCGGCCGCCGGGCTGCCCCGGCGCACCGGACCCACCCATACCGCCGTTGCCGAACAAAATCCCGCCCGGCCCGCCGGGCTGCCCAGTCCCCGGCGCGCCATTGGTACCGTCGCCGATCAACGGGGTCCCCAACAACAAGTTGGTCGGGGCATTGATCACCCCCAAAATGTCCTGCTCCAGGGTCTGCAACGGCGAGGCGCTAACCGCCTCGGCAGCCGAATACATGCCCGCACCCGAGGTCAAGGCCTGCACGAACTGGGCATGAAACGCGCCCGCCCGCGCGCCGAGCGCCTGAAAGCCCTGCGCGTGGCCGGAAAACACCGACGCGATCGCCGCCGATACCTCGTCACCCGCGGCAGCCAGCACCCCGGTCGTCGGGGCCACCGCCGCCGCGTTCGCGGCGGTCACCGCCGAACCGACCTTGGACAGATCCAATGCCGCCGACGCCAACATCTCCGGGGCCACCACCAGATACGACATTGCGCTCCACCTGTACACCGCGGCCCCCGGCCAATCAGATCGTACCCGGCGGTCAATCCCCGCATTCCGCGTTTCAACCAAAGGTTCACTCACAGGGCGCTGCCAGCACGCAGAGGACACCAATGACACACGCCGAGCCACCACACCGAAGCCACTGTCGGACCAGACCCCGCAGGAGCAGCAGCTAGGTAGGGTGCACAACTTGAATATGCGTTGGCGTACAAGATGATTCGTAAACGGTGGCGGCGTGGTCAGCCCAGCGACTACCGTCTATTCGGACAATGGTTCGACACGAATCGAGTTTCGCGGACGCCCGCTGAGGGTATTGGGGGCTCATGATTGCGGGCGCTGTCAATTCGTTGATCTGGATTTTGGTGCTCATCGCGATTGTCGCGGTAGTCGTCGCCGTGGTGCGCATGATGTCGAGGCCGAGCGCCGAACGGCCGGTGGAACGGCCGGTCGTCGAACAGCCGGTGGTACACCAACAGCCAGTGGTGACGAGCGGTTTGGCGCCTGGCTGGTATCCCGACCAGCAGGACCCGAATCAGATGCGCTATTTCGACGGTCGAGTGTGGACCGCGCAAACTCAGCCCCGCGCGTGACATAACGCCGGGTTAGAACGGCGGGGGGTCGTCGTCGTCATCGGAGGGTGGGGCGGGGCCGGCGTAGGTTGAGTTCTCGGCGTGCCGGGCTGCACGGGCCTCGCGGTTCTGTCGGCGTTCGGTGGCGATGCGGTTGGCGCGGTTTTGGGCGCGGGTGCGGCGGCGTCGGGGCATCATCGCGCTGCGCTCACCGGGGTAGTCGGGCACCGGGTCGGTTTCGGGGGCGGCAAAGCCGCCGACGGATCGACACAGGCTCGGGAACAGCAGTGCGCTGCCCGGGGTGGTGACATAGGTGTGCCCGCCCGGTGTGGTCACGATCAGCGTCCCGTCGGGCAATTGTTTTTCGGCCCAGCCCCAGAACGTCTTCAGCAAGTGATGCGTGCGGTATGAAGAAAACATTCCGCTTGAGCTGCGACGATAGACGCGACCACACACAATACTCGGCAAGTCTTGTGCAACGTACGCAGCCGATCTACGGTTTCGAGTCGAGTGGGCACGCCGCTTGACGGATAAACGTGAGGACCCAAGCCTTAACTGGCTCTCGCAGGCGAGGCGAATGCGAGACGAAACCCGAAGGGGTCTAGTCCCGCATGTCTCAATATTTGAACGTTCGTGAAGTCGCCGACGCCCTCGGCGTCACATATCAGCACGTGCTGCGGCTCATCAAAGCCGGTGAGATCCCCGCCATCAAGATCGGCGCCGCTATACGGGTACCGCGCAGTGTGCTCGACGCCCTCGAACACGAGGCTTACGTCGACAGCCTGCTTGAGAAGGCCCCCCCGCTCACCGAGGAGCAGCGCACCAAACTGGCGGAGGTCCTCAAGCCGGTGCGTCAGTGAGCGCGCCGTCGTTGTTGGGCGACGAGGACTGGCGAGACGCCCTCAAGGAGCTCTCCGAACGGATCTCCAACAATGAAGCCGACAGCATTGAAGCTCGCTGGGAATTCGGTCGCGTGCTGCTGAAGCAGCGCGGCCGCAATAAGCAACTGCCGGACGGGGTGCTGAAGGAAGTCGTCAAAACGCACGGCATCAGCCGCCGCGAGGTGCAGTACCGCATGAAGTTCGCCGACAAGTTCACCACCGAGGACGAAGTGCGCAACGCGTTGCACACCTACGGAGGATCGTGGCGCCGCATCTGCAGTAAAGCGCTACCAGCCGAGCCGAAGAAACCGAAGTCCAAGTTTGCGGAGAAGTTCAGCCGCCGGCTGGCGCGGATGGTCAACGACGCTGGGGTGGTTGAAAACTTGCTTAGGGACGCAGAGTTTCCGCGTTATGTTGACGAGCTGCGCGAAGAATGGCGCGACGACGAACGCAACGAACACTGTCACGCACGACCCGGAATCCGCTTCGCGCAGCACGTCATCACCAGTGCGATCAACAGAGCCCACGATGAGTTAACCGCCGACCAGGGTCGCCTGTTTGAAGGGGAGACACCGTGACATGGGTAAGGCCGGGGTGCAGCAGCCCCGGCCTTTTGCCAGCCCGCCGATTTGGGTTCCCAACCAAATATGCAAAGGCGGGTGGATTCTACTAGATGAGCGTTGTCTGCCCGAATTATGTACCGGTGCTCCCCAGCGATATTCAGCGAGCCGGTTTAGATGGGGCGTGCCTGCTCGCGCTCGTGCGATTCGTGACGCAAATAAAAGGAAGCGGCGACCGAATCCTGATCGACGGCGAGATATGGTGGCGCGCATCGTACGCCGAGATCGGAGAATCCCTTGGTGGCGTCAATCGGCAAGTTATCAATCGCCTCGTGGACAAGCTCGAAAACGATGGGCATCTGCAAGTGCAGCAGCCTTTGACCGAGGACCGCCGAAAGCTGTACCGCGTAGCGTCTGAGCAGCCATTACTCGAAAACGAAACACCTCTGAGCAGCCACTACTCGAATCCGATCGACCAAACCTCGAATCCGATCGACTCGTGTATCGAATTCGAGGTTTGCACTACCTATCCAAAAGAACCTTTAAGGAAGGTGGAAATAAGGAAGGACCCTCCGTACGGAACTTTTCGCTCCGCTCAAAGTTCCGCACGGACGTTAGGTGCTAGTCACCTTGAAAAACAATTACCCAAAGGTGACCAGTAGCCCGGTAGGTGACCCGCGCGCGAAGGAGGAAACGCGATGAGCAGACATCCATGCGTCTCTTGCGGCGCTCCGACCAAGAAACCGATCGGCCACAGCCTTTGCGACAAATGCTGGACTCTCCGCCTGAAGAAAATCGCTGAACGCCTCGACCAGAAAGAACACCCAAAATGAGCAAGAACCGCGCGCGCCGTCAGCAGAGCCAGCACCGCCGTGATGTGTATCTTGACCCGCCGCTGAAACGGCGCAGACGTCGCAAACCCGCATCGGCGATGCGGCACACGCTTCCGGACCCGAAAACCCCGGAGCCGCAGGCTCAGCGGCGGCAATGCA
The DNA here is from genome assembly GCF_001667185.1 of Mycobacterium sp. 852002-50816_SCH5313054-b. Taxonomy (GTDB): domain Bacteria; phylum Actinomycetota; class Actinomycetes; order Mycobacteriales; family Mycobacteriaceae; genus Mycobacterium. The sequence goes on along the minus strand of NZ_LZIC01000140.1, from coordinate 20,757 downwards.
CAAACTGAGCAGCGAGCTGCGAGCCCAAACACCCACGCCCACTGTATCTTTCGTAAGCCGACAGCAGCCGCGTCCACAAAAGGGGCGCGGCTGCTGTCGGCTTAGACGGTCAGCGATCGTCTTCTCTCTGCCATGTCTGCGTACCAGGGTCGAAGTGAAGACCACAAGCGGGCGGATACTGCCCACAAACGGGTGGGTACACCTGAACGCCGGGTAGTTGCGAGTTGGGGCCGATCTGGTATCCGGGCGTCGGCGGTGGTGTCGGGGTCGTAGAGAGCGAAATAATCATGGCCACAATGAGATTCATCGTGCCACCGCCAACCGAAGCACGCGCAGCGAACTAAGATGCACCAGGTGGCGCCCCAAGTGCGTGAGACGAGCAACGCGCACGACGGGGAGCACCCCGAACGGCAGTACAGCAAGCGTGACGATCACCGCGTCGATCAACAACCAGCGATCGAAACGACGATGACGCACAGCAAGCGCGACACGAACCGCGATCTCGCATGCGAAGAATGCGAGCAGCGCTGCGTCAAGGTGCTCGGCCAGCTCATCATGCGTCAATTCAGCCCACCCGGCGACGGGCACATTGACGAGAATCAGCGACGTCACGAGACGATGAGAAAAGGTGCTCATCATCGAGACCCCTCACACTCTGGGCACCACTCGTCAAATTCATGGAAGCCCGAGCACTCGGTGACCTCGGGCAACTCGTTCCACGCGTCGCGAATGTCGAAACGCGCCTCGTCGGTGATCACTTCGACACCGCCTTGACAGTCGCGAACAACACGCCAGCGATAAATAGACTCGCAAGCAGAACAGCGGCAATAAGAATGGACATTGGGTTTCCTTTCAGAATGGATACACGCAGCTCAAAGGCGTAACTCAAGTCAACTAGAGAAAGGAAAGGAGGTCGATAGGACAAAAGCGCCTTTTCCACCGCTGTAGGCGCGTCTCAGCGACCATTACTGCGGCGCAATGTCAGACTGCTATGGATGACCGAAAAACCTTCTCACGGCGTCATCGGAACGCTGCTATACGAGCGGTGCGAAGTCTGCGACACGCAACTAGCCGACGACAGCTCGATCGCGTTGTGCGCTCGCTGCGAAGAAGGAATACGCAGCATCGCCCGAATTGACCGAATGCCTGCTAGATGGGTGCGCACACCGTGAAGCTCTGTGTTACGTGCCTGGAGGAGCCGGCCGAGCCAGGCGGCTTGCGCTGCACCGATTGCGCAACAGCGCGCCCTAATGCGCAGCCCACCAGTGCGCCCGTCAGCAATGCGCCCGTACGCGCGCCCGACGTGCTGACAGCGAGCTGGCAGTCCGACAACGACGTGTACGACGACGACCTTCTCTGAGCTGCGAAGCAATGCGCCGTTCAATGCGAGCGCGTGCGTCTGCAACGCGTACGCGCGTGTGCTTCGACTCTCAATGCACCACGACAATGCGACTGATCAGCGCGCCGACGCTCGCGCAATGCAAGCTCCACGAATGAGGACCTGAGCAGCAACACCGCAGGTCAGCGCTCAGAGTTTGCTGCAGCTACGCCGTAGCAACTCCTGCGTGAGCTGCGACCTGCGCAGACGGCAACGCTGTTGAGTTTGCTGATAGATGGAATGCTCAGCTAGTGAGGGGGGGAGAGTTCGCTCGGCAACGACCAACAACGACGACTGCTAGGCACTTCGACTTTTGGTCAACAAGGATTCAGCAAAGCAATGCTTCTGAGCTGCAGCAATAGCCGCTATCAAGATCAATTCTGCGCTGTGTTCAATAGGGCTCGTCAACAGGAGCGCCGCCGTCACGTGCGAGGACCGGCAGTCGTGTAGGCCCTGTTTAACAGGCTAGGGATGTTTTCGGCTGTGCTTCGACGTCGGCAACGTTGCTGGGGTTGCTACATGTTTGCTAGACGGCGTTGGGAGCTAACGGCTTTCGCTGGAATGGCGGTGTTTTCTGATGCGAAGTGCGCGCCGAATTGCGTTGTGCCCGTTGATCCGTGAAGCACGGTAAATTGTTACGGTTTGTGCCATTGTTTTCGTGTTCTACCGTAGTTTGTTATGTCGTCGTCTGGTTTCGATAAGGAAGCGCGCGCTTTCGTCGCGGCTTATGACCGCCTGGATTTGTTCGGTCGTCAGATTTACACGGACTTTCCCACCGCGGATGACAAGTCGAAAGTGCGGGTGCTACTCCCGATGGCGGAGTTTCTGTCTGGACAGCGGAGCAACCCGCTGATCGACTTGACGATTCCTGCGCTGTTGGCGATCGGCCTCGCGGACTCGTTTTTGAAGTGGGCGGCCGATCTGTCGATGCCACGCTGGATGCAGCTCTTTGATGCGAGGGAGGAATTGAGAGACTTATGACCGTTGATGTTCGCTTGTTGAATGCGATCGACGCCGCAGGCGTTTTGGATGATCCGCGGCTGACTTTGGGGCACGCCGATCAAGTGATGCAGTACTGCTCGATTCTCGTGCAGTCGGTGGACGCTGAGCGGCCGTTTGGTTCTGTGAATGACGAGGGATTTCCAACGGACGAGCTTAGGGTGGCGTTCAAATTGCTGACTGCGACGTCAACCATGGCGAGTGCTCTGCAGTGGCCCAGCGATACGGAGTGGTGGATCGACTATCGCAAGCGGGCGCTGGCTGACTTTTCGGCTGCACGGCGTGAAGCCGAGTTGTGCGCAAACGGTTCGATCAGCGCCTCGACGCTGACAGCGGTCGCCGCCGCTGAGCGGCGCGCTGACGAGGGAACCGCGGTGCTTGCTGATGACATGAAGCCCCCAGCTCTTGTGACCCGGAGCGACATGCCTACGGCGTTTTCGCCTGAAGATGCTGGTCCCGTGGCGTGGTCGTTCTAGAATCGACCTTGGTGAAAAGCTAAGGGCCGCCGCAACACTGGGCCGCCGCCGCTGAGAGCGACCGCCGTCCAAGAGCGATCAACCGTCTGACGCTGACACCTGAAGCACCATTGAAGTAACCGACGCGAGGCGATCGACCCGCGTCGATGTTGCTATTCATCCCATTCCAAGCCCCCGCTAGGAGGGCGGCTATGCGCGCTGTTTCGAAGTCGCTGGCGCAGGTGCGACCTGTTGAGTCGGAGCATCCGAACGGTGAGTTTGAGTTGATCTTGAGTGACGGCTCTGCAGATCGCGACGGTGAACAACTTAAAGCCGCCGACTGGGAGACGCCGTTGCCCAACAAGATTCACCTCGACAGCGACCACGCGTGGGCAAACGGCATGTCCGTTCCGTTGACGGTGGGTTCGGGTCGACCGTCTTTCGATTCGCATGGCCGCATTGTTGTGCGGGGTGTTTACGCCGGCACCGCTCATGGTCAGTTGGTGAGGCAGCTCGTGAATGAGGGTCACCTCTGGCAGGCCAGTGTCTCCTATCTCGAACACAAACAGCCGAATGGCCGCGTCACGCGCGAGCTGCTCAACGGCACATTTTGCGGCGTGCCCTCGAATCCGAACGCCGTTGTCATTTCATCAAAATCTTTCGAAGGAGGAAAAATGCTGAATCAAGCCCAGATCGACGCGGGATTCAAGGCGCTAGATGCCTCGGCGCAGGCTGCGCTGGCTGATCTCAACGCAGGTCGAATCAACCAAACGAAATTCGACGCGATCATGGATAAAGCCGAGCAGGAATCCGCGAAACTGAAAGCGGCGAAGGAAAACCGGTCGCGGGCGATGCAGTATGCAAGTCTGGCGTCACCCGCTGAGCACGGGATTACTGGCGACCCGCGTCAGGCGGCGGTGTTCACTCAACCGGCGCGGCCGAAGTCAGCACCGAAACGAAACGAGCTGGCGCTCCTGCCGACTCATTTGTCGCAGGAGCAGTGGCGTGCGATGCACAAGGCCGTCGAGGCCAGAGCGTATGGGTTCACCGTCGCTGTCGCCGACAGCCCGTTCGGGCAGCAGCAGATCGCCCGCATGAAAGCCCGCCTCGAGAGTGGCGGCGACAAGATGATGAGTGTCAGCGACAACGTCGGTTTGAAAGCCACACCGTCTTATTCGCCCCTCGAAGGCTCACCGGGGTCGCTGCTCGAACCGATCCTCCTCCCGGATGCCTTCGAGCTGCGCTACGAACCTGACAGGGTGTGGTCCCATTTCCCCGGGGCTGAGATGACGTCGCAATCACAGGCATATCTCCGTCACACATCCAATCTGGCGGCGGCGGGGATCACCCCCGAGGGCCAACAAATCCCCGATGTGCAGATGCAGGTGGCGCAGTTCACCGCCACGGCTGTGAAAGTGGACGGAATATGTTCCCTGACAAGGGAATTAGTGGACGACTACGATTCCATGTCCTCGTTCGCACCCGCGGAATTATCCCGGGCGGTTATCGACCGCGAAACCAACTACGTCATCAACGATCCGACGGCGGGGCTCTTAGCAACACCCGGGATTTTGACCCGCAACGCGAACAACAGCGTGAACGGTATCGACGCAGTCGAAGCAGCGAAAGACGACATCCGTGTTGCGACAGGGGCTTTCGGCATGGCGGACTTGGTGATCCTCCATCCGACCACCTGGCTTTCAATGCGGTTGACCCGCGCCACGACTGGGCAATATCTGTTGCGGCAGAACGAACCGATGGACTATTTGGGTCAGCAACAGGCGGATAGCTTCTTCGGCACGAAGGTCGTGACCAACACGTACTGCCCGCAATCGACGGCGATCGTCATGGATTCTGCGATCGCCGTGAAAGCCTTCACCCGTATGGGGATGGAGGTCATGTTCAATCAATTCGGTGACGAGGAGTTCACGACGTTCGGTGTGCGCTACCGGGCTGTGGAGCGGATCGCGCTGGCCGTGATCCGGCCGGCCGCGATTTGCGTGGTGTCTGGTCTGTTGAGCAACCCTGCTGGTGGCAGCTAAACCGAAAGGAAAACCGTGATGGGTTCACAAGACCAGCACCGCGAGATAATTGTTCAGCAGGAGCAACCCAAACCGTGGGATCAGCTCTATCCGACGCAAGAGCTGTATTCGGTTGGCTTCAATGAGATTCGTGGTTACGGGCCGACGTATGCGCGTGTGAACGTCGAAGGTGATCAAGGCCGAGAACAAGGAGACGCGAATCTCTAGTGTTGAGCGTGGTGAGATTCAGCTGGCGGGGCGTGTCGCTGATTCTCACCCGGCGACCCCGGGAGTCTGCTGTGTGTGGGACGGACAACCCCACCTCTCGGCAGCAGGCAACCGGGGTCGCCAAACCCCTTCGGTGTGTGCGTTCAAACCCCCTTCTTTTCTCCGATTCTGAGGGGTGATGGACGTGGCCATGTCCGGTGACACGTGGGCCCGCGCTGCTGCCAGCGCGCCACACACCGAAGGGGACACCCAAATCGGAACAGCGCGTGGTGATCTCGAAGCGCTCGCCGCACAACTCGGCGACAGCCACCGCGTCGAACACGACGACGACGATTGCTTGTGGGTGGTGCGCACCAGCAGCGACGGGCAGTCGGTGCCTGTCGCGTGCATGCCCGCCGCGAAACGGCTGGAGAGCGGCGAACCAGCGCGGTCTGATATGAGCTAGCTGTCCGCTGGTTTGGACGCCAGAAATTCTTCGATGTCCGGTGGTTCGGTGAAGTCTTCTTGTGTGGCTTCGGCCACCCACGTTCCATCGGGTGTGTCCATCTCGATGATGTACCCGACGACGCGCACCTCGTACCCAGGGGGCATCACGTGGGGCTTGCCAGTTCGCGGATTGATGTTTCGTGTCCGCACTGCCCGCGTGATTCTTCCGCGTACTGTCACCCGACAATCGTAGGAGATGCAACCGCCGACACGGGCGTCTGATACGAGATAGACGAGACCCTCCCTCGTACGATCTCGCCCATGAGCCTTGCACTCGCTCTCCATGTCGGCATCAACTTCGACAACGCAATGGTGCACTGTGACAACCTCATCAAGGTTCACGAGAAAGCTGGCACCGGCACCCGCGGTCGCAAATGGATTGAGTCGTCTGTCAACCGCGCTGTCATCGTCCTCGCAGTCGCCAGCTGGCAAGCCGTCGTCCAGGACATGACACGCTTTCTCCTAGAAGAGGGCACGCCGCAAAAGACCGACCCAAACTACGGCTTCGCTCGCCTCATGAAGGGGCGTGTAATGAGCGAACTCGACCGCTTCTCGACCCCGAACGCGGACAACTCCCGCAACCTGCTGCAGTTGGTTGGCTTCGATCCACGCAAGTACTGGACATGGAACATTCCCGGTCGCGGGAAAGGGGTAGTGACGCTGGAGCGTGCTCAAGTCGAGGAACAGCTTCGAGACTGGCTTAAAGTTCGTCATGCTATCGCCCACGGCGACGCTCAGATACCCAACGTCGCCGTTCTGCAGGCGGTCCGCCAAGGCAAGGTATCTCCAGGCCAAGGTCCCCCTATCTGGCTGAACGACGCGAGAAATTGCACCGCATTCGTCAAGAAGCTCACCAAGGTCACGATGGATGGACTTGACACGGAACTGTGAGCAGCTCGCCCGGTGTCGTTCGCTCAGCAGCGGGGCGAACCACCCGCGCGGTCTCGGTTGGCTCAGTGCCATTCGACTTGCACGCGGTCTTCGATGATGCCTTTACGTCCGGTGCGCGGGTCAACAACTTGATACCCGCCCTTGCCGACAGGCGCGATGGTGATCGTCATCAGCACGTCCAACACGGCGCGGTACCGGCCGTGTGGTAGCTGCTTGATCTTGTCTGCGACCTCGGGGCGCCCCAGCGGAATGTCTTCGAAGATCCGCAGGCGTTCGTCGTCTTGCTGTTGGCGTTCAAGCGCTTCGATGTCTTGCGCGAGGTACGCCGTTGCGGCGGCGGCTTGTTCGCCCGTGAGTAACCCCTTGGCGTAGTCGACGCCCAACTGTTGGCGACGCGCGTACAGTGCCGCGAGCTCCAGGCGGATGCGCTCAGCCTCGGCTTCGTCGTGGATTTGAGACTTCAGCAGATCGTTCGCGTCGGGCATCGCCAACCGGCCGGCCACGATCTTGTACAGCAGCGGTTCGACAGCTTCAGCGCGGATGCTGACACCGCGGCACTTGATGCACGAATACACCCGGTTGGTTTTCTGGCGGCTTCCGCCTGAGAGGTGATGCCCGCACTTGCCGCAGATGAGGACTCCGGTCAGCAGATGACGTGTCACGCTCTTCCTGCCTGGTTTGCGGCTGATGTCACTCAAGATGTGCTGCGCGGACTTCCACGTCTGCTCGTCAACGATCGCGGGCCAGTTCCCTTTGACGGGGTCGCCGTCTTTGTCTCGCACGATCTCGTCGTTGTGCGCCCGCAGACCCGCGTTGCGAGCTGCCCGCAGAAACAGCGACACGATGGTGGGTGTCCAGTCGCTGCCGTGCAAACCTTTCTTTCCGGCGTCGTTGAACAGTCGGCAGATGTCACTGAGCGCGCAGCCGTTGATGATCGCGGCATAGGCTTCGCGCACCAGCGGGGCGGTTTCAGGGTCGAGACCGATCACGTCACCCTCGCGGCGGTACCCGAACGCGTGCGTCCACTTGGGTAGGCCGCGCTCGGCGAGTTGACGCGCTGCGCGACGCTGCCGGTCGCTTTTGACTTCAGACTCGTACGCGGCGAACGTACAGAATTGCCGGTACATCATCCGGCCCTCAGACGTCGACAAGTCGAACCGCCCGTTCAGGGTGACAAGCTCAACACCTTTGCGCTCAGCAAGATCAATGAACGCTTCACCCTCTGTGGGCTTGCGGTGCAGACGATCAGCTTTGTAGACGATCACCGCGTTGATCTTGCCCGCCTCGATGTCGTTCATCATCTGCTCGTACTGCTCGCGCGTCTTCTTCGCGTACCGCGACGCGCTGCGATCGTTGTCTTGATAGACGACGGGTGTCCAACCGTTGCGCTCGCAGACGGCTAGCGCGTCCTGGCGTTGACGGGTGACGCCGAGCTCCTCGCCGCTCTTGTCAGCGGAGATGCGCAGATAGATAGCAGCTCTGAGCTGCTGGTTTGCGGTGTCCGTGCTGGTCATAGCTTAAAGTGTATATCGCAAACCGCTGATGGGTTCGGCAGTAGCACTTGAGGTTTGAGGCGTGGGTGCGTCCGCCTTTGGCGTAGGGAATGGTGTGGTCGATATCGCAGTCGATAGCGGGGTGATCACAACCCGGGGCCCGACACGTCAGATCCCGGCACCGCACGAAATCGGCCAACGCCTTCGACGGCACATAGCCGTCTTCCGGCGGCGCATCGCCCGGGTTGACCAACTCGACCAACTTGGCCGAGACGGCCAACTCCTGAACCAGTTCGGGGGTGATCAGCCCATCGGCACCGACCTCGGATCCCGGGGTGGTGCCGGTGCCGTCCAGGGTTGCCTGCTCGGCGACCACATGGATCACCACCGGACCGGCGGCCGGACGGGTGCCGGCCGCGCAATCCGGGCGCTCACACCGGCAGGCCAGCCGATCGGCCCCGGCCGCCAAGGCGCCCAGCGCGTCGGCACGGCGCTGCTCGCGGCTGCGCGGGTCGTGGGCGCACACCGTCGCCGCCAACGCGTCCAGGCGCCTGTCCAACGCGTGCGCATCCAGGCTGAACAGACAGCCCTGGAATTCGGCCAGCCCATCCCCCACATCGGCGATCCAGACCTCACGATCAACCTGGCGCTCCTTGCGCCGGCGCACCGCGTCCACATCGGCGCGGGCCACGATCTTGTCCACCTGGGCGGCCAACCGGCCCCGCGTCATCGACGGCCAGCGCGCCACGTTGGCGGCCAACTGCGCATCCACCGCCGCCAGCACCTCGCGGTCGGTGATCAGATCGGTGCGAAAGACCAACGCCTGGAACATCCGGTAATCGATATCCCCGGCCGCCAACAGCGCACCCACTCGCGGCAGGCGCTCCCGCATCGCCAGCGCATCACGCAAGAAACCGCCCGCCATCGCCAGACTGACTCGCAACGCCGCGGCCACCTCGGCGCCCACCGCCGCCCGGGTGTCCACCGCCCAGTCGGCCTCTTCACCGCGTTGAGCACGCCGCAGCTCGAACAGCTCCCCGACCGCTTCCAGCCGATCCGCAGTCGCGCGCGCCTCGGTCCGCCAGGCCTCACACATCCGCTCCACCAGCGCCCGCGACCCCTCGGTCTGCGGGGGCTCCCAATAATCGTGAAGCCGGGTATCGAACATATGTTCGAGTATGCCATCAGGCCCCGACAAGATTTGCCGGGAGATCAGCCGCCCAGCCGCGCAAGCACGTCGGCGACGACGGAGTCCGTCGGCACGGACACCTGATCGCCCGTCCCGAGATCCTTGACCCCGACGGTCCCGGCCTCGAGGTCCCGGTCACCCGCCACCAGCGCGACCCGCGCGCCGGAACGGTCGGCCGCGCGCATCGCGCCCTTGAGCCCGCGGTCGCCGTAGGCCATGTCGACGCGGACGCCGGCGGCGCGCAGCCGCGCCGCGAGCACCGCCAGCGAGAGCTTGGCCGGCTCGCTCAGCGGCACCGCGAACACATCGCAGCGCGTGGTCTCCCCCACGCTCTTTCCCTCGGCGCGCAGGGCCAGCAGCGTCCGGTCGACGCCGAGCCCAAATCCGATGCCCGACAGGTCTTGTCCGCCGAGCTCGCGCATCAGGCCGTCGTAGCGGCCGCCGCCGCCGATCCCGGACTGAGCGCCCAGACCGTCGTGCACGAACTCGAACGTGGTCTTGGTGTAGTAATCCAGCCCGCGCACCATCCGCGGGTTGAGGACGTACGGCACCCCGAGCGCGTCCAGGTGCGCCAGCACCGTGTCGAAGTGCTGCTTGGCGGCGTCGGACAGGTGATCCAGCAGGACCGGCGCGTCGGCCGTCATCGCGCGCACCGCGGGCCGTTTGTCGTCGAGCACGCGCAGCGGATTCAGCTGCGCCCGCCGCCGCGTCTCCTCGTCGAGGTCGAGCCCAAACAGGAACTCCTGCAACAGCTCCCGATATTGCGGGCGGCAGCTCTCGTCGCCCAGGGAGGTGATCTCCAGCCGGAAGCCGTCCAGGCCCAGCGAGCGGAAGCCGGCGTCGGCGACGGCGATCACCTCCGCGTCCAGCGCGGGATCGTCGACGCCGATCGCCTCCACCCCGACTTGCTGCAGCTGGCGATACCGGCCGGCTTGCGGGCGTTCGTAGCGGAAAAACGGCCCCGCGTAACAGAGTTTGACCGGCAGCGCGCCGCGGTCCAGGCCGTGCTCGATCACCGCGCGCACCACGCCGGCGGTGCCCTCCGGCCGCAGCGTCACCGAGCGGTCACCGCGGTCGGCGAACGTGTACATCTCCTTGGAGACGACGTCGGTGGATTCGCCTACGCCGCGGGCGAATAGGGCGGTGTCTTCGAAGATGGGCAGCTCAACGTCGCGGTAGCCGGCCCGCCGGGCCGCGGCCAGCAACCCGTCGCGCACCGCGACGAACTGCGCCGAATCGGGCGGGAGGTAGTCCGGCACCCCCTTGGGGGCAGAGAACTCCGTCACCGGCTCAGGCCCTCGAGGAACGGGTTGAAACGCCGCTCGGCGCCGATGGTGGTGGCGTTGCCGTGTCCCGGCAGCACCACGGTGTCGTCGTGGAGCACCAACAGCTTGTCCATGATCGACGTCAGCAGGTCGCGGCCGCTCCCGCCGTGTAGATCGGTGCGGCCCACCGAGCGCTCGAACAGCGTGTCGCCGGTGAAGACCAGCTCTTTGTCCCCCGAGACGCGGAAGACCACCGATCCGCGCGTGTGCCCCGGCGTGTGATCGACGTTGACGGTCACGCTGCCCAGGTCCAGCTTGTCGCCGTCGCGGTCCAGCTCCACCACCTGCTTGGGCTCGCGGAAGAAGGCGCCCGCCACCACCTGCGCCAGCCGCGGCCCCAGGCCGAAGATGGGGTCGGTCAGCATGAATCGGTCCTCGGGATGGATGTAGGTGGGGCAGCCGAAGGTGTCGGACACCTTCTGGGCGGACCACATGTGGTCGATATGCCCGTGGGTCAGCAGCACCGCGGCCGGGGTCAGCCGGTTCTCGTCGAGGATTCGCCGCAGGGCGCCCATCGCACGCTGACCGGGATCGACGATGACGGCGTCGGTTCCGGGGCGTTCGGCCAGCACATAGCAGTTGCACGCCAACATGCCGGCGGGGAATCCGGTGAGCAACACGGTTCCCAGTTTCCCACGGGGCCCGGTTGACGCCGGTCAGGGCGCCCACATTAGCCTGGGCTGGCTAGCTCGGGCCCTATCGACCGACATGGAGGCATACCGGCCGTGCCGACCAACGAACAGCGACGTGCCACAGCCAAGCGCAAACTCGAACGGCAGCTGGAGCGGCGCCAGAAGCAGGCCAAGAGGCGCCGCGTCATGGTGATCGCCGGTGGCTCGATCGCGGCGGTGGCCGTGATCGCCGCGGTGGTGATCGCCATCGTCAACACCAAACACGAGCACAAGAGCAACACCGCGGCGCCGACGAGCAGCCCCGCGGCCAGCAGCGCCCCGGACAGCACGACGCCGCCCGGGCCGACGCCGCCGGTTCCGCCGCTGCCGGCGTTCAAGGCGTCGGCCAACCTGGGCGCAAACTGCCAGTACCCGGCGTCGTCGGACCCGGCCGCCAAACAGGTCAAGCCGCCGCGCACCGGCAAGGTCCCGACGGACCCCGCCCAGGTGAGCGCCAGCATGGCGACGAGCCAGGGCAACCTCGGCCTGATGCTGGCCAACAACGAATCGCCTTGCACGGTCAACAGTTTCGCGAGCCTGATCGGGCAGAAGTACTTCGACAACACCAAATGCCACCGGTTGACCACCTCGGACACGCTGGGTGTCCTGCAATGTGGCGACCCCAAGGGCGACGGCACCGGCGGCCCGGGCTATCAATTCGCCAACGAGTACCCGACCGACCAGTACCCGCCCAACGACCCCAAGCTGCAGCAGCCGGTGCTCTATCCGCGCGGCACCCTGGCGATGGCCAACGCCGGGCCCGGCACCAACGGCAGCCAGTTCTTCATGGTCTACAAGGACTCGCAGCTGCCGCCGCAATACACGGTCTTCGGCACCATCCAGCCCGACGGGCTGGCCGTCCTGGACAAGATCGCCAAGGCCGGCGTCGCCGGCGGCGGCGAGGACGGGCCGCCGGCCAGCGAGGTCACCATCAAGTCGCTGCTGCTCGACTAAACCCGGAGCAGCGCAACACCATCGCACATTGCCGAGAATCACCCGACTCGCTTGCTCCACCGTTTAGGGTTCGTGGGGTGAGTATTGATCCGGAGTCTTTCGGTCATTACCAGATAGTGGAGCTGCTGGGCCGCGGCGGCATGGGGCGCGTATACCGCGCCTACGATGCGTCCACCGATCGGGTCGTGGCCCTCAAAGTCCTCCCGCCACACCTGGCCGAGGATCAGGACTTTCAGCACCGCTTCCGGCGCGAGGCGCGCATCGCGGCCGGCCTCAACGACCCGCACATCGTGCCCATCCACGGTTACGGCGAGATCGACGGCCAGCTGTATGTCGACATGCGGCTGATCGAGGGCCGCGACCTGTCGCAGTACATCGACGAGAGCGGCGGGCGGCTGTCCCCCGAGCGCACGGTCGCGGTGATCGAACAGGTTGCGGCCGCGCTGGACAGCGCCCACCGGGTGGGATTGGTGCACCGCGACATCAAGCCGAAGAACATCCTCGTCACCACCGCGCAGAACTTCGTCTACCTGATCGACTTCGGCCTGGCCCGCGCCGAGTCAGACACCCAACTGACCCATACCGGCGCCACCATGGGCACCGTGGCGTACCTGGCGCCCGAGCGCTTCAGGGGGACAACGGATCACCGTGCCGACGTGTATTCGTTGGCCTGCGTGCTGTACGAGTGCCTGACCGGTAGCCGCCCCTACCCCGGCGACAGCCTCGAAGAACAGCTCCACGCGCACGTCAATGCGCCGCCGCCGCGGGCGTCGATCATGGCGCCCGGCATCCCACCGGCCTTCGATGCGGTGATATCGCGGGGCATGGCGAAGGATCCCGAAGCCCGCTACCAGTCGGCAATCGAGCTCGCCGAGGCCGCCCGCGCGGCGCTCACCGGCCACGTCGACTCCGCGGTGCCCCCCGCCCCGGCGCCGGAGCCTCCGCCGCCATCGCCGGAAACGAAGAGCTCCAACAGGCGCCTGGTCCTGGGGATCGTGGGCGGATCGGTCATCGCGCTCGCGGCGGTGATTGCCCTCGTCATTTCCCTGGTGACCCAGAGCCACGGCTCCACGAACAGCGCGCCGTCCAGCGCCCCGACGCGCGCCAGGGTGCCCACCAGGCCGGGAGCGCCGCCCGGGTCGTCCGCCCCGGCGGGGGCGACCGTGCCGCCGCTGCCGGCGTTCGCGCCGCCGCCCGGCCTCGGCGCCAATTGCCAATACCCGCCGTCGCCGGATCCCGCGAGCAAGCCCGCCAGCTTGCCGCCGTCCGGCAGGGTGTCCACCGAGCCGGCCCAGATCCACGCCGTCGTCTCGACCAACTTCGGCGATATCGGCATCCAGCTCGCCAATAACGAGTCCCCGTGCACGGTGAACAGCTTCACCAGCCTGGCGAAGCAGGGATTCTTCGACAACACCATTTGCGGGCGGATCATCGACGAGCCGGAAGGGGGGACGCTGCTGTTCGGCGGCGGCGACGCCGACGGCGGCGGGGGCGCCGGCTACGAATTCGCCGACGAATACCCCACCAACCAATACCAGGCCAACGACCCAGAGCTCAAGCAAACCGTGATCTACCCGCGCGGGACGGTGGCGATGGCCACGAACGGGCCCAACACCAACGAAAGCCAGTTCTTCATGGTGTACCGGGACGCCGAGATAGAGCCCACGTCCACGGTGTTCGGCTCCATCGACCAGGCGGGCCTGGACACCCTCGACAAGATCGCCAAGGTGGGCGTTGCGGGCAACCGCACCCGGGGCATGCCGGCGAGCACGGTCACCATCACCTCGGTGCGGGTGGGCTAGGGGCTCAGGCCGCGGACGTCACCCGGTAGACGTCGTAGACGCCTTCGACGTTGCGCACCACGTTGAGCAGATGCCCGAGGTGCTTGGGGTCGCCCATCTCGAAGGTGAACCGGCTGATCGCGACCCGGTCACCCGAGGTGGTCACCGACGCCGAGAGGATGTTGACCTTCTCGTCGGCGAGCACCCGGGTGATGTCCGACAGCAGCCGGTGCCGGTCGAGGGCTTCGACCTGAATCGCCACCAGGAACACCGACGACGCCGACGGCGCCCACAGCACCTCGATGATGCGCTCGGACTGCTGTTGCAGCGACGCGGCGTTGGTGCAGTCGGTGCGGTGCACGCTGACCCCGCCGCCGCGGGTGACGAAGCCCATGATCTGGTCGCCGGGCACCGGGGTGCAGCATTTGGCCAGCTTGGTCAGCACGCCCGGGGCGCCGGGGACCGAGACCCCGACGTCGTCGCTGCTGCGCGGGCGCCGCAGCATGGTGGTTGGCGTGGACCGCTCGGCGAGTTCCTCCTCGGCCTGGTCGATGCCGCCGAGCTCGCCCAGCAGCCGCTGCACGGCGTGCTTCGCCGACACGTGCCCCTCACCGATCGCGGTGTAGAGCGCGGACACGTCGGCGTAGTGCAGCTCGCGGGCGACCGCGGCCATCGACTCGCCATTGACCAAGCGCTGCAACGGAAGTCCGCCGCGGCGCACCTCGCGGGCCATCGCCTCCTTGCCGGCCTCCAGCGCCTCTTCGCGACGCTCCTTGGCGAACCACTGGCGGATTTTCGCCTTGGCCCGCGGCGACACCACGAACTGCTGCCAGTCGCGCGACGGCCCGGCGTTGGGCGCCTTGGAGGTGAAAACCTCTACGACTTCCCCGTTTTCGAGCTTGCGTTCCAGCGCGACCAGCCGTCCGTTGACCCGGGCGCCAATGCAGCGGTGACCGACCTCGGTGTGCACCGCGTAGGCGAAATCGATCGGCGTCGAACCAGTCGGCAACGTGATGACGTCGCCCTTGGGCGTGAAGACGAAGAGCTCCTGCACCGCAAGGTCATAACGCAGCGACTCCAGGAACTCGCCGGGGTCGGCGGCCTCCCGCTGCCAGTCGAGCAGCTGGCGCATCCACGCCATGTCGTCGATCTCGGCGGTGGCGTGCGGATGCGGAACTCCGTTGCGGCCCTTGGCTTCCTTGTAGCGCCAGTGCGCCGCGATGCCGTACTCGGCGGTGCGGTGCATGTCGCGGGTGCGGATCTGGATTTCCAGCGGCTTGCCCTCCGGCCCGACGACGGTGGTGTGCAACGACTGATACACCCCGTATCTGGGCTGGGCGATGTAGTCCTTGAACCGCCCGGCCATCGGCTGCCACAGCGAATGCACCACGCCGACAGCTGCGTAACAGTCCCGGATCTCGTCGCACAGGATGCGGATGCCGACCAGGTCGTGGATGTCGTCGAAGTCGCGCCCCTTGACGATCATCTTCTGGTAGATCGACCAGTAGTGCTTGGGGCGGCCCTCCACCACCGCCTTGATCTTCGACGCGCCCAGCGTGTTGACGATCTCGGTGCGAACCTTGGCCAGGTAGGTGTCCCGCGACGGTGCGCGGCCGGCGACCAGCCGCACGATCTCCTCGTACTTCTTGGGATGCAGGATCGCGAAGGACAGGTCTTCCAGTTCCCACTTGACACTGGCCATGCCCAGCCGATGGGCAAGGGGCGCAATGACTTCCAGCGTCTCGCGGGCCTTGCGGGCCTGCTTCTCGGGCGGCAGGAAGCGCATGGTGCGCATGTTGTGCAGCCGGTCGGCGACCTTGATCACCAGCACCCGCGGGTCGCGGGCCATCGCGGTGATCATCTTGCGGATGGTCTCGCCCTCGGCGGCGCTGCCCAGCACGACCCGGTCCAGCTTGGTCACGCCGTCGACGAGGTGGCCGACCTCCTCGCCGAATTCCTCGCTCAACGCCTCGAGCGTGTAGCCGGTGTCCTCGACGGTGTCGTGCAGCAGCGCGGCCACCAAAGTGGTGGTGTCCATGCCCAATTCGGCCAGGATGTTGGCGACCGCCAGCGGGTGGGTGATGTAGGGGTCCCCGGAGTGGCGCAACTGGGTGGCGTGCCGCTCGTCGGCGACCTCGAAGGCGCGCTGCAGCATCGACAGGTCCGCCTTGGGGTAGACCTCGCGGTGCACCGCCACCAACGGCTCGAGCACGGGGTTGAGCGTGCTGCGCTGGGCCGTCATCCGGCGGGCAAGCCGGGCCCGGACCCGGCGCGAGGCGCTCGTCTTCTCGACCGGCGGCTCCCCGACCAGCAGCGGCTGGGTGACGTCCGCGGGCGCGTCGAGAGCCTGCGCCGCGCTCTTCTCGTCAGCCACGTTGGTCACCTCCGACCTCGAGGATATCGCTTATGGGCCCGGGCTAGGCCCTGCTCAGGCTGTACACCGGCAACGGCGCGATGGCGTCGCGGCCGCCCAGTTCGGTGAGTTCCATGACAACCGCGGCCGCGCTCACGCTGGCTCCGGCGCGTTGCAGTAGCCGGGTGGCGGCGCCCAGGGTGCCGCCGGTCGCGAGCACGTCGTCGATGACGACAACGTCGCGGCCGCGCAAATCGATCCCGTCGGCGGGGATCTCCAGGGTGGCGGTGCCGTACTCCAGGGCGTACTGCTCAGCGTGCACCGGCGGTGGCAGCTTGCCGGACTTGCGAATCGCCAGCACGCCCGTGCGCAGCCGGCCGGCGACCGCCGCGGCCACCAGGAAGCCGCGGGAGTCGATGCCGGCCACCAGGTCCGCGCTGGACGCGACATCGACCAACGCGTCGACGACGGCCGTCATGCCGGCTCGGTCGGCGAAGACGGGGGTGAGGTCCTTGAACTGGACGCCGGGCTTCGGAAAATCCGCGACATCGCGGGCCAGCGACGCGATCAGTTCGGCCACCGCCGTGTTCCCGCCGAGATCCGTCACTCGACCAGCGCCCATCGGTCCATGTTCCAGCCCACGCCCCAGCGCGTCGGATTCCTGCTCACGGCGTACATCTTCTTCGACTTCAGCAGCGTGCGCTGCTGGCGGTACAGGGGCAGGGTCGGCATGTCGGCCCACAGGATCGGCGCAGCCTGCGTCAGCAGCCTGGCGCGCTCGGCGGGGTCGGCCGACACCGCCAGCGCGCTGATCGCGGCGTCGACCTGGGGGTTCGAGTACCCGGACAGGTTGTTGCCGTTGCCGCTGTGCAGGTCATAGGCGTCCATCGCCGAGGAACCGGTCGACCCGCTGCCGGCGGCCCCGCCGGTGCTGGCCAGCAGCACGTCGATCTTGCCGTCCCGCAACGCCTGCGGCCCCGAGGTGTCCAGCTTGGTGTCGGCCACGGTGATGCCCGCCGCGGCGCAGGACTTGGTGATGACCCCCACGGTCACCGCCAGCCGCGCGTTGGGCCCCTGGTAACCGATCCGCACCGGCTGCGGTGCGCCGCCCAGGGCGTCGCGGGCCGCGGCGGGGTCCGCCTTGCCGAACGGGCCGGCCTCGGCGGCGCCCTCACCGGCGGCGATCGCGTCGTCGGTGGCGGGCTGCAGGCGCGTGTTGGCGATCGCCACCCCGGCGTCGTGCGCGATCGTGTCGCGCGGGGTGCACAGCGCGACAGCGCGCCGCGTCTTGGGCTGCGCCAGGGCCCCCTGCGGAGCGAAGATCAGCTGCACGATGCCGTCCGACGGCGACTCGGCGCGCTCGTAGTTGTCCGGGGTGGACAGCGTCCCGGACGAGCCGGACGCGACGTCGACGACGTCGACGCTGCGGTTGTTCACCCGGTCCTGTATGTCGGGCCCCTGCGGCCACACGGTGACGCGCTTGGTGATCGGTTTGGGACCCCACCAGCGGTCGTTGGCGACCAGCACCACGGCGCCGCCGCTGAGCATCGATTCGATCTTGTACGGCCCCGACGACGGGAAGCGCTTCAGATCCAGGCCGGGCTTGAGGTCCCAGGTGGTGTTCCACAGCTTGGCGATCTGCTGCACGACCTGCGAGTTGTTGCTCAGCAGCGCGGCGGTCACGTCCACGTTCAGCTCGTCGGCGATGACGTGCGACGGCATCATCGAGGTCGCGCCGAACAGCTGGTTGTAGTCGACGACCCCGCGGTCGGGGGCGAAGGACACCCGGGCCTTCTTCTGGCCCGGGATGCACTCGATGTTGGCGATGTCGACGTAACCGGCCTGGCTGGCGGCGTCGAACCCGGGAAACCGACCGGATTGCGCCGCCCAGGCGAGGACGAGGTCGTCGCAGGTCACCGGCTTGCCGTCGCTGTAGACGGCGTTGTCGGCGATCTGATAGTCGAGGACCAGCGGCGAACCGCCGACGACCGAGACGGTCCCGAAGTCGTGGTCGGCGACGACCTGACCGTCCGGGCCGTGATAGCCGAAGCCGGTGAGCGTGCGGGCGAACGCCTGCGCCCCCGCCGACGCGGCACCGACGACGGTGTTGGTGTTGTAGGTGGCCAGGGGGCCGTCGACCACGTAATCGATCTGCCCGGCGGCGCTGCCCGAACAGCCGCTCAGCGCGAAGGCCGCCACCACGAGCCCGGCCAATCCGAGCCGACACCAGGTGGCCATCGGGGCTACCGCCGGCCGGCGTTTCGCTTGCCGCTCGGCCGCCGGGTTCCGTTGGGACGCACCGGGCGTGCGCCGGGTGCCGGCTTGCTCGCCGCGGGCTTGCTGGGCGTCTCGGGCGTCTCGGGCTCCTCGGCGGCCTCGGCCAGTTCAACCGCGTTCGAGCTCTCCTCGACGGGCTCCTCGGGGGACTCCTCATGCGAGGGCTTGCGCCGTTTGAGGACCCGGCGGGTGTGGGTGCGCACCAGCTCGGTCCGTTCGCGCAGGGTGACCAGCAGCGGGGTGGCAAAGAAGATCGAGGAATAGGTGCCGACCAGGATGCCCACCAACTGCACCAGCGCCAGGTCCTTGAGCGTGCCGACGCCGAGCAGCCAGACCGCCACGACCATCAGCGCCAGCACCGGCAGCACGCCGATCAGGCTGGTGTTGATCGAGCGCATGAACGTCTGGTTGATCGCCAGGTTCGCGTGCTCGGCGAAGGTGCGCCGGTTGGTGTGCTGGAAGTCGCGGGTGTTCTCCTCGACCTTGTCGAACACGATGACGGTGTCGTACAGGGAGAAACCCAGGATGGTCAGCAGGCCGATCACCGTGGCCGGGCTGACCTCGAAGCCCACCAGCGAATACACGCCGGCGGTGACGGTCAGGTCGAAACACATGGTGGTCAGCGCGGAGATCGCCATATAGCGCTCGTAGCGCACCGTGATGTACAGGCTGACCAGCGCCAGGAACACCACCAGCGCGATCAGCGCCTTCTTGGTGATCTGGTCGCCCCAGGTCTCCGACACCGCCGAGTCGCTGATGGCCTGCTTGCTCGGCTTGCCGTCGTTGCCCTTCGGCTGGAACGCGTCGAACAGTGCGTTGCGCAGCTTGGTGGTCTGGTCGTTGGTCAGCGTCTCCGAGCGGATCTGCACCGTCGCCGAGGCGCCGTTGCCGACGATGACCACCGATTCCGGGTCCTTGCCGATCGTCTTGTGGAAGACCTCGGACACCTGCGCGGTCTGGGCGTTACCCCGGGGCATCGAGACCGTCGTGCCGCCCTTGAAGTCGATCCCGAAGGTGAAGCCGCGCAGGATGATGCTGAGGAGCGCGACCGCGACGATCGCGCCGCTGATCCCGTACCACAGCTTGCGGCGCCCGATCACCTCGAACGCGCCCGTGCCGGTATAGAGCCGGGACAGGAAGTTGTGGTGCGGCTGGGCGCCGGTCAGCTCGAGCGCGCCCTCGGAGGCCTTGGAGGAAGTCATGCGCTAGCCCCGTCCCGTCTTCACGTCCGCCGCCCGGCGCTCGCGCGCGACCTGCTGCACGGCCCCCAGGCCGTTGTACGCGGGCTGGGCCAGCGTCGACGACTTGGAGGCCAGGTAGACCAGCGGCCAGGTCACCAGGAACACCACCACGATGTCGAGGATCGTGGTGAGGCCCAGGGTGAAGGCGAATCCACGCACCTGGCCGATCGCCAGGGCGTAGAGCACCGCGGCGGCAAGGAAGGTGACGGCGTTGCCCGACACGATCGTCTTGCGGGCCCGCACCCACCCTCGCGGCACCGCCGACCGGAACGAACGCCCTTCGCGTATCTCGTCTTTGATGCGTTCGAAGAACACCACGAACGAGTCGGCGGTGGTGCCGATGCCGATGATCAGGCCCGCGATGCCTGCCAGATCCAGGGTGTAGTTGATCTGGCGGCCCAGGATCACCAAGATCGCGAAAATCATTGCGCCGGAAGCGGTCAGCGACAGCGCCGTGAGCAAACCCAGCACGCGGTAGTAGAGCAACGAATACACCAACACCAGCACGAGGCCGATCGCGCCGGCGAGCAGGCCGGCCCGCAGCGAGGTCAATCCCAGTGTCGCCGAGACGGTTTGGGCCTCCGAGGATTCGAAGGACAGCGGCAACGACCCGTATTTCAGGACGTTGGCCAGCTGCTTGGCGGTGGAGGCGTTGAACGGCGGCTGGCCGCCGGAGATCTGGGTGCGCCCGCCGGGGATGGCCTCCTGGATCATCGGGGCGCTGACCACCTGGGAGTCCAGCGTGAACGCGGTCTGGGTGCCGACGTGGGCGGCGGTGAAGTCCGCCCAGGTGTTGGCCGCGGCGGGTTTGAACTGCACGTCGACGACGTAGCCGATGCCGCGCTGGTTCTGGCTCGACGTGGCGTTGGCGATCTGATCGCCGCTGATGATCGACGGGCCCAGCAGGTAGGCGACCTTGTGGTCGGTCGAGCAGGTGACCAGCGGCAGGGTCGGGTCGTCGTTGCCGGCGAGGATGTCGTCCTTCCTATCGCACTGGGTCGCCTGGAACTGCAGG
>NZ_LZIC01000139.1 GCF_001667185.1 Mycobacterium sp. 852002-50816_SCH5313054-b | reverse complement strand
CCCCCCCCGCCCCCCGGGGGGGGCCGCGGGGGGGGGGGGCTCCTGCTCGGTGGCGGCGGCACCGGCGGGGCCGGCGGGGCCTATCTGGGCACCCCCTTGATTGCCGGCGGTACCGGCGGGGCCGGCGGCAACGCCGGGCTGATCGGCGCGGGCGGCGGCGGCGGTGGCGGCGGTATCTCCGGCATCGGCACCGGCGGTCGCGGCGGCGCCGGCGGGGCCGGCGGCATGCTCAGCGGCTCCGGCGGGGCCGGCGGCGCGGGCGGAGCAACGGTCCAGGGAACGCTCGGCGGGGCGGGCGGGGGCGGCGGTACGGCCGGTCTGATCGGCACCGGCGGCACCGGCGGCGCCGGCGGACAGGCGACCGCGAGCGGGGCGACGGGCGGCGACGGCGGCCCGGGCGGCAACGCCGTGCTGATCGGCAACGGTGGCAATGGCGGCAACGGCGGGCCGGGCGGGACGACGAATGGCGCGCCCGGTCCCGGGGGCACCGGCGGCCTCCTATTGGGCGCGAACGGTTTGCCTTAACGAGTCGGCCCCGCGAGCGCGCGTGTTTGTACGGCGACACGCCGCATCCGCCGGCATTCTGCGGACCCTCGTCGCGGCGTCACGCGGCCTTTCGCAGACACGTCTCGAGCCGGCGGACAAGGTCGTGCGGCCGAAATCTGACGTCCTCAGCGATGATGGGCACGATCACCCACCCCAGCTCTTGGAGTGCGGAAGAGCGGCGGCGGTCCCGACGAAACGCGTCCGGCCCGCTGTGCCAGTCGACGCCGTCGTACTCGGCACCGACCCGATCTTGCGGCCACGCGAAGTCGAGCCGCCAGATGCGTCCCTGTAAGTCCGGGACCTCGTACTGCAGCACGGGCTCGGGCAGGCCGCCGTCGATCATGACCAGCCGTGCCTCGCTCTCCATCGGCGACTCCGCCTGCGGCGACGCCAGAGCAACCAGCTCGCGCACGGTCACGATCCCGCGCCGCCCAGACTGCTGCTTGACCGCCCGCTCCAGATCGTCGCGGCCACAGGTGCCGCTGCGCAGCGCGGCGTCCAGCGTTGCCAGGGCTCTGGGCCGGCGCAGGCAGCGGGCGACTTCGATCGCCGTCCACGGAGCGGCGGTAGCGGGTCGGGCCCCGACGACGGTCACCGGCGCACCTTCCCGCCGGTGGACGACCAAACCCTCCGTCGATCGCAGCCGTCGACCGCCGGGATTCAGCACGTGCAGATCGGCGGTCCGTTCGGTGTCGAAGCCGTATGCCGCTGCGGCGGTGCCCAGACATGCCGCGACCGCCGTGCCGGCGGCCAGGTCGAGCCCGCGCAGTCGCAACGCTGTGGTGACCTCGCCGCGGCCGTAGACGCCATACCAAACCTTTTGCAGCGCACCACATTTCAGGTCCGCTTCCAGCCCGCGGCGGCTCAAGAATGTGAGCGCTTGAGCAGAAGTCACTACTCCGCCCTGGATGTCCAGCAACCTGCCGAGCTCTGCGTTCATGCCGGGTATCGTCTTGGCGCAGCGCGAGGACGGCAATTCACTATGCTGAGCGTCCCTAGAATGCCGCCTTATACGGCGTGTCGCCGTACAAACACGCGCGCTCGCGGCAACCAGGCCTTAGAAAAGGGCCGCCTGCTCGACGATGTTGACCATCACGCGCAGCCCGATCGCCAGGGCCCGCTCGTCGAGATCGAAGTTGGGCTGGTGCAAATCGAGCTGCGGGCCCTCGCCCGACCACACGCCCAATCGCGCCATCGCGCCGGGGATCTCCTCCAGGTACCAGGAGAAGTCCTCACCGCCGCCGGACTGCCGGGTGTCGGCCAGTGCGTCGGGGCCGACGGCTTCGATGGCGTGGGTGAGGATGCGCGTCGAGACGTCCTCGTTGACCACCGGCGGCACCCCGCGCCGGTACTGCAGCGTGTGTTCGATCGCCAGCGGGGACAGCAGCGCGGACACGGTCTCGCGGATGATGTCCTGCAAGGCGACCCAGGTCTGGCGGCTCGCCGTGCGCACGGTGCCGGCCAACACGCCGGTCTGCGGGATCGCGTTGGGGGCCACCCCGGCGTTGACGGCTCCCCACACCAAGACCGTCCCGTTGCGCGGATCGATGCGGCGCGACAGCACCCCCGGCAGCCCGGTGATCAGCGTTCCGAGGCCATAGACCAGGTCGGCGGTCAGGTGCGGCCGCGAGGTGTGCCCGCCCGGCGAATACAGCGCGATCTCCAGCTGGTCGGCCGCCGAGGTGATCGGGCCTTGCCGCACCGCGATCTTGCCGACCTCCAGCCGGGGATCGCAGTGCAGGGCGAAGATCCGCGACACCCCGGACAGCGCCCCGGCCGCTATCGCGTCGATCGCCCCGCCCGGCATCAGCTCCTCGGCGGCCTGGAAGATCAACCGCACCCCGATCGGCAGCTCCGGCACCGACGCCAGCGCCAGCGCCGTGCCCAGCAGGATGGCGGTGTGCGCGTCGTGCCCGCAGGCGTGCGCGACGTTGGGCATCGTCGAGGTGTAGGGCGCGTCGGTCCGCTCGGCCATGGGCAGCGCGTCCATGTCGGCCCGCAGCGCGATCCTCGGCTCGTGCTCGGGCCCCAGGTCGCACACCAGCCCGGTCCCGCCGGGCAGCACCTTCGGGTTCAGCCCCGCGTCGGCCAACCGTTCGGCGACGAACTGGGTGGTCGCGTACTCCTGGCGGCCCAGCTCGGGATAGCGGTGGATGTGCCGGCGCCACGAGACCAGGTCGTCGTGGTGTGCGGCCAGCCACGACTCGGCGCTGTCGACGAGGCTCATGCGCGTACCCCTCGCCGCTGTTGCGCCTCCAGCACCCGGTCGCGTTCGCCGGGGGTCTGGGCGAGGTGGACGACGGTGCGCGCCAACATGATCGCGCCGTCGACGACCGCGCGGTCGGCGCTCGGACCCGCGGCGGCGGCGGCGAATGCGCGCTGGTGCACGGTGGCACCGCCGGCGTCGACGCCGATCACCGGGTGGATCCCGGGCAGCACCTGCGTCACGTTGCCCATGTCCGTGCTGCCCATCGGCAGCGCCGTCTCGAATTCGGCCGCCACCGGCTCGCGCCCGAGTCGGCGCATCTCGTCCCGGAAGACGTCGGCCAGCCAGGGGTCGGGGTTGAGCTCGGCATACGGCGGCGCTGGGCTGTCGATCTCGTACTCGCAGCCCGCGGCCAGCGCGCCCGCGGCGAAGCACGCGTACATCCTGCCCTCCAGCTGCCGCAGCGATTCGGATTCGAACGCCCGCATCGCGTACTGCAGCGTCGTGTGCCCGGGGATGACGTTGACCGCCTGCCCGCCGTTGGTGACGATCCCGTGCACCAGTTGCCCCGGCGCCAACTGCTGGCGCAGCAGCCCGACGGCCACCTGCGCGACGGTCAGGGCGTCGGCGGCGTTGAGCCCGAGGAACGGCGCGACGGCCGCGTGCGATTCCTTGCCGCGGTAGTCGACCGTCACTTCCGACAACGCCAGCGAGCGGGCCCCGGCGATGTCGGTCGGCCCGGGATGCACCATCACCGCCACCGCGACGTCGTCGAACGTCCCGGCCTCGAGCAGTAGCGCCTTGCCGCCGCCGGCCTCCTCGGCGGGTGTGCCCAGCAGCGCGACCCGCAGCCCCAGGTCCTCGGCGACCTCGGCCAGCGCCAGCGCGGCCCCCACCGCCGACGCGGCGATGATGTTGTGGCCGCAGGCGTGCCCGATCTCTGGCAGCGCGTCGTACTCCGCGCACACCCCGACGACCAGCGGTCCGCTGCCGAAGTCCGCGCGGAACGCGGTGTCCAGACCGCCTGCGCGGGCGGTGATCTCGAAACCGCGCTCGGCGACCAGCGCCTGCGCCTTGGCGCAGCTGCGGTGCTCGGCGAACGCGAGCTCGGGCTCGGCATGGATGGCGTGGGACAACTCGACGAGGTCGGCGCCACGTCGCCGCACGACATCCTCAACGCGACCTAACGGGTGGTCTAACGAGCGAGCGGGCACTCTCGCAGTATCCCACCGCCGCGATTCGGTTCCGTCACCCCGAACTCGTTCCGACGCGCTGCGCGCACTCACCAAACCGATTACTATGGTGTTCGCCACTCCACTGGACTAAAAGTATGTAACTCTGCTATCTCTATGACATCTGTTTAACGCAGTCTCAGCCGAAGGATCCGTGATGAGCTTTTTGGTGCTGCCCCCGGAGATCAACTCGCTGCGGATGTTCGTAGGCGCGGGGTCGGCGCCGATGTTAGAGGCGGCGGCGGCCTGGGACGGCCTGGCCTCCGAGCTCGCGTCGGCGGCGTCGTCGTTCGCGTCGGTGACTTCCGGCCTCACGCAGCAGGCCTGGCAGGGCCCGGCGTCTGCGGCGATGATGTCGGCGGCCACCCCCTACGCGGGTTTCCTGAGCGCGGCCTCGGCCCAGGCCCAGAACGCGTCCGCGCAGGCGCAGTCCGTCGCGGCGGTGTTCGAGTCCACGTTGGCGGCGACGGTGCACCCGGCGGTGGTTGCGGCCAATCGCACCGACCTGGTGTCGCTGGTGGTGTCGAACCTGTTCGGCCAGAACGCCCCGGCGATCGCGGCCACCGAGGCCGAGTACGAACAGATGTGGGCCCAGGACGTCGCGGCGATGGTCGACTATCACGCCGGCGCGTCGGCGGCGGCCGCCGAGCTACCGTTGGCGCTGCAGCCCTTGGACAGTATCTTCGGATTCCTGGACAACATCCCGGGATTCAACTTCCTGGGTATCGGCAACGCCAAGCTGCTGACCCTGGGCATCGGGAACACTCAGGCCTGGAACCTGGGCAGCGGCAACAATGGCCAGATCAACCTGCTGGGCAGCGGCAACCTCGGCGACGTGAACTTCGGCAGCGGCAACTTCGGCTTCTGGAACCTGGGCAGCGGCAACATCGGCAGCCTCAACTTCGGCAGCGGCAACAACGGCAGCTGGAACCTGGGCAGCGGCAACATCGGCGGCTACAACCTCGGGTTCGGCAACAACGGCAGCAACAACTTCGGCTTCGGCAACTTCGGCTCCGGGAATTTCGGCTTCGGCAACAGCGGCACCGGAAACATCGGCATCGGCCTCACCGGCAACCATCAGATCGGGTTCGGCGGCCTGAACTCCGGCACCGGCAACATCGGCTTCGGCAACTCGGGCACCAACAACATCGGCTTCTTCAACTCGGGCAACGGCAACATCGGCTTCGGCAACTCGGGTCAGTTCAACTCGGGCCTCGCCAACTCCGGAGCGTTCGCCACCGGGCTGTTCAACTCCGGATCGACCGACACGGGAATGTTCAACTCCGGCGACTACAACACCGGCGGCTTCAACGCGGGCAACTTCAACACGGGGTTGTTCAACTCGGGCAGCATCAACACCGGGATCTTCAACTCGGGCGACCTCAACACCGGGGTGGGCAACCTGTTCACCGGGTCCGGCGCCAGTTCGGGTTTCGGGAACCTCGGCGTCGACAGCTCGGGGTTCAACAACTCCGGCGACAACGCGTCCGGGATAGGAAACGCCGGCGACTACGTCTCGGGTCTGTTCAACTCGGGCATCGCCGAGATCAGCGGCGTCCTGAACAACGCGCCGACGGGCTTCACCTCGGGCATCTCCAACCTGCGGAACCTTCTGGGGGGTTAGAGCACTCCGGCGATGAACCCCGCCGCCTGGCCGGGATAGGGCGGTATCTCATAGTCGTGGTGCGCGTCGCGGTCGCGGCCGCCGACGACGCAGACGGGATCACCGGGGCTGCACAAGTCGATGGCGCGACCGGCGAACGCCCCCGTTGTCGACAGGGGCGTATTAAAGCGGTTGCCGGGATTGCCGAACACCGCAACCGCCCGCACCTTGTCGGCCAGACCGGGATCCAGCGCAGGAGCCGACCCGAAGTTGCCGATGCGCTGCCCCACGGGCGGCACCCCCGCCAGCATCGACACCGCGGCGGCACCCTGCGAGAAGCCGCCGAGCACCAGCCGCGTCGCCGGGCACTGCGCGACCATCGCGGCGATGTGATCGCGCGCGTCGTTGGCGCCGTCGGCGGTGGTCAAAAAGTTATAGCTGGCCGGGTAATTCACCGGATAGGCGTCGACGCTGCGCGCGCCGAGGGCGGGCTGCAGCGCGGCGAACAGCGCATCGCCTACTGCCCCCAGTCCGGGCGGCTCGGCGGTGCCGCGGGCGAAGATGAGCTGGACATCCGGGCACGCGTCGGCCGCCGCCGCCGGTGCCGGCCCGCTCGTGATGGCGCCCACCGACACCGCGACGGCGGCGATGAGACCAGGAATCGAAGACCAAGGACGACGCATACGGCCGATCCTCACATACACCGGGCTAAGCTCGCCGACTGTGGCCGAACCCCTGCCCGATCCCGACGACCTCGCGCGGCTGGCGGCGCGGGCCATCGCCGAGCGCACCGGGGTCGCCGAGCACGACGTCGCCATCGTCCTCGGGTCGGGGTGGCGGCCCGCGGCGGCGGCGCTGGGTTCCCCGACCGCCACGCTGCCCCAGGCCGAACTGCCGGGGTTCGCCCCACCGAGCGCGATCGGGCACACGGGTGAGCTGTTGTCGATGCGCATCGGCGCACAGCGGGTGCTGGTGATGGTCGGTCGCGTGCACGCCTACGAGGGGCACGACCTGTGCCACGTCGTGCACCCGGTGCGGGCTGCCTGCGCCGCGGGCGTGCGCGTCGTCGTGCTGACCAACGCGGCCGGCGGCCTGCGCCCGGACATGGCGGCGGGCCAGCCCGTGCTGATCAGTGACCACCTGAACCTCACCGGCCGCTCGCCGCTGGTCGGCCCGCGCTTCGTCGACCTGACCGACGCGTACGCGCCGCGGCTGCGCGAGCTGGCCCGTCAGGGCGAGCCGGCGCTGACCGAGGGCGTCTACGCCGGGCTGCCCGGACCGCACTACGAGACCCCGGCGGAGGTCCGGATGCTGCAGACGCTGGGCGCCGACCTGGTCGGCATGTCGACGGTGCACGAGACGATCGCGGCCCGGGAGGCCGGCGCCGAGGTGCTGGGGGTTTCGCTGGTGACCAACCTGGCCGCCGGGATCAGCGGTGCGCCGCTCAGCCACGCCGAGGTGCTGGCCGCCGGCGCCGCGGCGGCCAGCCGGATGGGCGCCCTGCTGGCCGACGTCGTGGCGCGGTTGTAGCGGCGTGCCACCGTCCCGCCCACTTCGATTCGGCACCGCGGGGCTGCGCGGCCCGGTGCGCGACGGGCCCGACGCCATGAACGCCGCGGTGGTCGCGCGCGCGACGTGGGCGGTGGCGCGCGTGCTCAGCGAGGGCGGGCTGGCGGGCTCGCCGGTGATCGTCGGCCGCGATGCCAGGCACGGTTCGGCGCTGTTCGCCACGGTGACGGCCGAAGTACTTGCCGCCCAGGACTTTCCGGTGCTGATGCTGCCCGGGCCGGTGCCCACGCCGGTGGTCGCGTTCGCGGTGCGCCACACCGGCGCCGCCGCCGGGGTGCAGATCACGGCGTCGCACAACCCGCCGACCGACAACGGCTACAAGGTGTACTTCTCCGGCGGTGTCCAGATCGTCTCCCCCACCGATCGCCGGATCGAAGCCGCGATGGCCGCCGCTCCCCCGCCCGACGAGATCACCAGGCGCCCAGTCGAACCCGCCGACACCGACCTGGTCGAGCGCTACCTCGAGCGCGCGGCCGGGGTTCGGCGCTGCTCCGGTTCGGTGCGGGTGGCGCTGACCCCGCTGCACGGGGTCGGCGGAGCGGTGGCCGTGGAAGCCCTGCGCCGCGCGGGATTTCACGAGGTGCACACCGTCGGCGCGCAGTTCGCGCCCGACCCCGACTTCCCGACGGTCGCGTTCCCCAACCCCGAGGAGCCCGGCGCCAGCGACGCGCTGCTCACCCTGGCCGCCGAGACGACGGCCGACGTCGCGATCGCGCTCGACCCCGACGCCGACCGGTGCGCGGTCGGTATCCCCACCGGATCGGGCTGGCGGATGCTGTCCGGCGACGAAACCGGTTGGCTGCTCGGCGATTACATCCTGTCCCGCGAGCCGGACGCCGGCGCCGCGGTGGTGGCCAGCACCGTGGTGTCGTCGCGGATGCTGGCGGCGATCGCCGCGCACTACGGCGCGACGCACGTCGAGACCCTCACCGGCTTCAAGTGGCTGGCGCGCGCCGACGCGAACGTGCCGGGTAAAGCGTTGGTGTACGCCTACGAGGAAGCGATCGGCCACTGCGTCGACCCGGATGCCGTGCGCGACAAGGACGGCATCAGCGCCGCGGTGCTGGTGTGCGACCTGGTGGCCGCGCTGCAGGGGCAGGGCCGTTCGGTGCCCGACCTGCTCGACGACCTGGCCCGCCGCCACGGCGTGCACGACGTCGCGGCGGTGTCGCGCCGCGTCACCGACGCCGACGAGGCCGCCGAGGTGATGCGGCGGCTGCGCGCGGCCCCGCCGCGGTCGCTGGCCGGCCTGGCCGCCGAGCTCACCGACATCACCGACGCACTGATCTTCGCCGGCGGCGACGACGCGACCTCGGCCCGCGTGGTGGTGCGGCCGTCGGGCACCGAGCCGAAGTTGAAGTGCTACATCGAGATTCGCTGTGCGCCGGCCGACGATCTGCGAGGCGCCCGGGAGCGCGCACGGGCGCTGCGCGACGAGCTGGTCGCAGAAGTTCAAGCCTGGTGAACTAGCGGGGCCCGAATTGGCGGTCGCCCGCATCGCCGAGACCGGGCACGATATAGGCGATCTCGTTGAGCCCGTCGTCGACGGCCACGGTGAAGAGTCGCGCGTCCGGCGCCGCCTTCTCCAGCGCCGCAACGCCTTCCGGCGCGGCCACCACGCACAGCACGGCGATGTCCGACGCCCCGCGGCGGTGCAGCAGGCCGATCGTGTGCGTCAACGACCCGCCGGTGGCCAGCATCGGATCGAGCACCAGCACCGGCGTTTCGCTCAGGTCGTCGGGCAGCGATTCCAGGTACCCGCTCGGCAGGTGGGTTTCCTCGTCGCGGGCCACGCCGACGAACCCCACCCGGGCCTCGGGCAGCAGCGCGAGCGCCTGGTCGACCATGCCCAGCCCGGCGCGCAGCACGGGCACCAACAGCGGCGGGTTGGCCAGCCGCACCCCGAGCGTCTCGGCAAGGGGCGTGCGGATCGGGAACGTCTCGCGGCCGGCGTCCCGGGTGGCCTCGTACACCAGCATCGCGGTCAGGTCGCGCAAGCCGGCGCGGAAGTGGGCGTTATCGGTGCGTTCGTCGCGCAAGGCCGTCAGCCGGGACAGGGCCAGCGGGTGATCGACGACGCGCACCTCCACGGGATGTGACCCTATATAACGATTGCGAATATAACGATTGCGACCGGCAACGCTGACACGCTCGCGCGGCGCCGTCCGCGGGCCGAATCCGCTCATATACTCCCGACGTGCTGAGCACAATCAAGAGCCTGGTCGGCGCCGCCGTGCTGGCGGCGCTGGTGGTCATCCCGTCGGTGCCCCGGGTGAGCCTCGCGGCGGCCGCGCTCCCGCAACCCGCGCACGTGTTGATCGTCATCGAAGAGAACCGCGCCCAGGCCCACATCATCGGCAACAAGTCGGCGCCGTTCATCAACGCGCTGGCCGCGGGCGGGGCGAACATGGCCGAGTCCTTCGCCGAGACGCACCCCAGCGAGCCGAACTACCTGGCGCTGTTCGCCGGCAGTACCCTCGGGGTGACCAGCGACTCGTGCCCGGTCAACGGCGGCGCCACTCCCAACCTGGCCTCCGAATTGCTCTCCGCCGGCTACACATTCGCCGGTTACGCCGAAGGCCTGCCCGCGGTCGGCTCGACGGTGTGCAGCGCGGGCAAGTACGCGCGCAAACACGTGCCGTGGGCCAACTTCACCAACGTGCCGGCGGCCACCTCGCTGCCGTTCTCGGCCTTTCCGATGGGCAACTACGCCGCCCTGCCGACCGTGTCGTTCGTCATCCCCAACAACGACGACAACATGCACGACGGCTCGATCGCGCAGGGCGACGCCTGGCTGAGCCGGGAGCTGTCGGGCTACGCCAACTGGGCGGCGGCCAACAACAGCCTGCTCATCGTGACGTGGGACGAGGACGACGGCGGACCCCACAACCAGATCCCGACGATCATCTACGGCGGGCACGTGCAGCCCGGCACCTACACCGAGCAGATCAACCACTACAGCGTGCTTGCCACGCTGGAGCAGATGTACGGGCTGCCCAAGCTCGGCTATGCCGCCGGAGCCGCGCCGATCGCGACCATCTGGGCCGCCTGACCCGATGGCCCGCTGACCCGCTGCTCACCCGCCCGTCGCTATTGTGTGCCGCATGGCTGCTGACCTCGTGCCCATCCGCCTGAGCCTGTCCGAAGGCGACCGCTACACCGTGTGGGCGCCCCGCTGGCGCGACGCCGGCGACGAGTGGGAGGCGTTCCTCGGCAAGGACGAGGACCTGTACGCGTTCGAGAACGTCGCCGACCTGGTCGCCTTCGTGCGCACCAACACCGACAACGATCTGGTGGACCACCCGGCGTGGCAGGACCTGACCTCGGCGCACGCGCACAGCTTCGAACCGGCCGAAGACAGGCAGTTCGATCTGGTCGCCGTCGAGGAGCTGGTGTCGGAGAAGCCCACCGAGGAATCGGTCAGCGCGCTGGCGGGCACGCTGGCGATCGTGTCGTCCGTCGGATCGGTGTGCGAGCTGCCGGCGGTGGCGAAGTTCTTCAACGGCAACCCCACCCTGGGCACGGTGGCCGGCGGAATCGACACCTTCACCGGGAAGGCGGGTCAAAAGCGCTGGAATGCGATCGCCGAGGTCATCGCGCGAAGCTGGGACGACGTGCTCGGCGCGATCGACCAGATCGTCAGCACTCCCGAGGTCGACGTCGAGTACGCGGCCAAGGCCGCCGAGGAGCTGGACGAGGAGCCCGACGAGCCCGAGGAAGAGACCGAGGAAGACGCTGCGGGCGAGGAGACCGACGACTCCGAGGATGTGGCCGAGGACGGGGAAGCCGAGGACGCCGCCGAGGAGCCCGCGGACGAAGAGGACGAAGAAGACCGCGCCGCCGGCGACACCGTCGTGCTGGGCGGCGCCGAGGACTTCTGGGTTCAGGTGGGTATCGACCCGATCCGCATCATCACGAGCGCCGGGACGTTGTACACGCTGCGCTGCTACCTGGACGACCGCCCGATCTTCCTGGGCCGCAACGGCCGCATCAGCGTGTTCACCTCCGAGCGGGCGCTGGCCCGCTACCTCGCCGACGAGCACGACCACGACTTGTCGGACCTGAGCACCTACGACGACATCCGCACTGCCGCGACCGACGGCTCGCTGTCGGTCGACATCACCGACGACAACATCTACGTGCTGAGCGGGCTGGCCGACGACTTCGGCGACGGGCCGGACGCGGTGGATCGCGATCAGCTCGATTTGGCCGTCGAGCTGCTCCGCGACATCGGTGACTACTCCGAGGATCCCGCGGTGGACAAGGCGCTCGACATCGGCCGGCCCCTGGGCAAGCTGGTGGCCTCCGTGCTGGAGCCGGGGTCGGTCACCAAGCCCGGACCGCCCTACGCCGCTGCGGTGCGCGAGTGGGAGAAGCTGGAGCAATTCGTCGAGGGTCGGCTCAGGCGCGAATAGGCGCGAGTAGGCCCGGGAGCCGCCGCGTTTGACGGGCCCCCAAGACTGCTCTTTACTGGCGCAGGTGTCACTTCCCGGCATCGGCCCGCTGCCCCTGTACGGGTTCCAGCGTCCGGCCATGCTGCTGTTTGCTTTGGTCCCGCTGGCGCTGCTCGCCGTCTACGTCGTGGCGCAGGCCCGGCGCCGGCGGCGCCTGCGCCGGTTCACCGAGTCCGAGGTACCGCAATCGTGGTGGCGCCACCTGCCGATCGCGGTTTCGCTGTTTTCCCTGCTGCTGTTGACCGTCGCCCTGGCCACTCCCACGCACGACATGCGCATCCCGCGCAACCGCGCGGTGGTGGTGCTGGTCATCGACATGTCGAACTCCATGGGCGCCACCGACGTCCCCCCGAA
>NZ_LZIC01000138.1 GCF_001667185.1 Mycobacterium sp. 852002-50816_SCH5313054-b | reverse complement strand
GGCGGAGTGCCATGGCCTGCCCATTCGATTTTTCATGACACCAAATTTTAGTTTTTCCGCGCCGCCCCCTCCTCCGCCGCCGCCGCAGGCTGCTCACGCGGTCATAATCCCGGCCGAGCGAATAGGGGTGGCAGCCCGGTTCGGCGGGGCGGCTCGCGCCCGTAAAACCGACTTTCCAGGGCGCGTTTCACGAATGACGGAGGGGGTAATTCTCGGTCGCGGAAATCGAAAGCCCGAGTCAGGAAAACGGTTTTGGGAATAAGGAAAGGTTCGAGTTATGGCCGTGTTAACGGATGAGCAAGTAGACGCCGCACTGCCCGAACTCAACGGCTGGGAGCGTTCCGGCGGCGCCTTGCGCCGGTCGATCAAGTTCCCGACGTTTCTCGACGGCATCGGCGCAGTGCGCCGGGTAGCCGAGCATGCCGAGAGCAAGGACCATCACCCGGACATCGATATCCGTTGGCGCACAGTGACTTTTGCCTTGGTCACGCATTCCGCGGGTGGCATCACGCAGAACGACCTCGACATGGCGCGCGACATCGACGGGATCGTCGGGGACTAATCCGTCGACCCTGCCTCGCGTCGGCCGGTGGCCGCGATCCAGATGAGCGTCGCCACCGCCGCCACGATGTAGGCCAACCCCGCCCAGGCCAGGAACCACGGCCGGCCTATCTGCCAGATGCTCGGTTGCGCGAAGCTCAGCAACCAGGGCACGCCGATGATCGTGAGCGCCAGCCAGCCCCACCCCACGACGCGGGCGCCCGGCCGCCCGCGTGGCGGCCCGTGTATCGCCCAGACCATCAAGGGCACCAACCACACCCAGTGGTGAGACCACGAGATCGGCGAGAGCAGCAGCCCGAACAACTCGACCACCAGCAGCTTGCCCAGCCGATCGGACCCGTCGAGCGCACGCCACGCCAGGAGGGCCAGCACGGCAGTGACGGCGATGGCGGCCAGAACCAGGGGACCGAAGCCGGCGTCATGGCCCAGGATCCGGGAGATGCCGCCGCGCCAGGATTGATTGAACGAGGTGCCGATCGGGCCGACCCGGCGCGCATCACCCAGCAGCTTGGTGAAGTAGTAGCCGGTCTGATCCCCCACGATCAGAGCCGACACGCCGACGGTCGCCAGGAACACGGCCGCCGAAAATACCGCCGCGCCCCAGCGCCGAACGCCGACCAGGTAGACGCCGGCGATCGCGGGCGTCAACTTGATCCCGGCCGCCACGCCGATCAGCAGCCCCGATAGCCACCACCGCGACGTAGCGACCGCCCATAGGACCGCCAGCATGAGCAGCACGTTGACCTGCCCGTAGTCGAATGTGTTGCGCAGCGGCTCGATCCAGAGGGTGACCGCGGTCCACAACATCGCCAGGCGCTGACCGGCGCCGGCGGGGACACCCATGATGCGCTGGCTGACCCGGATCGCGCCGTACAACGCGGCCATCGTCGCAATCTGCCACAGGAATGCGACCGGCCCGAAGGGCAACAGGTGCAGCGGGTAGAAGACGACCGCCGCGAACGGCGGATACGTGAACGGCAGCGGGAAATCGGGCGTCTGGTCGGCGTACACGTAGCTGTACAGCGTGCCGGGGTGGGCGATGGCGGCCGCGCCGCCGAGATAGACGTGCAGGTCGACGAAGTTCGCGCCGTTGGGCACCAGGTAGGTCCAGGCGAGCCGCGCGAGGACGCTCACGGCCAGCAGCGCCGGCGCGGCCGCCTGAAGCGGACCCCCCAGCCGCCGGTGGAGGGGAGCCGCCGGGGCGGCGGTCGAGGTGGTGTCTATCAGCCCGACTTTAGCGATCGCGGCACCCGCCCGGTCACCGCCGTCACTCGTATCGGTAACGATCGAATAAATGCCACACGTGTCACTTGAGTCACACCAGTATCAAAGTAACTTCGGCCACGGACCCGTCGTCGATCACCAGGGAGAGTCATGTCAACCATTTGGACCTATTTGCGAGCGACCGCCGTCGTAGTCGGTTCGTCCGCCGCGCTACTGACGGGCGGTATCGCCCACGCCGACCCCGTGCCGGCCCCGGCCGTGCCGAACATTCCGCAACAGCTGATGAGTTCGGTGGCCAACGCGCCGCAAATCCTGCAAAACCTCGCGACCGCGCTCGGCGCGACGCCCCCGGCGGCGCCGGCCGCGCCCGGCCTCACCTTCCCGGGGTTGCCCTCGGCGACCTCGCCCGTGGCGCCCTCGGCGCCCACGTCGGCGATCCCGGGACTCGGCTCGATCCCGGGGCTTACCCCGCCCGCGGCGCCCACGGCTCCGTCGGCAACGTCGGCGATCCCGGGGCTCGGCTCGATCCCGGGCCTGACGCAGCAGGCGCCGGCGGCACCCGCCGCCCCGGCCGCTCCGTCGATTCCGGGCCTCCCGGCCATCCCCGGGCTGTCGGCACCGGCGGCGCCCGCGACGCCCCCGACCCCTCAGCTCCCCCAGGCGAAGGTCGACATGCCGGCGCTGCCGTCCGGCCTGCCGGTCAACGTGCCCGCGCAGCTGACGCTTCCGCAGGATCTGACGGCGCTCGCCACCGGGCAGGCGCCGGCGGCTCCGGCGGTCCCGGCCGCCCCGGCCGTACCGGCGCTGCCGACGCTCACCAACCCGATGGCGCCGCTGCTCTCGGCCATTCCCTGAGCAATCCGTTAGACGGCAAATCCACAACCTAGACCGGAGGGCATCGTGGTAAGCACTCGGAATCTGTCCAAAGGGTTGGCCGCTGTCGTCACGGCGTCGGCTGCCGCGCTCGGGTTCTGCCCGAGCGCGGCGGCGGACCCGGCGGCACCGCTGCCCACACCGCAGGCGAACTCCAGCCAGCAATTACCGGGCCTCCCGGCGCTTTCGGAGCTGAGCCCGATCATCCAGCAAGCAGCCAGCAATCCCGGGCAGGCGACACAGCTGCTCATGGCCGCCGCGCAAGCTTTCACCCACAGTCCGACCGCGCCCACCGAAGCCAAAAACGTTGCGGCGTCGGTGGATCACTTTGTGCAGGAGCCGGGTTCGCCGGTGCCCGGTGCGCCGGCGCCTGCGCCGGGTGTCGCCACCCCGCCCGACACCGCGGCGGTGCAACACGTGCCGCCGCTGGGCATCGAGCCCGGACTGCAGTCGCACCTGCCGCCGGGCATCGATCCGGCGCACGCCGCCGGTCCCGGCCCCGCGGCTGCGCCGGCACCGGCGCCCGCACCGGCTGCCGCACCCGCTCCCGGACCCGCAGAGCCCGTCGCCGCCGCTTCCCCGGCTCCCGCGCCGGGCGCCGCGCCGGCTCCCGCGCCGGCACCTCCCGCGCCCGGTCTGGGACCGGACGCCCCGCCCACGCAGGACTTCATGTATCCCTCGATCGGCACCAATTGCCTTGCGGACGGCAGTAGTGCGATCGCGACCGCCCTGTCGGTGGCGGGGCCGGCCAAGATTCCGACGCCGGGACCCGGGCCCGGCCAGACCGCCTACGTGTTCACCGCGGTCGGCACGCCGGGCCCCGCGGAGGTGCAGAAGCTACCGCTGAACGTCACCTGGGTGAACCTGACCACCGGCAAGTCCGGAACGGTCACCCTCAAGCCGCGCACCGACATCAACGGGGACGGTCCGACGACGCTGACGGCGATCGTCGACACCGGCTCGGGCAGCATCATGTCGACGATCTTCGGGCAGGTCACCACCAAGGAAAAGCAGTGCCAGTTCATGCCCACCATCGGCTCGACGGTGGTGCCCTAGAACGGAACTGGCAGCCAGTCGGGCGTGCGGCCGAGGTGGCTGAGAATGCGGTCGAGGTCGGTTGCGCCGCCGGGCGCGGTTAGGGCCGGCCCGAACGGCGCGCCGGCAATAGTGCGGTAGTCGCCATCCGGAACGACGAACACCAGCGGTAGCACGGCGGCCAGAACGTCGTCCGGGAGCGCGAATTGGGCGCCGATGCTGCGGGCGACATCCCAACCGTGCACCACGTAATCGACAAAATGGAAACCGATCGCGACCGCACCGGGGAAGGTCGCCCCGGGCCCGAACTCGGGCAAGGAGAACGTGGCGTCGAGCACCCCGTCGACGGCGAACGCGTCAAGCACGTCGGCGGCGGCCGCGGCGTAGGTGCCGGCGGGATCGGCCGCTACGGCGTCGGCCACGCGGTCCGGCGCCCAGATGGTCGGGCTGTCCCCGCCGCCACGCGCGGCCGCGGCGAACCCCTGATGTTGCACGGTCATGTGGGAGAGCAGGTCGAGCAGGTTCCAGCCCGCACAGGGTGTCGGCCGACCTAGATCGTCGCGGGTGACCGCCGCGACGACGTCGACGGACGCCTGCACTGCGGCTCGGTGGAAGGGTCGAACGTCAGAAATAGTATGCATCAGCATACGATATGCGTACGCGTATTATCTGTCAACGGCTACGCTTCCCCCATGGCACCGACCTCACGGCGTCCCGATCTCGCCGCGATGATGGGGCCGCTGGTTCGGGAAATGGTCGCCGCCGAGATTCCCGTGCTGGAAGCGCACGGGTTGTCGATGTGGGGCTACGTCGTGCTGAGCGCGCTCGATCGTTCGCCGGTGCGCAGTCAAGCCGCGCTCGCGGAGGCGATCGGCGCCGACAAGACCCGCATCATCCCCACACTCGACGAGTTACAGAACCGGGGTTACATCGAGCGCCGTCCCGACCCGGACGACCGGCGGGTGCGGCTGCTTGCGCTCACTGATGCGGGCCGGGCCGCGAAAGATGCCGCGCAGCAAGACATTCAGCGCGGCGAGGAGCGCTGGCTCGGGACGCTGTCGGCCGATGACCGGCGCCTGTTTCTGCGCGTCCTGCGTCAGCTGTCGGACACGCGAGGCGGCTGACTAGTACGCCATGAACAAGATGGCGTCGCGGTCGTACTCGAGGCCCGGGTGGGCACTGGCGAGGTGGGCCTGGGTCAGCTCGACCAGTTCGTCCTCGTCCTTGCCGACGATGGCTTCGCCACACGGACACGTTATGTGTGTCTTCACGTTGCCGCCTTTCCCTTCGCTGCTGCTTTCATCTGCTTCTTGTACGACCGCACCTTCCCGAGGGACTGCGCGTCGACGATGTCGGCGACGGACAGGTGGGTTCCGGCTTTGCCGAAGTCTCCGGCCGCCTGCCGCCATCCCGTCGGCGTCACGCCGTACTGCTTGCCGAGCAGCGCCAGGAAGATCTTCGCCTTCTGCTCGCCGAAACCGGGCAGCCCCTTGAGCCGCCGCAGCAGTTCGTGCCCGTCGGGGGCACCGGCCGTCCACAACCCGGCGGCGTCGCCGTCATAGCGGTCCACGATGATCTGCGCCAGCGCCTGGATCCGCTTGGCCATCGACCCCGGAAAGCGGTGCACCGCAGGCCTTTCCGAGCACAGCGCGGCGAACTTGTCCGGGTCATAGTCGGCGATCTGGGCCGCGTCCAAGCCGCCCATCCGGTCCGCGATCTTCTTCGGGCCGGCGAAGGCCGTCTCGAACGGCACCTGTTGGTCCAGGAGCATGCCGACGAGCAACGCGAATGGGTCGTCGTCCAGCAGCGCGTCGGCGGCCGGGTCTTGAGCGAGGCAAAGTTTCACTGTCAACGACCTTCCTTCCGCCCAACACCCTACGACCGACGCCCGGCACCCAACCACCGGGTTATCGTGGCGCGATGGTGGATGAAGCCAGATTGACAACGATGCTCGCCCGCGACGAACTGCATCAGCTCGTCACCGCCTATTGCCGGGCCGTCGACCGCGCGGATTATGAGGCGCTCCGAAACCTGTACCACCCCGACGCGACCGACGCACACGGCTCATTCTCGACGGGCGGCGTCGAAGAGTTCATCGCACAACTACAGGCCGCCGAACCGTATGTGCGTGTCTCCCAACATAACATCACCACAACGAACTTCGTGATCGACGGCGACACGGCCCGCGGTGAGATCTACTGTCTGGTGTTTCATACCTTCGCCGGTCCCGAACACGACTTGGACGTCATCATCGGCGGCCGGTACCTGGACACGTACACCAAACACGACGGCCGTTGGAGGTTCAGTCAACGCACGATCGTGGCGGACTGGGCATACCAGAACGACCCATCCCAAGTGGACTTCGGACACCCCAGCACCCGGGGAAGCCTGCGCGGCCAACCAGGCCAGACCGATCCGTCGATCGGCCTCTTTGCACCGCCGCGAGCCTGAGAGTGGGATTCTTTCGGGGTGAGCACCAAAGACGAATCGGCGGCAACCACCCGCTACCTGCTATTCGCCAAGCCGGAAAAGTTCAGCTACCAGCAACGCGCGCTCGAAGACGACACGGTCAAGCTATTCGCCCAGCAACCGCTGCTGGCCATCGACGTCGGCGAGGAAACGGTCTCGGTCGTCGACCCG
Source organism: Mycobacterium sp. 852002-50816_SCH5313054-b (assembly GCF_001667185.1). Lineage (GTDB taxonomy): Bacteria > Actinomycetota > Actinomycetes > Mycobacteriales > Mycobacteriaceae > Mycobacterium. The sequence goes on along the minus strand of NZ_LZIC01000138.1, from coordinate 26,551 downwards.
GCCAGCGACGCGCTGATCAGCTCCGCCGCGATTCGAGAGGTCACCGCGACACCGGGGACTTACGCCCCGATGGACCAGTCTTCCGAATCGACAAGGAGGCTCTACACCCAGCCGCTACTGCTCCTCGAGGGACCCGGCTCGCTGGACGTGAGAATCGGAATCCTGCCGATGCGCGTGACGACGTGGACCGGACACCAATTTCGGTACGCCTGGCGCCGTAAGGCACGGCCACTTGATTTGGACCACGCGTACCGCCACGATCGGGTCGAACGCAGACCCATGCACGTGGTCACGGACGCCGAATGGCGCAGCCTTGTGGGGACATTCGGCTTGGCGACCCTCGTAGTCGACGAGTATGCCTCCGGCGCGCTCGACAGCGAAGCAAAATTCATGAAGGTGGTCGGGATCGCGTTCGCCGCGTTGATAATCGCTGCCACGACGGTGTTTTTCGGGTGGTTCATCTGGGCGATCGCCACAGGGAATATTCACCATCACCAGCACTGACCGCCACCCGGACGGCGCAGCCCGGTTACCCCCGAATCACCCGCTCTTGCGACGGAATTCGCGGCGATTTTCCACCGGACCGTGCACCCGCGAGTGCTTGTCGCCACCGTCTTTGTGATCGGATGCGCCCGCCGACTTGGCCTTCTTGCGATCGAGGGCCTCACGGAACTTGCGCTTCGTGTCGTCCGCTTGTTGGGGGTCTGATTCGGCCATACCGGCAGCCTAGCCTGCGCGGCCCGGCCTGGCTTGCGGTTTTACCGCTTGCCGGGTGGCATGCCGTATACGTGCGAGATCCGCAGCGTCATCACCACCCGCCGGTCGGTGACCATCGCCTGCCGGTAGTCGTCCCAGTCCGGATGCTCACCGGCGATGTTGCGATACAAGGCAATCAGCGCCTCGACGGTGTCATCGTCGGGTGCGGCCGCGGGGGGAGTCAGCTCCGCGGTGCCCTCGGCGACGGCGTACGACCATCCGTCATCGGCGTCGACCAGGATCGAAGCCCGCGGGTCGCGGCGCAGGTTGCGGGTTTTGGCCCGAGGCTCCGTGATGGACACCCGCACCACCATTTCCCGCGGGTCGAAGTGATAGCTCACGTTCGACAGCTGGGGCCGCCCGTCGCGCTTGATGGTGGCCAGCACCCCGAGGGAGTTCCCACTGATCACGGCCAACAGTTTGTCGTCGAAGACTTGGCGTCCCATGCCGAAAGCCTACGTCGTGGTCAAATTGGGGCATGACCAAATACGCGGCGTTCCTGCGCGGCGTCAACGTCGGCGGCGTCAACCTCAAGATGGCCGAGGTCGCGAGCGCGTTGACCGAGGCCGGGTTCGACAATGTCCGCACGATCTTGGCCAGCGGCAACGTGCTGCTGGAATCGTCGGCCGCGGCGGCGTCGGTGCGCGACAAGGCCGAAGCCACGCTGCGCGAGAGGTTCGGCTACGACGCGTGGGTGCTGGTCTACGACCTCGAAACGGTGCGCGCCCTCGACGAGGCCTATCCGTTCGGGCGCGAGGTCGACGGGTATCAGTCCTACGTCACGTTCGTCGCCGATGCCGCCGTGCTGGACGAGCTCGCGGCCCTGGACAAGGACGCGGGCGCCGACGAGAAGATCGCCCGCGGCGACGGCGTCCTCTATTGGCAGGTTCCCAAAGGCAGCACGCTGAACAGCACGATCGGCAAGACGATGGGCAAGGCGCGCTACAAATCCTCGACGACGACCCGCAACCTGCGCACCCTGGCCAAGGTGTTGCGCTAACACCCGGCGCGCCAAGCGCGCTCAGTCGTCCGGCACGTTGGTCAAATAGCGCATCGCGTCGGACTTGGTCAGCCCCAACGCCTTGGCCACGTCGACGTATTCCTTGGCGGCGGCGGCCATCGCCGCGTCGGTCGGATCGAATCGGGAGATGAAAGTGCCGAAGCGCCCGCGCGTTTCGACGATCGCCGCGGACTCGAGCTCGCGGTAGGCGCGGGCCACCGTGTTTGCCGCGACGCCCAGCTGACCCGCCAGATCACGCACCGTCGGGAGGCGGGAACCGGGCGGCAACGCGCCGGCCCGGACCCCATCGATGACCTGGGTTCTGAGCTGGTCGAACAGCGGTTTGCCCGCCTTGACATCGACCTTCAGCCAATCCCGCAGCTCCACGTCTTCAGTATGTCGCAACCGCGACTATGTTTGTGGGATGCGAGTAACTGTGCTCAGCGGCGCGGGGATCTCCGCGGAAAGCGGGGTGCCGACATTCCGTGACGACAAGAACGGACTGTGGGCCCGCTTCGATCCCTACGAGCTGTCCAGCACGCAAGGGTGGCGCAAGAACCCGGAACGGGTCTGGGGCTGGTACCTGTGGCGCCACTACCTGGTCGCCGACGTCGAACCCAACGCCGGGCACCGCGCGATCGCCGCCTGGCAAGACCACGCCGAGGTCACCGTCGTCACCCAGAACGTCGACGACCTGCACGAGCGCGCGGGTAGCACCGCGGTGCACCACCTGCACGGAAGCCTTTTCGAATTCCGTTGCGACCGTTGCGATATGGACTACACCGGGCCACTGCCCAAGATGGCCGAGCCCGAGCTGGAGGTCGAACCCCCGATATGCCACTGCGGCGGCCTGATCCGGCCCGACATCGTGTGGTTCGGTGAGGCGCTGCCCGATGAGCCGTGGCAGCTCGCGGTCGAGGCGACGCAGTCCGCCGACGTGATGGTCGTGGTGGGCACCTCGGCGATCGTCTACCCGGCGGCCGGCCTGCCGGACCTGGCGCTGTCGCGCGGCACCGTCGTCGTCGAGGTCAATCCCGAGCCGACGCCGCTGACTTCGAGCGCGACGATCAGCATCCGCGAGGGTGCCAGCCAGGCGCTGCCCGAGTTGCTGCAGCGGTTGCCCGCACTGCTGAAGTAACCCTTCGCCGAGCCTGCGCACAGATCGCGGTTTGTGCACACTTTTGCGCGCTGAGCGCAGGCTCGGCGTGCCTGTGTCCGAGCAATCGACCAGCGTGCGCTCATGACGAGCGTCGATCCCTTTCGAGGCAGCGAGGCATTGGCGGCCGGGACGCTGAGGAAGCATCAGCTGCGGTCCCAGTTCCGTGCGGTATTTCCCGACATCTATGTGCGGCGCGATCAACAGCTGACGTCTCGCGACCTTGCTGTGGCGGCGTGGCTATGGTCGCACCGGCTTGGGGTAATTGCGGGGTCGACCGCGGCCGCGTGGCATGGCTCGAAATGGGTGGACGAAGACCTGCCAGTCGAACTGGTGTGGTCGAACGTGCGGCCGCCGCGCGGCCTACGAACCTACGACATCAAGCTCCACGACGGGGAGGTGTGTGTAATCGCGGGCATTCCGGTGACGACACCGGAGCGCACAGCATTCGACATTGGTCGGCGCAAGGCGATGGGTATGGCGATTGCGTATCTCGACGCTCTCATACGAGCGACAGGCGTCGAGGTTGATGACGTCCTCCAGGTTGCGGATCAGCATCGCGGCGCGCGGGGGCTCAGGCAGCTCGAAAGAGCGCTCGAGCTAGTCGATCCCGGTTCGCAATCTCCGAAGGAGACGTGGCTGCGGTTGCTATTGATCCAGGCGGGCTTGCCGCGGCCGACCACCCAAATTCCGGTGATGATCGCAGGCAGCGCGCGGGTCTACTACCTCGACATGGGATGGGAGGACCCGATGGTCGCCGTCGAGTACGACGGCGAGCAACATCGCCTCGATCGCCTGCAGTTCACCAAGGACATTCGTCGCAGTGAGGACTTGGAGCGGCTCGGCTGGATCGTCATCCGGGTGACCGTGTCAGATCGTCCAGTCGGCATCATCGCGCGGGTTCGGGATGCATTGGCTTTCCGCGAAGGCACCGAGCCTGCGCACAGATCGCGGTTTGGCCGCCGAGACACGCGCTGAGCGCAGTCTCGGGGCAGCAAGCCTACGGCCGGCGCGCCCGGCCCAGCGCCAATTCCGACACCGGCAACGGCGCCCACACCGGCAGCGTCCACTCCCGCCGCGACGTGTCCATCTGGAACCCCGCGTCGATAATGGCGCGCTCGGTGTCGCGGTGGGTGTGGCAGTTGCCGAACAGCCTCGGCCACAACGTCGCATCGGCGAACCGCTGCACGCGTCCCCGCCCGCCGGCGCTGGCCACATGCTCGAGAAAGCGCAGCTCCCCGCCCGGCCGCAGCAACGAATAAATCCGCCGCAGCACGCCGGCCGGGTCGCGCACCGAGCACAGGACCAGCGAGCACACCACGACGTCAAACGGCTCGGAGTCGCTGAACGCCTCCGCGGTCTGCCCGATGACCTCGACCGGCACGGGCGCCGCGGCCGCCGCGGCGCGGGCGTGGGTGGCCAGCCGCGGCTCCGGCTCGACCGCGATCACCTTCTCGACCGAAGGCGGATAGTTGGCGAAGTTCGTCCCGGCGCCCGCCCCGATTTCCAGGACGCGCCCCGACAGGCCGGCCACGTTCTCCCGGCGCAGGGCCCGCACCGCCGGCGCCTCGTGGGCGGCGACGACGGGCCAAACGCGCGCGAAGAACGGATGGTCGATCGTGGACTCCGCTACCTGCGTCATATCCGAGCGCCCTCCTGAGGCCGATGCGTGGCGACCCATGCCGCCAACATCTGAGGTGTGGCGTCCCGACCGCAGTACCCCATCACCAATTGCCCGCAGAATACAGACGACAGCACCCGGTCCGCGAACGCCTCGGCATCGCCGAACGGCAAGTGCGGCTTGGCGATCAGCATGGCCGCCACCCCGTGCAGCGCGCTCCAGAGCTCCAGGCGACGGTGGTCGGGTCGCCCGGGCGGTAGGTACCGTCGTCCATCAGCCTCTGCACGGCGGCGCGGATGTGTTTGAACGCCGAGCCGCTGAGCGTCGCATCGACGCTGCTTCCGGAGCGCCACTCGCCCATCGTGGCGATCCGGTACAACGCCGGGGTCGCGAGCGCGAACCGGATATAGGCCAGCCCCTGGGCGCGCAGCACCTCAACCGGCGACGTGTGTTCGCCGGCCAGCCGCCGCATTTCGGGGTCCAGCTTTTCGAAGTAGCGCGCGCACACCGCGTCCAACAGGGCGTCCTTGTCGGCGAAATGCAGATAGATCGACGGCGGAGTGACGCCGACGCGCTGAGCCACCGAGCGAATCGACACCGACCGGGCGTGCCCGGTTTCCAACAGCAACTCGGTGGCCGCCCACAAGATCTCGTCGCGAAGCCGCTCGCCGGAACCACGAGGGGCCCTGGCCCGACGCAGACCCTCGACCGACGTGTCAACCAATGTTGGTCACCGACTCCCTGACCGGGCGTCCGTTGTGCTGCACCGGCTCCGAGGTCGGCTCGGCGTGCACGGCCATCTCGGAGGGCGCCTCGCTGATGCCGAACCGCTCGTGCAGCCACGCCAAAGGCTTTGGCGCCCACCAATTCCAGCGCCCCATCACATGCATGAACGCCGGCACCAGGACCATGCGTACCAGGGTCGCGTCCGCGAACACCGCCAGCGTCAGCCCCAGACCGAACATCCGCATGAACGAGACGTGGGCGGCGATCAGCGCGGCGAACGACATCGACATCACCAACGCCGCCGCGGTGATCACCCGGCCGGTGCGGGCGACGCCGTGCGCCACCGCCTCGTCGTTGGCGGCGTGCGCCCCCTTCGCGGTCGGGTTTTCCGGTCGGTACTCCAGCCAGTACTCGCGGATGCGGGAGATCAGGAACACCTCGTAGTCCATCGACAGCCCAAAGGCGATGCAGAACAGCAGCACCGGCATGTTGGCCACCAGCGTCCCGCTCGGGGTCGTCCCCAGCGCGCCGAGATGGCCGTCCTGGAAAACCCACACCAGCGCGCCGAAGGCCGCGCTCAGCGACAGCACGTTGCACACCAGCGCCTTCAGCGGCAACACCACGCTGCCGGTGAGCAGGAAGAGCAGGACGAACGTCACCGCGGCCATCAGCCCCAGCACCAGCGGCAGGCGGTCCGTCACCGCGTCGACGCTGTCCCGGTTGACCTGCGCGACCCCGCCCATCTCAACCGATCGACCGTCCGGGCCGGGCACCTCGTGCAACCGTCTGAGCTGCGTGTCATTGGCCTGCGTAAACAGGGGCGCCGTGCTGCTCACGGTTAGGAATGCGCTGCCGTCGGCCAGCCCGGTGGCCGCGGCCGGCGGTCCCACCTTGTTTCCGCCCACGAAGGTCCCGCCCGGCGCCGACACGCCCGATACGTCGGGAACCCGCGACAGGCCGGCGGCGTAGGTGTCCAAAGCCGCCGGGCTCAATCCCCGGACGTCGGGGACGACGACGGGAACAGCGGTCGCGGAGTCATGCGCGAAACCGTTACGCAGTTCGTCGCCGACCTGATGCGAAGACGACGCACGCGGGAGCACCCGGTCGTCCGGGAAACCCCACTTCACCGAGAAGAACGGCAGCCCGAGCAGCAGCAGCAGCGCCATGACGGCCAGGCCGATCGGCGCCCAGCGGCGCATCACGAACTTGCTGGAGCGGTACCAGAACCACTCCTCGACCGGCCTGTGCAGCGGATCCGGCCGGCGCAGGGCGTGGCGGATCAGCCGGCGCACGTCCAGCGAGTCCAGCCGCGAACCCAGCAGCACGATCGCCGCCGGGGTCACCACGATGGACGCGATGGCCACGAACCCGACGGTGGCCACGCCGGCGTAGGCGAACGACTTCAGGAAGTACATCGGGAACGCCACCGTCGCCAACATCGACAACGCCACGGTGACCGCGGAGAACAGCACCGTGCGGCCTGAGGTGGCCATGGTGCGGATCAGCGCCTCATGGGGGTCGCTGCCCTCGGCCAACTCGTCGCGGTAGCGGCTGACGATGAGCAGCGTGTAGTCGATGGCCAGCGCCAGGCCCAGGGCGGTGCTCAGGTTGAGCGCGAAGATCGACACCTCGGTGGTGAAGGTGACGAGTCGCAACACCGTCATCGAGCCGACGACGGCCAGCGCCCCGAGGGCCATCGGCAGCGCCGCCGCCAGCAGCCCACCGAACACCCAGATCAGGACCAGGAAGCTCAGCGGGAGCGCGATCATCTCCATGACCACCAGGTCGTCCTGGTTCTGCTTGTTGATCTGGGCGTACTGCATCGCCGGGCCGCCGGCGCGCACCGTGACGCCGTCGCGGTCGTGGACGAATTGGTCCGCCAGGGTTTGCGCGTTGCTCTGCGCGAAGTTTTCGCCGCCCTTGAGGTTGATCACGATCAGCGCCGACTTACCGTCCTTGCTGACCAGGTCGGCGGCGGCCTGCGGGGGCGCGGTCCAGGCCGACGTCACGTTGTATACCAGCGGCGACCCCTGCACTTCGCGGGCGAGGTCGGTGCCCACCTTGCGCGCCTGCTCGCTGTTGGCGCCCGAGGGCGCCGTCACCATGATCAGCATCTGCTGACCGCTCTGGCCGAACTTGTTGGTCAGGACATCGATGGCGCGGGCCGATTCGGAGTTCGGGTCTTGAAAGCCCCCGGGAGACAGGCTCTTGGCGACGGGTATGCCGAAGACGGCAGCGCCAATGAAGACCAGGACCGCGATCGCGATGATTCTTCGTGGCGCCGCTATGGCCAATCGAGCGATCGCTTGCAGCATGTTCCCCGGTCCTCCCGTCGCCGTGCCGGCCACGCCGCACCGCCCCTACCCGCGGTAACTTATCAGCGATAACTGACAGGTGTAAAACAACCTTACCCATTAGTACGGTTCGGCGCGGACGGATGGTTCAAACCTGTGCGGCGCTAAGAGTCCGGCAAGAAAATTGGTCCGCATCTAAGCCGCTCAGGGGCCAAAGACGCGTCCTTACCCGCCGGAAACCTACCCGCCGGTAAATTGCCATGATTTTCCGAATCGTGACTCAAAGAATCCTTAGACGCGGCCCATACGCTCAGTGTCATGTGGATCGACGACTCAAGCGCAGACGTCATCAAGGCTGACTTCGACGCCCTCTACCACGGCGACATGCTGGTGGAAGGCGAGACCTCGGAGCAGCTCGAAGACTGGCACCCACTGCAGACGGCGAGCTGATCGTCATGAGCGTATTAGCGCGCCTCCTCATGGCCGAACCCGCCGTCAGTCGATGGTTCCGTCGATAGCCCACCGGTCTTGCTTACGAACGAAAGCCCCCCGCTCACCGCGGGGGGCTTTCGTTTGCCCCGTCTAGCGGGGGGCCATGCGGATGGCGCCGTCGAGCCGAATGACCTCGCCGTTGAGCATCGGGTTCTCGATGATGTGGACGGCAAGGGCGCCGTACTCGTCGGGATCGCCGAGCCGGGCCGGGTGCGGAACCTGCTTGCCCAGCGACTTCTGCGCCTCCTCGGGTAACGAACCCAGCAGCGGAGTCTTGAACAACCCCGGCGCGATCGTCACCACCCGGATGAGCTCGCGCGACAGGTCGCGCGCGATCGGCAGCGTCATGCCGACGACGCCGCCCTTGGACGCCGAGTAGGCGGCCTGCCCGATCTGGCCGTCGAACGCGGCGACCGAGGCGGTGTTGATGATGACGCCGCGCTCCTCACCGAGCGGTTCGGTCTTGGCGATGCGCTCGGCCGCGAGCCGCAGCACGTTGAACGTGCCGATCAGGTTGACCCCCACCACCTTCTTGAACCCGTCCAGCGGGAACGGGCCGTCCTTGGACAGCGTCTTGATGGCGTTGCCGATGCCGGCGCAATTGACGTTGATGCGCAGCGGGCCCAGCGACTCGGCCACGTCGAGCGCGGCGGCGACGGCGGCCTCGTCGGTGACGTCGGCCTGCGCGAAACGCGCCCGGTCGCCGAGTTCGCGGACCGCCTCCTCACCGCGGAGGTCGATCACCATCACCTGCGCCCCGGCGTCGAGCAGCCGCTTGGTGGTGGCCAGGCCCAGGCCCGACGCTCCCCCGGTGACGACGGCAACGGCGTCTTTGATCTCCATGCGAGTCCTTCCCTCACGTCCAGCCAACCAGTTGGTTGGGGACTATACCCAGTCCTTGAGCACGGCTTCGACGTCGGTCGCGGGCGCGGCCGGGCGCGGCGTGCCCGGCGCGGTCCGGGAGAACCGTGGCGCCGGCAGCGGCTGCAGGGCCCCGTCCACCTCGTAGAAGGTGTCGCGCTCGGCAATGTGCGGCTCGGTCTGCACCTCGCCGAAGGCCAGCACCGGCGTCACGCAGGCGTCGGAGTCGGCGAACACCTTCGCCCAGTGGTCGCGATCGTGGCCGGCGAACTTCTCGGTCAGCACCGCCCGCAGCTCGGGCCACCGGGTGAGGTCGTTCTGCGGCGGCAGGTCGGCGCCGGCCAGGCCCAGCCCGGCCAGCATGGCCGCGTAGAACTGGGGCTCGATGGCGCCGACGGCGACGTAGCGGCCGTCGGCGCACTCGTAGGTGTCGTAGTAGGGCGCGCCGCCGTCGAGCATGTTGGTGCCGCGCACATCGGTCCACATCCCCGAGGCGCGCATCTGCCACATCATCTGGATCAGCACGCTGGAGCCGTCCACCATCGCGGCGTCGATGACCTGACCCTTGCCGGAGCTCTGCCGCTCCCACAGCGCGGACAGGATGCCGACCAGCAGGAACATCGAGCCGCCGCCGAAGTCGCCGACCAGGTTCAGCGGCGGCACCGGCCGCTCGTTCACCCGGCCGATGGCGTGCAGGATGCCGTTCAGCGAGATGTAGTTGATGTCGTGGCCCGCCTGCTGGCTGCGCGGGCCGGTCTGGCCCCAGCCGGTCATCCGGGCGTAGACCAGCCGGTCGTTGACCTTCGCGCAGTCCTCGGGGCCCAGGCCGAGCCGCTCGGTGACGCCGGGGCGGTAGCCCTCGATCAAGACGTCGGCCTTCGCGACGAGCTTGAGCACCCGCTCGCGGCCTTCGCCGGACTTGAGGTCGGCGGTGACGATGCGGCGGTTGCGGCTCATGGCGTCCTTAGCTGTGCTATCTGCACCAGCAGGGCCCTTCTTAGGCCGGTCGATGCGCACCACGTCGGCGCCGAGGTCACCCAGGATCATGGCGGCATGTGGGCCCGGCCCGATGCCCGCCAGCTCGACAACGCGCAGTCCTTGCAGCGGTCCCGCCATGATGTCCCGACCTTTCGTCCGCCCTTTGTCCGCTTCCGACGTCGTTGGCATCTTCTCAGCCGCACTCGACGCCCGCGCAGCCCGGTCACCTAGTCTGAGGCGCATGCCGGATTCTGGAATCGCCACGCTCGCACCGGTTGCTGGTCTCGACGTCACGCTGAGCGACGGCGTGCTGTCGGTGACCATCAACCGCCCCGACAGCCTGAACTCCCTGACGATCCCGGTGATCACCGGGATCGCCGACGCGTTGGAACGCGCGGCCACCGACCCCGCGGTCAGGGTGGTGCGGCTGGGCGGCGCGGGCCGCGGCTTCAGTTCCGGGGCGGGCATCAGCGCCGACGACATGGCCGGCGGGGGCGGCCTCCCGCCGGACGAGATCGTGCTGGAGATCAACCGGCTGGTGCGGGCCATCGCCGCGGTGCCGCACCCGGTGGTCGCGGTGGTTCAGGGACCGGCGGCCGGCGTGGGCGTTTCCCTCGCCCTGGCCTGTGATGTCGTATTGGCTTCCGACAAAGCGTTTTTCATGCTCGCCTTCACCAAGATCGGTTTGATGCCCGACGGCGGCGCGTCGGCGTTGATCGCGGCCGCGGTCGGCCGGATCCGGGCGATGCAGATGGCGCTGCTGCCCGAGCGATTGCCAGCCACCGAGGCCCTGTCCTGGGGGCTGGTCAGCGCGGTGTACCCGGCCGACGACTTCGAGACCGAGGTGGACAAGGTGATCGCACGATTGTTGGCGGGCCCGGCGGTGGCGTTCGCCAAGACCAAGCAGGCGATCAACGCCGCCACGCTCACCGAGTTGGACGCCGCCCTGGACCGTGAATACGAGGGGCAATCGCGGTTGCTGGTGTCACACGACTTCAAGGAGGGCACAACGGCTTTCCAGGAGCGCCGCACCCCCAACTTCACCGACGACTGACAGGCTTACTCCGGCCAGAACCGGCAATCCTTCCTCATGTTGGTTCCGAATAAACCTGCGAGGAACGGAGAATCGATGGTGCGCTGCCTGGTCACCGGGGCGACCGGCTACATCGGTGCCCGGCTGGTGCCCCGACTGCTCGACGAGGGCCACGACGTTCGCGCCATGGCGCGCACCCCGGACAAGCTGGCCGACGTGCCGTGGCGGGAGCGGGCGCAGGTGGCGCGCGGCGACCTCGGCGACGTCGAGTCGCTGACCGCGGCGTTCGACGGGATCGACGTCGTCTACTACCTGGTCCACTCGATGGGCGCCGCCAAGGACTTCGCCGCCGAGGAGGACCGCGCCGTGCGCAACGTGGTGACCGCCGCACGCCGCACCGGGGTGCGACGGGTGGTGTATCTGAGCGGGCTACACCCCGAAGGCCGCAGGCTGTCCGAACACCTCGAATCGCGCGCGGCCGTCGGCGAGGCCCTCATCGACTCCGGCATCGAGACGGTGGTGCTGCAGGCCGGGGTGGTCGTCGGGTCGGGTTCCGCGTCGTTCGAGCTGATCCGCCACCTCACCGACCGGTTGCCGGTGATGACCACGCCGAAGTGGGTGCACAACAAGATTCAGCCGATCGCGGTGCGCGACGTGCTGCATTACCTCGTCGCCGCGGCGACGGCGCCGGTGCCCAGGTCGCGGACGTGGGACATCGGCGGGCCCGACGTCCTGGAATACGGCGACATGATGCGCGTCTACGCCGAGGTCGCGGGGTTGGGGAGGCGCTATCTGGTCGTGCTGCCGTTCCTGACCCCGACGATCGCCAGCCTCTGGATCGGGGCCGTCACGCCGATCCCGCCCGGGCTGGCGCGCCCGCTGATCGAATCGCTGGAATGCGATGCGGTGATGCGCAATTCGGACATCGACGGCATCATCGAGCCGCCGGCCGGCGGCCTGACGGGCTACCGCCGCGCCGTCGAACTCGCGCTCGACCGCGGGACGCGCGGCCTGACCAAGGCCACCTGGGCCTCCCTCGGCTCGGACCCCGCCGAGCCGCTGCCCAGCGACCCGCGCTGGGCCGGCGAGATCATCCACTGCGACGTGCGCACCGCCGAGACCGCCGCGGAACCCGGGGAGGTGTGGCGGGCGGCCGAGGACGCGATCGCCCGCCGCCGCGCGTTCAGGAGCTGGGTCGTGGAGGAGCGCAAACCCGGCAGCGGGCTGCGGCTGCGCTCCGGGGCGGGCTCGGTGGGCCAGGGGTGGCTCGAGATCAGCGTCGCACCTCGGAACGGCGGGGGCAGCGAATACACCCAGCGGGCGATCTTCGTGCCGTGCGGCCTGCCCGGGCGGCTGTACTGGGTTGCGTTGCGGTCCAAGCGAGTTGCCGCGCTGCGCGGACTGGCGCGCGACGCGGCGGGGCCGGTCAGACGCCGAACAACGGGGGCAGTGCAAGCACCATGATCAGGCCCCACACGAGGTGGGTCAGCACCGGCGCCAGCACACCGCCGCTGGCCCGGCGTTCCAGCGCGCATACCGTCCCGAGAATGATCGCGGCGAACCCCAGCATCGGGTTGCCGCTGGCCAGCGTGGCGCAGGTGTACAAGACGGTCGAGATGAGCACCGGGTGGTAGCGCCCCAGCGCGGTGTAGAGCGCGCCGCGGAAGAAAATCTCCTCGGCGACGCCGTTGATGAGCGTGATCGCCACGATCACCGGATACCAACCGTGGTGGGCGTATAGCAGCACCCGGGTGATCAGCTCCGCGACGGGTGTTATCTCCCGGGCGATCAGCCCACCCACGATGAACACGCCGCCGAGCAGCAGGCCGACGGTCGTGCCGGTGATGACGGGCCGCTGGTTGCGTCCGCGCCAGCAGATGCCCCCAAGGTGCAACGGGCCCGAGACGAACCCGCCGGTGACCCACACCGCCGCCAGGAGCAGGGTCAGCCAGTAGAAGCTCGACTCGCCCGGATGACACCGCAGCGAAAACCCCAGCACCACGGCGCCGATCGCCAGGGTGATGGCGACGACCACGCGCCGGCGCCGCACGACCCCCGGCGGCTCGTTATGGGGCACCGCCACGTTGGTGATCGCGCGGCGCAACTCGGAGAAGGCGGTGGCGCTATACGGGGCGGTCGACTGACTCATGCCGGACGGACCTTCGCGTTCAACGCGGACAGGATGTCCAGCCAGGTGCGCAGCGCCCCGGCGAGGGGGCCGGGCACGTTGTTGACCAGCCGCAGGGTCGGCCGCGCGACGCGCGGGGTGATCGCGCGGGCGAGGCGGCGGATGCGCAGGGCGTCGCCACCGGCCCAGGCGGGATCGCTGTCGGCCAGGTCGTGCGGATCGGCCAGCGCATTGACGGGCTCGGGCCGGCGCCTCGACCCGGCCAACGCCAGTGCGATGGCGTCCTCCACGCCGAGCAGCCCGCCGGGCGGGTCGGGCACCCGGTCGCGCAGCCCGCTGACCGACGCCACCATCGGATGGTCGAGCGACTCGACCAGGTCCGCGGCCAGCCCCGGAGGCACCGGCAGCGCGAGACCGGTGACCAGCGACGCCAGCGCCGTGTCGATCCCGCCCACCGGTAACGGGGCATGCCACCTGCCCGAGACGCGCGCATACGTCTTGAGCAACCCCCGGTAGGTGGTGGTGGTCGGCCCGGCGATGTCGTACGCGCCCGCGGGCACCCGGCCGGGGTCTGCCGCGGCGACGAGGTAGTGCAGCACGTCGCGGATGGAGATCGGGTCGATCGGGTTGTCCATCCAGCTCGGTATCGGGATGAGCGGGAACCGGTCCCCCACGTAGCGCAGCATCTCGAACGACGTCGAGCCGGCGCCGATGATGATCGCCGCGCCCAGCCACACCAGCTCGGGCCCGCCCTCGACCGTCAGGGCCTCGGCCACCTCGGCCCGGCTGGTCAGGTGCTCGGACAGCGCCTCGCCGGCGGGCACGAAGCCGCCCAAATAGACGATGCGCCCCACCCCGGCGTCCCGCGCCGCCACCGCGAGGTTATGGGCCGCCGCCTTGTCCGCGTCGCGAAAGCCGGGCTGGCCGATCGCGTGCACCAGGTAATACAGCATGTCCACCGGGCCCGCGGCGGCCAGGCCGGCCCGCACCGACGCCGGATCCGACGCGTCGAGGGTGACCGGGATGACGTCGCCGAACCAACCTAAACGCTTGAGGCGCTGCGGGTTTCGGGTGGCCGTCACGACCTGGTGCCCATCCCCCAACAGCGCAGTGACCAGGCGCGATCCGACATAGCCGGTGGCGCCGGTGACCAAAATCCGCATACCCCGACACTAGCCAGACTTTTGAACCGATGCGGCGTCCGCACCGTGACCCCCACATGGAGGAGATCACCGGGGGCGCTTCTGCGCGCGTGCGTATCAGGAAATCAACAGGGGACCCGTCCGTCGCGGGCGTTGCCGTGACATTCCCGCCCAACCGCTACACGCAGGACGAAACCATCGGGGCGCTGACCGACTTCGCCGGTCCGGAGTTCCGGCGTTTTGCGCTCAGCAGCGGGGTGGAGTTCAGGAACATCGCGTTGCCGCTGTGGAGGTACGGCAAGCTGAGCGGCTTCACCGAGGCGAACGACGCCTACCTCGAAATCGCCCTCGACCTGGCGGAGGAGGCGATGCTCGCCGCGCTTGACCAGGCGAAGCTCGAGCCGTCGGAGGTCGATGCCGTCTTCTCGACGACGGTTACCGGGTTGTCCGTGCCGTCGCTGGAGGCGCGGCTGGCGACTCGGATCGGGCTACGCCCGGACGTCAAACGGATCCCGTTGTTCGGCCTGGGTTGCGTGGCCGGCGCCGCGGGCATGGCCCGTGTGCACGACTACCTGCGCGCGTTCCCCAACGAGGTGGCGGCGCTGCTGGCGGTCGAGCTGTGCTCGCTGACCGTTCAGCGGCAGGACAAGACGATTCCAAATCTGGTCGCTTCCAGTCTATTTGGCGATGGCGCCGGCGTCGTCATCGCGACCGGGGGCGACTGGACAGCGGCGGGGCCCCGGGTGCTGGCCACTCGCAGCCGGACCTACCCGGACACCGAGGACGTGCTGGGCTGGAACATCGGCAGCAACGGGTTCGAAATCGTCCTGTCCGCCGAGATCTCGACCATCGTCGAGAAATTTTTGGGCGACGACATCCGCGCGTTCCTGGCCGACCACGGGCTGACCACCGCGGACGTCTCCACGTGGCTGTTGCACGCCGCCGGCCCGAAGGTGATCGACGCGGTCGAAGCCGTGCTGCACCTACCGCCGGATGCGCTCGAGGTCACCAGAAACTCGTTGCGCAACAACGGAAACCTCTCGTCGGTTTCAGTCCTTGATATACTGCACGCCACCATGGCCGACCCACCGTCGCCGGGTTCGATCGGGCTGATGATCGCGATGGGACCGGGCTTCTCCGCCGAATTCGTCCTGCTGAGCTGGTAGGGCCGCATAGAGCTATGTATTACCTGCTGATCCTTGCGGTAGCCATCGAACGCGTGGCGGAGCTGGTGGTGTCCAAGCGCAACGCGCAATGGTCTTTCGCCCAGGGCGCCAAGGAATTTGGTCAGTCCCATTACCCGGTGATGGTCGTCCTGCACACCGCGCTGCTGCTCGGCTGCCTCATCGAGCCGTGGGCACTGCACCGGCCGTTCATTCCGTGGCTGGGCTGGCCGATGCTGGCCATCGCGGCGCTGAGCCAGGTGTTGCGCTGGTGGTGCATCACGACGCTGGGGCAACGGTGGAACACCCGGGTGATCGTGCTGCCGAATGCGCCGCTGGTGCGCGAGGGCCCCTATCGCTGGCTGCACCATCCCAACTACGTAGCGGTGGTGGCCGAGGGGTTCGCGCTGCCGCTGGTGCACACGGCGTGGCTGACCGCGGCCATCTTCACGCTGGCCAACGCGATGCTGCTCGGCGTGCGCCTGCACGTGGAGAACTCGGCCCTGGGCTACACGTCATGACTTACGACACCGATCTGCTGATCGTCGGCGGTGGCCCCGGGGGCCTGGCGACGGCGTTACACGCTCGGCGGCTTGGGCTTTCGGTGATCGTGGCCGAACCGCGGGAGGGCCCCATCGACAAGGCGTGCGGTGAGGGGCTGATGCCCGGCGGTCTGGCCGAGCTGACGTCGCTCGGGGTGGACCCGGCCGGCGTGCCCTTTCGCGGGATCGCCTATGTGAGCGAGCACCGCCGGGCCGAGGCGCTGTTTCGCGGTGGGCCGGGCCGGGGCGTGCGGCGCACCACGCTGCACGCGGCGCTGGAGGCGCGCGCCAAAGAACAAGACACCGAATGGATTCGGGCGCGGGTGACGAGCGTCGAGCAGGACGCACACGGCGTGACGGCTGCGGGCGTGCGGGCGAAATGGTTGGTGGGCGCCGACGGGCTGCACTCGTCCGTGCGGCGCGCCGTCGGCATCAAGGCCACGGCCGGAACACCGCGCCGCCATGGCGTGCGGTGGCACTTCAAGGTGCCGGCATGGTCCGAGTTCGTCGAGGTGCACTGGTCCCGCTGGGGCGAGGCATACGTGACGCCGGTGGAACCCGACCTGGTCGGCGTGGCGATCCTGTCCGGCGGGCGGCCCGACCTGGCCTGGTTCCCGTGGCTGGCCGAGCACCTGGCGGGCGCCGCCCGCGGGCAGGCCCGCGGCTGCGGCCCGCTGCGCCAGGTCGTCTCCCGCCGCGTGGCGGGGCGGGTGCTGCTGGTCGGCGACGCGGCCGGCTACGAGGACGCGCTGACCGGCGAGGGCATCAGCCTCGCGGTCAAGCAGGCCGCGGCGGCGGTCGACGCCATCGTCAACGACGCGCCGTCGTCATACGAGGCGGCGTGGCACCGGGTCACCCGCAACTACCGGCTACTGACCCGGGCGGTGGTGCTGGCCAGCGCGCCGGTGCTGGCGCGCCGCGCCATCGTGCCGGCGGCCGCGGCGCTACCCGCCGTGTTCGGGCGGGCAGTGAACATCCTCGCGCACTAGCGCGCCTGCCAGACCGGTTTCCGCTTCTCGGCGAACGCCAGGGGCCCCTCCTTGGCGTCCTCGGACCTGATCAGGGAACGCATTTCGCGCACGGTGCGCTCCCAGCCCGGCTCGTCGCCCACGATGACGCCGTCGTCGACGCCGTAGGCGATGCGCTTGCTGGCCTGCACCGAGAGCGGCGCGTTGACCGTCACCCGGGCGGCCAGGGCAAGGGCGGCGTCGAGCACCTCCCCCGGGCTGACGACCTGGTTGATCAGGCCCCATCCGAGGGCGTCGGACGCGGTGATCGGCTCGCCGGTCAACAGCAGCTCCATCGCCACCTTGCGGGGCAGGTGGTCCACGATCCGGAAGACGCCGCCGGCTGCGGCGATCAGCCCCCGCTTGACCTCCGGCAACCCGAATTTGGCCCGTTCGTCGGCGACCACCAGGTCGCTGGCCAGCGCGAGCTCGGTGCCGCCACCCAGCGCGGTGCCGTTGACCGCGGCGATCGTGGGTTTGTCGATGAAGTGGTGCACGTAGCCGGCGAAGCCCCACTCGCCGTGATCCGGGTGATACAGGTTCTCCCGGCGCGAGATCGCCTTGAGGTCGGCGCCGGCGCAAAACGACTTGTCGCCGGCGCCGGTGATGACCACCGCCCGCACGCCCGGGTCATGCTGCGCCTGCTCCAGCGCGTCCCCGACGGCGATGCTGACGGCGGCGTTGACCGCGTTGCGGGCCTCCGGCCGGTTGATGGTAACGACCATCACGTTGCCGCGAAGCTCGACGAGCGCCCCGGGCTGGCCGTCGTCCCCTTGGCTCACAGGAGTTCGACGATGGTGGCGTTGGCCTGGCCACCGCCCTCGCACATCGTCTGCAGGCCGTAGCGGATTCCCTTGTCGCGCATGTGGTAGAGCAGCGTGGTCATCAACCGCGCACCCGAGCCGCCGAGCGGGTGGCCCAGCGCGATGGCGCCGCCGTTGGGGTTGAGCTTCTTCTCATCGGCCCCGATGTCTTTCAGCCACGCCAGCGGGACGGGCGCGAACGCCTCGTTGACCTCGTAGGCCCCGATGTCGCCGATGGAGAGGCCAGACTTCTTGAGCGCCTTCTGCGTCGCCGGGATGGGCGCCGTCAGCATGATCACCGGGTCGGCGCCGGCCAGTACCGCGGTGTGCACCTTGGCGATCGGCGTGAGGCCCAGTTCCTTGGCCTTCTCGGCCGACATGAACAAAAGTGCGGCCGAACCGTCGGTGATCTGCGAGGAGTTGCCGGCATGGATCACCCCGTCCTCCTTGAACGCCGGCTTCAGCGATGCCATCTTTTCCATCGGGGTGCCGCGGCGGATGCCCTCATCCTTGAGGACGACGTTGCCATCCTGGTCCTTGATGCCGACGATCTGGTCGTCGAACGCGCCGGAATCCTGTGCCGCGGCGGCCTTTTCGTGTGATCCCAGCGAGAACTCGTCGAGCGCGAGTCGGTCGAAGCCCCACTGCTCAGCGATCATTTCTGCACCGATGCCCTGGTTGGGCGTCTTGTGGTAGCGGTCCTTGAAAGCCTGCGGGTAGGGGTTGCCGCCGCCGGCCAGCGACGAACCCATCGGGGTGCGCGACATCGACTCGACACCGCCGGCGACGACGACGTCGTAGTGGCCCGCGACCACACCCGCCGCGGCGAAGTGGATGGACTGCTGGCTCGACCCGCACTGGCGGTCGACGGTCACGCCGGGCACGGTCTCGGGCCAGCCGGCGGCCAGCAGCGCGGTGCGGCCGATGTCGAGGGCCTGCTCACCGGCCTGCATGACACAGCCCCAGATGACGTCGTCGACGATTCCCGGGTCGATACCGGCCTTGTCGACCAGCCCGTTGAGGACCTGCGCGGACAGGTCGGCCGGGTGCACCCCGGCCAGTCCGCCGTTGCGCTTCCCGAGCGGTGAGCGGACGGCCTCGACGATGACGGCTTCAGCCATGGTGGTGTCTCCTTTGACGTGGGGGTCTTGCGTCGATTGTCGACCAAGGGGTTGGACGGGCGAAGGTCGGGGTCCCACCTGTAGCGAGAGCGGACCATCACGCGATCCGCGAATGCGGTAACGCATCTGATACCGCAGTAGAAAGGCGCTGATTGGTCGGCCGGCCGCGGCGCGAACCCCTAG
Organism: Mycobacterium sp. 852002-50816_SCH5313054-b; assembly: GCF_001667185.1. Classification (GTDB taxonomy): domain Bacteria; phylum Actinomycetota; class Actinomycetes; order Mycobacteriales; family Mycobacteriaceae; genus Mycobacterium. Next base: position 7,545 of record NZ_LZIC01000138.1, on the reverse strand, counting down.
CCGGCCGGGTACCCGACCGACTTGATCTCGGTGTACTGGTCGAAACCGGCGATGCCGTTCTGGCGACCGACCCCGCTGTACTTGTAGCCGCCGAAGGGGGTGTCGGCGCCGTACGGTGCGCCGCCGTTGACGCCCATGAAGCCCGCCCGGATCCGGCGGGCCACCGCCAGCGAGTGCTCCAGCGAGCCCGACATCACGTTGCCGGCCAATCCGTACTTGCTGTCGTTGGCGATCCGGATCGCGTCCTCCTCGTCGTCGAACGGGACGACGGCCAGCACCGGCCCGAAGATCTCCTCCTGGGCGATCGTCATGGAGTTGTCCACGTCAACGAAAAGCGTTGGCCGGACGAAGAATCCCTTGTCGAAGCCGGTGGGCGCGTCCGGGCCGCCGACCAGCGCGGTGGCGCCCTCCTCGACGCCCTTGCGGATGTAGCCCATCACGCGGTTGCGCTGCACCTCCGAGATCACCGGGCCGCACAGCGTGCCGGGGTCCTGCGGGTCACCGCACGTGACGTTCTCGTAGATGCTCTTGAGGATCGCCACGCCCTCGTCGTAACGGGACCGCGGCAGCAGCATCCGGGTGGGGTTGGCGCAGCCCTGCCCGGCGTGCATGCACGGCGCGATGCCGATCGCGCAGGCCATCCCGAAGTCGGCGTCTTCCAGCACGATGGTCGCCGACTTGCCGCCGAGTTCGAGAAACAGCCGCTTCATGGTGGCGGCGCCCTTTTCCATGATCCGCTGGCCGACCACGGTGGAGCCGGTGAACGAAATGAGGTCGACCTTCGGCGACAGCGTGAGTTCCTCGCCGACAAAGTGATCCGATGCGGTGACGACGTTGACGACACCCGCGGGGATGTCGGTCTTTTCGGCGATCAGCCGGCCCAGGCGGGTCGCGTTGAACGGCGTGTTGGGCGCCGGCTTGAGCACCACGGTGTTGCCGGTGCCCAGCGCCTGGCCGAGCTTGTTGAGGGTGACCTCGAACGGGAAGTTCCACGGCACGATCGCGCCGACCACGCCCACCGGTTCCCGCCATACCTTGCGGGTGGTCAGCGTCCCGGTCAGGCTGATCACCTTGTCGCCGAGGTCGGTTTCCCAGGCGTACTCGTCGATCAGCCGGGCGGGGTACTTCAGTCCGTCTTCCAGGGGGGCGTCCAGCTGCGGGCCGAAGGTGATCGCCCGGGGGGAGCCGACCTCGAGGATGAGTTCCTCGCGCAGCTCCTCCTTCTCGGATTCGATGGCCTCGTGCAGCTGCAGCAGGCAGCGCTTGCGCAATTCCTTGTTGGTCGACCAGTCGGACTCGTCGAAGGCGCGCCGGGCGGCGTCGATGGCCCGCTGCATGTCCTCCTTCGACGCGTCCGCGACCTCGCCGAGCGGCTCCTCGGTCGCCGGGTTGATGTTGGTGAAGGTGCCGGCCTGACCGTCGACGAGCTTGCCGTCGATCATCATCTTGGGCTCGAAGCGGACCTTTACAGCCTCGGTCATGTTTGTCACTCTCTTCTCAATCGTTGAGGGGCTACGGAGAGCCTTACCGGAAAGTAGCCGATTGGCAAGGTGCAAACGCTGCGGTGCTGGCTACCGGGGGTCGAACAGCACCGGCAGCGAGGTCGGCGACCGGAAGACCTGCCCGCGGATGTGCGGGTCGTCCCCGTCGGGATCCAGCCGCAGATTGGGGAGCCGGTCGAGCAGCAGGTTGATGGCCGTGCGCATCTCCAGCCGCGCCAGGTGCATGCCGAGGCAGACGTGCACGCCATGGCCCCAGGCGAGATTCGGCCGCTGCTGCCGGTGGATGTTGAACGTGTCCGGGTCGGGGTAGCGATCTTCCTGCCGGTTCGCCGAGCCCAGCATCGGCATCACCGTCGCGCCGGCCGGGATCGCCACCCCGCCGAGTTCGGTGTCGCGCGTCGCGACCCGGGTGATGGTCAGCAGCGGAGGTTCCCACCGCACGCCCTCCTCGATCGCCTGCGGCAGCAGCGAGCGGTCGGCGTGGATGGCGTCCAACTGCGCCGGATCCGACAACAGCCCGAAGAGCAGGCTGCCCAGCGCGCGGTAGGTGGTCTCCACGCCGGCGGGTAGCAGCAGTCGCAGGAACGAGAAGATCTCCTCGTCGGCCAGCCTTTCCCCGTCGATCTCGGCCGCACCGAGCGCGCTGATCAGGTCGTCTTTGGGCTCGACGCGGCGGGCCTCGAGTATCGGGGCGAAGTAGTCGCACAGGGCAGCCGAGGCCGCAAGCCCGCGCTGCGGGTTCATCAGCCAGCTCAGCAGCGAGATCGACCAGCGCTGGAACTGTGGGTAGTCCTTCTCCGGCAAGCCCAACAGGCCCGCGATGATCTGGCTCGGATAGTCGAAGGTGAACTCCTTCACCAGATCCGCCTTGCCGTTGGGGGCGAACTTGTCGATCAGGCCATTCGCCACCCGGCCCACCAACTCGTCCTGCCAGCGCGCCAATGTCTTCTGCGAGAACGCCTTTGAGACCAACGAACGCAGCCGGCCGTGGATCGGCTCGTCCATGCCGAGCATCACGCCTTCACCCAGCACCGGGCCGAACGCGGCGACGACGGCCGCAGACGAGAATGTCTCGTTATCGCGCAACATCTGTTGGATATCCTCGTGGCGATACACGATGAACATCGGCAGGGATTCCTCGTGTGGAAGCGCTCCCGATGTCTCGAGCCGCTGCACCGGCTCCTCACGGCGAATCCGCGCCAGTTCGGTGTACGGGTCACGCACGTCACCGGATATCGCGTCGTCGAACACGCCGAAGTCTTCCAGGTCGTCGAAAAGCTGTGCCATCGGTACTCCTTTAAGATCCTTGGCGTCGTGCGGCCAGGCGCTGCAGCACCGCCTGCGGAAGAACGCGCGCGGCGAGCACCATCGCTTTTTGGGCCGCCGTCAACGGCCACGCCCCGCCGCGCATCGAGCCCTGCCGCGGTATGCCGAGCATGATCCGCGACACGTGGTGCATGCCCGCCGCCGGGAGAATCCTGTTGGCGGCCAACAGCATCGCGGCGTCCGGGCCGACGCCGCGGCGACGGAACGGCTTCCGATCGTCCAGCGCCTTGAGCAGGCCGTCGGTGAACCGGTCGGGTGGTCGTGCCAGCTTCGTCGCGAAGCGCCCGCGTGTGTTCATGGTGGTGTGCAGCCGGGCGTAGGGGCCGTCGAAATTGCGATTGTCGGTGGTGCCCGCGTCGGTGATGATCTCGGTGTCATACATGCCGGCCACCAGGACGGTGACGCCGAGACCGAAGGGCGCGATCTCGCACGCCATCGATTCGCCCCACCGCTCCAGCGCTCCCTTGGCCGCCGAGTACGGCGCGGTGGCCGGCTGCCCGCGCACGCCGGCGGCGCTGGACACCAGAACGATTCGCCCTTCACCCGCCGCCCGCATCGAGGGCAGCAGAGCCTGGGTGAGCGCGACGGGGCCCAGGACGCTGGTGGCGAACATCCTCTGCCACAGCGCCATATCGGTCTCCTCCACGACACCCGCGGCCGAGATCCCCGCATTGTGCACCAGCGCGTAGGGCGCGCCCACGGCTTCCTCGATTGCCTTGGCCGCCGCGGAAATCGACGCGGCGTCCGTCAGGTCCAGCTGGACACCGATCAGTCGATCGTCGTCTTCGGGCGCCCCGGTCGCCTCGCGCAGCAACGCCATCGCCCGGTCGGGCGCGCGCATGGCCGCGACCACGCGCCACCCCTCCCGGTACAAGCGGACGGCCGAGGCGAAGCCCAGTCCGCGAGACGCACCGGTGATGACGACTGTGCGCGGGTCAGCCATTCTTGCCTGTTGAAGATGAAGTCGCACACGGGCCCTCACCCGGTGGCGGCGCGTCGACATGGGGCCGCCCGTTCGGCTCCCCGCTCGCCCAGGTCGACCAGATGCCGGCCGAGTACGGGCCCTGGGCACCGGCCTTCTCGTAATACCCTTGCGGGTCATAGACTTTGGCCCCGGGATACGGCCAGGGGCACGCCACCGATGTCGCGGCGTGGCTGACCTTGATGGCCCAGAACCACGCCCCGTAGGCGAAGTAGGACACGTTGATGATGGCGAACGTCACCAGGAACGTGCCGAGCACCGGCCGGCTCGGGAAGATCCTGGCTTTCGCGGCGAGCTTCTCCGCCACCGACTTTCCGGTGTCGTCGCGGTAACAGAGGATCGCGGCGGGCACCATCACGAAAGTCACGGAGAGCGATTCCCAGATCAGCGGGAACTGGAAAGTGGTGCCGGTGAACACCGAACCCCACGGAATCACCTGGGAGTAGATGTACATGCCGCAGTGGATCAACGTGTTCTCCAGCATGGCGTCCATGACGAACCCGATCACCAGGACTATCGCGCCCAGGCAGATCAGCGGGTGCCGCGACACGAAGGCCTCAGGCCCCTTGCGGGCCTGCAGCTTGCGCAGGATCCATATCCCTGGGAAGTACGGGCCGAAATAGAACATCACGTAACCGAAGACCACGAACGGTTCGACCGTCGGCGACAACGACACCAGCGGCCAGGATTCCGGCCAGTGCACGAGATCGGGGTTGTAGACCGCGAACGGTGACCAGTTCATGATCGGGTCCTGCCACACGATCAGCGTGGTGCACAGGAACATCAACATCACCGGACTACCCGGATTGCGGCGCCACCCCCTGATGAAGACGATCAACAGGACGATCAGCGCCACGACCGTCGCCCAGTCCAGGAATCCGATGTAGTCGAGCCCGAAGGTGAACTTGACCGGGCGGGGCCGGCCCCGCACGTTCAGGTTGGCGACGCGCGGATCGAGGGCGACGCGGCAGTTCGCGACGAAGAAGAGCGCGAAGGCCGCCAGGGCGGCGCCGGCGACCCAGCCGCCCCAGCCGCGCTTCTCGCGACGCTGCGCCGATGCCGGCTTGTCTTCTACGACAGGCGGTGTGGACTGTTCGGTCGACACGATTCAGCCTTCCTCGCCGAAGCGATCGACCAGATGCGAGTTGACGCCGTCGGCATCGAGACTCCGGGCCACCAGATAGCCGGCACCCATCCACGCCCGGCGCGTCCACTTGCCGAAGGACACCCGGGTGCCGGGCGCGCCCGAGGCGGCGGGCATCATCTTCACCCGCTCCAATGCCTCCTTGACGCCGCGCGGGCTGAGCGGGTGCGCGTCGGCAAACGCGCGCACGAGTGTGGCGGCAACGTCGCGGTTGACCACCGGCACGCAATATTCGGGACGGCTGCCGTCGTACTTCTCGGCATAGCGATCGAGGAAGTCCTGGCCGAGCCGATTCGCCTCGTCGTACTGATCAACCCCGATCCAGCCCATGAACGCCTTCCACATGATGGGGTTCACCCAGGCGTTCTGGAATGCCGTGGTGGTGAACCGCGGCGGGTCCCAATCGACGGCTTCCAGCGCGGGGTTGATGAACACGATCCCGAAGCCGAAGCCCAAGTGCACGATCGCTTCGGCCTTCGCGTCGTGCAGGGTGCGCACGGCCTCATTGATGTCCTGCGCGGTCTGCGCGATCGCCGCCTCCGCGACGATGCGAATCCCCTTGCGCCGGCATGCGCTTCGCAGGTTCCTCAGGTAGCTGTCGCCGATCAGGTTCTGCTCGACCAGGACCCCGATTTCGGTGAGCCCGCGTTTGGCGACCAGGTCGGCGATGAAGATCGGCTCGTCGGTCAACGATCCCTGCGGGAATGCGAACGTCCATTCACCGAGCCAGTCGTCGGTGCCGGTGACGCTGATCGCCGGGACCTTGAACCGGTCCTCGATCGCCTCGCGGGTGGGCACGCAGTTGTCGGTGATGTGCGGGCCGAACACCACCAGGCAGCCCTCGTCGACGAGCTCGCCGAAGGCATCGATCACCGCTTTGACCGATCCCTTGGGCAACCCCTCCACCTCGCGGTAGATCATTTGCACCGGGCGGTCGATCAGGCCTTCTTCGCGGGCTTCTTCGAAGATGAGGTCGAAGCAGCGCGTGAAACTCGCCAACAATTCCTCGGGGAATCCCGGTGGCAGCGCGAAGTCCATCAGGTAGCCGACCTTGATCGGTTCCGCGCTGCTTTCGTAGGACATTCCGACCTCCCGGGCCATAAACCTAATATTTGTTCAGACCCTAGCGGCGGCGGTATACAGCGTCAATCATTCGGCCGCCGCGCCGAGGTAGATCTCGATCAGCTCGCCGAGCGCTTTGCCCACCGCCGCGTCGTCGGTCAGCGGCCCCGCGATCGCGGCCCGAGCCGCCTCTTGCAGGGTCAGGCCCTCCGCCACCAGCCTGCCCGCCGCGATCAGCACGCGGGTCGACGCGACCTCGCGCAGCCCGGAAGTTTCCAGACGGCGGATGGCCTGTCCGAGACGCACCAGCTCGGCCGCGGTGGCCGCGTCGACGCGCGCCTCGTGCGCAACGATCCCCTCCTCGACATCGGCTGCGGGAAAACCGAATTCGATGGCAACCATCCGCTGGCGTGTCGAATCCTTCAAGTCCTTGAGCACGCTTTGATAGCCGGGGTTGTAGGACACCACCAGGGCGAACCCGGGCGCCGCGTCCAGCGTTACGCCGAGACGCTCGATGGGCAGCTGCCGCCGGTGGTCCGCGAGCGGGTGCAGCACCACGGTGGTGTCCTGGCGGGCCTCCACCACTTCGTCCAGGTAGCAGATCGCGCCCTCGCGCACCGCCCGCGTCAGCGGGCCGTCTACCCACACCGTCTCGTCGCCCCGCAGCAGGTACCGGCCGACGAGGTCGGCGGTGGTGAGGTCGTCATGGCACGCGACGGTGATCAGCGGCCGGCCCAGGTCGTAGGCCATCGCCTCGACGAAGCGGGTCTTGCCGCACCCCGTCGGCCCCTTCAACACGAGTGACAGGCCCTGGCGGTAGGCGGCCTTGAAGATGGCTTCCTCGTTGCCGATCGCCTGGTAGTAGGGCCGCACGCGGCCCGCCTCGGGGGTCACGCCATTCCGGTGAGCAACCCCGGACTCGTTGGCCATAGCTTCCTTTCCGACGTTCAGCAGGAGCCTATCCGGAACAGATGTTTGTTTCAACGACTGCCCACGGCGCGGAGGCACGCGGCCGGCGGCGCACCTCCGCCGAGCGCAGCGCGGACCGGAACAGCGGGCCGATGACGCCGGCGAGTTGATCCGGGCGCGCGATCGTGGCGTGCGCGGTGCTGCCGAATACTCTTCGCAGCGACTGCACGTCGGTTCCCGCGCCGACCGTCAGGCAGACACAGCCGGTCCCCCGGCGGCGGGCCTCGGTCAGGGCGCGGCGTGCGTCGGCGGCGCCGTAGGCCCGTTCGTAACCGTGGTCGTAGGCGAGCCCGTCGGACAGCACCACCAGCAGTCGCCGCGCCGTTCCCCCGCGCGCTTCCAAGACCGCGGCGCCGTGCCGGATGGCCGCGCCGAGGCGGGAGTACGCGCCCGGTTCCAGGCTGTTCAGCCGCCTCATCACGAGCGAGTCGAGGTGGTCGTCGAACCGTTTGACCGGGATCATGCTGACCGCCTGTCGGCCCTGCGAGTAGTAGGCGTACAGCGCAACCCGGTCGCCGAGGTCGTGCAGTGCGACGGCGAGGTTGGCGACCGCCGCGCGC
>NZ_LZIC01000137.1 GCF_001667185.1 Mycobacterium sp. 852002-50816_SCH5313054-b | reverse complement strand
GACGACGACCGGGGTGCTGGCCGCCGGTACCGATGAGGTCTCGGCGGCGGTCGCGTCGCTGTTTGCCGGGCACCGGCGGGTTGCTCTGGGGCAACGGCGGCACGGGCGGGATCGGCGGGCCGTTCGGTACCGGCGGCGTCGGCGGCAACGCCATGTTGTTCGGCGACGGCGGGCGCGGCGGGTTGGGCGGGGAACTCGGCGGCATGGGCGGCACCGGCGGTCGCGGCGGCTGGCTCATCGGTAATGGCGGTGCGGGCGGGACCGGCGGGGTGTCCGGTGGTCCCGGCGGGGTCGCCGGCGGTCCGGGCGGCACCGGCGGGGCGGCCGGGATGGTGGGCCTGCACGGGGCCGCCGGCGGGACCGGTGGCGCACCCACCATCCCGGTGCAGGTGGACCAGCAGGTGAACAGGCCCTACGTCGACGTCTCCATCGCCGGCGGACCGAACTCGCAGGTCATTCTCGACACCGGATCCAGGGGTCTTGTCGTCCCACCCCAAGACGTCAATTTCGCGTCCCTCGGCGCGCCCACCGGGACGGGCAGCGTCACGTACGGCGACGGCGGAAATACCGTGACGGAGAACTACACAACGTATTCGGCCACGGTGAATTTCGGGAACGGCATCATCAGCCAGCCGACCAAGGTCGCGGTCGTCACCTCCGTGACGCAGACGCAGAACGGCCAAACGACCAACTTCCCGGCCTCCGCCGGGCTCCCCGTTCTGGGTGTCGGGGGAAGCAATCTCGTCGGCCCGTTGTCCACCAGCCCCGTGCAAGCCTTGCCCGGCACCCTCAACCAGGGTGTGCTCCTCAACGAGCCGGCGGGTACGGCGCAGTTCGGCGCCAACCCGCTGACCGCCCTCACCTCGTCGTCCGGCGCGCCGGTCACCACGCTGAAGATATCGGTCAATGGCGGGGCCCCCGTGACGGTTTCGGACGCGTTTGTCGATTCCGGTGGCCTGTGGGGCGACGTACCGGCCTCGCTGGGCACCGGCGCGGTGGGCGGCTACGTGCCGCAGGGCACGATGCTCACCGTCTACACCGCCAACAACGTCGCGATCTACCACGAGACGGTCGGCGCGGCCCCCACCGCGCCCGCCGTGGTCAGCGGCGCGAATGGCCTATTCAATACCGGGAATATCCCGTTCGAGACCATCCCGATCTACCTGTCGTACAACCCCCTCAACACCGGGACGCTCTTCTACGACGCCTGACGGCTCAGCCGTCGCGCGGGTCGGGCCGGTAGCGCGCCAGCAGCGACCGCACGGTGTCCATGGCGTCGACGGCACGCTCCCGGTCGGCGGCCTGGATCGCCATCAGGGGCACGTACTCGTCGTCGGGCAGGTCGATGCGCGCCCACCGCTTGCCGGCGGGAAACGACACGCCGACGACGTCCCCCCAGGGAATCAGCCTGTATCCGAAGAGGTTTCGCACCGCCAGCCCGGCCGGCCCGACGCGCAGCCGGGGCCGCGCGAACAACAGCACACCACCGGCGATCAGCAGGCCGAGCGCGGCTATCGCCACCTGATCGGAGGTGTGAAAGATGACGCCGCTGGAACTGATCTTGAGCAGCAGGCCCACCACGATGTGCACCGCGGCGATCAGAAACGCTGCGGCATAGACGAATACCGGCGTCCGGTGCGGACGCAGCTCGATATCCCAGACCTCGGGGTTCGGCGCACTCACGACCGAGCGCGCAGGTCACGCAGGGTTAGCGCGGCGGTCAGGGCCGCACCTGCGGCCTGGGCTCCTTTGTCCTCAACCGACGTCGGAAGCCCGGCCCGGGCCAGCGCCTGTTCCTCGGTGTTGGTGGTCAACACCCCGTTGGCGACGGGCGTCGACGCGTCCAGGGCGACCCGCGTCAGTCCGTGCGTCACCGAATCGCAAACGTACTCGAAATGCGGTGTCTCACCGCGGATCACGACGCCGAGGGCGATGACGGCGTCGTGGTTGGTGGCGAGCTGCTGGGCCACCACGGGAATCTCGATCGCGCCGAGCACGCGCACCACCGTCGGGTCCTCGATGCCCGACTCGGCGGCAACTTTGCGGGCACCCGCCAGCAACGCGTCACAGATCTGGCCGTGCCAGGTGCTTGCGACGATGCCGAGGCGCAGGCCAGCGGCGTCAAGCGCGGGCAGCTCCGGCTCCCCGCTACCGCTCACAGAGCACCGCCGAATTCTCCCGGCAAATGGACCGATTCGTGAAAGTCGTCCAGCCCCACCAGGTCGTGACCCATCCTGTCGCGCTTGGTCATCAGGTAGCGGATGTTCTCCGCGTTGGCGCGCACCGGAAGCGGCACCCGCTCGATGATGTGCAGGCCGTAGCCGTCCAACCCGACCCGCTTGGCCGGGTTGTTGGTCAGCAGCCTCATCGAGCGCACCCCGAGGTCGACGAGAATCTGCGCGCCGATACCGTAATCCCTTGCGTCGGCGGGCAATCCGAGCTTCAGGTTGGCGTCGACGGTGTCGGCTCCGGCGTCCTGCAGCTGGTACGCCTGCAGTTTGTGCATCAGGCCGATGCCGCGGCCCTCGTGACCGCGCATGTACAGCACCACGCCGCGCCCTTCGCGCGCGACCATCGCCATCGCGGCGTCCAGTTGCGGCCCGCAGTCGCAGCGACGCGAACCGAACACGTCACCGGTCAGGCATTCGGAGTGCACCCGCACCAGAACGTCGTCGCCGTCGGCGTTCGGCCCGGCGATCTCGCCGCGCACCAGAGCCACGTGTTCGACGTCCTCGTAGATGCTCGCGTAGCCGATCGCGCGAAACTCGCCATGGCGGGTGGGGATCCGCGCCTCGGCGATCCGCTCGATGTGCTTCTCGTGCTTGCGGCGCCATTCGATCAGGTCGGCGATGGTGATCAGGGCGAGGTCGTGCTCGTCGGCGAACACCCGCAACTCGTCGGTCTGGGCCATCGAGCCCTCGTCCTTTTGGCTGACGATCTCACAGATCGCGCCCGCGGGTTGCAGGCCCGCCATCCGGGCCAGATCGACGGCGGCCTCGGTGTGGCCCGGCCGGCGTAGCACGCCACCGTCCTTGGCGCGCAACGGAACCACGTGACCGGGGCGGGTGAAATCCTCGGCGATGCTGGTGGGGTCGGCCAGCAACCGCATCGTAGTGGCCCGATCCGAAGCCGAAATCCCGGTACCGACACCATTTTTCGCATCGACGGTGACGGTGTAGGCGGTCCCGTGCTTGTCCTGGTTCACCGCGTACATCGGCAGCAGACCCAGCCGGTCGCAGACCGCACCATCCAGGGGGACGCACAGGTACCCCGACGTGTAGCGAACCATGAAGGCCACCAGTTCCGGCGTCGCCTTCTCGGCTGCGAAGATCAGATCGCCCTCGTTCTCGCGATCCTCGTCGTCGATGACGATGACGGCCTTGCCGGCCGCAATGTCGGCAACCGCCCTCTCGACGGAGTCCAACCTCGTCATCTGTTGCTGCCTGCTCTCGTAGGGGCTCACAGGAGAAGCCCAAGTGTCGCATTCAGTATGAACCACCGCGGCGGCGCCGTTATTGCCGCGGCTTTTCCCGGCGTAGGGCGACCCCCGGCGGCACGCCACATAAGTCTCAAGTGGGCCCCGGCTAGGAACAGGATGTGAATTGGCCGCCGCACGGCCGGAGGGCGTTTCCGCCCCATCCTTAAGGGATATCTGAGACTTATGAATACAAACACGAAGACAGGACTGTGGCGTCGCCTGTGTGTCGGCGCGGCCGCCGCCGGCGGCATATCCGCATCCATGCTGGGGCTCGCCTCGAGTACCGCCCAGGCGGCACCTCCCCCGGCGCCCGCGAATCACCACCATTGGTGCCCGGGCGACCAGTGGAACCCGGGCTGGGGGCCGTACCAGAACTGGAACAACTGCCGTGACTGGGACGACAACTACGGCGGCCCGGCCGGCTACGGCGCGCCCCCGCCGTGGGCGCGGCCGATGCCGCCGCCACCGCCGTGGGCACCTTGGGCCCAGGTCGTCTGGAACCCCGGCGACAATGACTGGGGCTACTGGGATGGCCCCAGCTGGCACCGGCTCTAACCCACATCTGCATCTCAAACGGCCGCTAGCAGCTGCGGAAACGCCGCTGCTAGCGGCCTGCATTCATCAACGCTCGACATACTTGGCGAGTGCGCGACAGTTTTCCCATGTACGCGCCTGCCTCCGCACAGGCACGGTCAATAAACCCCGGTCAAGTCCTTTCACACAGCGAAGCGGCGGACGGCCTGCTGGCGGGGATTCGCGGTCGCCGTTATTTCCGCGTCATCAACCGCTCGACGTACTTCGCGATGACGTCGACCTCGAGGTTGACCTGCGTGCCGACCGGGGCGCTGCCGAGGGTGGTCAGTTCCCGCGTTGTCGGGATCAGCGACACCTCGAACCAGTCCCGCGGCTCGGACCCCAGGCCGGACACCGTCAGGGAAATCCCGTCGACGGTGATCGAACCCTTTTCGACGACGTAGCGGGCGACGGCCGCGGGAACCTCGATCCGCACCACCTCCCAGTGCTCGGAGGGTGTGCGGTCCAGCACCTGGCCGGTGCCGTCCACGTGCCCCTGCACAATGTGGCCGCCGAGCCGGCTGTTGATCGCGGCGGCGCGCTCGAGGTTCACTCGGCTGCCGACCCGCAACTCGCCGAGGTTGGACCGGTTGAGGGTCTCGCCCATCACGTCGGCGGTGAACTGGCCGTCCGGCATCAGCTCGTCGACGGTGAGGCACACGCCGTTGACGGCGATCGAATCACCGTGTCCGGCATCGGCGGTCACCACGGGCCCGCGGATGGTGAGCCGCGCGGCATCAGCGAGCACCTCGCACTCGGTGATCTCCCCGAGCTCCTCGACAATTCCGGTGAACATTGCACCAGGTTAATGGGCCGATGCGCCGCGAGGCGGCCCCCGCGTTCGGAAAGCCGCTCACGAGCACCCTCTACGATGCAGGGTATGCAAACCCCCCGCCGTCTCTCGGCCGTCCTTGCATTCTTGTGCCTCGCCACCGCCCTGGTCGCGGGCTGCTCGTTCAGCGCGTCGAAAAGCGGCGGGCCGCTGCCCGACGGCACGACGCTGGTGAAACAGTCCACCGACGCCACCAAGAACCTCAAGAGCGCGCACCTGGTGCTGACCGTGGGCGGAAAGATCCCGGGCCTGCCCGTGCGGAACCTGACCGGTGACCTCACCACCTCGCCGAACGTGGCAGCGCAGGGCAACGCCCAGCTCAGCTACCTGGGGCAGGACATCAGCGCCGACTTCGTCGTCGTGGGCGGCGACCTGTACACCAACGCTCTCAACCCGGGCGACAAGACGATGACCGACGTCGGTCCGGCCTCCCAGGTCTACGACCCCTCGGCGATCCTGAGCCAGGACACCGGCCTGCCCAACGTGCTGGCGAACTTCACCGACGCCAAGGCCGAGGGGCGCGACCAGGTCAGTGGCCAAACCGCCGTCCGCATCAGCGGAAACGTCTCGGCGGACGCGGTGAACAAGATCGTGTCCCCGTTCAAGGCCACCAAGCCGGTGCCGGCCACGGTCTGGATCGTGGAGACCGGTGACCATCAGCTGGCCCAGATCAGCCTGCAACACAGTCAGGGCAACAACGTCCAGATGACGCTGTCGAACTGGAACCAGCCGGTGCAGATCAACAAGCCCGCGGCGGGCTCATGAGCAGGTTGGCGGGACGCCGCGTCGCGATCGGCGCCGGTAGCCTGGCGGTGCTGCTGGGTGCCCTCGACGCCTACGTCGTGGTCACCATCATGCGCGACATCATGCACGACGTCGGCATCCCGATTAACCAGCTGCAGCGAATCACCCCGATCGTCACGATGTACCTGCTGGGCTACATCGCGGCCATGCCGTTGCTGGGCAAGGCTTCCGACCGGTTCGGCCGCAAGCGGCTGCTGCAGGTCAGCCTGGCCATGTTCATGGTCGGCTCGGTGGTCACCGCGCTCTCGGTGGCGATCGGCAACTTCGACGTGTCGAGCATGACCGTGGAGATCTTCGGGCACCCGCTGCGGGACCTGGTGATCCTCGGCTACCCGATCCAGAACTTCCACCTGCAGACGCTGCACGTGCTGATCGCCGGCCGGACCATCCAGGGTGTCGCCAGTGGGGCGCTGTTGCCGGTCACCCTGGCGTTGGGCGCCGATCTCTGGGCGCAACGTAACCGCGCGGCGGTGCTCGGCGGCATCGGCGCCGCCCAGGAGCTGGGCAGCGTGCTCGGCCCGCTGTACGGCATCCTCATCGTCTGGTTGTTCCGCGACTGGCGCGACGTGTTCTGGATCAACGTCCCGCTGACCCTGGTCGCGATGATCCTGATCCAGATCAGCCTGCCGTCGCACGACCGCAGCGAGGCGCCGGAGAAGATCGACGTGGTCGGCGGCGTGCTGCTCGCCATCACCCTGGGTCTCGCGGTGATGGGCCTGTACAACCCCAACCCGAACGGTCAAGAGGCGCTGCCCAGCTACGGGTTGCCCCTGGTGATCGCGGCGGCCGTCTTCGGGGTCGTATTCCTGCTCTGGGAGCGCTTCGCGCGAACCCGGCTGATCGACCCGGCGGGAGTGCAGTTCCGGCCCTTCCTGGCCGCGATGGGCGCGTCGTTCGCCGCGGGCGCCGCGTTGATGGTGACGCTGGTCGACGTGGAGCTGTTCGGTCAGGGCGTGCTCGGGTTGGATCAGGCCAAGGCGGCCGCGATGCTGACGTCGTTCCTGATCGCGCTGCCGATCGGGGCGTTGTTGGGGGGCTTCGTCGCCACCCGGGTCGGCGACCGCGCGGTCGCGTTGGTCGGGCTGCTCATCGCGGCCGGCGGCTACCTGCTGATCTCGCACTGGCCGGTGGACCTGCCGCACTATCAGCACAGCTTCTTCGGGTTGTTCTCGGTGCCCGCGATGAACAACGACCTGCTGATCGGTGGGGTCGCGGTCAACAACGATCTGCTGATCGCCGGCTTCGGGCTGGGTCTGGTGATCGGTCCGCTGACGTCGGCGGCCCTGCGGGTCGTCCCCGCCGCCGAACACGGCATCGCCTCGGCCGCGGTCGTGGTGTCCCGGATGACCGGCATGCTGATCGGCGTGGCCGCGCTCAGCGCGTGGGGTTTGTACCGCTTCTACCAGATCCTCAACGAGAAGAACGGGGCGCTGCCCAGCGGCATGAGCAAGCCGGATCGGGCGGTCGCCCAGGCGCAGAACGTCCTCCCGTCGTTCGCGGCGATGTACGGCGAGATCTTCACCATCACCGCGGGCGTCTGCGTGGCGGGAGCGCTGCTGGGGCTGCTGATCAGCGGTCGCAAGGAGCACGCCGAGGAACCCGAAATCCCCGAGCAAGAGCCGGTCAGCGTCCCAGCCCCCTAGCCGCCGTACGGCACCAGGCTGAGCACCAGATCGGGGCCGGCCCGGTCGATCCCGTCGAACTGCCAGCGCAGCGCGCGAGCGATGGTGGGCACCCCGACGTCGTCGACCGCCGTGACGGGTCCACCCAGCAGCATGGGCGCGACGTAGGCCAGGATGCGGTCGACCGCCCCGGCCCGCAGGAAGGCGCCGGCCAAGGTGGGGCCGCCCTCCAGCAGCACGTCGGTGCGGTCCGTCAGCGCCTTGATCACCTCCATGGGGTCGTGGGTGCGAATCACCATGGTGCGCGAATCGTCGTTGAGAACCTTTGCCTCCGGCGGTATTTCGCGCATCCCCACCACTACCCGCAGCGGCTGGCGGTCCGCCAGCGAGCCGTCGCCGCGCCGGGCGGTCAGCGCCGGATCGTCGGCCAGCACGGTGCCGGTGCCGACCACGATCGCGTCGGCGATGGCGCGGCGGCGATGCAGATCCAATCGCGAGGCCTCGCTGGAAATCCACCGGCTGCTGCCATCGGCGGCGGCGCTGCGGCCGTCGACGCTGCTGGCGTACTTCCATGTCACGTGCGGCAGCCCGGTCCGCACCTTGTGCAGCCACTCGCGCAGCGGACCGGCGGCCACCTGATCGGCGAGCACCCCGGTCCGCACTTGCACGCCCGCGGCCTGCAGCCGGCCCGCCCCGCCGCCCGCGATCGCGTTCGGGTCGTCGACGGCGTAGACGACCATGCTCACCCTGGCCTCGATGAGGGCGTTCACGCACGGTGGGGTCTTGCCGTAGTGATTGCACGGCTCGAGCGTGACGAACGCGATGCCCCCGGCGGCCAGACCGCCGGCCCGTCGCAGGGCCAACACCTCGGCGTGCTCGCCGCCCGCGGGCTCGGTGGCGCCGACACCGACCACGCGGCCCTGCGGGTCCACGATGACGGCACCGACCGGCGGATTCGGGTACGTGGTGCCCTTGACCTGGTAGGAGTGCTCGATCGCCAGGCGCATGGCCGCGTCGAGGCTGTCGACCGACTGGGGCTGGTTCATCCGCGCAGATGCGGTGACGCGGCGGCGGCCTGTCGCCGCAACGCCTCGACCGCGGCCTCCGGGTCCTGCGCCCCATACACCGCCGACCCTGCGACAAAGCAGTCCACGCCCGCCTCGGCGGACTGCTCGATGGTGTCTTCGTTGATGCCACCGTCGATTTCGACCAGGATCGTCAGCTCCCCCGCGTCGATCAGCTTGCGCGCGGTGCGGACCTTGCCGAGCACGTCCGGGATGAAGCTCTGACCCCCGAAGCCGGGCTCGACCGACATGATGAGCAGCGTGTCGAAGTGCGGCAGGATTTCCAGGTAGGGCTCCAGCGGGGTACCCGGTTTCACGCTGATCCCGGCCTTGGCGCCGGCGGCGCGGATGTCGCGGGCCACGCCGACGGGATTGTCGGTGGCCTCGGCGTGGAAGGTCACGTTGTAGGCGCCCGCCTCGGCGTACGGGGGCGCCCAGCGATCCGGGTCCTCGATCATCAGATGGCAATCCATCGGGATCGCGGTGGTGGCCAGCAGCGCCTCCACCACGGGCAGGCCGATGGTCAGGTTCGGCACGAAATGGTTGTCCATCACGTCGACGTGCAACCAGTCGGCGCCCGGCACGGCGGCCGCCTCGTCGGCGAGGCGGGCGAAATCGGCGGCGAGGATCGACGGCGCGATCAGCGGTCTACCGGTATTGCCAGGCATGTCCGCCACACTACTGAGCGCGGCGGCCAACCTCACTTCAGACGCGGCGCAGCGCCGCGGCGAACATCGCGTCGGTGCCGTGCCGGTGCGGCCACAGCTGCGCATACGGGCCGTCGCCCAGGCCCTCGGTGACGGGCTCGAACAGCGGCCGGGCGTCCAGCGCCTGCACCGGCTGGCGGCGCAGCGCGTCGCCAACCACCCCAACGGTTTCCGCCAGGTGCGGCGAACAGGTCGCATACAGCACCACGCCGCCGGGCCGCGTCAGCGCGACCGCGGCGGCCAGCAGCTCCCGCTGCAGCTTGGCGAGCGGCGGCACGTCGGCCGGCTGGCGCCGCCACCGGGCCTCCGGCCGGCGCCGCAGCGCACCCAGCCCGGTGCACGGCGCATCGACGAGCACCCGGTCGAAGCCGGGCTCGAGGCCGGTCTGCCGCCCGTCGACCCGCAGCACGTCGACCGGCGAGCCGCGGGTGTTCTCGACCACCATGTCGGCGCGTCGCGGCGTGGGTTCCACCGCGGTGACGCGAGCCCCGGAGTCCGCGCCCAGCGCGGCCAGCAGCGCGGTCTTGCCGCCGGGGCCGGCGCACAGGTCCAGCCAGCGGCCGGTGTCGCCGTCGACCGGGGCCAGCGTCAGCGCCCGGGCCACCAGCTGGCTGCCCTCGTCCTGGACCAGCGCGGCGCCGTCGCGCACGGGTGCCAGCCGCCCGGGATCGCCGCCCGGCAGATACACCGCGTACGGCGAATAGCGGCCGACGGTGCCGCCCACCGCATCGGCGAGCTCGGCGGCGGTCAGCGCGCCCGGGCGCGCGGCCAGGTGCACCTGGGGGCGTTCGTCGTCGCTGGCCAGCACGGCGTCGAGTTCGGCCGCGGCCGCGCCGAGCGCGTCGGCGAAGGCTTGGGAGATCCAGCGCGGGTGCGCGTGCACGAACGCGGCGTGCCCGACCGGATCCCGCGCCGGGTCGGGGGCCAGCTCGTCGACCCAGGACTTCTCGTCGCGGCGGGAGATGGTGCGCAGCACACCGTTGACGAAACCCGCTCGGGCCGAGTCGAATTCGATCCCGGCCTGTTCGACCGTGGTGGACACCGCGGCGTGGGCGTCGACGCGGGTGCGCAGCAGCTGATAGGCGCCGAGCCGGAGCAGATCGAGCAGCACCGGGTCGATGGCCTCCGGCGGCCGCCCGGCGGCCGCGCCGATGACCGCGTCGAGCAACCCCCGGGTGCGGCAGGTGCCGTAGGTCAGCTCGGTGGCGAAAGCGGCGTCGCGGCCGGTGATTCCGCGCTGGCGCAACAGCGCGGGCAGGGCCAGGTTCGCGTACGCGTCGCGCTCGCTGACGGCGCGCAGTACCTCGAACGCGGCCGCGCGCGCCGGATCCAGCGGCCGGCGCGGCTTGCGTGGCTGGGGAGTCATGACGCCCGCGCGGCGGCGTCGAGCCGGGCGCCGCGCGTCCAGTCGACGGCGTTCATGAATTTCTTGCCGGGCGGCTGGATCTGGCCCAGCCGCACCGGTTGTGAACCGGTACCGATCCAGACGTTCTTGCGGTCGGCGTGAATGACGCCGGGCGGCAAGGATATTGGCGCGTCGTCGACCTGCACGGGTCCGAGCTTGATCCGCAGGTCACCGATGAGCGTCCAGGCGCCCGGGTTGGGTGTGACGGCCCGGATCCGGCGCTCCACCACCGGCGCGGGCAGGTCCCAGCGCACCCGGGCCTGTTCGACGCTGACCTTCGGCGCCACGCTGACCCCCTCGGCCGGTTGCGGCCGCGGCGTCAGGGTCCCGTCGGCGATGCCGTCCAGCGTGGCCGACAGCAGCTCCGCACCCGAAAGGGCAAGCCGCTCAAGCAGATCCCCCGCGGTGTCGGTCGGCCTGATCGCCTCGGTGACCACCCCGTACACCGGTCCGGAGTCCAGGCTCGGCTCGATCCGGAAGGTACTCGCCCCGGTGATGGAGTCCCCCGCGGCGATCGCGGCCTGCACCGGCGCCGCGCCGCGCCAGGCGGGCAGCAGCGAGAAGTGCAGGTTGATCCAACCGTGCGGGGGCACGGCGAGCAGCTCGTCGCGCAGCAGCGCGCCGTAGGCCACCACCGGGCAGCAGTCGGGCGCGAATTCCGACAGCTCGGCGACGAACTCCGGGGAGTTGGGCCGCGCCGGTCGCAGCACCGGGATGCCGCGGTCGAGCGCCTCGCGGGCCACCGGAGACGGCTCCGGTTTGCCGCGCCGGCCCGAGGCGGCGTCGGGCCGGGTCAGCACCGCGAGCACGTCGTGCCGGGGCGAATCGATGAGGCGACGCAGCGCGGGCAGCGCGGGCTCGGGGGTTCCGGCGAAGACGAGGCGCACGGGCACAGTCTAGGAAGCACCGGATCTCCGCAGGACACGCCCAGGATTCATACAGTTTTGTGCGTATATTATTGCTGTCAGCAATTGTTTCTTGTGGCAATAGTTACGACGACGACGTCGGGCAGCCAATCCGTTCCTATCCCAGGAGGTCCGATGACACTCGACGCTGTCGACACCACCATCCCCGACCACGTCGCGGCCACTCACCGCGCGATGTGGGCGCTGGGCGACTACGCCCTGATGGCCGAGGAGGTGATGGCCCCGCTCGGTCCCGTCTTGGTGGCGGCGGCCGGTATCGGACCGGGGGTGCGGGTGCTCGACGTCGCCGCCGGGTCCGGCAACATCTCGCTGCCCGCCGCCCAGACCGGTGCCGACGTCGTCTCCACCGACCTCACGCCCGAGCTGCTGCGGCGGTCCCAGGCGCGGGCCGCCGCGCAGGGGCTGCTGATCGACTACCGGGAAGCCAACGCGCACGCGCTGCCGTTCGGCGACGGCGAGTTCGACGCGGTGATCTCGGCGATCGGCGTGCAGTTCGCGCCGGACCACCGGCGCGCCGCCGACGAGCTGATCCGGGTCTGCCGGCCGGGCGGGACGATCGGCGTGATCAGCTGGACTCCCGACGGATTCTTCGGCCGGATGCTGGCCACCCTGCGGCCGTACCGTCCGAGCCTCTCACCGGCGGTGGCCCCGGCGGCGTTGTGGGGACGCGAGGGTTACGTCGCCGGCCTGCTGGGCGATCGGGTCCGCGGCGTCACGACGCTGCGGGGCGGCCTGCCTGTGGACCGGTTCGAGAGCGCCGAGGCCGTGCACTGCTACTTCAAGGAGCACTACGGCCCCACCATCGAGGCGTACGCGAACATCGGCCACAACCGGATCCTGGCCGCCGAGCTCGACGCCCAGCTCGTCGAACTGGCCCACCAACACCTGACCGAAGGCGCCATGCGCTGGGAGTACCTGCTGGTCACCGCCGAAAAGCGGTGAGGCGGGCCCGTGGGGGCGACTACAGGTCGAGGTCGGCATCCAGCTGGACGTCAGGCTCGCCGCCTGCGGCGGTGAACGCGGTCAGGGCCCGCACCAGCCCCTGGCGCTCGGGCGGCGGCATCTTCGCCACGATGGCGGCGATCTCGGCGCGCCGGAACGCGGTGACCCGCCGGACGACCTCGCGCCCGCGCTTGGTCAGCGCGGCGAGCAGTTCGCGGCGGGAAGTGGGGTGCGGAAGGCGGTCTATCAGCCCGGCGGCGACAAGGCGGTCGACCATGCGGCCGGTGGCCGAAGGCTGCACACCCAGCAGGCCGGCCAACGTGGCCAGGTTGACCGGACCCCGGTTGGACAGGATCACCAGGGTCCGGAACTGCGCAATGGTGATGGTCTCGTCGACCTGCCCGATCGAACGAGCGGAGATCGCCACCAGCAGACGGGAGGCCGTCAGCAGCGCGTCGGTGATCACATCCAAGGATTCGTCAGCCGTGGTCGCGTTGTCCGCCGCCATCGCGCCTCCCGTTCGGGCCATCTGCGAGCCAAAGAGTAGAGAAGTGTAACAGCGTTCAGTATCGAAGTCAGGAACTGTTTCCTACGTACACTATCGCTGCCGGGCATCCTCTGTCGCGTTTCTCGGGGCGTATTGAAGACGAATGACGTTACTTCCGGGACAACCGAACTCGGCCAGAAACGCCGTGACGATACCGCCAGTCGCGCTAGGATTCGTTAGCCGTACGCAACGGATGATTCCAACCCCAATTGGATGCAGGAGGGACGGCCGATGTCGTTTCTGACCACGGCGCCCGAGCTGGTTTCCGCAGCGGCGGCCGATCTGGCGAACATCGGTGCGACGCTCGGCGAGGCCAACGCGGCCGCCGCGTTCCCTACCTCTGGAGTGCTGGCCGCGGGCGCCGATGAGGTCTCGACCGTCGTCGCGGCGTTGTTCGGCGATCACGCCCAGGCATACCAAGCGCTCAGCGCCCGGGCGGCGGCCTTCCATCAGCAGTTTGTGCAGCTCATGAGCGGCGGCGCGACGCAGTACGCCGCTGCCGAAGCCGCCAGCGCGTCCCCCTTGCAAACGGTGCAACAGGACGTCCTCGGCGCCGTCAACGCGCCAACCGAGGCGCTGCTGGGCCGCCCGCTGATCGGCAACGGCGCCGACGGGACCGCGGCGTCCCCCAACGGCGGGGCCGGCGGACTCTTGTACGGCAACGGCGGAACCGGCTTCTCTCAGGCGACCAACAACGGCCTGGCCGGCGGTAATGGCGGGGCGGCCGGGCTGATCGGCACCGGGGGCGCCGGCGGGACCGGCGGCCTCAGCAGCGTCGGGAACGGCGGGGCCGGCGGCGCTGGCGGCCATGGCGGCTGGCTGTACGGGGCCGGCGGGGGCGGCGGCGCCGGTGGGGGCACCACAGCCGCAGACTTTGCCGGCGGGACCGGTGGAGCCGGCGGCAACGCCGGGCTGATAGGGCCCGCGGGGGCCGGCGGATTTGGGGGCAACGCCACCATCGCCGGCACAGTCACCGACGGTGGTGTCGGCGGCACCGGTGGAGCCGGCGGCAGTGCCCTGATTGGCCCCGCTGGGACAGGCGGGGCCGGCGGCAACTCCACCGGCGGCGCGTCCGGCGGCCACGCCAACGGCGGCACTGGCGGCGCCGGCGGCAACACCTGGGTGCTCGGCGACGCCGGCGCCGGCGGCATCGGCGGCAACGCCAGCGACCCCAACGGTAACCTCGGCGGCACGGGTGGTACCGGCGGTCACGGCGGGTTTTTGGCGGGCAGCGGCGGGACCGGCGGGATCGGCGGTGCCGGTAGCACGACGGCCGGCGCGGGCGGCAACGGCGGTAATGCCGGATTGCTGGCCGGCGCCGCGGGCAACGGGGGCAACACGGGTTCGGGGAACGCCGGCGCGACGGCCGGAAGCGGTGGCAACGCCGGGCTGTTCGGCACCGGCGGTGCCGGCGGTAGCGCCGTCGGCGCCGCGATTTCCGGCGGCCATGGCGGCGCCGGGGGCACGGGCGGGTTGCTGTGGGGCGCCGGCGGCGCCGGTGGCACCGGCCTCGGCTCCCAGGGCTTCGGCGGCGCCGGCGGCAATGCCGGGTTGCTCGGCACCGGCGGCGCCGGCGGCTCAGCCGGGCTCAGCCCGCAAGGCACGGGTGGTCAGGGCGGCTGGGGCGGCCTGCTGCAGGGTGACGGCGGTGCCGGCGGCGCAGCCTTGACCAACGGCCATGGCGGCGCCGGCGGCAACGCCAGGGGGTATGGCGCCGGGGGCGTCGGCGGCTCCGCCGGCGCAGGCAACGCCGCCATTGGCGGCGCCGGTGGCAGCGGCGGGGTGGTCGGCAACGGCGGCAACGGGGGTTCCGTGGCGGGCAACGGCCATGGCGGCAAGGGCGGCGACGCCCAGTACGTCGGCAATGGGGGCAACGGCGGCAACGTCGGGGCCGGCGGCACGGTGGGTACCGGCGGCACCGCCGGCAAGCTGTACGGCCAGCCCGGCACCTAGCGCGTCACCCGATGTGCAGCGGGTCGATCTGCACCCGCACCGGCTCATGATTCTGCCGCGCGCTGAGCACACCCACGCCGCGGCGGAGCGCCGCCGCCAGCGCCAGGCCCTGCGCACGGCGCACCCGCACCAGCATCCTGATCACCGGGACGCCGGCGGGCGTGCCGGGCGGCCGGCGCACGCCCGGCGGCAGGTCCACCGGGCCGAGCAGCTCGGCCCCGTCGGGCAGCCTCGCCTCGTCGAGCAGCGCCGTCACCGCCTCGGCGCCGCCGTCGACGGCTGCCATCTGCACGCTGGGCGGCAGGCCGACCTCGGCTCGCGCCGTCAGTTCGGCCTCCGCATGGCCCACCGGGTCCCACCGGATCAGCGATTGCACTGTGGGAATGGATGATTCGGCGACCACCAGCACCACGCCGCCGTCGCCGCGCGCGCGCACCAGCGCGGCGGCGCTCATCCAGCGCCACAGGGCGTCCTCGGCGGCGCGCAGGTCTTGCCGGCCCAGCAGTGCCCAGGTGTCCAGCAGGAGCGCCGCCCCGTACCCGCCGTCGACGCGGGGTTCGGCGCCCGGGGTCGCCACCACCAGCGCCGCGCGGGCGGCCACCTCGCCCACGATGGCGTCGCCCGCCGAGGTGACGACGGGTGTGCCGGCGAAGGCGCGGCCGAGCTCCTCGGCGGTGCGACGGGCCCCCACGACCACCGCGCGCACCGCGTCGGATCCGCAACGCGCGCAGCGCAGCTGCGGCTCGGGGCGACCACACCAGCGGCACACGGCGCCCGGCCCGCGCTCCTGCAGCGACAGTGGACCCGTGCAGTGCCGGCACCGGGCGATGGTGCGGCACCGCCCGCACGCCAGCGACGGGACGTACCCGCGCCGCGGCACCTGGACCAGCACCGGCGCCCCGGCCTGCAGCGACGAACGGGCGGCGCGCAGCGCGATGGACGGGATCCGCGCGGTGCGGGCCGCCGGGTCGCGTTCCTCGGCGTAGCCGCTGTCGTCGAGGGCGACGACCCGCGGGGTGCAGGCGCGCACCACCGGCCGCGCCGCGACGATGTCGTGCGCCCAGCCGCCGCGCACCAGCGCCTGGGCCTCGGCGGTGCGCGCGAAGCCGCCGATCAGCGCCGCGCACCGGGCCTGGTGCGCGCGCAGCATCGCCACCTCGCGGGCGTGCGGGTATGGCGCCCGCGGCTCGGCCAGGCTGTCGTCCGCGTCGGCCCACACCATGACGAGGCCCAGGTCGGACATCGGCGCGAAAACCGCACTGCGGGTGCCGATCACCAGCCGCGCGGTGCCGCGCAGCGCCGCCAGCCAGCGCCGGTAGCGCGCGGCCGGACCGAGCCCCGCCGACAGCGCCACCACGCACTCCTGGTCGATCCGGGCCGTCGCCGCGCCCCACAGCGCGTCGAGGTCGCGCTGGTCGGGCACGATCGCCAGCGCCGCCCGTCCGGCCCGGACGGTTTGCGCGGCCGCCTCGGCAAAGCGGTCCGCCCACGGGTCACCCGGCAGCGCCTGCCAGACGGCCCGGGCGGCGCGCGATTCGGCCAGGGCGGCCAGAAACTGCCCGCCGCGGCCGTAGGCGTCCCAGCCCGACGGGTCGACGGGCGAGACCACCGGCAGCGCGAGGACGCGCGCCGGTTCCCGTTCCACCCGGGCGTGCCGGGGCGGCACCGCCAGCCGCAACACGTCGGGCCGGGTCCCGGCGTAGCGCGCGGCCACCGCGTCCACCAGCCGGCGGATTTCCGGCGTGAGCACCGGTTCGGCCGACACGACGCGGTCCAGCCAGCCGAGCTTGCCGTTGTGGTCGGTGTCGTTGCGGCGCTCCAGCACGAACGCGTCGACCAGCCGGCCGTGGAACCGCACCCGCACCCGAACCCCGGGCTGGGCGTCGTCGGACTGCTCGGCCGACACCAGGTAGTCGAACTCGCGGTCCAGGTGGGGCACCGACAGCATGGGCAGCACCCGGGCGATCGGTTCGACCTCGGGAGTTACCTTGCTGGCCAAGGGAACCGACAACTAGCCTTCGTCGGACCCGGGCTCGTAATCGCCCTCGTACTCGTACTCGTACTCGTATTCGTAATCGGCGTCGTAATCGGGTTCCTCCCGGCCGAAGAAGAACCCCGCCGTGATCAGGACCTGGGCCGCCGCGTACAACCACCAGACCGGCACCGCCAGCGCGTCGTTGTACAGGATGAACCGGCCGATGGCGATCATGGCGTCCGACGCCGCAAAACAGACCGCCCCCACCGCGGTCCAGATCGTCGGCAGGTCCGCCAGCAGCGCCGCGCAGACCATCGCGGTCAGCACGAGCATGTAGAGCGTCACCGGAATCGTCAGCTTGTCGCGGCCCAGATGCGGCCAGAACCAGAGCAACAGCGACATCGTGATGAGGCACATCAGCACGACCGCGGCCAGGCGCGGCCGCGTCGCCCGGGCCAGGGGAACCAGTGCACCCAGGAAACACAAGTGCGCCAACAGGAATGCGGCCAGCCCCAGTCCGAACGACATCGTCCACCACGGGATTGCCAACAGCCAGTCGCCGACGGCCGACAACAGCAGCGCCGGCATCAGCCAGCGCCGCTCGCGGACGATGGGGTGCGCCACCGCGGCCACGGTCAGCAGCAAGGCCATCGACGCCTTGAACGGCGGTTGCAAAACCCAGTGCCCCGTCAAACTCGTTCCCGGCGGCGAGCGCAAGGCGAGCACGGTCAGGTACACGCCGTAGCCGAGGCCCGCCCACCCGGCCACCACCCAGCCACCGGACACCAACCGAGGTGCGTACGGTACTTCCATGCCCAGCTTGGACACCGCGGAGGAAAACCCTGGTATCGACCCCATCTTGCAGAAGGTACTGGATGCGGTTCCGTTCCGGTTAACAACTGACGATGGTGTCGAGGCGGCGCGGCAACGGTTCCGCGACCTGCCCCGGCGTCCGCTGCACCCTGAGCTGAGGGTGGAGGACCGGACGATTCCGGGTCCGGGCGGCGCCATCGGCATCCGGATCTATTGGCCCTCCGGCGATCCCGGCCCCGACGCGCCAGTGGTGCTGTTCTTCCACGGTGGCGGCTTCGTCGTGGGCGACCTCGACACCCACGACGGCACCGCCCGCCAGCATGCGGTGGGCGCCGACGCGATCGTGGTGTCCGTCGACTACCGGTTGGCGCCGGAGCACCCCTACCCCGCCGCAGTCGAAGACGCTTGGGCCGCAACGCTGTGGGTCATCGAGCACGGGCCCGAGCTCGGCGCGGACGCCACCCGGATGGCGGTCGCCGGCGATTCGGCCGGCGGGACGATCGCCGCGGTGACGGCGCAGCGCGCCCGCGCCGCCGATCAAGACGGCCCGGCGATCGCTTTCCAGCTGCTGTGGTATCCGTCCACGCTGTGGGACCCGTCGCTGCCGTCGTTCACCGAAAACGCCACGGCGCCGATCCTCGACGCCCGGGCCGTCGCCGCGTTCTCGCGTTGGTACGCAGGGGAAGTCGACCCGTCGGACCCGCCGCCGGGCATGGCGCCGGGGCGGGCCGAAAACCTGGCCGGCCTGCCGCCGGCCTACATCGGCGTCGCCGGCCACGACCCGCTGCGCGACGACGGCATCCGGTACGGCGAGCTGCTGGCCGCCGCGGGTGTGGCCGTCGAGGTGCACAACGCCGAGACCCTGGTGCACGGCTACCTCGGCTACGCCGGCGTGGTGCCGGCCGCCACCGCGGCTCAGGAGCGGGGGGTGGCCGCACTGCGGAATGCCCTGCATTAACGGCCCGGACGCGTACGGTGAACGGATGATTGAGCCGACCCTCGCCCGACCGAGCATCGATCCGACGCTGAAAATGCTGCTCGATTCGTTCCCGATGACCTTCAACGCCGCAGACGGTGTCGAGGTGGCGCGCTCGAGGCTGCGGCAGCTCAAGGTGCCCCCGGAACTGCTTCCCGATATGCCCATCGAAGAGCGGACGATCGGTCACGGCGAGCTGACCGACATTCCCGTGCGGATCTATTGGCCGGCGAGCGATCGCGGAGCCCTCCCCGTCGTCGTCTTCTACCATGGCGGCGGTTTCTCGCTCGGCGACCTGGAGACGCACGACCCCGTCGCGCGCGCACATGCCGCCGGCGCCGAGGCCATCGTGGTGTCCGTCGACTACCGGCTGGCTCCCGAGCACCCGTTCCCGGCCGGGGTCAACGACTGCTGGGCCGCGCTGCAGTGGGTCGCCGAAAACGCCGCGGAGCTGGGCGGCGACCCGGACCGCATCGCGGTGGCCGGTGACTCGGCGGGCGGCAACCTCGCCGCCGTCATGGCGCACCTGGCCCGGGATAACGGCGGCCCCGCCCTGCGGTTCCAATTGCTGTGGTATCCCACGGTGACCGCCGACCTGTCGCTGCCGTCGCACAGTGAGAACGCCTACGCGCCCATCCTGGATCGCGAGGTGATCGAGGCCTTCCTGTCCTGGTACCTGCCCGATCTGGAGATCACCGACCCGAAGGCCCTGCCGACCACCCTGGCCCCGGCCAACGCGGAGGATCTGTCCGGATTGCCGCCCGCCTTCATCGGGACCGCCGAACACGATCCCCTGCGCGACGACGGAACCCGCTACGCCGAGCTGCTCAACGCCGCGGGCGTGCCCGCCGAACTGAGCCACGAGCCGAACATGGTGCACGGCTACGCCAGCTTCTCGCTGGTGATTCCCGCGGCCGCCGAGGCCACCAACCGAGGGCTGGCCGCGCTGAGGAACGCGCTGCACGGCTAGTCTTCAGGCGAATAAGCGCTGGGCGCAACGCCATACCAGCGCTTGAAGGCGTGCGAGAACGTCGAGACCTCGGTGTAGCCCAGCCGCGTGGACACCTCCTCCACGGTCAGTCCGACGTTGCGCAGCAAGTCCACCGCCACGGTGGAGCGCGCCTCGTTCAGCAGGGCCCGAAACGAGGTGCCCTCCTCGGCGAGTCGCCGGCGCAGCGTCCGCGGATGGATGTCGAGTTCGCCGGCGACGTCGGGAAGGGTGGGGAACACACGGGAATCGCGGAACAGCTTGCTGCGCACCAGCGCGGTGATGCCCCGGCGGCTCTCGCTGCTCTGCATCAGCACGTCGCACTGCGCGATGCACGTCTCGAGCGTGTGGCGATCGGCCTGCGGCAGCGGCTCGTCGAACATGGCCCGCGGAATGCGCACCCGATTGTGCGCCCGGCCGAACGCGACGTCGTGGACCGGAACGAGTTGCAGCAGCGGGCGCAGCAGTTCCTCGTCGACCGCCAGTTCCGCCGATACCTGGTCGGCATATTTCTCCGCGACGGGCAGCACGAAAGTGTTTGTGGTCGCTAGGATTCCGGCGATGTCGCGCTCGATGAAGTAGCCCTGCACGTCCGCGGGCAGGTGGCTGGCGTCGAGCTCGATGACGCACTCCTCGGCGGTTTCGAACAGCGTGAGGCGGATGTGCATCGTGGTCAGCGCGAAATAGCGCATCGCGATGGAAAACAGTTCGCGCAGCGTCCCGCACGACATCACCGCAAAACCGAACAACCCCAAGTGGGTGAGCGTGGACCGGCTGCCCACATCCACGCCGATGCCGGCGTGGTCCGGCAGCCGGGCCAGCACCCGGCGCACCGCCTCGATCTCGTCCAGCGCACTGACCATGGTGTCGGGGTCGTTGAGATCGGCCGGCCCGATCGCGGTGCCCGCCAACACCTCGTTCGTCGAAACCCCGCGTTCGTTGGCCACCTCGCACAACACCCGGGTGGCGTGCACGGGGTGACTCAGCGTCGGCGGTTGGCCCATGCGTTGTCCTAAACTCCCAACTCCCTGTCCGATAATCTCATTAACGGGCCCCGGCGTCATCCATACAGTGGAGTCATGGCGACCCTCACCGCTGAGCGGCCCCTCCCGGGACCCGCCACACGCCTGAGCTCCTGGACGATGACGCGCGAGGCCCTCACCGTCGGATTCGATGTGGGCGACGGATTCATGGGCCGGATATGCGGCATCGACATCGCCCGATTCCGCTGCGCCGGCAGGCGTTTCGTCTCGCTCAATCACCCCGATTACATCGATCACGTGCTGCACGAGGCCCGGCTGAAATACGTCAAGTCACACGAATACGAGCCCATCCGGGCCACCGCGGGCATCAATCTGCTGACCGACGAGGGCGACTCCTGGGCAGCCCACCGCGGCACCCTGAACCCGACCTTCGCGCGACGCCACCTGAACGGGGTCGTCGACCTGATGATCGACCCGATCGCCGGCGTCACCCAAACGGTGCAGCCGGGCGCCCGATTCGACATCCACGAGACGATGGTCGAGGCGACCCTGCGGGTGGTCGCCAACTCGCTGTTCAGCCAGGACTTCGGCCCGTTGGTACAGAGCATGAGCGACCTGGCGACGCGCGGGCTGCGGCACGCCGAGCGGCTGCAGCGACTCGCGTTGTGGGGCCTCATGCCGCGCCCGGTCTACGACGTGCTGAATCGGTGCGTCTTCTCCGGGGTGCGGCTGCCGCCCCCGCTGCGCGACATGCAGGACATCGTGCTCACGCTCGATGAGGCGGTGAACGCGGTCATCGATCATCGGCTGGCGCACCCGGCCGACTCCGCCGACCTGCTCAACGTGTTGCTCTCCGCCGACGGCGGAAGCTGGCCGCGACAGCGGATCCGCGACGAGGCCCTGACGTTCATGCTGGCCGGCCACGAGACCACCGCGAACGCCATGTCCTGGTTCTGGTACCTGATGGCACAGCACACCGAGGCCCGCGACCGGATGCTCGCCGAGATCGACGAGGTGCTGGGCGCTCGCCGCCCGACCGCCGAGGACCTGGGCAGGCTGCCGTGGACCACCGCGTGCCTGCAGGAATCGCAGCGCTACTTCTCCGCGGTGTGGCTCATCGCGCGGCGGGCCATCGACGACGACCTCATCGGCACCCACCACATCCGGCGCGGCACCACCGTCCTCATCCCGATCCACCACATTCACCACGACGAGCGCTGGTGGCCCGACCCGGAGACCTTCGATCCCACCAGGTTTCTGCCATCGCCGAAGGACCGCCCCCGCTCGGCATACCTGCCGTTCGGCGGGGGCCGGCGCATCTGCATCGGGCAGAGCTTCGCCCTGATGGAGATGGTGCTGATCGCGGCGATCATGAGCCAGCGCTTCGCCTTCGACCTCGCCCCCGGCCATCCCGTCGAACTCGAGGCGACGCTGACCCTGCGGCCCAGGCACGGGGTGCACGTCATCGCAAGAGGGCGCGCATGAACCCCGACTACGACACCTTGATCGTCGGCGCCGGATTCTCCGGCATCGGCGCCGCGATCAAGCTCGACAAGGCCAGGCTGTCCAACTACCTCGTGCTCGAGGCCGGCGACGGGGTCGGCGGAACGTGGCACTGGAACACGTATCCCGGTATCGCCGTGGACATTCCGTCGTTCTCCTATCAGTTCTCCTTCGAGCAGAGCCCCCGCTGGTCGCGAACCTACGCACCCGGCCGCGAGCTCAAGGCCTACGCCGAGCACTGCGTCGACAAATACGGCATCCGGTCGCGGATCCGGTTCAACACCAAGGTGCTGTCCGCCGAGTTCGACGACGAGCACCACCTGTGGCGGGTGCAGACCGATCCCGCCGGAGAACTCACCGCCCGGTTTTTGATCAGCGCCAGCGGCGTGCTGACCGTGCCGAAGCTGCCCGACCTCGACGGCGTCGACTCCTTCGCCGGCATCACCATGCACACCGCGCGGTGGGACCACGGCCAGGACCTGACCGGCAAGCGCGTCGCGATCATCGGCACCGGCGCCTCGGCCGTGCAGGTGATCCCCGAGATCGCGCCGATCGTCTCGCACCTCACGGTGTTTCAGCGCACCCCGATCTGGTGCTTTCCGAAGTTCGACGTGCCGCTGCCGGCGCCGGCCCGCTGGGCAATGCGCATGCCTGGGGGCAAGGTCGTCCAGCGGCTGCTCAGCCAGGTCTTCGTCGAGTTCACCTTTTCGCTGGCGGCGCAGTACTTCACGGTGTTCCCGCTGGCCAAGCGGATGGCGGCGGCGGGTCGCAAATATCTGCGGCGGCAGGTCGCCGACCCGGCGGTGCGTGAGAAACTCACGCCGCAATATGCCGTGGGCTGCAAGCGGCCCGGCTTCCACAACGGCTACCTGGCCACGTTCAACCGCGACAACGTCCGGCTGGTCACCGAGCCGATCGACAAGGTGACGCCCGCCGCGGTGGCCACCACCGACGGCGAGGCCCACGAGGTCGACGTGCTGATACTGGCCACCGGCTTCAAGGTGATGGACACCGACAACGTGCCCACCTTCGCGGTCACCGGCAGCGGCGGCAAGTCTTTGAGCCGGTTCTGGGACGAGCACCGGCTGCAGGCCTACGAGGGCGTCAGCGTCCCTCAATTCCCCAACATGTTCAGCGTGTTCGGCCCGTACGGGTACGTCGGCTCGTCGTACTTCGCGCTCATCGAGACGCAGACCCACCACATCGTGCGGTGTCTCAAGCGGGCCCGGCGCGCCGGCGCGACCCGCGTCGAGGTGACCGAGGAGGCCAACGAGCGGTATTTCGCCGAGATGATGCGCAAGCGGCACCGGCAGATCTTCTGGCAGGACAGCTGCAAGCTGGCCAACAGCTACTACTTCGACAAGAACGGCGACGTGCCGCTACGCCCGGCGACCACGCTGGAGACTTACTGGCGCAGCCGGCGGTTCGACCTCGACGACTACCGCTTCACCGCCTGAGGGATCGAGGTCACTTGCGCCCCTGCAGGATTCCCTCGATGTTGCGTTCGGCCAGCGCGGTGATCGACATGAACGGGTTGCAGCCCAGGTAGCCGGGCAGCAACGAGGCGTCGTTGACGTAAAGCTTGTCGTAGCCCTTCACCCTGCCGTAGCCGTCCGTGGCCCTGCCCCTGACCACCCCGCCCATCGGGTGAACGGTGTTGGGCGCGAAGGCCGTTCCCTCGAAGAGGTCGTCGCGGTAGTCCACGCCGTTGGCCTGCGTCACCTTGTCGAACACGAGCTGCGCCCGCTCGCGCAGGTTATCCGTGTGGTCCGCCGGCCAGTCGATGGCGACCGAGTCCTTGGTGCGGTCGTAGACGATGTTCGCGCGGTCGCCGGTGCGCACCATCACGTAGTAGCCGAGCGCGAGGGTCTCCACCGGGAGGGGAAGCGAGAACATGCTGGCGTACACCGGGTTGTCCGGATCGTCCCTGCCGTCGAGGTTGACCATTCCCAGCAGCGACTGCTGGGTGCCCGCCGGATCGCTGGGCTGCAGCATGTGGGAGACCATGATGTCCCCGTTGTTGCCGTATCCGCGGCCGACCTCCTCGCTCAGGTGGGGCAGCGTCCCCGTCTCGCGGGCGCGCAGCAGGATCTCGTTGGTGCCGAGCACCCCGGCACTGAGATAGAGCTCGTCGCAACCGATTTCGGCCCGCGCGACCACCTTGCCGAACCGGTCGATCTCGAGGGTCGACACTACGTATTCGCCGGAGGGCTCGCGCCGGACGCCGGTCACCTCGGTGAGCGGCTTGAGGGTGACCTTTCCCGTCGCCAGCGCCGCCGCGATGTAGGTCTGGTCGACGCTGCCGAACCTGCCGTAGTTGTTGCCGTACTGCTGTTCGAAGTTCAACGCCGAGCGCGGAACCAGTCCCGCTTCTTCGCGCTGCATGTAATCGAACGAATAGGCGCTGCCGTTGTAGTCGACGCGGTAGCCGGCGGCCTCCGCGTACTGCCGACCCACCCTGGCGTATTGGAACCACGGCGTGCTCTCGAACCAGTCCATGTCGCGGTAGCTGATCCGCAGCATGGCTTTGGCGCGTTCGATGTAGGTCCCCAGGAAGGCGTCGGGATCGATGTCGGGGAAGGTGGTCCGGACCTGATCCGGGGTGGGGATGGCCGCGATCGCGGCATTGACCATCGATCCCCCGCCGACGGCCGTTCCGCGGAACACCGCGTGCGCGCCGTGCACGACCCTCTCGCAGATCCCGGCCTGGACCGGCTGCGGCGACGGCGAGTGCCTGGCCACCTGCGCGATGGAAACGCCGCGATACGACGGCACCAGGCTCGGCGGGACTGACGTGAACCACCCGGCGCGGATGTCCGCCGGAACCATCCGCGAAAAACGCTTTCCGTCCGCGTCGGCGCTGTTCCACCACCTGCCCTTTTCCAGGATCAGTGTCTCGATGCCGGCCTGGCCGAGCCGCAACGCCGACACTCCGCCGCCGTACCCGCTGCCGACCACGATGGCCCGGTAATGCGCACGCAGGGGGGTCGCGGCGGCTCGCCGCGTTCCCAGCTCGACGACGCTGGCGCCGAGGGCGCCCGCGGTGACACCCGCGGCGGCACCGAGAAAGCGTCTCCGCGAGAAAGCCATGCCCTGCCTCCGGTCCGAGCAGACTGTGATTTAACTAACCGCGTCTTAAGCATACCCTAGGTATGCTAAATGCGCTAACGTGCGTAGGTATGACAGGTGACCGGCTGTCAATGCGACCGTCAGAATGTTATGGGACGCGTGTGCCACTTTTGTCTCGACTAGGCGCCGCCCGCCGACCGAAGGCCTCCACCGCGCGCTGGAAGCGACCCAAGAAATACCTCTGGCTGCTGGCCGCGGCCGTCCCGGTGCTGCTCTTCCCCTGCTGGGCGGGGGCGCAACACACCGGTTTCGGCGTGTTCTGGTGGGGCGTCCCCATCCTGGCGTTCGTGATCATTCCCGTCCTGGACCACCTGATGGGCCCCGACGTCGTCGACGACCCAGACGACAGCGTCCTCGCCTGGCTGGAAACCAACCGGTTCTACCGCTGGGCCACCTACCTCTACCTCCCCAACCAATACCTGTCGCTGGTGTTCGCCTGCTGGGTGTGGAGTGGCGGCGGTTGGGTCGCTATGGGTTTCGCGGACAAGGTCGGCCTGATGGCCACGGTCGGCCTGGTCGGCGGCCTGGCCATCAACGCCGCCCACGAATTGGGACACACGCGGATACGGGCGGAACGACGCCTGAGCAAGGTCGCGCTCGCACAGACCTGCTACGGGCACTTCTACGTCGAACACAACCGCGGGCACCACGTCCGGGTCGCAACGGCCGAGGACCCCGCCAGCGCGCGCTTGGGCGAGCACCTCTACGCGTTCATCCCACGGTCGGTGCTCGGCGGCCTGCGCTCGGCCTGGCAGCTCGAGGCGGACCGGCTGGCCGGCACCGGCAAACCTCGCTGGTCGCTCCACAACGACGTATTGAACGCATGGCTAATGAGCGGGGCGCTGTTCACCGTACTTTCGGTATGGTTCGGCCCCGTCGTCCTGCCGTGGCTGATCGGCCAGGCGGTCGTCGGCTTTTGCCTGCTGGAGACCGTCAACTACATGGAGCACTACGGGCTGCGGCGGCAGAAGCTGCCCAGCGGCCGCTACGAACGGGTCCAGCCCGCGCACAGCTGGAACAGCAGCTCGGTGATCACGAACGTCCTGCTTTTCCATCTGCAGCGGCATTCCGATCATCACGCCAACCCCCTGCGCCCCTACCAGGTGCTGCGCCATGTCGATGAGGCGCCGCAACTGCCGAGCGGGTACAGCGCCATGCTGCTGGTGGCGGCGCTCCCGCCCCTGTGGCGCCGGGTCATGGACCCGCGGGTGCTCGACTTCTATGGCGGCGACGTCCACCGGGCCGCACTCAAGCCCGGAGGTGGCTGTCCGCGGCCGACGCTACGCTTTCAGGCGTGGCCAAGGAGTTTGCGCGTCTCGATGAGTCGCTGACGGAGTTCATCGGGGATCAGGCCGTCTTCTTCGTTGCCACCGCGCCCGCCGAGGGCGGCCGAATCAACCTCTCCCCCAAGGGCTATCACGACACCTTCGCGGTGCTGGACGAGCACACCGTCGCGTATCTCGATCTGTTCGGCAGCGGCGTCGAAACGATCGCGCACCTGCGAGACAACGGCCGGATCACGATCATGTTCTGCTCGTTCACCCGGAACTCGCGCATCCTGCGGCTGTTCGGCAGCGGTCGCGTCGTGCGCCCGGACGACGCCGAATTCCGCGGTCTGCTAACGCGTTTCGGCGGTGCGCACGCCGGCGTCCGGGCCGTCATCGTCGTCGAGCTCGAACGGATCGCCGACGCCTGCGGATTCGCGGTGCCCTACTACGAGCTCGTCGATGAGCGCCCGGTCCTCGACGCCCATCACGGCAAGGCGTCCGATGCTGCCTTCGCCCGGCTGGCCGAACGCAACCGGCGCAGCATCGACGGGCTGCCCGCGCTGGATGCCGACCACCCCGCGCCCCCACGGCCCTCCTGAGCTGCCGCCGACGCATCGTGTGGGCGCTTCCGTAACGCTTGGCTCGCTCTGAGCGATGGTTGTGCCAAGCGGGGGTCGACGGAAAGGGAGTCCGACGATGTCGTTTGTGTTCGCCATGCCAGAGCAGGTGCAGACGGCAGCAACGCAGTTATCCGGCATCGGATCGACGATCGACTCAGCCACCGCGGCCGCGGCAGCGCAGACCACGCAGGTCCTCGCCGCCGGCGCCGACGAGGTGTCCGGGGCGGTCGCGGCGCTGTTCTCCGGGCACGCCCAGGCCTATCAGGCCTTCAGCGCCCAAGCGGCGGCCTTTCATCAGAGCTTCGTCCAGAGCCTGTCGGCCGGCGCGGCCTCGTACGTCGGCGCCGAAGCGAACAACGCGCTGACCATCGGCAACGACGGCGTCGCCGACCTGGGTTTCGGCAACATCGGCAACGGCAACATCGGCGGCGGCAACGCCGGCAACACCAACCTCGGCGGCGGCAACGCCGGTTACACCAACATCGGCAACGGCAACATCGGCAACGGCAACGCCGGCGCAGGCAACATCGGCTACAGCAACCTCGGTAGCGGCAACACCGGGAGCGCCAACGTGGGTCTCGGCAATGCCGGCAACGCCAACATGGGCGGCGGCAACCTCGGCAACGCCAACACGGGCGCCGGCAACCTCGGCAGCTACAACCAGGGCGCCGGCAACAGCGGCAACGCCAACGTGGGCCTCGCGAACCTGGGCAGCAACAACCTGGGCATCGGCAACAGCGGCAGCAACGACGTCGGCATCGGCCTCAAGGGCGACAACCTGGTCGGCATCGGCGGGCTCAACGCCAACGGCAGCGTCGGCAATGTGGGCTGGGGCAACAACGGCAACCACAACTTCGGGCTGGGCAACACCGGCAACAACAACATCGGCCTCGGGCTGACCGGCGACAACGAAATCGGCATCGGCGGAACGTATTACGACACCGCAACCGGTCAGTTCAGCTTCGGCGGGCTGAACTCCGGCAGCGGCAACACCGGCCTGTTCAACTCCGGCACCGGCAATACCGGCCTGTTCAATTCCGGCGCCGGCAACACCGGCCTGTTCAACAGCGGCACGCACAACTGGGGCTTTTTCAACTCGGGCAACATCAACACCGGCGTCGGCAACACGGGGGACATCAACACCGGGCTGTGGAACGCCGGCTACTCCAACGTCGGCTCGTTCAACGCCGGCTACCAGAACGTCGGCATGGGCGACCCCGGCTTCAGCAACGTCGGCTCGTGGAACGGCGGTGACAACAACATCGGGATGTTCAACGGCTCGTCGGGCAACATCGGCCATCTCAACGGCGGCTACAACAACATCGGCGTCGGCAACGCCGGCGCGTTCAACGTGGGCAGCTTCAACGGGGGCGACGAGAACATGGGCGACTCCAACGCCGGCTGCAGCAACACCGGATCCTTCAACGGCGGCAGCACCAACACCGGTTTCTTCAACGCGGGCAGCACCAACACCGGCCTGTTCAACGCGGGCAGCCTGAACACCGGCGCGGGCAGCCCGTTCACCCAGGCGGTCGCCAACTCGGGCTTCGGCAACACCGGGACCGGCAACTCGGGCTTTTTCAACACCAGCGATGGCAATTCGGGCTTTTACAACTCCGCGACCGGCGGCTTCAACTCCGGCTTCATGAACAGCGGCACGGGCAACAACGACACGGGCGCCTTCAACTCGGGCGGCGGCCAGTTCTCGGTGGGCTTCTCCAACTCCGACAGCGGCAGGTACAACACCGGCTTCGGCAACTCGGGACCCGGGGACTACAACACGGGCGTCTCCAACTCCGGCTACGGCGGCAACAACACCGGCTTCTGGAACACCGACTCGTTCGTCGGCGGCAACACGGGCTGGTTCAACTCGGGCGTCGGTAACAACACCGGCTTCTTCAACTCCGGTGGCGGCTACCCCTTCGACCAGGGGAACTCGGGGTTCGGCAACGCCGGCACCGGCGCCTCGGGGTGGCTTAAACCGCCCGCTTGAGCTCGTCGACCATGTTGAGCTGCTCCCACGGCAGCTCGATGTCGGTGCGCCCGAAGTGGCCGTAGGCCGCGGTCTGCGCGTAGATGGGCCGCAGCAGGTCCAGGTCGCGGATGATCGCGCCGGGCCGCAGGTCGAACACCTCCGGAACGATCTTTTCGATCTTGACCGGGTCGACCGTCGCGGTGCCGAACGTCTCGATGAACAGGCCGACGGGGGCGGCCTTGCCGATGGCGTAGGCCACCTGCACCTCGACCCGCTCCGCCAGGCCGGCGGCGACGATGTTCTTCGCCACCCAGCGCATCGCGTACGCCGCCGAGCGGTCCACTTTGGACGGATCCTTGCCGGAGAACGCCCCGCCACCGTGCCGGGCCCAGCCGCCGTAGGTGTCGACGATGATCTTGCGGCCGGTCAGCCCCGCGTCACCCATCGGGCCGCCGAGGACGAACTTGCCGGTCGGGTTGACCAGCACCCGCGTCGCCGACGAATCCAGGGTCTCGTGGGCCAGCTCGTCCAGCACGGTCTTGAGCACGTGCGCGCGGATGTCGGGGTCCAGCGTCTTCTCCAGGTCGATCCCGTCGGCGTGCTGAGTGGAGACCACCACGGTGTCCAGCCGGACCGGGACATCGTCCTCGTAGGCGATGGTGACCTGCGTCTTGCCGTCCGGGCGCAGGTAGGGCAGCGTCCCGTTCTTGCGGACCTCGGTCAGCTTGCGCGACAGCCGGTGCGCCAGCGCGATGGGAAGCGGCATCAGTTCCGGGGTGTCGTTGATCGCGTAGCCGAACATCAGGCCCTGGTCCCCGGCGCCCTGGGCGTCCAGCGGGTCTTGCTCGCCCTCGACGCGCGCCTCGTAGGCGGTGTCGACGCCCATGGCGATGTCGGGCGATTGCGCGCCGATGCCGATGTTCACCCCGCACGACGCCCCGTCGAAGCCCTTGTCCGACGAGTCGTAGCCGATGTCGAGGATGCGGGCGCGGACCGTGTTGGTGATGTCGGCGAACGCCTCCTTGGCCGTCGTCGTCACCTCACCGACCACGTGCACCTGCCCGGTGGTCACCAGCGTCTCGACGGCCACCCGTGAGCGGGGGTCCTCCGCGAGGAGCGCGTCGAGGACCGAGTCGCTGATCGCGTCACAGATCTTGTCGGGATGCCCTTCGGTCACCGACTCACTGGTAAACAGCCGACCCTTTTCGCTCACAGTCTCTATCCTTCCAATAGTTAGTTAGTCGAATAATATCTTCCGGCGTCAGCCGGCGCCCGCGCGGGCGCCGTAGCGAAGTAAACCCCGTTACCCGCTGTGGCCGTGCAGGAACGCCACGATCGCATCCACGATACGGCTGGCCATCAGCGTCTTGGAGCCGTGCGGCAGCGCCGACTCGGTGCCGTCGGAAGCCAGCAGCCAGCCGTCGTTGCTGTCCACCTCGAACGCCTTGTTGTCGCCGACGGCATTGACCACCAACAGGTCACATCCCTTGCGCCGCAGCTTTTCCCGGGCGTGGAACAGCACGTCGCCGTTGGCGTCGCCGGTCTCGGCGGCAAACCCCACGATGGCGCGCATGTTCGGCAGCTGCCCATGCGCGCGCGCCCGCACCGCCCCGGCCAGCACGTCGTCGTTGCGCACCAGTTCGATCGTCGGCGCCGCGGCGTCGTCTGTGGCGCGCTTCTTGATCTTGGCTGCGGCGACCTGAGCGGGCCGGAAGTCGGCGACCGCGGCCGCCATCACCAGCACGTCGGCCTCGGGCGCGTGCTTGGACACGGCCTCGCCGAGTTGCTGCGCGGAGCTGACCTGCACCACGTTGACGCCGGCGGGGTCGATCAGGCCGGCGGTGTGCCCGGCGATCAGGGTGACCTCGGCGCCGCGCTGGGCGGCGACCCGCGCCACCGCATAGCCCTGCTTGCCGGAGCTGCGGTTACCGATGAAGCGCACCGGGTCGATCGGTTCGCGGGTGCCGCCGGCGGTGACCAGCACCCGGCGGCCGGCGAGGTCGTATGTCAGCGCGTCGTGGCGCTCCAGCAGCAGCTGGGCCAGGGTGGTGATCTCCTCGGCCTCGGGCAGCCGTCCCGCCCCGCTGTCGGCGCCGGTGAGCCGCCCGTACGCGGGTTCCAGCACCACCGCGCCGCGGCGGCGCAGCGTGGCCACGTTGTCGGCGGTGGCCGGGTGCAACCACATCTCGGTGTGCATTGCCGGCGCGAACAGCACGGGGCAGCGCGCGGTCAGCAGCGTGGCGGTCAGCAGGTCGTCGGCGCGGCCGGCAACGGCCCGGGCCAGCAGGTCGGCGGTGGCGGGCGCCACCACCACCAGATCGGCCTGCTTGCCGAGCTGTACGTGCGGCACCTCCGGAACGTCGTCGAAGACGCCGGTGCGCACCGGCTGGCCCGACAGCGCCTCGAAGGTGGCCGCGCCCACGAAGCGCAGCGCGGACTCGGTGGGGATGACGCGGACGTCGTGGCCGGCCTCGGCGAGCTGACGAACGACGGTGCACGCCTTGTAGGCGGCGATGCCCCCGGAGACGCCGACTATGACCTGTTTAGCGATGCGCTCGCGGTCCACAGCGCGCCCGGCCCGCCTGTTACTCGCCCTCGGTGTGTTCGAGAAGGTCGGCGTGGATCTCGCGCAGCGCGATGGATAGCGGCTTTTCCTGCAGCCCGGGCTCGACGAGCGGGCCGACGTATTCGAGGATGCCCTCGCCGAGCTGGTTGTAGTAGTCGTTGATCTGGCGGGCCCGCTTGGCCGCGTAGATCACCAGGGCGTACTTGCTGGACACGCGGTCCAGCAACTCGTCGATGGGCGGGTTGGTGATGCCCAGCGGGGTGTCGTAGGCGCTTTGTCCGCCTGCCGACGGATCGAACTGGTCCACGGCGGTCAGCGTCGCGTCGGACTGGGGATTGCTCACGTAGGTCTATCTCCTGGCGGATTGGAGTCGATTGAATCTGGTGTGGCTGCGGCGATGTCCGGCGCAGTTCCCACCAGCAAGGATACCAATTCGGCGCACGCAGACTCCAATCGACTGTTGACCACCACCTCGTCGAAGTCATCCTGGGCCGCCATTTCGACGCGGGCGGTGTCGAGGCGGCGCCGGATGGCCTCCGGTGTCTCGGTGCCGCGGCCGACCAGCCTGGCCTGCAGGTCCTCCCAGCTGGGCGGGGCGAGAAACACGGTGGTCGCCTCGGGCATCGCCTTCTTGACCGCCCGGGCACCGGCCAGATCGACCTCGATGAGCACGGGCAGCCCGGACTCGGTGGCGGCCCGCACCGGCTCGGCCAGGGTGCCCGATCGGTGCAGCCCGCCGTGGATCTCCGCCCATTCCAGCAGGGCGCCCCCGTCGATCAGCTCCTGAAAGCGGGCGGGGGTGACGAAGTGGTAGTCGACGCCGTCGACCTCGCCGGGCCGCGGCGCCCGGGTCGTGGCGGACACGCTGAACCGCAGATTGGGGATCCGCTCACGCAGACACCGCACCACGGTTGACTTGCCGACCGCGGAGGGACCGGACAGCACGACCACACGCCCCTTGCCGGTTGGCTCGGGGCGTGCCCCCTGCGCGACGTCCGGCCCCTCGCCGGCGCTCACTGGCGCCCTTGGGTCGGTGCCCCCACAGGCCGTTCGGCCTGCATCGTCGCCGGTGTGGTTAGGCGGAGCCGAACTTTTCCAGCAGGGCCTTGCGCTGCCGGTCGCCGAGGCCGCGCAGGCGGCGGGTGGGGGCGATCTCCAGCTCGGTCATGATTTCCTGCGCCTTGACCTTGCCCACCTTCGGCAACGCCTCGAGCAGGGCCGACACCTTCATCTTGCCCAGGACTTCGTCGCTTTCGGCGTCCTTGAGTACCTGGGTGAGGTTGGTGCCGCCGCGCTTGAGGCGGTCTTTGAGCTCTGCGCGCGCGCGACGAGCGGCAGCCGCCTTCTCCAAAGCGGCCGCGCGCTGTTCGTCGGTCAACTGGGGAAGGGCCACGATTCCTCCGTATCTGATCAATCGCTAATCGATCTCGTTTTGTCTCTGCCGGGTACTTCAGCCAGCGGAGATGACCGTACTCAGCCTTCCTGACGAAATCTAACCCGCCCCCCTGGTTAATTGTGCAAATGTGCAGCGTGACCCCCGCGGACAAGCCCCGCGGGCGGTCCCCCCGGGGTCGCCGAGACGGGCCCGTCAGGACGCCTTTTGCGGCGCGAAACGGCCTGTCCGGTGGGCCCGGAAATGGTCTCTGAGGTGCGATTTTATGCTCACCCGCGCACGCCGCGGGCCGCGGCGGCGGCCGCCGCGGACGGCCGCGCCGGACGGCCCCAAGTCGGGGTGCGGCGCATCACGCATTTTTCCGTGGCGTGTCGCGCGTGTCGCGCCCGCGACAAGCGGCAGGTCGGCGGCCCATGCGCAGCGAAGTTTCAGCGAATGCGCAGCCACACATCAGTTACGATCGAGCCGTGCCGAACCTGCGCATCCGTCAGGCGGCTGAGCTGCTCGGAGTCAGCGACGACACCGTCCGGCGGTGGATCAACCAGGGCACGCTGTCGGTGAGCCACGACGCGGCCGGCCGGAAGGTCATCGCCAGCGAGGATCTGGCCGAGTTTTCGCGTTCCAACGCCCCCACCCCGCCGCCCGACCCCCTGGGCATCGGCAGCTCGGCCCGCAACCGGTTCGTCGGCCTGGTCACCCGGGTGGTCAGCGACAAGGTGATGACCCAGGTCGAGATGCAGTGCGGCCCCTACACCGTCGTCTCGCTGATGAGCACCGCCGCCGCCGAGGAGCTCAGCCTGCAGCCCGGCAGCGTGGCAGTGGCGGTGGTCAAGGCCACCACCGTGATCGTGGAAACCGCGCGGCCCAGCGCGGCCCTCGCCTCCGACTGAGCGCGCGCAGGGCCTCGCTCGTCGCCCGGTCTAACTGGATCCCAGGTACGCGACGGCGTCCAGCATCCGCTCGCCGGCCGCGCGCAGGTCGGACGCGTCCGGTCCGGCCCGCAGCACCTCACGGGCGACCGCGGGCAGCAGCTGGCCTGGCACGGCCCCGCCCAGGCCGCTCAGCGCCTCGGGGCGGCCGCCCTGCACGCCCACGCCGGGCACCAGCACCGGCCCGCCGAGCTCGCTCACGTCGGGCCCCTCGAACACCGTCGCGCCGAGGACCACGCCCACGTATCCGGGCGCGGACCCGGTGGCGGACCGGTTGACGACCGCCGCCTGGTCGACGATCAGCTGGGACACCGTCCGGCCGTCGAACGTCGCGCGCTGCACCGTGCCGCCCTCGGGGTTGGACGTCGCCGCCAGCACGAACACCCCCCGATCGGTGGCGGCGGCGGCCTCCAACAGCGGCCGCAGCGAACCGAACCCCAGATAGGGCGAGGCGGTCACCGCGTCCGCGGCCAGCGGCGAGTCGCCGGCCCACGCCGCGGCGTAGGCCGCCATCGTCGTCCCGATGTCGCCCCGCTTGGCATCGGCCAGC
Organism: Mycobacterium sp. 852002-50816_SCH5313054-b; assembly: GCF_001667185.1. GTDB lineage: Bacteria > Actinomycetota > Actinomycetes > Mycobacteriales > Mycobacteriaceae > Mycobacterium. The sequence goes on along the minus strand of NZ_LZIC01000137.1, from coordinate 68,477 downwards.
ACCAGCACCCCGGCCGAACGCAGGGCGGCGATGGTGCGTTCCAGCACCGCGTACCCGGCGGAGCCGTACGCCTCGAAGAACGCCACCTGCGGCTTGACGACGGCGAACCCGGCGAACGCCTCGACGCAGGTGTCGCAGAACGCGGCCAGCCCGTCGGCGGTGGCCGGCAGGTCCCACGCCCGCAGCAGCTCGGGGTGCGGGTCGATGCCCAGGCACAGCGGCCCGCGGCTCAGCTTCGCCGCAGCCAGCCGGGCGCCGAACCCGGTCATTGGGACGTGCCCCCGGGTCCGATCGCGCTGTGCAGCTCCTGCAGCGACCGCACGTCGATGTCGCCGCGGATCCCCGCCTCGATGCCCTGCACGGCGGCCGAGGCGCCCTGCACCGTCGTGACGCACGGGATGTTGACCGACACCGCGGCCGAGCGAATCTCGTAGCCGTCGATGCGGGGGCCGGAGTTGCCGAACGGCGTGTTGATCACCATGTCGATCTCGCCGGCCTTGATCGCGTCGACCGCGGACATCGCGGGGCGCCCGTCCTGCGGCGGCTCGAAGTGCTTGCGGACCTCGTCGCAGGGAATGCCGTTGCGCCGCAACATCTCCGCGGTGCCCTCGGTGGCCAGCACCCGGAAGCCGAGGTCGGCCAGCCGCTTGACCGGAAACACCAGTGACCGCTTGTCCCGGTTGGCCACCGAAACGAATACCGTCCCGTCGGCGGGCAACGATCCGTAGGCGGCGGTTTGGCTCTTGGCGAAGGCGGTGCCGAAGTCGCGGTCGATGCCCATCACCTCGCCGGTCGACTTCATCTCCGGGCCGAGCAGCGAGTCGATGGCGGCACCGTCGACCCGGCGGAAGCGGTGAAACGGCAGCACGGCCTCCTTGACCGCGATCGGGGCCTGCGGCGGCGCGTGCGCGCCGTCCCCGGAGGCCGCCAGCATGCCCTCGGTGCGCAGCTGGGAGATGTTGGCGCCCAACATGATCCGCGCGCACGCCTTCGCGAGCGGGATCGCGGTCGCCTTCGAGACGAACGGCACCGTGCGGCTGGCCCGCGGGTTGGCCTCCAGGACGTAAAGCACGTCGTCCTTGAGCGCGTACTGCACGTTGAGCAGCCCGACGACGCCGATCCCGTGAGCGATCGCCTCAGTGGCGCGGCGCACCTTCTCGATGTCGCTGCGGCCCAGCGTGACCGGCGGCAGCGCGCAGGCCGAGTCGCCGGAGTGGATACCGGCCTCCTCGATGTGCTCCATGATGCCGCCGATGTAGACCTCGGCCCCGTCGCACAGCGCGTCGACGTCGATCTCCACCGCATCCTCGAGGAAGCGGTCGACCAGCACCGGGTGTTCGGGCGAGAGCGCGGTAGCGCGGGTGATGTAGCCCTCCAGCGTCGCCTCGTCGTAGACGATCTCCATGCCACGACCGCCCAGCACGTACGACGGCCGCACCAGCACCGGATAACCGATCTCGTCGGCGATCCGCCGGGCCTGGGCGAAAGTTGTTGCCATGCCGTACTTCGGCGCGGGCAGCCCGGCGGTGGCCAGCAGGTCGCCGAAGGCGCCGCGGTCTTCGGCCAGGTCGATGGCCTCCGGCGGGGTCCCCACGATCGGAACGCCGGCGTCGAAGAGCCGCTGCGCCAACCCGAGCGGCGTCTGGCCACCGAGCTGCACGATGACTCCCACGACCCCGGGGCCGCCGGTGCCCGATTGCGATTCCGCGCGGAACACCTCCAGCACGTCCTCGAAGGTCAACGGCTCGAAGTAGAGCCGGTCGGCGGTGTCGTAGTCGGTGGACACCGTCTCCGGGTTGCAGTTGACCATCACGGTCTCGAAACCGGCCTGCGACAACGTCGTTGCCGCGTGCACGCAGCTGTAGTCGAATTCGATGCCCTGGCCGATCCGGTTCGGCCCGGAGCCCAGGATCAACACCTTGGGCCGCTCGGCCTGCGGCGCCACCTCGGTCTCGGCGGCGGGGTCCAGCTCGTAGCTGCTGTAGTGATACGGCGTCTTGGCCTCGAACTCCGCCGCGCAGGTGTCCACCGTCTTGTACACGGGGTGGATGCCCAGCCGCTCGCGCAGCGAACGCACCCCGTCCTCCCCCGCCAATTCCGGCCGCAGGGCGGCGATCTGGCGGTCCGAGAGGCCGTGGTGCTTGGCCTGGCGCAGCAGGTCGGCTTCGAGGACGGGTGCACCACAGACCTTGGCGCGCAGCTCGACCAGCTCGCCGATCTGCGCGACGAACCACGGGTCGACGCCGCTGGCCTCGGCGACCTGCTCGACGGACGCGCCCAGCCGCAGCGCCAGTTCGATGTCGTAGAGCCGGCCTTCGGTCGGAGTCTGCAGCCGGGTCAGGACCTCGTCGAGGGTCCCCTCATCGTCGGGCTTCGTCCAGAACCCGGCGCGCCCGGTCTCCAGCGACCGCATCACCTTGCCGAGCGCCTCGACGAAGTTGCGGCCCAACGACATTGCCTCGCCGACGGATTTCATCGTGGTGGTCAGCGTCGGGTCGGCACCGGGGAATTTCTCGAACGCGAACCGGGGCGCCTTGACCACGACGTAGTCCAGCGTCGGTTCGAAACAGGCCGGTGTCTCCTTGGTGATGTCGTTGACGATCTCGTCCAGGGTGTAGCCGATGGCCAGCTTGGCGGCGATCTTGGCGATCGGGAAGCCGGTGGCCTTGGACGCCAACGCACTTGACCGCGACACCCGCGGGTTCATCTCGACGACGATCAGCCGGCCGTCGCTCGGGTCGACGGCGAACTGGATGTTGCAGCCGCCGGTGTCCACGCCGACCTCCCGCAGGATCGCGATGCCCAGGTCGCGCATCCGCTGGTACTCCCGGTCGGTGAGCGTCATGGCCGGCGCGACGGTGACCGAGTCGCCGGTGTGCACGCCCATCGGGTCGACGTTCTCGATGGAGCACACCACCACGACGTTGTCGTGGCCGTCGCGCATCAGCTCGAGCTCGAATTCCTTCCAGCCGAAGATCGATTCCTCGATGAGCACGTTGGCGCTGGGCGAGGCGGCCAGCCCGGCGCCGGCCATCCGCTCGACGGCTTCGGCGGAGTCGGCCATCCCCGAGCCCAGCCCGCCCATGGTGAAGCTGGGCCGCACCACGACGGGCAGGCCGAGCTCGGCGACCGTCTCGCGGACCTCGTCCATGGTGAAGCACACCCGGCTGCGGGCGGACTCGCCGCCGACCTTGGCGACGATGTCCTTGAACCGCTGCCGGTCCTCGCCGCGCTGGATGGCGTCGAAATCGGCGCCGATCAGCTCGACGTCGTAGCGCTCCAACGCCCCGTTCTCGTACAGCGCGACCGCGGTGTTGAGCGCCGTCTGCCCGCCCAGCGTGGCCAGCAGCGCGTCGATCTTGTTGCCGCGCTGGGCCTGCTGGGCGATCACGCGCTCGACGAACGCCGGGGTGATGGGTTCGACGTAGGTGTGGTCGGCGTACTCGGGGTCGGTCATGATGGTGGCCGGGTTGGAGTTGATCAGGCTGACCTGCAGCCCCTCAGCGCGCAGCACCCGGCAGGCCTGGGTTCCCGAGTAGTCGAATTCGGCGGCCTGCCCGATGACGATCGGCCCCGAGCCGATCACCAGCACGTGGTTGAGATCGGTGCGCCGCGGCACTAGCGCCCCCTCCCTCTCTGGGCGCGAAGGTGCGCAGATGTACACCGATTACGGCGTGTCGCTGTACAAACACGCGCGCTCGCCGGAGATGGAGATGTGGTCATTGGTGGCCTGCCATCAGGTCGATGAATTGGTCGAACAGGTACTCCGCGTCGTGCGGGCCGGCGGCGGCCTCTGGGTGGTACTGCACCGAAAACGCGCGGCCGTCGGCGAGTTTGACGCCCTCGACCACCCCGTCGTTGGCGCAGGTGTGGCTGACGATCGCGGTGCCGAACGGCGTGTCGAAGGACTGGCCGGCCTCCCCTTCCAGCGCGAAGCCGTGGTTCTGTGCGGTCACCGCGACCCGGCCGGTCGCGTGGTCGATGACCGGGATGTTGATGCCGCGGTGGCCGAAGACCATCTTGTAGGTGGCCAGGCCCAGTGCCCGGCCGAGGATCTGGTTGCCGAAACAGATGCCGAACAACGGGATTCCGGCGCCCAGCACCTCGCGGGTGAGCGCGACGACGTGGTCGGCGGTGGCGGGGTCGCCGGGGCCGTTGGACAGGAACACCCCGTCGGGCTTGATGTCGGCGATCTGCTCGAAGGTCACCGACGACGGCAGCACGTGGCTGCGGATGCCGCGCCGCGCGAAATTGCGCGGGGTGTTGGTCTTGATCCCGAGGTCCAGGGCGGCCACCGTAAACCGCTGCGCGCCTTCCGGTTCCACGACGTATGCACCGCCCGTGCTGACCTCGCCGGCCAGGTCGGCGCCCAGCATCGACTGCTGGCCCCGCACCCGGTCCACCAGCTCGGCCGGCTCGGCCAGCGACTCGCCGGAGAAGACGCCGGCCTTCATCGAGCCGCGGCTGCGCAGGTGCCGCACCACCGCCCGGGTGTCGATCCCCGCGATCCCGACGATGCCCTGGCGGACCAGCTCGTCCTCCAGCGTGCCCGTGGCGCGCCAGTTGGAGGCGCGCGGCGACGGGTCGCGCACCGCGTAACCGGCCACCCAGATCCTGTCGCCGCGGCTCTCGGCGTCCTCGTCGTTCCAGCCCGTATTGCCAATCTGGGGCGCGGTGGCGACCACGATCTGGCGGTGGTAGCTGGGGTCGGTCAGCGTCTCCTGATAGCCGGACATGCCGGTGGAAAAGACGGCCTCCCCGAGCGTTTGGCCGACCTTGCCGAACGGCGTGCCGGTGAAGACGCGGCCGTCCTCCAAGACCAGTAGCGCCTTACTCACGCGGCTCCCTTCTCCTGAGATTGCAGCCAGGCGTCATAGTCATCGCGATGGTTCGCCCGGAAGGCGGTGTCGATCTCGGCGCCCGAGGACAGTCGCCACCGGATCGCCAATATTCCGATGCGCGCCGCGACCCTACCTGCCATTCGGCGTTCTATGCGGATTCCCTCGATCGAGTCTCGGGGAATCCAAATGGGTTGGGCCCGTAGCCGTTCGACCATGATTCCCTCGTGATAGCGGGTCAGCACCGCCTTGCTGCGGAAGCCCAAGTCCCCGGCAGCGATCCGCTCGCTCCAGTCGGCCGCCATCATGGAACCGCAATAGTTGCCGCGGGTGGACAGGGTCGCGGCCCCGACCGTGTCGGGCACGTCCGGCAGCACGCCGATCAACTCCTGCTGCCGCTGCGTGCGCCGCTGCCAGGAGCGCATCATCAGCTGGATGAACACCGCGATCACCACCACCAGCACGGCCGCGAAGATCAGCGACCCCACCAGCGTGCCGGAATTCATGCGGGGCTCTTCCCGTCCCGGGCGGTGACCCGCCCGCGCAGCAGGGTGGCCGTCACGGTGGCGGGCAGCGTCATCGACTCATACGGCGTGTTGGTCGAGCGGCTGGCCAGGTCCGACCCGGCGACCGTCCAGGTGGCGTCCGGATCCACCACGGTCAGGTTCGCCGGCTCCCCCACCTCCAGCGGGCGGCCGTGATCGGGCAGCCCGACGATGCGCGCCGGGTTCTCGCTCATCACCCGAGCCACGTCACGCCACGTGAGCAGCCCCGACGCCACCATCGTCTGCACCACCACGGACAGCGCTGTCTGCAGCCCCAGCATGCCGGGGCGCGCCGCCGAGAACTCGACGCACTTCTCGTGCTCGGCGTGCGGAGCATGGTCGGTGGCCACACAGTCGATTACCCCGTCGGCCAGCGCCTGACGCAGGGCCACCGCGTCGGCGGACTCGCGCAGCGGCGGGTTCACCCGGTTCACGCCGGCGTAGCTGGCCAGCCGGCCGTCGTCGAGCAGCAGGTGGTGGGGGGTGACCTCGGCGGTGATCGAAATGCCTTGCTCCTTGGCCCATTTCAGGATCTCGACGGTGCCTGCGGTGGAAGCGTGGCAGATGTGCACCCGGGCCCCGGCGTCGCGGGCCAGCAGCGCGTCGCGGGCCACGATCGATTCCTCGGCGGCCCGCGGCCACCCCGCGAGCCCCAGCCGGGCGGCCGTCGGTCCCTCGTGGGCGACGGCGCCGACGGTCAGCCGCGGCTCCTCGGCGTGCTGGGCGATCAGCACCCCCAGCCCGGTGGCGTACTCCAGGGCGCGGCGCATCATCAGGGGGTCGTGCACGCACACGCCGTCGTCGGAGAACATCCGCACCTGCGCGGCGCCGGCGGCCATCATGCCCATCTCGGTCAGCTCGGCCCCGGCCAGCCCGACCGTGACGGCGCCGACGGGGTACACGTCGACCAGGCCGACCTGCTGGCCGCGGTGCCAGACGTGGTCGGTGACCACCGGGCTGTCGGCGACCGGATTGGTGTTGGCCATCGCGAACACCGCCGTGTAGCCGCCCAAAGCCGCAGCGGCCGAGCCGGTTTCGATATCTTCGGCGTACTCGCGGCCGGGCTCGCGCAGGTGGGTGTGCAGGTCGACGAATCCGGGCAGCAGGATCTGGCCGGTGGCATCGATGACATCGGCAGTGTCCGGGATGGCAAGGCCTGGGCCGATTTCCCAGATTTGCCCGTCGTCGACCAGGACGTCGACCCGGTCGCCTTCACCGTAGAGACGCACGCCTCGGATCAGTACGCTCATGCCGCGATTTCCTCAGCCCCGACGAGAACATGGAACAGCACCGCCATCCGCACGTGCACCCCGTTCGAAACCTGTTGCAGCACAGCAGATTGCGAGGAGTCCGCCACCGACGACGAGATCTCCATGCCGCGCACCATCGGCCCGGGATGCAGCACCACGGCGTGGCCGGGCAGCATCGCCTGACGCCGCTCGGACAGCCCGTAGCGCACCGAGTATTCGCGCACCGACGGGAAGAAGCCACCGTTCATCCGCTCGGCCTGCACCCGCAGCATCAGCACCGCGTCCGCGGCGGGCAGCTCGGCGTCGAAGTCGTAGGAGACGGTGGCCGGCCAGCCGTCGACCCCGACCGGCAACAGCGTCGGCGGCGCTACCAGCACCACCTCGGCGCCCAGGGTGGCCAGCAGCATGACGTTGGACCGGGCGACCCGGCTGTGCAGGATGTCGCCGACGATCACGACGCGCCGGCCCTCGATGCCGCCGAGCCGCTGGCGCATGGTCAACGCGTCCAGCAGGGCCTGCGTCGGGTGCTCGTGGGTGCCGTCGCCGGCGTTGATCACCGACGGACCGTCGCCGTTGCTGCAGGTCCACTCGGCGAGCAGGTGCGCCGCCCCGGACGCCGGGTGCCGGATGATCAGCGCGTCGGCGCCGGCGGCCCGCAGCGTCAGCGCGGTGTCGCGCAGCGACTCGCCCTTGCCCACCGACGATCCGGACGAGCTGACGTTGATCACGTCGGCGCTCATCCACTTGCCCGCCACCTCGAAGGACACCCGGGTGCGGGTCGAGTTCTCGTAGAACATCGTGACGACGGTGCGCCCGCGCAGCGTCGGCAGCTTCTTGATGTCGCGGCCCACCAGCGCCTGGGCGAACCGGTCGGCGTCGTCGAGGATGGCGGTGGCGTCGTCGCGGTTCAGGTCGCCGGCGGCCAGCAGGTGGCGGGTCATCGCGAGATCACCACCCCGTCGCGGTCGTCGTGCTCGCTCAGTAGCACGTGCACGCTCTCGGTGCGCGAGGTCGGCACGTTCTTGCCGACGTAGTCGGCGCGCAGCGGCAGTTCGCGGTGGCCGCGGTCGACCAGCACCGCCAGCTGCACCGCCCGGGGCCGGCCGACGTCGCGCAGCGCGTCCAGCGCAGAGCGCACCGAGCGCCCGGAGTAGAGAACGTCGTCGACGAGGATCACCAGCGCGTCGTCGATGCCGCCGGCAGGGATCGAGGTGGCCTCCAGCGGCCGCGGCGGCTTTTGCATCAGGTCGTCGCGGTACAGGGTGATGTCAAGAGCGCCGTGCCCGACGTCGACGCCGCTGTATTCGCCGATGTTGGCGGCCAGGCGCTGGGCGAGGATGACGCCGCGGGTCGGGATTCCCAGCAGCACCACGCGCGGTGCGTCGGCGCCGTCGAGCGCGGTCTTTTCGATGATCTGATGCGCGATACGGGAAATGGTGCGACCCACGTCGGCCGCCGACATCAATTCGCGGCCGGTGCCCGTGTCACTCGCGGCACACATGCGAAGACTTGACCTCCTTCTCCGCCTCTCTGGACGGATCGTTAAAGGGGGTTTGTAGAACACTCTCATGCCCTACTCGCTAGGAGAGTATCAGGCGCCTACCAGCTTGTGGCGCCCACTCACCACGGGGTGCCTAGCTACGCCTGCCCTGCCCACTGGCCCTGTGCCCCTCTGCCTGCCTGCCCCGGCCCCACGCTCGTGTGGACGCCTGCGTGACCGGTGCGGACGCTGGCGCGGCGCCAGTACTAAAAACATCAGCAAGTAATTTGAGAATCACCGGTTTCAAGTGTGACGTTCCTTTGTACACTTCGGTGACCCGCCGCCCGGTGTTGGTGAACAGGAGCCGATCATGTCGTTGCTCAATGTGGTGCCTGACAGCCTTACGGCTGCAGCAGGGAATCTGCAGGATATTGGCGCTGCCGTTAAAAATGCCAATGCGGTAGCAGCGGGTCAGACGACGGCCATCGCGGCACCCGCTGCTGATGAGGTGTCAGCGGCGATCACGGCCCTGTTTGGTGCAAACGCCAAGGAGTTTCAAACCCTCACCGCGGAGGCGATGGCGTTTCACGAACAGTTCGTCAGCCTGTTGGGCGGCGGGGCTGCTCAATATCTGGGCGCCGAAGTCGCAAACATTCAACAAATGCTCGCAAATGCGATGAACACGCCCGCCCAGAGTGTGGCTGGCGCGGCTGCGAATCCAGCTGCGTTCGACCTTTGGCAAACAGTAACTAATTTTGCCGGAGGAGGGTTGGTCAGCCAGGTGGGAGGTGCCATCTATAACGGGGTTGCCAGGCTTGAATCCTCCGTTAGCGGTCTGGCTCCCTTGAGTCTGGCTCCCTTAACCACAAGTCTCGCGATTGGCGGTGCTGGGGTTGGTACCGAGGTTGGCCAAATTGTTGGTGGCACCATCGGCTCGCTAATCGGACCGGAGGGCACCGTAATTGGCGTTTTAGTTGGTGGTGAGATTGGCGGAACGCTCGGTGGCCTTGCTGGGAGGTTCGGTCCAGGCATCGTTATCGGACAAGTATTCAATCAGGTAACAGGTCTCGGAGATGCTGTCGGATCGGTCATTCGCGGAGGGGTGTCGTATGTTGGCGGATTGTTTGATGACGCTCCAAACATAGGGTCCATACTTACCGGGAGTCCGGTCACGCAACTTATAAACGATGGAAATTCAAATGCAAGTAATCTTGCAGTAGATATCAACTCCTTATTTGATACGACAACTTCTGGCGTCACAAGCACCTTGAGCGATCCGCAGAGCTTACTGGCACCGCTATCAATCTTTCCAGCGCAGCTCCAAACATTAACCCAGCTATCAAACTGGGGATTAGGCCCGAGCTTCACCATAACCAGCGACGTGGTCGGGCCGTGGGGCGCCGACGGAATCCAGCAAGATGTAACAGGAGTATTTGATTTCGGGGCCGGGCCGTTCAGCGTGCAGGTCGGCTCTTTCCAAGGGATGTCGGCAGCCGATATGTACGGAGGCATGTCATCGGTAAGCGCAACCGCTTTTGGCATTAGGGAGTCAGGTTCCGTATACAACTCGATTGGGGGATCTCCTCAATTTTCTTTCTCGGTCGACGCCCCCGGCGTGACGGGTCTACTGCAAGATTTCGCAACATACCTCCCCTGATCTCCCATTTAACCTCCTGGCCGAGTTCTTTTGTAGATGCAGCCAGGAAAGGCCCAGAGGTTGGCGCCTCCGGGCCTTTCCCTCAAGGCGTTATGAAGTGGTACCCATGGGGGGTCAGATCACGGGGTAGCATCCCAGATCCGCACGATCCCAGCGGGGTTCAGGGTGTCCCAACCGGCCCGCATGATGCCCCGGACCCACTGACCGTCGTTGGTAACGCTCGGGAAGCGCTCCACCTTGGCGCCGTTGCGGACGACGAACCGCTGTTGGGTCTTGTCGATACCCCAGGCCAGCGTTGCGCCGTCGACGTGGGTCGACGTCAGCACGGGCACGCCCGCGATGGTGATCCCGTCCTCCACGAATTGCAGCAGCGCCTCGTTAGAGCCGCCGGCCAGCTTCTTGAGATCGACAGGGCCTCGGCCACGGTCGGGTCCAGCGGCCAGTGAGTCAGCTTGGCGCCGTGGGCTTCCGCGGCGAATCGAGCAGACACGAACTTGTCCAAGTTGGACAAGGTAGCGGCCCCCAGGTGAGGTTCGCGGTGACCGACTCCACCAAGCTCGAGGGCTACACCGACGCGTTCGACACCATCGTCGACAGCGGCATGTTCCACTGCCTCGACGACGAGGGCAAGCGCAGCTACGCCGCCGCGGCGCACCGGGCGACCCGGCAGGGCGCCACTTTGCTCATCAGTTGCTTCTCCGACGCGAACCCGACCGATACCGGATGGCCGCGTCCCTCAGTGCCCGAGCGGACGCTGCGCGACGTCCTCGGCGGCGCGGGCAGGGATATCGAATCGCTGGAACCGGCCACGGTGCGTCGCGAGGTGGACGGGAGCGAGATCGAAATGGCGTTCTGGTACGTCCGCGCGCGGCGGCGCTAGGTGCACAGATATTGCCCGTTGAGCACGCAATTCGTCGGTGGCGAGTAGGTGCCGCTCAGCACGCCCCTGAAACCACCGGTGGCCGAACCACCGGGTGCAATGACGCGATTCCAGTTCGCGGGGGTGAGAACAAAGTGCGTGCCGGATTGGGTAATGGTGCTGTTCCACGTGTGCAGGACGGATTGCCCCGCCGGCATGTCGAATTCAAGCTTCCAGTCGCTCATCGGCGCCATGCTCGCGTTGGTGATGGCGAATTGGGCGATGAAACCGGTCTGCCACGTGTGTTCCACCGCCAACGTCGCCGTCGCCGCAGCCGCATGAGCTGCGGGGGCGATGCCGAGTCCGGCGATGGCAACCAGCAACGCCGACACGGTGACGTGAATCGCCGTGCGCCAGCGCTTCACGTAGTTGTCCAGTCCCGCCATGGCAGCAACACTAAGACCGAACAGGCGATATCGGCCCATGCATCGCCGGTAAGCTGCCGGACCTTTGCTCAACCGAAACCGTCATGAAATTTTGGCTGCCAGGTCCGCGCGCGGCGGCGCCCACTAACCTGAACCGCGTGAATCTGGACGTTAATCAGGCCTCCATCCGCGAGGTGTGCGACGCGGGCCTGCTCGCCGGCGCCTTGACGGTGGTCTGGCAGCGCGGACAAGTGTTGCAGGTCAACGAGATCGGCTACCGCGACATCGACGCGGGCCTGCCGATGCAGCGGGACACGGTGTTCCGCATCGCGTCGATGACCAAGCCCGTCACGGTCGCTGCGGCGATGAGCCTGGTCGACGAGGGCAAACTGGCGCTCCAGGACCCGGTCGTGCGTTGGGCGCCCGAACTGGCGGGCGTGCGGGTGCTCGACGACCCGCGTGGTCCGCTGGACCGGACGCACCCGCTGGGCCGCGCCATCCTGATCGAGGACCTGCTCACCCACACCAGCGGCCTGGCCTACGGCTTCTCGGTGTCCGGGCCGATCGCCAAGGCCTACGTGCGACTGCCCTTCAATCAGGGCCCCGACGCCTGGCTGGCCGAGCTGGCCAAGCTGCCGCTGGTGCACCAGCCCGGCGACCGGTTGACCTACAGCCATTCCATCGACCTGCTGGGCGTCATCGCTTCCCGCGTCGAGGGCAAGCCTTTCCACCAGGTCCTCGACGAACGGGTCCTGGGCCCGGTGGGCATGCCCGACACCGGGTTCTTCGTCTCCCCCGAGGGGCGCCGCCGCGCGGCGACGATGTACCGGCTCGACGGACAGGGCCGGCTGCACCATGACGCGATGGGTCCGCCGCACATCAAGCCGCCGTCCTTCTGCAACGCCGGCGGCGGGTTGTGGTCGACCGCCGATGATTACCTTCGGTTCGTGCGAATGCTGCTCGGCGAAGGAACGATCGACGGCGTGCGGGTGCTCTCCCCCGAGTCCGCTCGGCTGATGCGGACCGACCGGCTCACCGACGATCAGAAGCGGCACCACTTCCTGGGGGCGCCGTATTGGGTCGGCCGCGGCTTCGGACTGAACCTGTCGGTGGTGACCGACCCGGCCAAGAGCGCGCCGCTGTTCGGGCCCGGCGGGCTCGGAACGTTCAGCTGGCCCGGCGCTTACGGCACGTGGTGGCAGGCCGACCCGAGCGCCGACCTGGTGCTGCTGTATCTGGTCCAGAACCTGTCCGACATGTCCGCGGACGTGGCCGCCGCCGTCGCGGGCAACACCTCGCTGTCGAAACTCCAATCGGCGCAACCGAAGTTCGTTCGGCGCACCTATCAGGCGCTCGGCCTGTAGTGCCATGGCCGCCTACCCGCCCGACCGCATGACCGGCCCGAAGCTGATGCTGCGCCCGCCGGTGCTCGACGACGCGGGCGCCCTGTATCAGCGGGTCGCCCGGGATCCCGAGGTCACCAAGTACCTGCTGTGGGCGCCGCATCCCGACGTGTCGGCGACGCGGCGGGTGATCAGCGAGAAACTCAACATCGGCGGTGACGAGCGAACCTGGGCCATCACGCTGAAGAACAGCGGCGAGGTCATCGGGCTTGCCAGCTGCCGGCGCCCCGTGCCGCACTCCGTCGAGATCGGTTACTGCCTGGGCCGGCGGTGGTGGGGCAAGGGCTACATGTCCGAGGTGCTCGACCTGCTGCTCGCGGCGCTGCAGGCCGATCGCCAGGTGTATCGCGTGTGGGCGACGTGCAGCCCCGACAACGAGCGCTCAGCGCGGCTGCTGGAGCGCGCCGGTTTCGGGCTGGAGGGGCGGCTGACCCGGCACGCCGTGTACCCCACCCTGGGGCCCGACCCCCGGGACGCCCTCATGTACGCCAAGATCCTGCGCTGACCGCCGCAGCTACCCGCCTAGTTCCAGCGCCCGCCGCGCGTAGGCCCGCACGTCGGCGTCGCCGTCCTTGAGCGCGATGCTGAGCGCGTCGCGGGCGGCCGGCTCGCCGGCGAATCGGGTCAGGCTGAGCACGGCCGCCTTGCGCACGTCGAGGTGCGCGTCGGCCAGCGCCTCGGCCAGTCGCGGCACGGCGACGTCGACCGCCGCGCCCTTCAGTGCCCGCGCCGCGCCCTCCCGCACCTGCCAGGCCGGCGCCCGCAGCGCCGCCTCGACCGAGGCGAAATCGGCCTCGGCACAACCGAGTTCACCTAAGGCGCCCAGCGCCGCGGCGCGCACCAGCGGGTCGGGATCGCCGACCAGTGTGCTGACGGCCTCGGCTCCCCCGCCCAGGGTCGCCAGGCCGGCGACCGCCGCGACGCGGACCTCCCGGCTCTCGTCGCCCGCCGCCTCGACGACCCCGGCCACGTCGTCGACCGACACCAGCGCGCGCACCGCCTCGATCCGCACCCGGTGGTCGGCATCGGCGAGCGCGCGGCGGTATTCGGCGACGTCGCCGGCGCGCCGCGCGGCCAGGATGTGCACCGCCGCCGCGCGCACGACCGTGTCGCGGGAACCCAGGTACGCGCGGACGCCGGCCGGGTCGGGCAGCACCTCCACCAGCTCGCGGAGCCCGTCGGCGCCGGTGCGGCGGACCGTGGCGTCGGCGTCGTCCAGCGCCGCGAACAGGGCCGGCGCGTACCCGTCGGGAATGTGCTCGGTCAGCGTGGCCACTGCGGTGCGCCGCACGCCGGGATCGGGGTCGGTCAGATACGCCTCGAGGTCGGCGATGGCGGCTTCCTCCAACGCCAGCACCTCGGCGATACGCGGCGATGGCGGCTCGAACGCCGTTGCGGTCGAGGCGATTCGGGAGCGCGCGGCGGCCGGGGCCTGCCCGCCGACCAGCGCCGGCTGCTCCACCTCCTGCACGCTTTGATCCGCCGGCGGCAGCCCGTCCAGCTCCGGGACGGGCACGAAGTACGGTGCGACGGGCCGCTTCAGGAACGCCATCTCGCCATCGGGCCCCTTGCGCAGGTTGAGGTGGTAGCCCCATCGGGCGTCGTCGCGGCCGGGCAGGTCGGCGCGATCATGATAGAGGCCCCACCGCGATTCGGTCCGGGTGAGCGAGGAGCGGGCGGCCATCTCGGCGCAGTCGCGGATGAACGACACCTCGACCGCGCGCATCAGCTCGTGCGGGTCGTGGGCGCCCATCTCGGCGATCTCGTCGCGCATCCGCTCGAAGGTGCGCGCCGCGAGGGACAGCTTGGCGGCAGTCTTCGGCGGCGCCACATAGTCGTTGACGAACCGGCGCAGCTTGTATTCGACCTGCGGTTGCGGAGGCCCGTCCGGATGCCGCAGCGGACGGTAGATCAGCTCATGCGCGGCGCGCAGCTGGTCCTCCGGAAGTTGTTGCGGCGCCGGGACGTCGGGCAGGGTCGAGGCGGCGTCCGTGCCGGCGAGGTCGCCGAACACGAACGCCCCGATCATGTAGTTGTGCGGGACGCAGGCCAGGTCACCCGCGGCGTACAACCCCGGCACCGTGGTGCGGGCGTGCTCGTCGACCCAGACCCCGGAAGCGGAATGTCCGCCGCACAAACCGATCTCGGAGATGTGCATCTCGATGTCGTGGGTGCGGTAGTCGTGGCCGCGGTTGGCGTGGAAGGTGCCACGCGTCGGACGCTCGGTGGTGTGCAGGATGTTCTCCAGCGCCGTCAGGGTCTCGTCGGGCAGGTGCGACACTTTGAGATAAATGGGCCCGCGCGCGGAGTCGATCTCGCTCTTGACCTCGGCCATCATCTGCCCCGACCAGTAGTCGGAGTCGACGAACCGCTCGCCGTGTGCGTTGACCTGGTAGCCGCCGAACGGGTTCGCGACGTAGGCGCACGCCGGGCCGTTGTAATCCTTGATCAGCGGATTCACCTGGAAACACTCGATTCCCGACAGCTCCGCGCCCGCGTGATAGGCCATCGCGTAGCCGTCGCCCGCGTTGGTCGGGTTCTCGTAGGTGCCGTACAGGTAACCCGACGCGGGCAGGCCCAGCCGCCCGCACGCGCCCGTCGCCAGGATCACCGCCTTGGCTCCGACGGCAACGAATTCGCCGGTTCGCGTGTGCAACGCCGCGGCGCCCACCGCCCGACCGCCGTCGGTGAGCACCCGGACCGGCATCAGCCGGTTCTCGATGCGGATCCGCTCCCGCATGGACCGCTGCCGCAGCACGCGGTACAGGGCCTTCTTGACGTCCTTGCCCTCGGGCATCGGCAGGACGTAGGAGCCCGAGCGGTGCACCCGGCGCACCGCGTACTCGCCGTGCTCGTCCTTCTCGAACTTCACCCCGTAGCGCTCCAGCCGCTGCACCATCGCGAAGCCGCGCGAGGCGGTCTGATAAATGGTGCGCTGGTTGACGATTCCGTCGTTGGCGCGGGTGATCTCGGCGACGTAGTCTTCCGGCTCGGCCTTGCCGGGGATGACCGCGTTGTTGACCCCGTCCATGCCCATCGCGAGCGCACCGGAGTGCCGCACATGGGCCTTTTCCAGCAGCAGCACCCGCGCGCCGCACTCTGCGGCCGACAGCGCCGCCATGGTGCCCGCGGTGCCACCGCCGATGACCAGCACGTCGCAGTCGAGGCGGTTCGGTGTCAGGTCTGGAATTTCCATCATGCCGCCACCGTATGATCCAGTGCCGCAATGATTTCCGCACGCAGCTCCGCGCGTGGCCGCTCGGTGCGGGGATCCGGTAACTCCAGCACCGCCCGCAGCGGCCGGCCTGCCCTGCCCAGCACGACGATCCGGTCACCGAGCGCCAGCGCCTCGTCGACGTCGTGCGTGACGAAGACGATCGTGGTGGGATGGGTGCGCCACGTGTCGATGAGCAGCCGCTGCATGGCGGCCCGGGTCTGGGTGTCCAGCGCCCCGAACGGCTCGTCCATCATCACCGCGCGCGGTGCCCCGGCCAGGCCGCGGGCCAGCTGGACGCGCTGGCGCATCCCGCCGGACAGGCTCTTGGGCAGGTAGTGCCCGAAACCGGCGAGCCCCAGCTCGTCGATCCAGCGCTCGGCCGCGGCGCGCCGGGTGACCCGGGGCTCGCCGCGCAGCCGCAGCGCCAGCTCGATGTTGGACCGCACCGTGCGCCACGGCAGCAGCGCGTTGTCCTGAAACACCATGCCGCGGTCGCCCGAGGTGGTGGCGACCTCGGTGTCGTCGGCCAGCACCCGGCCGCCGTCGGGCGCCAGCAGGCCGGCCAGCGCCCGCAGCACCGTCGACTTGCCGCAGCCCGAAGGCCCCGTGAGCACCAGGATCTCCCCCGGGCGCACCGTCAGGCTCAGCCCTTCGATGACCGGAGTTCCGGTGTAGGACAGCCGGACTCGGTCCAGCTCTAGGCTCATACCGACAGTCATTTGGAGCCCTCCTCCGCGCGGGGCAGCCAACGCGTAACGCGTCGACCCAACACTTCGACGGCGGCGGCCGTCGCGAACCCCAGGACGCCGATGGTGATGATGCCGACGAACACCTTCGGGTACGCCAGCACGGTGTAGTCCTGCCAGGTGCGGTACCCGACGCCGAGCCGGCCCGAGATCATCTCGGCGGAGATCACGCAGATCCACGCGACGCCCATGCCCACCGACAGGCCACCGAACACGCCCGGCAGGATGCCGGGCAGCACCACCTGGGCCAGCACCTCCCACCGGCCGCCACCCAGCGTGCGCACCGAGTCCTCCCACAGGGTGGGCAGCGCGCGCACCGCGTGCCGGGTGCTGACCATGATCGGGAAGTAGGCCGCCAGGAAGGTGATGAACACGATGCCGGCCTCGTCGGTGGGGAACAGCAGGATCGCCACCGGCACCATCGCGATCGCGGGGATGGGCCTGGCCAGCTCGGTCAGCGGGCCGAGGACGTCGGCGAACAGCCGCGAGCGGCCCAGCAGCACGCCGGTCGCGACGCCCACGACGGCGGCCAGCCCGAAACCGGTGAGAATGCGCAGCAATGACTGCGCCAGGTCGAGCCAGTAGTCGTAGGCCCCGAGCCGGCGGTGCAGCGCGTGCACGATCTCGGTGACGGTGGGCAATGTGTCGAATCGCAGCAACAGCCGCACCTTGCCGGCGGTGAGTAGCTGCCACAGCCCGATGGCGGCGGCCACCGACGCCAGCCGGACCAGCCGCGACCCCCACGGCTTGAATGTCCGCGGCGACGGTCGCGGCGTGGTCGCGGCGGGCAGGGGCACCGGCCCGGCGACCCGTTCGCTCAACTCCGCGGTCATACCGAACCTCCCAGTGCTTGTTGGTAATTCACGGCGACGCTGCCTTGATGCGCGGCGACGTAACGACGTGCGCCCGCCACCGTTCCGAACGGGTGATACGCCTGCCCGTCGCGCACCCAGACGGCCTTGTCGGCGAACCACCGGGTCCCCAGCTCGGCGTCGGGAACGTAGGCCGCGCGTAGCCTGGCGCCGCGCGCGCTCGCATCCCTGATGGCGTGCAGCAGGGCGGTGGGGTTGGCAACCGTCTGGGTCGCGTCCGACCCGTCCAGCCACAGCTCGCTCGCCAGGGCGGGGTCACCGCGCAGGGCCGACGGGTTGGCGCTGCGCGCCCGCACCGCGTCATAGTCCAGCCCGCGGGCGGCGAACACGGCACGCAACGGCTCGTCCACGGCGAACTTTGCGACGTCGAGGTCGGCGAAGTCGCCGATCGATCTCAGGTAGGGCACATCGCTTTTCAGCGCATCGATCAGCGACGGCTTCAGCGTGGCGTCGAACGACGTGCCACCGGGCCCGTTGTAGAGGTACACCACCTCCTGCGGCAGCCCACTCGCCTGGGCGACGATGCGCGCGGCCTCCAGGGGCTTGGAGTTGAGGAAATCGGTGGCGTCCAGTTGGGCCTGCAGGAAGGCCCCGAGCACCTCCGGGTGAGCGGACCCATACGACCGCCGCACCACTACGCCGTGCAGGGTGGGCAGGTTCAGCTCCGCTCCGTCGTACAGCAACTTGGCCTTGCCCTGGTAGACCAGCAGCCCCGGCCAGGCGACGAACTGCGAAAGAGCCTGCACCTGACCGGATTCCAGGGCGGACGCGCCGACCTGCGGCTGCTGGTTCAGCACCTCGACGCCGCCGACGCCGCCCTTGTTCAGCGCGCGCACCAGCGTGCCGTGGCCGGCCGACCCCACGCTAGCCGAGACCTTGCCGCCGGCGAGGTCGGCCAGCGCGGTAGCGGGCGAATCCGGCGCCACCACCACCATGTTCAGCGCGCCCTTGGGGTGGTAGCCGGTGATCGACACCATCTCCGTGCGGGCCAGCGGGTTGGTCTGCGTCTTGGAGCCATTGATCAGCATCGGGTAGTCGCCCATCGAGCCGATGTCGATCTTCTCGGCGAGCATCTGCGCGGTGATCGGGGCGCCGGTGTCGTAGTCCTGCCAGCGCACAGCGTATTTGGTCCCGGTGCGGGTGGTGATGTCCGCGAGCCGGCGCTCGAGATAGCCCTGCGCCCGCAGCAGGGTGCCCGCCGTCACCGTGTTGATGGTCTTGGACTGGTATCCGACCACGACGTTGACCACCCCGGAGGACTGGGACAGCGATTCCAGCGAGCAGCCGGAGACCACCGCGACCACAGCGATGACCACCGACAGCAGCGACACGGCGTGCTTTGTCATAGGGGAGCCTTCGTGTTTCAGCGCAAGAGATACGGCATGTTGACGGTCACGGCGCCGGTGGGACAGCGGGCGGCGCACGGGCCGCAATACCAGCACTCGTCGACATGCATGAAGGCCTTCCCCGTATCGGGGTTGATGGCCAGCGCGTCCAGCGGACAGACCTCGACGCACAGGGTGCAGCCGTCGATGCACAGCGACTCGTCGATCGTGACCGGAACATCGGCGCGGTTGTTGACAAGAGTCATGGCGTGCTCCCTATCGGTTCGGCCCTGATGAGACTGCCGCGCATGGCGATTCGGTCGCCACGCATCCGGATGTACTCCAGGTCGACGGGCCTGCCGTCGTCGAGACGGGTGAGCCGTTCCAGCATCAGCAGCGCCGCCCCGTCGGGCACCTGCAGCGTGGCCGCCGAATGGGCGTCGGCCGGAATGGCCTCCAGCGCCAGCGACGCCAAGCCCAGCGACCGCCCGCTCACCTGCTCGATGAGCGCAAACACATCGTGGGTCTCCAGCGGATGATCCAGGATCTGCGCCCCGATGTCGGGCACCAGATAGGTCAGGTCGAGGCTGAGCGGCAGGTCGCCGAGGTAACGCAGTCGCTCGATGAACACCGCCTGCTCGCCGGGCTCGAGCCGCAGCCGTCGGGCCACCGACGGAGGCGCCGTCACCGTCATGGCGGCGCGCACTTGGTTGCGCACCTCGCCGAGGTTTTTGAACGTTTCCTTCAAGCCCAGCAGCGCATCGAGGCCGTGGGAGTACTTGCGCTGGGCGACGTGGGTGCCCACCTTGGGGCCGCGATCGATAAGCCCCTCGTGTTTCAGGACGCCGAGGGCCTCGCGAACGGTGTTGCGGGACACCGAAAATTCGATCGCCAGGTCGTGTTCGGCGGGCAGCCCGTCCGGATAGGCCTCGGCGTGGATCTGCTGGCGCAATACGTCGGCGACCCGGCGGGCCCGGTCGGCCCGCGGCCCGCTGCTGATCGGTTGCGCCACGCCGTCACGCTAACGCGGCCCGGCGCCGTCCAGGGCGGTGAAGCGCGGCGCACGCGGGCGTATCACGGCATTGCGCCGGGTCCGATCCGGCGGAGGCCAGCGAAAAGCCGCACCCCTCGCCCTATTGCGCCACCCGGGGAACGGGGACGTCTTTGCGATCCCGGTGAACAAAAACGAGCTAGGTTCGCGAAGCCCCGGCCATCTCCCTCTCCGGCGGCGGCGATTCGCCGGCCAGCCCGGGCGGCAACAGCCCGGTAGGCACCAACCGCACCGCCGCCAGCGGGAACAACCCGCACAGTGCCCAGGCCGCCGGGTATTCGGACGCCATGATCAGCGTCCCGAAGACCGGCGGCGCGCCCGCCGCCATCAGTCGCTGCGTGGTGTTCTGCAGGCCCAGCGCGCGCCCGCTCCAGAACGGGCCGGCGAACTCCGTGATCGCGGTGGCCTCCAGCCCGTTGTCGAGGACCGCGAGCACCGAGACGGCGACCATCAGCAACACGTCGTAGCCCGAACCGGTGCCGTCGGTGACGGCGAGCACGAAGAGGGCCAGGGCGGCCGTGATGGCGATGGTGCGCACCGGTCGCATTCGCGAGCCGACGCGATCGGACCAGCGGCCGACCGCGATTCGGCCAACCGCCCCCAGCGCCTGGGAGAGGCTGACCAGGGCGCCGGCCGCCGCCACCGACCAGCCGTGGCGATCCATCAACCACACGAGCATGAACGTCACGGTCACCGTCTGCGGGACCATCAACAGGCCGGCCACCGCGTGGATCCGCCAGAGCACGGACGAGCCCCGGTAGGGGCTGGCCAGCTCCTCCTCGGCCGCAGCCTTGCGGGGTTTCCTTGGCGGATCGGCGATTCCGATCGCGCTGGCAACCGCCGCCACGGTGCACATCACCGCGAGGAACATCAGTCCGCGGTGCGGGCCGCTCTCCGACAGTTCGGGTATGGCCAACGCGCCAATAGCGATTCCCAACGGTTGCGCGGTCTGGCGGATGCCCATCGCCAGGCCGCGTTGCCGCGGTGGGAACCAGGCCGACACCAGCCGCCCGCCGGCGGTGTTGCAACTCGCCGCCGCCATCCCGCCGATGAACAGGAAGACACCGATCATCGGCACCGCATGGGCCGACGCGGCGGCATAGGCCGCGGCGGCGGTGAGCGCCGAGCCCGCCGTGAGCACGGTCCGCTCGCCTACCCGGTCCAGCACGTAGCCCCAGAAGACCAGCGTGACCACCATGCCCCAGCTGGGCATCGACGACAGCAGGACGGCCGTCGCCAGCGACATGCCGCGGCGCGCCTCGAGCGAGGGAATCAGGAACGCCACACCGTTGATGAAAAGGAAGGAAGCCGATGTCACCCCCAACGAGACGGCCATGATTGACCACCGCGCCCCCGCCCCGGCTGAGCACATGCTCCCCGTTTCCTTCAGCATTTATCCATGCTGACACAGCGTTCGGCGGCCACCGGGCGTCGCGGCGGCCGCGTGAACAACGAAACTTATTGAACGCTAAGGGAATTCTTAACGGGCAGCCAGCACCAGTGCACGGGATCAAGTAAGCCCGCATCATCAAATCTATTCAACACCAACAGATTTGGTGATATAAGGGAATTCCACCTCATGGTCCGCCCGCGTCGGCGGGCACGGCGAAATTCAAAGGTTATACACAGGCATTTCGTGGCCGATCTGTTACCCGTACGGGCGCAGTGGCCGGTCTCAGCGACTTCTCAGCATGAGTACCGTAGACAGGCACAACAGCCACACCGGAAGATCGGTATGTGATGGATGACGGGGCGAAACACGCTTTGACCAAGGTGCCGGCGGTCACGCTGGGCTTTTGGGTGATCAAGGTCTTGGCGACGACGCTGGGCGAGACGGGTGGCGACACCGTCACGATGACGCTGAATTGGGGCTACGCGGCAGGCGTCACCCTGTTCGGTGTCACGCTCGTCGCACTGGTCGTCGCGCAGATCTTGGCCAAGCGCTTTCATGCCGCCCTGTACTGGGCGACGATCGTGGCGTCGACGACGTTCGGCACGGTGCTGGCCGATTTCGCCGACCGGTCGCTGGGAATCGGCTATACGGGCGGATCGCTTCTCCTGTTGGGTCTGCTGTTGACGACCTTGGGAATTTGGCGGTGGTCGCAGGGGACGGTATCGGTGAGCACCGTCTCGACGCCGAAGGTGGAGGCGTTCTACTGGGCGACCATCACGTTCTCGCAGACGCTGGGCACCGCGCTCGGCGATTGGCTCGCCGACACCCGCGGATTCGGCTACGAACGCGGCGCGCTGGTGTTCACCGCGGCCCTGCTCGTGGTCGTGGCCCTGTATTACTGGACCGGCATATCGCGAGTCGCCTTGTTCTGGGTCGCATTCATCCTGACCAGGCCCCTGGGTGCGACCGTGGGGGACTTCCTTGACAAGCCCGTCGACCACGGTGGGCTGGCCCTGAGCCGCCCACTGGCCTCGGCGGTCATCGCGGCGATCATCGTGGCGCTGGTGATTATCCTGCCGCAACGGCCGGGACGCCACCCGGGCCAAACGAAAGGCGAAGCGGCAGAAGGCCAGTCAGTCCGCGGCGGCGCCCGGGGGCCCGCCCAGGACAGCGGCAATCCATCCGCATAGCTCGTTCGGTAGCGTGACAGCGTGAGGGTCCTGCTCGTCGAGGACGAGCCACGCCTGTCGGCGACGCTTTCAATGGGGCTGAAGGCCGAGGGCTTCGTGGTGTCGGCCGTCGGCACCGGCGTCGAGGGACTGCACGAGGCGACCACGCACAGCTTCGACGTCGTGGTTCTCGACATCATGCTTCCCGGCCACAGCGGATATGAGGTGCTGCGTCGAATGCGGGCGCAGAACGTCTGGACGCCGGTGCTCATGCTGACCGCCAAGGACGGTGAGTACGACGAGATCGATGCGTTCGATTTGGGAGCGGATGACTACCTGACCAAACCGTTTTCGTTCCGGGTGCTCCTTGCGCGCCTGCGCGCGTTGGTGCGTCGCGGCGCGCCCGAGCGGCCCGTGGTGTTGACCGCCGGGTCGCTCTCACTCGATCCCGCCCGGCACACGGTCCACCGCGGTTCGACCGCGATCGCCCTGACCCCCCGCGAGTACGGGCTGCTGGAGTTTCTCATGCGCAACAAAGGGATCGTGGTGACGAAGGCCGAGATCCTGCGCAACGTGTGGGATGCGCACCATGAGGGCCCCGACAACGTCGTGGAGGTCTACGTGGGCTACGTGCGTCGCAAGATCGACGTTCCCTTCGACACCAACACCATTGAGACGGTCCGGGGCGTCGGCTACCGGTTACTGGGCTGAGACCAAGCCGCGGCACCGCACGTCTTCTCAGCGCCGTCTCAGCGTTGGTCTTGTACGGTCTGCCGCGTGACTGAGGCAACCCGATCTGAGGTGAGTAAAACGCGACTGGCGCTGAGCAAAGTGCCCGCGGTGACGGTGTGGTTCTGGATGATCAAGATCCTGTGCACCACGGTCGGCGAGAGCTTCGCGGACTGGATCAACGTCACGATGGGCGTTGGCCTGCACCGGACCGCGCTGATCTTCACTGTGGTGCTGGCCGCGGTCATGGTGTGGCAGTTGCGCCTGAACCGCTATGTGGCGTTCGTGTACTGGCTGAGCGTGGTCGTCTTCAGCGTCACCGGGACCCTCTACACCGACATCCTCACGGATGAACTGGGTGTTCCTCTGGCGCTGAGCACGAGCCTGTTCGCCCTCGCTTTGGCGGTTGTCTTCGGTGTGTGGTTCGCGCGGGAGCGCACCCTGTCGATCCACAGCATCGTGACCCTGCCCAGGGAGTTGTTCTATTGGCTGGCGGTGCTGGTCACTTTCGCGCTCGGCACCGCCGCCGGCGATTACACGCTGCAGGTGACCGGGTGGGGGCCGGGTGTCTCGGTGCTGCTGCCGGCCGGGATGATCGTGGCCATCGCGATCGGGTGGCGGATGGGCGCCGACGCCGTGCTGTCTTTCTGGCTCGCCTACATCTTGACCCGGCCGCTGGGCGCGAATCTCGGTGACTGGCTCGCGTCCCCGCGCGCCCGTCATGGGCTCGGACTCGGGACCGGCGCCACCAGCGCGATCTTCCTGATCGCGATCCTGGCCACCGTCGCCTACCTCACCGTCACCCGCGCCGACGTCATGGAACGGCGGGGGCGGGGTCGGTCGCGGGTCGCCACATCGAATCCGGCGCGCGAACGGGTCATGCTCGGCTACTACGTCGTCGTCGCCGGGGCCGCGGCCGCGCTTCTTACCTGGTCGGCCACTCGGCCGCACTCCGTCGCGGCAGGCGAGGAGGAGACCGGCCCGACGCCGCCACCCGTGGCGGCGGCCCCGGGCCGACTCACCGCGCACTTCCCGCCGGCCGAGGCCGCGAAGTTCCGCGCCATCGCGCAGGCCACGCTGGACAAGGTGCGGGCCGGCGATCAAAGCGGCGCCAAGGCACGCATCACCGACCTCGAACACGCCTGGGACGACGACGAATCCACCCTGCGGCCGATGGACCCGAACGCCTGGAAGGTCATTGACGGTCAAATCGACTCCGCCCTGAAGGCCGTGCGGGCGCGCCATCCCGACCCGGCGACGGAGGCCCAGTCCTTGAACGCGCTGCTGGCCACCCTTTAGCTGACGGCCCTGTCAGCGGTTCGCGTGCAACGGGAATGCCACGATCACCGTGGTTCCGCCACCGGGCCGGTCGTCGATGGTGACCGTGCCGCCGTGAGCGGTGACGATTTCGGCGACGATCGCCAGGCCCAGGCCGGCTCCCCCTCCGCTGCGGGAGCGGTCGGGATCCAGGCGCACGAAGCGTTCGAATACCCGGCTCCGTTCGGCCGGGGGGATGCCCGGGCCGTCGTCACTGATGGTGAGGATGGCCGTTTCGTGTCGGTTGCCCACTTCGATGGCGACGCGCGAGTTCGCATGGCGGACAGCGTTATCCAGGACGTTGCGGATCATCCGGGACATGGCCGCCGGGTCACCGGTCAGACGCGCCGGCCGGATGTCGGTGTCGACCGCGCATCGTGCTTCGCGCCGCGCGCGGTCGGCTTCGGCTTCGGCAATGTCGTCGAGGGCCAGCGCTTCCTTGTGCCGCACCAGGTTTCGCTCGTCGGCGCGGGCCAGCAGAAACAAATCCTCGATGAGCGTGCGCATGCGGTGCGCCTCGGGAAGCAGGGTGTTGACCGCCAATTCGGCATTGAGGAGCTCGGGGTGAGCCTCGGCGACCTCCAACCCGGAGATGATGGTGGCCAGCGGGCTGCGCAGTTCGTGAGAGGCGTCGCCTAGGAACCGTTGCTGGGCTCGGTGGCCCGCCTCCAGGCGCGCCAGCATTTCGTTCATCGTGACCGCCAGAGCCGAAATCGCGTCACGGCTGGCGGGTACGGGCACCCGTTCCGCCAGGTCGGATGTGGAAATTTCGGCCACCCTGCTGCGGATCGCGTCCACGGATTGCAGCGACCGGCGGACCAGCCAGTAGCTTGCGGCCCCCGCCACCGCGATGATGATCGGGGCCCCGCAGGCCAACAGCAGCGCGACGGTCCGCGCAGTCGCCTCGACGGCTTCGCTGCCGCCTCCGACGAGCACCGTGTAATCGCCGTACCGAGTTGCGACCCGTTGTCCGCTGACACGCATGTCGTCGCCCGGCACCGCGTCGTCGGGCATGCCGCGGCGCAGGTTGGGGCCGAACTGGGTCATGGGGATCAATGGTCTTTCGGGCGCGGACCCCGACCGCCGGATCACCTTGCCATCCGGGGCGATCAATTGGACTGCGACCACGCGCTGGTCGACCGAGAAAAGGTCGCTCTCGAGATCGTTGATCGGCTCGGACTGCAGCGCCTCCGCGATGTTGCGCACCCTGCCGGCGGCGGCATCGTCCACACCGGCCAACAACGACCGGTACAGGATCGCCTCGAGGCCCGCGCCGGCAAAAGCGAGGGCCACCGATACGACGACCGCGGCGACCGCGGCCGAGCGGGCGGAGATACCCATGTTGAAGACGGCAGACACCCGCACATCTGCGATTCTGGTATGCCGCGCGGCGGCTGGAAACACTCCAGTTCAGCATGCTTCTCAGCGGCTTCTCAGCGACCCGCTCGTAGGCTGGCATTGCAATGAATGTCGAGGAATTGCGCCGGGCGCTCGCCCACCTTCCGGGCGGAATGCCCATCGCTGTCGAGGATTCCACCATGGGCTGGATGGAGAACGCCGCGCTCTACGTGGCGCCCGCGCACATTGACCAGCGCGTCTCCGGCAGTTATCTCTACGCCCGCCACCGGGATGGCGCCGATAACTGTCACGCGCTGCTGATCAGCAGCCTTCATCAACCCGACGAGAGGGTCGTCGACGTCACTCCCAAGCCCGCGGGGCCGGAAGTGATCGCCGCAGGCGATGCGGCCCATCTCACGACGCGCAGGGCGGCGCGGCGCAGCGACGAGGTCGCCCGAAGGAGGGGTCGTCATACCTAAGCCGCGCTTGACCACCAAAATGCTGGCCGGCCTCGCCATTGCACTCGGCTTCGGCGTCGCCGGGTCGGCACCGGCGGGCGCCGATCCGGGCGCGTTCAGCACCCTCAGCTGCAGCTGCCAACAGGCGGCTCCGACCGGCAGCCCCGCCCGAAAGGACGCGATCGCGCGGGGAATCCGGCAGGGCCTGTCGGACTGGCCGGCCGTCGCCGGATAGCGCCGCTCAGGCGCGTTCGTTCACCGGCTGCGCGACGCTGCCGCCGTTGCGCGCCGAGGCCGCGGGGCCGTTCGGGGGCAGCTCGAAGGCCGGGAACGCCGAACCCACCGCGGCCGTCGCCGCGTTGCGCTGCGCCTCCATGCGGGCCAGCGCCGCGTCGGTGAACACCGACAGCCCGAGATCGGGGTTGTAACCGTGGATTTCCTTGACGTCCAGCTGCGCGAGGAAGTAGACGATCTCCTTGGACACCACCTGGCCCGGGACCAGCACCGGGAAGCCCGGCGGGTAGGGCACCACGAAGGTGGTGGACACCAGCGTCTTGCCCTCGGCCAGCCGCCGTCCCGCCATGCCGATCAGGACGTGCTCGCGGTCCGACTCCTCGTACCCGGCGTAGAACGCCGAGCGCATGTCGCCGAACGTGCACGCGTCCACGGGGCGGAAGGCGACGTCGAATTCGCTGAAGTCGGGCAGGTGCGGCAGGTCCTCGGTGATTTCCTCCACCCGGCGCTGCTGCAGGGCGCGGTCCTCCTTGCCGCCGATGCTCTCGCTGCGCTCGAAGTCGGTCGCGATCCGCCGCAGCACGTCGAGCAGGTAGTGCACGCTCGACCAGGTGACCCCGATGGTGAAGATCAGCAGCACGCTGTTGATCGAAGTCTTGTTGATCTGGATACCGAAGCGGTCCATCAGGATCTTCTCGCGGAAGTCGTAGCCGTTCATGCCGGTCTTGCCGATGAACAGGGTGACCCGCGTCGCGTCGAGCACGAACTGATCGGAGCGCCACGCCTCGTTCCACTCGGCCAGCGCGCCCTGCCTGACCTGTCGGTAGGAGCTGACCGACGACGCCCGGAATTCGTCGGGCACCAGGTCGGACTCGTCGAGGATGCGGAACCACTTGCCGATCAACCGGTCCTTGCGGACCCGGTGCCGAAAGACCAGCGACATGTTGTAGACGTTGCGGACCAGCTCGAAGCCTTCGATGTCGACCTGCCGGCGCGCCAGGTCCAGCGACGCCAGCAGCTGCTGATTCGGCGACGTCGAGGTGTGGGTCAAAAACGCCTCGGCGAACGCGTCGCGGGTCAGCGCCTTGAAATCCTGGTCGCGGACGTGGACCATCGACGCCTGCCGGAACGCCGACAGCGACTTGTGCGTGGAGTGCGTGGCGTACACGCGCACCCGCGCCCGGGCGGGGTCGGGCAGCAGCCGGCGCTGCACCCACTCGGATCGGTCCACCCCCTCCATCTCCGCGGCCCAATCCCGGTATTGGCCAGCGTATTCCGGTGACGCCAGCATCTGCTCGAGCCGTTCGGCGGAGATCATCGCGGTCCGCTGCCGGGCCCACGGCACCGCGGTGGCGAACGCGTACCACGCCTCGTCCCACAAGAAGCAGATGTCGGGCTTGATCGCCAGCACCTCCTCCATCACGCGGCGGGGGTTGTAGACGACGCCGTCGAAGGTGCAGTTGGTGAGCAGCAGCATGCGCACCCGATGCAGCTGGCCGGCGGCCTCCAGGTCGAGCAGCGCCTGCTTGATCGTGTGCAGCGACACGGCCCCGTAGATCGCGTACTCGGGCAGCGGATAGGCGTCCAGGTACAGCGGGTAGGCCCCGGCGAGCACCAGGCCGTAGTGGTGCGACTTGTGGCAGTTGCGGTCGATCAGCACGATGTCGCCGGGGCGCGTGAGCGCCTGCACGACGATCTTGTTGGCGGTCGAGGTGCCGTTGGTCACGAAATAGGTGTGGTTGGAGTTCCACGTCACGGCCGCCTTGTCCATCGCCGCCTTGATGTTGCCGTGCGGGTCCAGCAGCGAGTCCAATCCCCCGGACGTGGTGGAGGTCTCGGCCATGAAGATGTTGCGGCCGTAGAACTCCCCCATGTCCTGCAGGGTCTTGGAATTGAAGATGCTGGCGCCGCGCGCGACGGGCAGCGCGTGGAATTGGCCGACCGGGGCCGCGGCGTACGCGCACAGGGCGTCGAAAAACGGTGTGCTGAAACGGTTTCGCAGGCCCCCGAGGATGGTGCTGTTCAGGTCGGTGACGTCGTTGAGCCGGTAGAACGTGCGGTCGTAGACGTCGGGTTCGTCCTCGGTCTCCGCGGCGATCGACTCGTCGGTGAGCAGGTAGAGGTCGATGTGTGGCCGCAGCTCCCGGATCCATTCGGCGCATTCGACCCAGTCCTGGGTGTCTCGCACCACCACGTCGTCGCCGGCCGGGCCGAGCAGGGTGTTCATCAACGGCACCCGGTCGCGGGACCGCAGCGGCAGGTCGTGGCGGATGATCGCGGCCTGGATCTCCCCGTTCAGCGCGACCGCGGTGATCGCGTCCTCGATGCTTCCCACCACGAGCAGCTCGTACTGCACGTTGTCGGACGGTCGGCGCAACGCCCGCAGGCACTCGGCCAGGCTGTCGGGCGCCGTCGCCGGGGCGTCGTCGGCGAGCAGCACCGTGTAGAACTGCTGCTGCTTGGCCTGGGCCACCAGCTCCTGCTCGGCCAGGGGCGCGGAGGTGTCGAAAAGCCCTGCGCGGTCTCCGTATTCGCTCAACAGTCGCACGGCCAGCGACACCTCCTCGGCGAGCCGCACCGTCGACAGCGAGTCGAGGTGGGCGCGGAAGGTCGCCAGGTTCGCCGCGCCGGGGTACAGCCAGTACCGCTCGTAGGCGGCGAGCCGATTCATCAGCCGCTGCACCCGGCACATGTCGTGCGTCTTGTCCAGGCCGGCGAGGTCCACTTCGGCGAGGTGCCGGCACGCGTCGTCGAGCAGGTTCCAGGTGTCCAGGCGCGTGTGCGACGGGTTGGCCACGGCGGCCAGCGCCGACACACGAAGCCGGCGCGGGCGGGCGCTGTCTCGATCCATCTGGCCATTGTGGCCCCGCTCCGGCCACCGCAGTACCGTTTCACGCCAGTGTTCTCAGCGGGTCAGCCGTCCAGTTCGTCGTCGCTGTCCACGATCCGCCGATTCGCCCGGCCGTCCACCCACCGCAGCACTGGAAGCTCCCGGCTGCGCGCCGGCAGCTCGGTGACGTCGCTGAGTGACCGCACGACGGCCTGCGTCAGGCCCATGATGGCGGCCATCACCGGCAGCAGCGGCTGCAGCGGCCGGGCCGCCGAGCGGACCGTGCTGATGCGGCGGGCCACGATCAGTCTTTCGATCGAGTGGTAGAGCCAGCCGCCCACGCCCAGCGCGTAGATCGCCAGCGCAGAGGCGGCGACGGTCCACCCGTACGCGGCGCAGACCACGGCACCCAGCACCACCGTCGCGGCCAGGAAGGCAGCGACGGCGGCGCGCAGCTCCAGCCGCGTCATGGTTCTTTCCGGACCGCCTTGGCCGCCGCCCGGATCTGCGGTGTCACCAGCATGACCTGGCCCAGCACCCCGTTGACGAAGCCCGGCGAGTCGTCGGTGGACAGCTCCTTGGCCAGCTGCACGGCCTCGTCGACGGCGACCGGCTCCGGCACGTCGTCGGCGTAGAGCAGCTCCCACACCGCGACCCGCAGGATGGCCCGGTCCACGGCGGGCAGCCGGTCCAGCGTCCAGCCCTGCAGGTGCGAGCTGATCAGGTCGTCGATGTGGGCGGCGTGTTCGCTGACCCCGCGGGCCGCCGCGGTCGTGTACGGGTACAGCGGCGACACGTCCGGGTTCGCGTCGGACAGCGCGGTGCGGACGTCGACGACCTCCGCCGGGCTCAGCCCCCGGGCCTCGGCCTCGAACAGCAGGTCGACGGCGCGCTTGCGCGCCTGATGACGTCCTTTGGGGGGCCGGCTCACGCGTTGACGCGGCCCAGGTAGCTGCCGTCGCGCGTGTCCACCTTCAGCTTGTCCCCGGTGTTGATGAACAGCGGCACCTGGATCTCCGCGCCCGTCTCCACGGTGGCAGGCTTGGTGCCCGCGCTGGACCGGTCGCCCTGCAGGCCGGGCTCGGTGTGGCTGACCTCCAGCTCGACGGACACCGGCAGCTCGAGGTACAGCGGCGCCCCGTTGTGGAAGGCGACCTGCACGGGCAGGCCCTCCAGCAGGAATCGGGCGTCGTCGCCGACCAGGGACTCCGGCAGGTGGTGCTGCTCGTAGTCCTGGCTGTCCATGAACACGAAGTCCGAGCCGTCGCGGTACAGGTAGGTGGTGTCCCGCCGGTCCACGGTCGCCGTGTCCACCTTCACGCCGGCGTTGTACGTCTTGTCGACCACCTTGCCGGACAGCACGTTCTTGAGCTTGGTGCGCACGAAGGCCGGCCCCTTGCCGGGTTTGACGTGCTGAAATTCGACGATCTGCCACAGCTGGCCGTCGATTACCAGGACAAGCCCATTTTTGAAGTCGGCAGTCGAAGCCACGGTCGGTATATCTCCTAGAGGATGGCCAGTTCTTTGGGGAACCGGGTCAGTAGTTCCGGGGTCTCCCCGGCGCTGTGCGACCTACCGTCGGCCACCACCAGGGTGTCCTCGATGCGGACACCGCCGCGGCCGGGTAAGTAGACGCCGGGCTCCACGGTCACCACGGAGCCCGCAAGCAGTGTACCGGCGGACGTGGCGCCGATTCCCGGCGCTTCGTGGATCTGCAGGCCCACTCCGTGGCCCAAACCGTGGCCGAACTGCTCGCCGTAGCCGGCGTCCGCGATCAGCTGCCGCGCCGCGGCGTCCACCTCGCGCAGGTCGGCTCCCGGCTTCAGCGCCTCCCGGCCGGCCCGCTGCGCGTCGGCGACCAGCCGATAGATCTCCAGCTGCCAGTCGGCCGCCTTGCCCAGCACGAACGTGCGGGTCATGTCGGAGTGATAACCGGCGACCAGGGCGCCGAAGTCGATCTTGACGAAATCGCCTGCGGCCAGCACCGCGTCGGTCGGGCGGTGGTGCGGGATGGCCGAATTCGGCCCGGCGGCCACGATGGTGTCGAACGAGATCGCGTCCGCGCCGTGGTCGAGCATCAGCGACTCCAGCTCGCGGCTCACCTCGCGTTCGGTCCGTCCGGGCCGCAGGCCGCCGCGCTCCACCAGGTCGGCCAGCGCGGCGTCGGCGGCCTCGCAGGCCAGCCGCAGCAGCGCCACCTCGCCGGCGTCCTTGACCTCGCGCAGCGCCTCGACGGTCCCGGCGGCCCGCACCAGCTCGGTGGCCGCCTTGCGGTCCTCCACCTCGCCCCTGAGGGCGTCGAAGCCGTCGACGGTGACCACGTTGCTCTCGAAGCCCAGCTTGCCGACGCCGGCATCGGCGGCCCGGCCGACCAGGTGGCGCCCGACGGCCCGCTCGATGGCCACCTCGACGTCGGGTGCCTGCGCCGCCGCCTGCGTGCGGTACCGGCCGTCGGTGGCCAGCACTGGCCCCCGGTCGTCGGCGAAAACCAGCAACGCGCCGTTCGAGCCGGTGAAACCCGACAGGTAGCGCACGTTGATCAGGTCCGTGACCAGCATCGCGTCCAGCCCGCTGGCTCCGATTTGCGCTTTCAGATTGTCTCGACGCTGGGAATGTGTCACGACCCTTGACGGTACTCGCTACGCTTTTCCTTCATGAGGAACTGGATGCTGCGCGGATTGGTGTTCGCCGCGGCCATGGTGGTACTGCGATTGCTCCAAGGTGCGCTCATCAACGCGTGGCAGACACAGGCCGGTCTGATCAGCATCGCGCTGCTGATCGTGTTCGTGATCGGCGCGGTCATCTGGGGGGTGCTCGACGGCCGGGCGGACGCCAAGGCCCAGCCGGATCCGGATCGCCGCCAGGACCTGGCGATGACCTGGCTGCTGGCCGGCCTGTTCGCGGGCATCGTCAGCGGCGCCGTCGCCTGGCTCATCGCGCTGGTGTACCAGGGGCTGTACACCGGGGGCCTGATCAACGAGGTGACGACGTTCGCGGCGTTCACCGCGCTCCTCGTGTTCTTGCCCGGGATCATCGGCGTGGCCGTCGGTCGCTGGCGGATCGACCGCAACCCGCCGGCCCGCGCGGACGGCGCGGACGAGGAGCGGGCCGACACCGACGTGTTCTCCGCCGTTCGCGGCGACGAGGCGCCCACCGGCGAGATCCCCGCGCAGACGGCCGCCGGGGCCCAGGCCGAGGAGCGCACCGGGTCAATCGCGACCGCCGAGCGCGAGGCGCCCACCGAAACGATCCCGACGACGGCGGGCGACGACGCCAAGACCGAGGTGATCCGCACGGACGACGCCCGGCACGCCAAGCCGGGCGAGGAGCCGGAGAAGGGTTAACCCCCGGCCAGGTAGCGCAGGGCGAGCACGTAGCCCTGGATACCGAGCCCGACGATCACGCCGGTCGCGACCGGGCTGATGTAGGAGTGCCGCCGAAACTCCTCGCGGGCATGCACATTGGAGATGTGCACCTCGATCAGGGGCGCGCTCAGCTCGGCGCACGCGTCGCGCAGCGCCACCGACGTGTGGGTGAGGCCGCCGGCGTTGAGGATCACCGGCTCGCCGGCATCGGCGGCCAGATGGATCCAATCCAGCAGCTGGGCTTCGTTATCGCTTTGCCGCACAATGGCTTTGAGCCCGAGGGCGGCGGCTTCGCGGTCGATCAGCGCGGCCAGCTGGTCGTGCGTGGTGTCGCCGTACACATCGGGCTCGCGCCGGCCCAGCCGGCCCAGGTTGGGGCCGTTGATGACCTGCACCGTCTTACTCATCAGCCAGCCCCGCGTAGGCGGCCGCCAGCAGCGACGGGTCCGGCCCCGTCAGCCGGCCCGGCTTGCCGAGCCCGTCGAGGACGACGAACCGCAGCACGCCGGCGCGCGTCTTCTTGTCGCCGGCCATGTATTCGAGCAACTGCGGCAGCGCGTCGGCGTCGTAGCTGACCGGCAGGCCGAGCGAGGTGAGGATGCTGCGGTGGCGCTGCGCGGTGTCGTCGTCGAGCCGGCCGGCGAGCCGGGCGAGCTCGGCGGCGAATACCAGGCCCACCGACACCGCGGCGCCGTGCCGCCACCGGTAGCGCTCCCGGCGCTCGATCGCGTGCGCCAAAGTGTGGCCGTAGTTGAGGATTTCGCGCAGCTCGGACTCCTTTTCGTCGGCCGCGACGACCTCGGCCTTGACCGCGATCGCGCGCCGGATCAGCTCCGGGAGCACCTCCCCTTCCGGTTCCAGCGCGGCCTGCGGGTCGGCCTCGATCAGGTCCAGGATCACCGGGTCGGCGATGAAGCCCGCCTTGACCACCTCCGCCATGCCGGCGACAAGTTCGTTGCGCGGCAAGGTTTTCAGTGTCGCCAGGTCGACCACGACGGCCAGCGGCTGGTGAAACGCCCCGACCAGGTTCTTGCCCGCCTCGGTGTTGATGCCCGTCTTGCCGCCTACGGCCGCGTCGACCATGCCCAGCAACGTGGTCGGCACGTGGACGATGTCGACGCCGCGCAGCCACGTCGCCGCCGCGAAACCGGCGACGTCGGTGGCCGCGCCGCCGCCGAGGCTGACCAGGGCGTCCTTGCGGCCGATTCCGATGCGGCCCAACACGTCCCAGATGAATCCCACGACGGGCAGGTCCTTGCCGGCCTCGGCGTCCGGGATCTCGATGCGGTGCGCGTCAATCCCCTTGTCCGCCAAGCGGCCCCGGATGGCCTCGGCGGCCTCGGCCAATACGGGCTGGTGCAGGATCGCGACGCGGTGCCGGCCGGCGAGCATGCCTTCCAGCTCGCCCATCACCCCGGTGCCGATGACCACCGGGTACGGCTCGTCGACGGCCACGTACACGGTGACCGGTCCGCTGCCCTCGGTCATCGCCCGGCCGCCGGGGCGTTCTGGGGTGTCTGCAGCCGCGAAACGATGTGGCGGACAACGGCGCCGGGATTGCGGCGGTTGGTGTCGACCCGGATGGTCGCGACGCGCCGGTACAACGGGGCCCGCTCGGCCATCAGGGCGCGGTACTTCTCGGCTCGGTCGGGCCCGGCCAACAGGGGTCGCACGGTGCTGCCGCCGGTGCGCCGCACCCCTTCCCGGGCGCCGATCTCCAGGTAGACGACGGTGTGCCCGGCGAGCGCCTCGCGCACCCCGGGGCTGGTGACGGCCCCGCCGCCGAGCGAGAGGACGCCGTCGTGGTCGGCCAGCGCCGCGCGCACCACCTCTTCCTCGATGCGGCGGAACTCCGGCTCCCCGTCGATGGCGAAGATGTCGGCGATCGTGCGGCCGGTGCGCTGCTCGATCGCCACGTCGGTGTCGAGCAGCCCGACGCCGAGGGCCTTGGCCAGCCGCCGCCCGATGGTCGACTTGCCCGAGCCCGGCAGCCCCACGAGCACCGCTTTGGGGGCCATCACGCGGTACCGCGCGCGGCCGGCGATTCCCGGTCGGCGACCGCGCGCCGGTAGGACTCGATGTTGCGCCGGGTCTCGGTCAGCGAGTCGCCGCCGAACTTCTCCAGCGCCGCGCGGGCCAGCACCAGCGCCACCATGGTCTCGACGACGACCCCGGCGGCCGGCACCGC
Organism: Mycobacterium sp. 852002-50816_SCH5313054-b; assembly: GCF_001667185.1. GTDB lineage: Bacteria > Actinomycetota > Actinomycetes > Mycobacteriales > Mycobacteriaceae > Mycobacterium. Next base: position 33,788 of record NZ_LZIC01000137.1, on the reverse strand, counting down.
GCACACGTCCGAGCGCTGATGGATGGCGACGGCCTCGTCGCCGGTCGCCATGTCGACGGTGGCCAGCGCCCGCGGCACGGTGGAAATCGGCTTCATCGCGGCCCGCACCCGCAGCGGCTGCCCGTTGGTCATGCCGCCCTCCAGGCCGCCGGCCCGGTTGGTGGACCGGACGACGCCGTCGGGACCCGGGTACATCTCGTCGTGCGCGCGGCTGCCGCGGCGGCGCGCGGTCTCGAAACCGTCGCCGATCTCGACGCCCTTGATCGCCTGGATACCCATGACGGCGGCGGCCAGCTGGCTGTCCAGCCGGTTGTCGCCGCTGGTGAACGAGCCCAGCCCCACCGGCAGGCCCAGCACCACCACCTCGACCACGCCGCCGAGGGTGTCGCCGTCCTTCTTGGCGGCCTCGATCTCGGCGATCATGGCCGTTTCGGCGGCCTTGTCGAACGCGCGAACCGGGCTGTCGTCGATGGCGGGCAGGTCCTCGGGGCGCGGCGGCGGGCCGTCATACGGCGCCGACGGGCCGATCGAGACGACGTGCGAGAGCACCTCGACGCCCAGCGCCTGGCGCAGGAACGACCGCGCGATGGTCCCGGCGGCGACGCGGGCGGCCGTCTCCCGGGCGCTGGCCCGCTCCAGCACCGGCCGGGCGTCGTCGAAGCCGTACTTGAGCATCCCCGCGTAGTCGGCGTGACCGGGCCGCGGCCGGGTCAGCGGCTCGTTGCGGGCTGAGTTTTCGAGTTCGGCCGGGTCGACCGGGTCGGTGGCCATGACGGTTTCCCACTTCGGCCACTCGGTGTTGCCGATCTCGACGGCGATGGGCCCGCCCAGCGTGACGCCGTGGCGTATCCCGGACAGGATGGTCACCGCGTCGCGCTCGAACTTCATCCGCGCGCCGCGGCCGTAGCCGAGGCGTCGCCGGGCCAGCTCGTCGGCGATCTCGGTGGATGTGACCTGCACGCCGGCGACCATGCCGTCGACCACGGCCACCAGCGCGCGGCCATGGGATTCTCCGGCGGTGATCCAGCGCAACACCCGGCTATTCTCCCACGGGCTCAGCGCAGAATGGCCAGGCCCACGGCCCCGGCGGTGGCCAGGCACATCGCGGGGCCGTGCGGAACCGCGCGCACGCCGCGCACCACCCCGACCAGGGCCGTCAGCAGCGCCGCGCCGAGCGCCGCCAGGAACCACACCGGGGCGCCGAAGCAGCCGGCGAGCCCGCCCAGCCCGATCGCCAGCTTGACGTCGCCGGCCCCCATCGCCGCCGGCGCCAGCAGGTGCACCAGCAGGTATGCCCCGCTCAGCGCCGCCGCACCGGCGAGCGCGGTCAGCCCGCGGCCGGCCGCGGCGGCGCCCACCAGGATCACGGCCGCCCCCGGCAGCGTCAGCGCGTTGGGCAGCCGGCGTTGCCGGACGTCGTAGACGCTCAGCGCGCCCATCCACAGCAACACGACCCCGGCCGCCATGCGCGGCACGCTAGCCCAGTGCCGCCTCCATCGCCGCTCGCGGCGCGGGCAGCCCGGTGAATTGCTCGACCTGGGCGAAGGCCTGGTGCAGCAGCATCTGCAGGCCGTTGATCACCCGACCGCCGGCGGCGGCCACCGCGGCGGCCAGCGGCGTCGGCCACGGGTCGTAGACGGCGTCCAGCAGCACCGGGATGGGGGCCAGCGCGCCGGCATACCGCGCGGCCGCGTCGGCGGGGATCGTGCTGACCAGCACCCGCGCGCCCGCCACCTCGTCGGCCAGCCCGTCGCCGTCCAGGCCGCAGAACCGCGTCGCCACGCCCAGCCGCGCGCCGAGGTCCACCAGCCGCGACGCCTTCTGTGGGTCGCGCGCCACGACCGTGATGCCGGTGACGCCGAGCTCGGCCAGGCCCACCACGGCCGCCGGGGCGGTGCCGCCCGATCCACAGACCAGCGCCCGTCCCGAGGCCCCCGTTATCGGCCCCAGGGCCCCGCTCACCCCGTCGACGTCGGTGTTGTCGGCCCGCCAGCCCGCCGCCGTGCGCACCAGGGTGTTGGCCGACCCGACGAGCTCCGCGCGCCCGGTGCGCTCGTCGGCGAAACGCAGCGCGGCGAACTTGCCCGGCATCGTGACCGACACGCCGACCCACTCCGGCCCGAAGCCGCCGACGACCCCCGGCAGCTCCGCGGCGCCGCAGTCGATGCGCTCGTAGGTCCAGTCGTCCAGGCCCAGCGCGCGGTAGGCCGCCAGGTGCAGGTCCGGGGACTTCGAATGGGCGATGGGCCGGCCGAGCACCCCCGCCTTCCTAGCGGGCCGAGTCGAGGACACCGTTGCGCTTAGCCAGCTCGATATTGGCCAAATGCTGCTGATAATCCTTCGTGAACAGCGTCGTGCCCTGGGCATCGATGGTGACGAAGTACAGCCAGTCGCCCGGCTCCGGATGCTCGGCCGCGCGCAGCGCGTCGACGCCGGGCGAGCAGATCGCCGTGGCGGGCAGGCCCTGGGACACGTAGGTGTTCCACGGGGTCCGCTGGCCCCGGTCGGCGTCGGTGGTGGCGACCTCGCGGCGATCCAGCGGATAGTTCACGGTCGAGTCGAACTCCAGCGTGTGGTGCGCGTGCAGCCGGTTGTAGATGACCTGCGCCACCTTCGGGAAGTCCTGCGTGTTGGATTCCTGCTGCACCAGCGACGCGACCACCAGGATGTCGTAGGGCGACAAGCCCATGGCCTGCGCGGAATCCACCAAACCCGACTTCGCGTACTCCACGGCCCCCGCGCTGATCAGGCTCGTCAGGATGCTCTCGGCCGACGAAGAGGGATCGACGTTGAAGGTGCCCGGGGCGATCAGGCCCTCGATCCGGCGATGGTCCTTGCCCAGCTCGGTGACCGGCTCGACCGCCCACGGCGGCACCGCGAGGGTCGTCGGCGCGCCGTTGGAGGCCGCCGCGCGCAGGTCATCCACCGAGACGCAGCGCTTGTTGCCGTCGAGATCCACACAGGTGGCGCGGGAGATCAGCGAGAAGATGCCGGGGTTGGACACGTTGGTCTTCATGTCGGTGGTGTCGTCGAGCTGACGGCCCTCGGGGATGACGAGCCGCCCCACCCGGCTGTTCGGGTCGGCCAGCCGGGTGACGGCGTTGGCCGCCGGGATCTCCGTGCGCATCCGGTAGAAGCCCGGCTGGATCGAGTTGATCGCGGCGTTGCCGTGCGCGGCGTTGACGAACGCCCGCACCGTGGCAACCACGCCCTGGTTGTGCAGCGTCTCCCCGACCATCGTCGTCGAGTCGCCCGATTGGATCTGAATCACGATGTCGCGCTTGCCGTTTCCGCTGTAGTCGTCACCGGACCCGAACACGGTGTTCCACAGCCTGGTGCCGACGAAGACGGCGACCACCGCGATCACGACCAGCACCACGAAGGTGACCCGGCCGGCGACGCGGCGGCGGTTCTTCCCGCGTTCGGCGCGGTTCCGGTCGACGCGGCTCATCCTGCGCCGGGGCGGCCCGACCGCGCTGGGCTCGGCGCGTTCGCGGCGCGCGCTGTCAACCATGGCCGGCTCCCCTGCGCTGGTCGAGCCAGCTCTGCAGGATCGCCACCGCGGCAGCCTGGTCGATCACCGACCGCTGCTGTCTGGCCCGCACACCCGCATCGCGCAGCGATCGCTGGGCGCTCACGGTGGTCAACCGCTCGTCGGCCAGCCGCACCGGCGTGGGGGCGATCCGCTTGGCCAGCGCCTCGGCCACCTCGATCGCGTCCTGCGCCGACGGCCCGGTCCGATCGGCCAGCGTCCTCGGTAACCCGACGATCACCTCGACGGCTTCCAGCTCGGCGGCCAGCTCGGCCAGCCGGCGCAGGTGCCTGCCGGAGCGGTCGCGGCGCACGGTTTCCACCGGGGTGGCCAGGATGCCGTCGGGGTCGCTGGCGGCCACGCCGATGCGCACGCTGCCGACGTCGACGCCCAACCGCCGTCCCCGCCCGGGGTCCTGATCAGGATCGCCGGGCCGGTCGGGGCGGCGGTGCTGTGTCAAAACCACTCAACCGACCCGCGCTATCGCCCTGCGCACTGCAGCAAGCGCGGCGTCGATTCCGGTCGGATTTTTCCCTGAACCCTGCGCCAGGTCGGCCTTGCCGCCACCGCGGCCGTCGACTTCCACGGCTAGCTCTTTGACCAGGTCGTTGGCGCTGATACCGAGGTCCTGGGCGGCTCGATTGGCGGCAACCACGTACGGCACCGTCCCGGCGTCCTCGGAGATCAGCACCACCACCGCGGGGTCGTTGCCGAGCTTGCCGCGGACGTCGCCCACCAGGGAACGCAGGTCGGCCGCCGTCATCCCGCTCGACATCCGCTGTGCCACCACACGCACGTTACCGATTCGCTCCGCGCCGGCCGCGGCGTTGGTCGCGGCGGCGCGGGCGCCCGCCAGGCGGGCGCGTTCGAGTTCCTTCTCGGCGGCCTTGAGCCGGTCGACCAGGTTGGCCACCCGGGCCGGCACCTCGTCGGAGGGCACTTTCAGCGACGACGCCAGCCCGGCCATCAGCGCGCGCTCCTTGGCCAGGTGCCGGAACGACTCCAGCCCCACGTAGGCCTCCACGCGGCGCACCCCGGAGCCGATCGACGACTCGCCCAGAATGGTCACCGGCCCGATCTGCGCCGAGTTGTGCACGTGGGTGCCGCCGCACAGCTCCAGGGAGAACGGCCCGCCGATCTCCACCACCCGCACCTCGTCGGGGTAGGCCTCGCCGAAGAGTGCCATCGCCCCCATCGCCTTGGCCTTGTCCAGCTTCTCGTTGAACGTGTGCACCTCGAAGTCGGCCTGCACGGCCTCGTTGGTGACCTCTTCGATCTGGGTGCGCTGGTCTTCGCTGAGCGGCCCCTGCCAGTTGAAGTCGAACCGCAGGTAGCCCGGCCGGTTCAGCGATCCGGCCTGAACGGCGTTGGGCCCCAGCACCTGTCGCAGCGCGGCGTGCACCATGTGGGTGCCCGAATGGCCCTGGGTGGCGCCCCGGCGCCAGTCCGGGTCCACCGCGGCGACGACGGTGTCACCCTCCACGAATTCCCCGGACTCCACGTTGACCCGGTGCACCCACAGCGTTTTGGCGATCTTCTGCACGTCGGTGACGGCCGCGCGCGCGCTCTCGTTCGCGCTGGTTCCGCTGATGCTGCCCTCGTCGGCGATCTGGCCGCCCGACTCCGCGTAGAGCGGGGTGCGGTCCAGCACCAGTTCGACCCGGTCCGCGCCGTCGGTACCGTGGGCGACCACCGGCACCCGCTTGCCGTCGGCGAAGATCCCCAAAATCCTTGCCTCGGAGGCCAACTCGTCGAACCCGGTGAACTCGGTGGGCCCGGCGTCGACCAGCTCGCGGTAGGCGCTCAGGTCGGCATGCGCGTGCTTGCGCGCCGCGGCGTCGGCCTTGGCGCGCTGGCGCTGCTGCAGCATCAGCTCGTGAAAGCCGCTCTGGTCGACCTTCAGGCCGGCTTCGGACGCCATCTCCAGGGTGAGCTCGATCGGGAATCCGTAGGTGTCGTGCAGGGTGAAGGCATCGGAGCCCGAGACCACCTTGGCGCCCGAGGATTTCGTCGCGCTGACCACCTCGTCGAACAACCGCGAACCCGACGACAGCGTCCGGTTGAACGCCGTCTCTTCGGCCACGGCAATCCGCCTGATCCGGTCGAAGTCGGTGACGAGTTCGGGGTACGACGGGCCCATCGAGTCGCGCACGGTGGCCATCAGGTCGCCGACTATCGGGTCCTCGATGCCCAGCAGCTTGGCCGACCGGATCACCCGGCGCAGCAGCCGGCGCAGCACGTAGCCGCGCCCGTCGTTGCCGGGGCTGACGCCGTCGCCGATCAGGATGGCCGCGGTGCGGCTGTGGTCGGCGATGACGCGGTAGCGCACGTCGTCGTCGTGGTTGCCTGCGTCGTAGGGGCGCGGGCCGCGCGTGGCGACCAGGTCGATGATCGGCCGCAGCAGGTCGGTTTCGTAGACGTTGTGCACGCCCTGCAGGACCAGCGCGATCCGCTCGACACCCATGCCGGTGTCGATGTTCTTGCGCGGCAACGGCCCGAGGATGGGGTAGTCCTCCTTGGTGCTGCCCTCGCCGCGCTCGTTCTGCATGAACACCAGGTTCCAGACCTCGAGGTAGCGGTCCTCGTTGGCGATGGGGCCGCCCTCGGGGCCGAACTCGGGCCCGCGGTCGTAGTAGATCTCCGACGACGGCCCGCACGGCCCGGGAATGCCCATCGACCAGTAGTTGTCCGCCATGCCACGGCGCTGGATCCGCTCGGCGGGCAAACCGGCGATCTCCTGCCAGAGCTCCACGGCCTCGTCGTCGTCGTGAAAGACCGTGGCCCACAGTCGATTCGGCTCCAGGCCGTAGCCGCCGTCGGAGACGGGATCGGTCAGCAGCGACCAGGCCAGCGCGATCGCGCCGCGCTTGAAGTAGTCGCCGAACGAGAAGTTGCCGGCCATCTGGAAGAAGGTGTTGTGCCGGGTGGTGATGCCCACCTCGTCGATGTCCGGGGTGCGGATGCACTTCTGGATGCTGGTGGCCGTCGCGTACGGCGGGGTGCGCGCGCCCAGGAAGAACGGCACGAACTGCACCATGCCGGCGTTGACGAACAGCAGGTTGGGGTCGTCGAGGATCACCGATGCGCTCGGCACCTCGGTGTGGCCCGCCTTCACGAAATGATCGAGGAATCGCTTCCTGATCTCGTGTGTCTGCACTTCTGGTCCGCTTCTTCCTGTCGCTTCGACTTGCCTGGATCGGGGATTCCCAGCCTAGACAGCTAGCCCTCCAGGAAGCTCAACCGCACCGACCGCCGGGGATTGTCCCGGTTGAGGTCGACCAGCACGATGCTTTGCCAGGTGCCCAGCTGGGGGTCCCCGCTGGCGACGGGCACCGTCACCGACGGCGCGACGATGGCCGGCAGCACATGGTCGGCCCCGTGGCCCGCGGAGCCGTGCGAGTGCCGGTAGCGGTCGTCGCGCGGGAGAAGCCGTTCCAGCGTGTCGACCAGGTCGTCGTCGGAGCCGGCGCCGGTCTCGATGATGGCGACCCCGGCCGTCGCGTGCGGGACGAACACGTTGCACAGGCCGTCGCCATAGCTGAAGCAGAACCGGCGCACCGCATCGGTCAGGTCGACGATGCGGTGGCGCGCGGTGTCCACCTCCAGCACATCGGTATGCACCCGGTCCAGCCTACGGCGCCCACCCCCACCACGCCCATTGCGGCGGATTACCGGTAGGAGGAAGGTATCTGGTGGGACCGGTGGCGCCACCGGGGCGCTGCCCCGACAGAGGGAGGGGTCGATCGTGTACGCACGCTCTACCACCATCCAGGCGCAACCCCTTTCGGTCGACATCGGCATTGCGCACGTTCGCGATGTCGTCATGCCCGCGTTGCAGCAGATGAATGGGTATGTCGGGTTGTCGCTGTTGGTGGACCGCCAGTCCGGCAGATGCATCGCCACCAGCGCCTGGCAGACGATGGAGTCGATGCGCGCCAGCGCCGAGCGGGTGGCGCCGGTACGCGATCGCGCCGCGTTGATGTTCGACGGCAGCGCCAAGGTCGAAGAGTGGGACATCACTTTGCTGCACCGCGACCACCACTCGGCCGACGGGGCGTGCGTGCGGGCGACCTGGCTCAAGGTGGTGCCGGACCAGCTGAGCCGTTCGCTGGACTTCTACCGGTCCTCGGTGCTTCCGGAGATGGAGAAGCTCGACGGGTTCTGCAGCGCCAGCCTGATGGTCGATCACCCCGCGTGCCGCCGGGCGGTGTCCTGCTCGACGTTCGACAGCATGGACGCGATGGCCCGCAACCGCGACCGCGCCACCGAGTTGCGCAGCAGGCGCGTCCGCGACCTGGGCGCCGAGGTGGTGGACGTGGCCGAGTTCGAGCTGGCGATCGCCCACCTACGGGTGCCCGAGCTGGTCTAGGGCCCGGCTAGGGCAGCGCGTCCCCGGGGAAGCCGCGGCAGGGGTGCACCTGGTAGGTGAACACCCCGCCCGCCACCCCGGGGTCCTCGCCCATGATGGCGGCGGTCTCCTCGACCGTCGCGGCGAACACCCCGACCCCGCAGACGTCGGAGGAGTCGGTGACCGGCAGCACCACCGCCAGCACCCCGTCGTCGCGCAGGCCGAAGTTGCGCCGGCCGTGCTCCCAGACGATCCCCGGCGACGACTCGTCACCGAACCGGGGGCCGCGCTTGAGGATGACGACGCTGTATTCCTTGGCGGTGGGCAGCAGCCGGCCCATCTCCTCGTCGGTGAAGGTTTTCATGCCCGTCCCCTCTTGCGGATGATCGCGCGCAGCCGGTCCAACCGGCCCGCCAGCTCGCGTTCGCCGCCGCGGCCGGTGGGCCGATAGTAGTCCACGCCCACCAGCTCGTCCGGCGGATATTGTTGCGCCACAACGCCATCGGGATCGTCGTGGGAGTACCGGTAGCCCTGGGCGTTGCCCAGCCCCGCGGCGCCGGAGTAGTGCCCGTCGCGCAGATGGGGCGGCACCAGCCCGGCCTTGCCCGCCCTGATGTCGTCCATCGCCGCCGCCAGGGCGGTGGTGACCGCGTTCGACTTCGGCGCGGTGGCCAGGTGGATGGTGGCGTGCGCCAGCGTCAGCTGCGCCTCGGGCAGGCCGATCAGCTGCACGGTCTGTGCGGCGGCGACCGCGGTCGGCAGTGCGGTGGGGTCGGCCAGGCCGATGTCCTCACTGGCCAGGATCATCAGCCGGCGCGCCACAAACCGCGGGTCCTCCCCCGCGACCAGCATGCGGGCCAGATAGTGCAGCGCGGCGTCGACGTCGGAGCCGCGCACCGACTTGATGAAGGCGCTGATGACGTCGTAGTGCTGGTCGCCGTCGCGGTCGTAGCGCACCGCCGCCTTGTCCAGGGATTGCTCGATGGTCTCGACGCTGACGGCCTCACTGGCCTCGGCCGCGACCTCCAGCGCGGTCAGGGCGCGGCGGGCGTCGCCCGCGGCCAGCTGCACCAGCAGATCGACGGCCTCGGGCGCGACGGCGACCTTGCCGCCCAGGCCGCGCGGGTCGTCGACGGCCCGCTGGACCACGGTGCGGACGGCGTCGGACGTGAGCGGTCGCAACTGCAGGATCAGCGAGCGCGACAGCAGCGGCGCCACCACCGAGAAGGACGGGTTTTCGGTGGTCGCAGCCACCAGCAGCACCACCCGGTTCTCCACGGCGGACAGCAGCGCGTCCTGCTGGGTCTTGGAGAACCGGTGCACCTCGTCGATGAACAGGACGGTCTGCTCTCCGTTCAGCAGGGCCCGGCGCGCGACATCGATGACGGCCCGGACGTCCTTGACCCCGGCCGACAGCGCCGACAGCGCCTCGAACCGGCGCCCGGTGGCCTGCGAGATCAGCGCGGCCAGCGTCGTCTTTCCGCTGCCCGGCGGGCCGTACAGGATGACCGACGCCATGCCCGACCCCTCCACCAGGCGGCGCAGCGGCGATCCGGGTGTCAGCAGGTGGTCCTGCCCCACCACCTCGTCCAGCGATGCCGGCCGCATCCGCACGGCCAGCGGCGCACCGGCCGACACGCCCAGGCCGCGGTCGGTTGTCTGGGGTGCGCCGGGGAGGTCAAACAGACCGTCGGACACGGTTTTAGGCATACCACGTAGTGCCGACAGCGCGTCCCGGGCACTTATTTGCTAAGTTCCGGTTTGCCGAGTTTGGACGCGCGTGCCCACAAGTTGAATCCAACAGCTAGGACGGTCATGAGCCAGCCTCCCGAATACCCAGGCCAGAACGTCCCAAGTCAGGGCCCGCCCGGCTACCCGCCACCGCCCGGCTACGGCGCCCCGCCCGGACCGCAGGGCCCGCAGTTCAGCGTCGGCGACGCGTTCAGCTGGGCGTGGGGCAAGTTCACGCAGAACGCCATGGCGCTGGTGGTGTCCGCGCTGATCTACGGGCTGGTGTTCGGCGCCGCCTACGCCCTGATCCCCATCGGCGGCAGCATGGGCTCGACCACCACCACGACCAACTCCGACGGCTACGCCACCACCACGGCGAACATCAGCGCCGCCGGGCTGGCCGTCATGATCGTCGGCTACATCCTCGTCTACGCGATCGGCATCTTCGCCCAGGCCGCTTACCTGAGCGGATGTCTCGACCTCGCCGACGGACGGCCGGTCAGCATCGGCTCGTTCTTCAAGCCGCGCAACCTCGGCATGGTGATCCTCGCCGGGATCATCGTCGGGATCCTGACCTCGATCGCCTCGGCCTGCTTCGTCCTGCCCGGCCTCATCGTGGGCCTCTTCGCGCAGTTCACCATCCCGTTCGTCATCGATCGGTCGCAGGGCGCCATCGACGCGTTGAAGTCGAGCTTCTCGACCGTCTCGTCGAACTTCGCCAACGCCCTGCTGGCGTGGTTGGTGCAGGTCGCCGCGGTCGTCGTCGGTGCGGTGCTGTGCGGCGTGGGGCTGCTCGTCGGCGGGCCCGTCGCCGCGCTGGTCCTGACCTACAGCTACCGCAAGCTTTCCGGCGGCCAGGTCGTCCCGCTGGAGCAGCCGGGCGGCGGCTACCAGGCCGGCCCGCCACCCGGCCCGCCGCCGGGCCCGCAGTTCGGGTAGGCGCGGCCCGCCGAATCTCGCTGCGCTGCAGCCTTGTGGCGCTTGTGATGAGATCAGCGGGTGACCATCAAAGTCGCGCTGGAGCACCGCACCAGCTACACCTTTGACCGCCTGGTCCGGGTGTACCCGCACGTGGTGCGGCTGCGCCCGGCGCCCCACTCCCGCACGGCCATCGAGGCCTACTCGCTGCGGGTCGAGCCGAGCGACCACTTCGTCAACTGGCAGCAGGACGCGGTGGGCAACTTCCTTGCGCGGCTGGTGTTTCCGAATCCGATGAGCAGGCTGACCATCACGGTCGGGCTCATCGCCGACCTCAAGGTGATCAACCCCTTCGACTTCTTCATCGAGGACTGGGCCGAGACCTGGCCCGGCGGCGGGTGGACCTATCCCAAGGCGCTGGCCGACGACCTCAAGCCCTACCTGCGGCCCGTCGACGAGGAGGGCGAGGGCTGCGGTCCCGGCGAGCTGGTGCGGGCGTGGCTGCAGAACTTCACCGTGCGCGACGGCACCCGCACCATCGACTTCCTGGTCGCGCTCAACCGCGCCGTCAACGCCGACGTCGCCTACAGCCTACGGATGGAACCCGGCGTGCAGACACCGGATTTCACGTTGCGCAACGGGGTCGGCTCCTGCCGGGACTCGGCGTGGCTGCTGGTGTCGATCCTGCGCCAGCTGGGGCTGGCCGCCCGGTTCGTCTCCGGCTACCTGGTGCAGTTGGCGTCCGACGTCGAGGCGCTCGACGGGCCGTCCGGACCCGCCGCCGACTTCACCGACCTGCACGCGTGGACCGAGGTGTACATCCCCGGCGCGGGCTGGATCGGGCTGGACCCGACGTCGGGGCTGTTCGCCGGCGAGGGTCACATCCCGCTGGCGGCCACGCCGCACCCGGCCAGCGCGGCGCCCATCAGCGGCGGCACCGAACCCTGCGAATCGACGCTGGAGTTTTCCAACACGGTCACCCGCGTGCACGAGGACCCGCGCGTCACCTTGCCCTACCGCGACGAGGCCTGGCGGGTGATCTGCGACGTCGGGCGGCGCGTCGACGAGCGGCTGGCCGCGGCCGACGTCCGGCTGACCGTCGGCGGCGAGCCGACGTTCGTGTCGGTGGACAACCAGGTCGACGAGGAATGGACGACCGCCGCCGACGGCCCGCACAAGCGCCAGCGGGCCTCCGATCTGGCCGCCCGGCTCAGGCAAGCGTGGGCCCCGCAGGGGCTGATCCAACGCGGCCAGGGCCGGTGGTATCCCGGAGAACCGTTGCCGCGCTGGGAGATTGCGCTCTACTGGCGCACCGACGGGCGGCCGCTGTGGACCGACGCCGCGCTGCTGGCCGATCCCTGGGATGGGTCGCCGGGCCTGCACCAGGGTGACACCGCCTACGACGTGCTCGCCGGGGTGGCCGACGGCTTCGCGCTGCCGGCTTCCCAGGTCCGGCCGGCCTACGAGGATCCGCTTGCCCGGCTGGCCGCCAAGGTGCGCCAGCCCCACGGCGACCCGGTGAAATCGGGCGACGACCTCGGCACGGACACTGCCGAGGGGCGCGCCGAGCTGCTGGCGCGCCTCGACGAATCCACCACGGCCCCGGCCGCTTTCGTGTTGCCGCTGCACCGCCGCGACGACGACCTGGGCTGGGCCAGCGCGAACTGGCGGCTGCGCCGCGGCCGGATCGTATTGCTGGAAGGCGATTCCCCGGCGGGCCTGCGGCTGCCGCTGGACTCGATCAGCTGGCGGCCGCCCCGGCCGAGATTCGACGCCGATACCCTGTCTCCCCCCGACGCGCCGCCGCCGGAGCCGGCCGGCGCGGAGGTCACCGAGCCCGGCTCGGCGCCGCCGACCGCGATGGTCGCCGAGGTCCGCCGCGGGCTGCTGTACATCTTCCTGCCGCCCACCGAGGCCCTGGAACACTTCGTGGACCTCGTCGCCCGGGTCGAGGCCGCCGCGGCCAAGGCGGACTGCCCGGTGGTGATCGAGGGCTACGGCCCCCCGCCGGACCCGCGGCTGAGGTCGGTGACGATCACCCCCGACCCGGGCGTCATCGAGGTCAACGTGCCGCCCACCGCCAGCTTCGCCGAGCAGACGCAGCTGCTGGAGAGCCTGTACGAACAAGCCCGCCTGGCCCGGCTGTCCACCGAGTCGTTCGACGTCGACGGCACCCACGGCGGCACCGGCGGAGGCAACCACATCACGCTCGGGGGCGTGACGCCCGCGGACTCGCCGCTGCTGCGCCGCCCCGACCTGCTGGTCTCGCTGCTGACCTACTGGCAGCGGCACCCGTCGCTGTCCTACCTGTTCGCCGGGCGATTCGTGGGCACCACGTCCCAGGCCCCGCGGGTCGACGAGGGGCGCGCGGACGCGCTCTACGAGCTCGAGATCGCGTTCGCCGAGATCGCGCGGCTGTGCGCCGGCGGGGCCGCCAAGCCGTGGGTGACCGACCGCGCCCTGCGGCACCTGCTCACCGACATCACCGGCAACACCCATCGCGCCGAGTTCTGCATCGACAAGCTGTACAGCCCCGACGGCCCCCGCGGCAGGCTCGGCCTGCTGGAGCTGCGCGGCTTCGAGATGCCGCCGCACCTGCGCATGGCGATGGTGCAGTCGCTGCTGGTGCGCTCGCTGGTGGCGTGGTTCGCCGACGTTCCGCTGCGCGCCCCGCTGATCCGGCACGGCGCCAACCTGCACGGGCGATACCTGTTGCCGCACTTCTTGATTCACGACATCGCCGACGTCGCTGCCGACCTGCGCGCGCACGGCATTCCGTTCGAGACCAGCTGGCTGGACCCGTTCACCGAATTCCGCTTCCCGCGCATCGGGACCGCGGTCTTCGACGGCGTGGAGATCGAGCTGCGCGGGGCGATCGAACCGTGGAACACCCTCGGGGAGGAGTCCACCGCCACCGGCACCGCGCGCTACGTCGACTCGTCGGTCGAACGCATTCAGATCCGCATCATCGGCGCCGACCGCCACCGCTACGTCGTGACGGCCAACGGCTACCCGGTGCCGCTGCTGGCCACCGACAACCCCGACATCCACGTCGGTGGCGTGCGGTTCAAGGCCTGGCAGCCGCCCAGCGCGCTGCACCCGACTATCAGCACCGACGTCCCGCTGCAGTTCGAGCTGGTCGACCTGACCACCGGGACGTCGCGCGGCGGCTGCACCTACCACGTCGCCCACCCCGGCGGCCGCGCCTACGACGAGCCGCCGGTCAACGCCGTCGAGGCCGAGTCGCGCCGCGCCCGCCGCTTCGAGGCGACCGGCTTCACCCCGGGCAAGCTCGACCTGGCCGCCATCAGGGAGCGCCAGGCCAGGATCTTCACCGATATCGGCGCGCCGGGCATTCTCGACCTGCGGCGCGTCCGTACCGTGCAGCAGTGATGGCGCTTCCCAACTCGGCACTGGACACCGGCGGCCACTACGACGCCGACCGGCTGCTGGCCGGGTACCGGACCGCGCGGGCCCAGGAGGCGCTGTTCGACCTGCGGCACGGCCCCGGGATCGGCTACGACGAGTTCGTCGACGGCGAGGGCAACGTGCGCCCGGCGTGGTCGGAGGTCGCCGACGCCGTCGCCGACCGCGGCCGGGCCGGGCTCAACCGGCTGCGCTCGGTGGTGGACGGCCTGATCGACAACGACGGCATCACCTACACCGAGATCGACGCGGGCCGCGACGGCGGCCACGGCCTGGAGCCCCGGCCCTGGCGGCTGGACGCCCTGCCGATCGTGGTCTCCGCCGCCGACTGGGAGGTCCTGGAGGCCGGGCTGGTGCAGCGCTCGCGCCTGCTCGACGCGATCCTGGCCGACCTGTACGGGCCACGCACGCTGCTCACCGAGGGCGTGCTGCCGCCGCAGCTGGTGTTCGCCCATCCCGGTTACGTGCGGCCCGCCAACGGCATCGAGGTTCCCGGGCACCACCAGCTATTCATGCACGCCTGCGACGTCAGCCGGCAGCCGGACGGCAGCTTCCAGGTCAACGCCGACTGGACGCAGGCGCCGTCGGGCGCCGGGTACGCGCTGGCCGACCGGCGCGTGGTGGCGCACTCGATTCCGGACCTCTACGAAAGGATCGCGCCCCGACCCACGACGCCGTTCGCGCAGGCGTTGCGGCTGGCGCTCATCGATGCCGCGCCCGACGTCGCGCAGGACCCCGTCGTCGTGGTGCTCAGCCCCGGCATCTATTCGGAGACCGCCTTCGACCAGGCGTACCTGGCCACGCTGCTGGGCTTCCCGCTGGTGGAAAGCGCGGACCTGGTGGTGCGCGACGGCAAGCTGTGGATGCGCTCGCTGGGCACGCTCAAGCGCGTCGACGTGGTCCTGCGCCGGGTCGACACCGAGTACACCGACCCGCTCGATCTGCGCGCCGATTCGCGGCTCGGGGTGGTCGGCCTGGTGGAGGCGCAGCACCGCGGGACGGTGACCGTCGTCAACACGCTGGGCAGCGGCATCCTGGAAAGCCCTGGGCTGCTGCGGTTTCTGCCCGAGCTGGCCGAGCGGCTGCTCGGCGAGGAGCCGCTGCTGCACTCCGCGCCGGTCTACTGGGGCGGAGTGGCCAGCGAGCGCTCGCACCTGCTGGCCAACCTGTCGTCGCTGTTGATCAAGTCCACCGTCGGCGGGAATACCTTTGTCGGGCCGACGCTTTCGTCGGCGCAACTGGCCGGGCTGGCCGCGCGCGTCGAGGACATGCCGTGGCAGTGGGTCGGCCAGGAGCTGCCGCAGTTCTCGTCGGCGCCCAGCGACCATGCCGGCGTGCTGTCGTCGGCCGGCGTCGGCATGCGGTTGTTCACCGTCGCCCAGCGCGGCGGCTACGCGCCGATGATCGGCGGCGCCGGCTACGTGCTGGCCCCCGGGCCGGCCGCCTACACACTGAACACCGTTGCGGCGAAGGATGTCTGGGTGCGCCCGACGGAGCGCGCGCGGGCCGAGACGGTCACCCTCCCGTCGGCGCCGCAACCGGCGAAGACGGCCGCGGGCACCTGGGGGGTCAGCTCGCCGCGTGTGCTGTCCGACCTGTTCTGGATGGGGCGCTACGGCGAGCGCGCCGAGCAGATGGCCCGGTTGCTGATCGTCGCCCGCGACCGCTTCCACGTCTACCGGCACCACCAGGACATCGAGGAGAGCGAGTGCGTGCCGGTGCTGATGGCCGCGCTGGGCCGGATCACGGGCAACGACACCGGGTTTGGCGGCGACGGGGCCGAGATGATCGCCGTCGCCCCCTCGACGCTGTGGTCGCTGACCGTGGATCCCCACCGGTCCGGGTCGCTGGCGGGATCGGTGGAGGGCCTGGCGCTGGCCGCCCGGGCGGTGCGCGACCAGCTGTCCAACGACACGTGGATGGTGTTGGCGGGGGTGGAGCGCGCGATGGCGCTGCGGCCGGACCCGCCGGACTCGCTGGCCGAGGCCGACGCCCTGCTCGCGTCGGCCCAGGCGCAGACGCTGGCCGGGATGCTGACGCTGTCGGGGGTGGCCGGCGAGTCGATGGTGCGCGACGTGGGCTGGACGATGACCGACATCGGCAAACGCATCGAGCGCGGCCTGTGGCTGACCGGGCTGTTGCGCGCCACGCTGACCGACGTCCGCAGCGCGCCCGCCGAGCAGACGATCATCGAGGCGACGCTGGTGGCGTGCGAGTCGTCGGTCAGCTACCGGCGCCGCACCGTGGGCAAGGTCAGCGTGGCCGCGGTGGCCGAGCTGATGCTGTACGACGCCACCAACCCGCGGTCGCTGCTGTATCAGGTGGAGCGGCTGCGGGCCGACCTCAAGGACCTGCCCAGCTCGTCGGGGTCGTCGCGCCCCGAGCGGGTGGTGGAGGAGATCGGGACCCTGTTGCGCCGGTCGCACCCCGAGGAGCTGGAGACGGTCACCGGCGGGCGCCGCGCGAAGCTGGCCGAACTGCTCGACGCCATCCACTCCGAGCTGCGCGACCTGGCCGAGGTCATCGGCGAAACGCAACTGCGGTTGCCGGGCGGCATCCAGCCGCTGTGGGGGCCCGACGAGCGCCGCGTCATGCCGGCCTAGCCCCCCGACGCTTCACGTCGCGGATTGTCACGATCTGAACCACATTCGGCGTGCTCCGCTGCTCGCAGCGCATCGGGTCGGTACTGTCGGGCCGCCTGACGTGCACGGGTTTACCAAGGGGATTGCCGTGAGCCGATTTACCGAGACGATGTATGACAACGCCCGGTGGAGCCCCAAGGGGATGGTCACCGGGGAGCCGCACGCGCCCGCCCGGCATACCTGGGCCGAGGTACACGAGCGGGCTCGCCGGGTGGCGGGTGGGCTGGCCGCGGCGGGCATCGGGCACGGTGACGCCGTCGCGGTGCTGGCCGGCGCACCGGTCGAGATCGCGCCGACAGCGCAGGGCATCTGGATGCGCGGGGCCAGCCTGACCATGCTGCATCAGCCCACCCCGCGCACCGACCTGGTGCGTTGGGCGGAGGAGACCACCGGCGTCATCACCATGTTGGGGGCGAAGGCCGTCGTCATCTCCGAGCCGTTCCTGGCCGCCGCGCCGGTGCTGTCGGGGCTTGGTGTGACGCTGCTGACCGTCGAGACGCTGCTGGCGAACGCCCCGGTCGGGCCCGTGGCCACCCGCGACGACGACGTGGCGCTGATGCAGCTGACGTCGGGGTCGACCGGGTCGCCCAAGGCCGTTCAGATCACCCACGCCAACATCGTCGCCAACGCCGAAGCCATGATGGCCGGCTGCAACTTCGACCTCGATACCGACGTGATCGTGAGCTGGCTGCCGTGCTTCCATGACATGGGGATGACGGGCTACCTGACGGTGCCGATGTACGTCGGCGCCGAGCTGGTGAAGGTCACGCCGATGGACTTCCTACACGATACGTTGTTGTGGGCCAGGCTGATTGACAAATACAAGGGAACGATGACGGCGGCGCCGAACTTCGCCTACAACCTGTTCGCCAAGCGGTTGCGCCGACAGGCCACGCCCGGGGATTTCGACCTGTCCTCGCTGCGGTGGGCGCTCTCGGGCGCCGAACAGGTGGACCCGCTCGACGTCGAGGACCTCTGCGACGCCGGGGCGCCGTTCGGGCTGAAACCCGAGGCGATGATCCCGGCCTACGGGATGGCCGAGGCGACGGTGGCGGTGTCGTTCTCCGCGGCAGGCGGCGGCATGGTCGTCGACGAGGTGGACGCCGAGCTGCTGGCCGTCTTACGCCGCGCCGTGCCGGCGAGCAGGGGGCCCACCCGGCGCCTGGTCTCGCTGGGCCGGCCGCTGGCCGGCCTGGAGCTGCGCGTCATCGACGAGGAAGGGTGCCTGCTGCCGCCGCGCGGCGTCGGCGTGATCGAGGTGCGCGGTGAACCGGTGACCAACGGCTACACCACCGCGGCCGGGTTCATCGCGGCGCAGGACGAGCGCGGCTGGTATGACACCGGCGACCTGGGCTATCTCACCGAGGCAGGCAATGTCGTGGTGTGCGGGCGGCTCAAGGACGTGATCATCATGGCGGGCCGCAACATCTACCCGACCGACATCGAGCGCGCCGCCTGCCGTGTGGCGGGGGTGCGGCCGGGCTGTTCGGTCGCGGTGCGACTGGACGCGGGGCACTCCCGGGAGACGTTCGCGGTGGCGGTGGAATCCAAGGACTACGAAGACCCGGCGCAGGTGCGCCGCATCGAGCGTCAGGTGGCGCACGAGGTGTTCGCCGAGGTCGACGTCCGGCCCCGCAACGTGGTGGTGCTTCAGCCCGGGATGATCCCGAAAACGCCGTCGGGCAAGCTGCGACGCGCCCACGCGCTGAGCCTCGTCAGCTGACGGGCTCACCCAATCGATACCAGCTGGTCGATCGAGTCCCTGGGCAGATCACCGTCCACGACGGCCGTCACCACCAGCTTGTCCAGTGTGACCGCTCCCTTGTGGTTGTCGAGGAAGGCGATGTCGGCGGCATCGCGTCCGGTGGCGATCCGGACGAGACTTTGCCTCGGGGCCAAGAGCGTCCCGTCGACCACTCGCCAGTGCCCCTCGACGAAGGCCTCGACCACCGCATGAAAGTCCATCGGGTACAAGCCGGGCGCGTACACCGACACGACACGGGCGGGTACCTTGACGGCCCGTAACAGCGCCACCACCAGATGCGTGAAGTCTCGACATACCCCGGCGCCGGAGAGCAATGTATCCACCGCTCCATCGATCGGTTTGCTCGACCCCGGCACATAGCTCAGACGGCTGCTCACCCAGAGGGAAACCTTCTCCAACAGAGTTGTCGAATCGGCGTAGCTCCCGAATTCGGTTGCGGCGAGCCCGAAGAACTTGTCGGACTCGGCGTAGCGGCTCGGACGAAGGTACGCCGACAGGTCGTAGTCGGTCACCGGCGCGGGGGCGGTCTGCCCCATGATCGTTGCGGCGTAGTCGACCTTGAGGCGACCCACCGGAACGGCAAGCTGGTGGATGCGGTTGCCGTGCACACCGCTGATCTCCAGTGGCTGCAGAGACTTTCCGTCCAGGACGAAGGACAACGCCTCGGATACCTCGGTATTGGGATGCGGTGCGACGGCGATCTGGAACTCCAAGGTCGTCGGCGCCGTGATCTCGACCTCGAGTTCAGCGGCGACCTCTCGTCTCATCTGTCCCTCCTGCCGCCCGATGGTCGGGCTCGATCGCGTAGCGGTGCGAAAACAAATCAGGCGGTTTCATGCCGGCAAGAATATCTGCGGTGGCATCCCAACGCGACGCGTAGGAGAGTCGCATCACGCACTGACGGCGGCGGGCCCATTCGACTCCGACGTCACCTCGTCGATCACGTCGTGGATGAACTGCATCTTGTCCAGCACGGCCACCGGCAGCACGAACGGGTACAGGTCGTCGCGTCCCATCGAGCGGTTCACCATGTTCAGCGACCAGGACACCGGCAACCACATCTCGATGATGGTGGGAAAGGCGCTGGGGCCCAACGGGGTACGGTCGAAGGTCGCCGACGCCGGCGCGAATGCGCACCACGCCGAGGTGTCCAGGGCGTCGCGGATGTGCAGGTAGTGGGCGAACGTCTCGGCCCAGTCCTCCGCGGCGTGCATGGTCGCGTACGACGAGACGAAGCTTTCCTGCCAACCGTCGGGTGCGCCCTCGTTGTAGTGCCGGTCCAGCGCCTCTTGATAGTCGGCGTCGGGATCGCCGAACAGCTCGGTGAACCGCGCCACGTATTCGCTCGACGGGGTGATCAGCCGGTAGAAGTAGTAATGCCCGACCTCGTGGCGAAAGTGCCCGAGCAGCGTCCGGTAGGGCTCCTCCATCTCGACCCGCAGCTGTTCGCGGTGCACGTCGTCGCCCTCGGCCAGATCGATTGTGATGACGCCGTTCTCGTGGCCGGTGAGCACCTTTTCGTGCGCGCTGGACAGCAGCCGAAAGCCCAGCCCGTAGTCCGGGTCGTGGTCGCGGTCGATGATCGGCAACTTCATTTCGTGCAGCTCGGCGATCAGCCGCCGCTTGGCCGCCTCGGCGCGGGCGAACGCGGCCAGGCCGTCGGTGTCGGCGTCGTTGGGTCGCTCCAGGGTGAGCGCGCACGACGTGCACAGCCCGCCGGGAAGGTTGCTGGGCACCAGCCAATTGCATTCGGCCAGATGGCGATTGGCGCACAGCTCGAATTCGTCGGCGCTGACGAAACCGGTGCGGTCCGCCTCGTCGCCGGCGGTGATCA
The DNA here is from genome assembly GCF_001667185.1 of Mycobacterium sp. 852002-50816_SCH5313054-b. Taxonomy (GTDB): domain Bacteria; phylum Actinomycetota; class Actinomycetes; order Mycobacteriales; family Mycobacteriaceae; genus Mycobacterium. The sequence continues at coordinate 13,592 of NZ_LZIC01000137.1, read as the reverse complement.
CCAGCAGGGCCATCTGCTCGAGCGAGAACCCCAGCGCGCTGCCGCACGACAGGCACGCGGAGTTCTCGAACGTCAGGCGCTGGCCGCAGTTGGGGCAGTGGAAGTCACGCATGCAGCACGTCGCCTTCGAACGGCACCACGTCCACGGCGACGTCGATCACGCTGCGCTCGGAGTTGGTGTAGATGATGCCGCGCAGCGGCGGGACGTCGGCGTAGTCGCGCCCGCGGCCCACCACGATGTACCGCTCGTCGACCAGCTGGTCGTTCGTCGGATCGAGGCCCAGCCATTCGAACTGGCCCGGCTCCTGGGGGGTCCACACCGCCGCCCATGCGTGGGTGGCGTCGATACCGATCATCCGATCCTTTCCAGGGGGCGGGTCGGTGGCCAGATAACCGGACACGTAGCTGGCCGCCAGACCGTTGGCTCGCAGGCAGGCGATCGCCAGCCTCGCAAAGTCCTGACATACCCCTTCCCGGGCCGTCAGAACCTCGTTGACCCCGGTGGAAATCGTTGTCGACCCCGAGCGGTAGGTGAAGTCGGCGAAAATCCGCGACGTGAGGTCGCGCAGCACCTCGACCAGGGGGCGCTCGGGCACGAAACTGGGCGCCGCGTACTCGCGCACCCCGTCGGTGATCTCCGGCGGGTTCAGGTCGAGAGCGAACTCGGTCGCCAGCGCTCCCCTGCGTCCGGCCGGCCGGGCGGCCTCCCACGGTTGCACCGCCGGCCCGCTGCTGTACCGCTCCGGGGGCGGCGGATACACGTCGACGATCGAGTCACTGGTGATCGTCAAAGACCGGTGCGGCTCGGTGACGTGGAAGTACGAGCTGACGTTTCCGTAGCTGTCGACGCTGGTCGAGCTGTCGGCGGGGGCCGGGTCGATGGTCAGCACATGCGCGACGCAGCGCTGGCGCTGCGAGTCCCGCGGCGTGAGGAAGCCGCGACCATAAGAGCTGGTCACGACGGCGGAATAGCGGTACTCGGTGCGATGGGTGACCCGATGCCGGCGGGCCTCGGCTTCTGACACAAGGCTGATCCCACCACACCCCGTTTGCCGATCGCGAGCCAAGCGCGCCATCCGGGAGCACAATCGAAAGCGTGGCCACGTGGAACGACGTCGCCCGCATCGTTGGTGAGCTGGCACTTACCTCCGAGCCGTCACCGCACGAGTGGCGGGTCGGCAAGAAGTTGCTGGCGTGGGAGCGGCCGCTGCGCCCCTCGGACCGCGACACGCTGGCCGATAGCGGCGTCGAGCCGCCCGAGGGCGACATCCTCGGCGTCCGGGTCTCCGACGAGGGCGTCAAGTTCGCGCTGATCGCCGACGAGCCCGGGGTCTACTTCACCACCCCGCATTTCGACGGCTATCCGGCGGTGCTGATCAGGCTGGGCGAGATCGGGGTCCGCGACCTCGTCGAGGTGATCACCGAGGCCTGGCTGACGCAGGCGCCGAGGAAACTCGTCCAGGAGTACCTGGCCGATTCACTGTGAACGCAGGTCGATGACCCGCTGCAGGTCGTCGACGCAGGCCTGGACGACGTCGGCGAGCACCACCTGGTTTCTCTCGCGGGCGCCCGCATGCAACTCCGAAGCGTGATGGCGCGCGGACGCGGTGTACGCGCACGCCCCGGCGGGGTCGGAATCGGCGAGCGCCGTCGCGGCCGCGAGCACCACCAACACGCCGTGCACCGGCCGGGCGCGGCAGCCGTCCACGCCGGGAGCGACGGCCCGGGCCAGCTCCAGCACCGAGCCGGCCAGCAGCGCCACGTGCACGCCCTGGCGGTCGGCGGCCCGCACCGCATCGCGCAGGCCCCAGCGGCGCGGCGCGATCCGCACCACGTGGCGGGCCGTCGTGCGCGCCTCGATGAGCCCGCCGAGCTGCTGGTGCACCCGGTCGACGGCCGACAGCGGCCAGTCGGGCGGAACCTCCCGGCGACCGGCGGCGAAGTCCGCGGCACGCGTCAGGACGCCCTGCAGCACGCCCAGCACGCCGACGCGCGCGCTGCGCAGCACCCGGAGCGGGTCGGCGGGAAACAGCAGGACGGCGAAGACGATGGCCACGGCGCCGCCGAGCAGCGCGTCGTAGATGCGTTCGAGACCGACGTTGCTGCGGTACAGGGCCAGCACCAGGATCGCCGAAATGGCGGTCTGATTGGCGAACATCATGCCCTGGCCGATGTAGCCGTGACCGATGAACACCGCGAGGAACAGCGCGATCAGCGCGGCGGCGGCGATGGCCAGGGCGCCGGGCCCGAGCAGCGCCTGTACCAGGGTGCCCACCCCGATGCCCAGGGTCACGCCGACCATCATCTGGATGGCGCGTTGCGCGCGCAGCACGTTGCTGACCGACAGCGACACCGCGGCGGCGATGGGCGCGAAGAACGGCTGCGGGTGGCCGAGCAGGTCGTGCGCGAGGTACCAGGACAGGCCCGCGGCCACCGACGTCTGCACGAGCGTGAACCACACGGCGCGCAGCCGTTTGATGCCCGCGCGCGCGGCGTTCACGAACGTCAGGCCGGCTGCAACTCGAACAGCGGAATGACCCGGCTGGTCTTGGACTGGTACTCGGCGAACCCGGGCGCCGCGGCGGCGACCTTCTCGAACAGCGCGTCGCGCTCGGCGCGCGGCAGCTCGTGGGCGGTCACGTCGAACGCGTCCGTACCGACCTCCACGTGGGCCGCGGGGTTGGCCCGCAGGTTGTGCACCCAGGCCGGGTTGACGGGGGCGCCGGCGAACGAGCCGATGATGATCAGCTTGCCGTCGATGCGGAAGTAGGCCAGCGGATTGATCCGCGGCTCGCCGGACTTGGCGCCCGTGGTGGTGAGCAGCAGCAGGTTGGCGCCCTCGAACTGGCCACCGACCTTGCCCTGGTTGGCCCGGAATTCGTCGATGATGCTCGTGTTGAACGCGTTGATGGTGCCGGTGTCAGGCATTTCTTCGGTCATGCCCGCTCAACCTGCTCGGGCTTGGCATCTATTCCGGACTCCTTGCGCTGCTGCGCGGTGATGGGAGCCGGGGCGTCGGTGAGCGGGTCGACACCGCCGCCGGTCTTCGGGAAGGCGATCACCTCGCGGATGGAGTCGACGCCGGACAGCAGCGCATTGATCCGGTCCCAGCCGAACGCGATGCCGCCGTGCGGCGGCGCGCCAAACATGAAGGCCTCCAACAGGAATCCGAACTTCTCCTCCGCCTCGGCCTTGTCCAGGCCCATCACCGCGAACACCCGCTCCTGGATGTCGCGGCGGTGGATACGGACCGAACCGCCCCCGATCTCGTTGCCGTTGCAGACGATGTCGTAGGCGTCGGCCAGCACGCTGCCGGGATCCTTGTCGACGGCGTCCTCGAATTCGGGCTTCGGCGAGGTGAACGCGTGGTGCACGGCCGTCCACGCCCCGGTGCCCACCGCCACGTCGCCGGCCGCGGTCGCGTCCTCGGCCGGCTCGAACAGCGGCGGGTCGACCACCCACACGAACGCCCATGCGTCCGGGTCGATCAGGTCGAGCCGCTTGGCGATCTCGCCGCGCGCCGCGCCCAGCAGCGCCCGCGACGACTTGGCCGGGCCCGCCGAAAAGAAGATGCAGTCGCCCGGCCTGGCGCCGACGTGGCCGGCCAGCCCCGCGCGCTCGGCGTCGGACAGGTTCTTGGCCACCGGCCCGGCCAGCTCGCCGTCTTCGCCGACCAGCACGTAGGCCAGCCCCCGGTGCCCGCGCTGCTTGGCCCACTCCTGCCAGCCATCCAGGGTGCGCCGCGGCTGCGAGGCCCCGCCGGGCATGACGACCGCGCCGACGTACGGCGCCTGGAAGACGCGAAAGGTGGTGTCGGAGAAGAACTCCGTGCACTCGACGAGCTCGAGCGCGAACCGCATGTCGGGCTTGTCGGAGCCGAACCGGCGCATGGCGTCGGCGTAGCTGATCCGCGGGATCGGCGTCGGAATCCGGTAACCGATCAGCTCCCACAGCGCGGTCAGGATCTCCTCGGAGACCGCGATGATGTCCTCGGCGTCGACGAAGCTCATCTCCATGTCGAGCTGGGTGAACTCGGGCTGCCGGTCGGCGCGGAAATCCTCGTCGCGGTAGCAGCGGGCGATCTGGTAGTAGCGCTCCATCCCGGCCACCATCAGCAACTGCTTGAACAGCTGCGGACTCTGCGGCAGGGCGTAGAACGAGCCCGGGTGCAGGCGGGACGGCACTAGGAAGTCGCGGGCCCCCTCCGGGGTGGAGCGGGTGATCGTCGGCGTCTCGATCTCGACGAAGTCGTGCCGCGCCAGCACCGCGCGGGCGGCGGCATTCACCTTGGAGCGCAATCGGATTGCCGCGGCCGGGCCGTCGCGGCGCAGGTCGAGGTAGCGGTACTTCAGCCGCAGCTCCTCGCCGGCGGGCTCGTCCAGCTGGAACGGCAGCGGCGCGCTCTCCCCCAGCACCCTCAGCGAGGTGACGTTGACCTCGATGTCGCCGGTCGCGATGTCCGGGTTTGCGTTGCCCTCCGGGCGGACCTCGACGACGCCGGTGACCGCCACGCAGAACTCGGCGCGCAACCGGTGGGCCTGGGCGAGCACGTCGGCCGCGCGGAACACCACCTGAGCGACCCCGGAGGCGTCGCGCAGGTCGATGAAGGTGACCCCGCCGTGGTCGCGGCGGCGGGCCACCCAACCGGCCAACGTCACCTGCTGGCCGGCGTCGCTGCTTCTCAGCGAACCGGCGGCGTGGCTGCGCAGCACAAACACTCCCTTTGCCGTGGTTGGAACGAGTGCCCAGTCTAGAGGGAGGTAATTTCGGTCTTATCGTCACCAACATCGCACTCGTCGGTCCCGGCGCCGTCGGCACGACGGTCGCCGCGCTGCTGCACAAGGCCGGGCATCCGGTGCTGGTGTGCGGTCACACGCCCCGCGACAGCATCGAATTGCGGCCCGACGGTGCCGATCCGATCGTCGTCCCCGGCCCGGTGCACACCGATCCCGCTGAGGTGAGTGGCCCCGTCGACATCCTGGTGCTGGCGGTCAAGGCCACCCAGAACGACGACGCGGCCGGCTGGCTGGCCCGCCTGTGCGCCGAGCACACCATCGTCGTGGTGCTGCAGAACGGGGTCGAGCAGGTCGAGCAGGTGCAGCCGCACTGCCCGTCGTCGCCGGTGGTCCCCGGGATTGTCTGGTACGGCGCCGAGACGCAGCCCGAGGGCTGGGTGCGGTTGCGCACCGAGGCCCGGCTGGTGCTGCCGTCGGGACCCCCGGCCCACAGCGTCGCCGAGCTGCTGCGCGGCGCCGGCTGCCAGGTGGACTGCGACCCCGACTTCCTCACCGCCGCCTGGCGCAAGCTGCTGACCAATGCGCTGGCCGGGTTCATGGCGCTGTCGCGGCGACGGTCCGGCATGTTCCGCCGCGACGACGTCGCCGCGCTGTCGCGGCGCTATGTGGCGGAATGCCTGGCCGTCGCGCGGGCCGAGGGCGCCCGGCTGCCGGACGACATTGTCGACGAGTTGGGCGGCCTTTTCCGGCAGGCTCCCGAGGACATGGGCACCTCGATTTTGGCCGACGCGGAGAACCGCCGGCGGATGGAGTGGGACATCCGCAACGGCGTGATCATCCGCAAGGCCCGCGCCCACGGCCTGGCGACGCCGATCAGCGACGTGCTGGTGCCGCTTCTGGCGGCGGCCGGTGACGGCCCGGGCTAGATTCAAGCCATGTTCTGTTGCGAGCGCGTCGACCTGAGCTTCGTCGACACCGCGCCGTTTCGCTTCTCCAACAGCGTCGACCTGGCCATCACGCCCGAGCAGCTCTTCGAGGTGCTGGCCGACGCCGAGTCCTGGCCGCGCTGGGCGTCGGTGATCACCAAGGTCACCTGGACCAGTCCCGAGCCGCGCGGCGTCGGCACCACCCGCACCGTCGACATGCGCGGCGGCATGGTAGGCAACGAAGAGTTCCTCGCGTGGGAGCCGTTCAGCCGCATGGCATTCCGGTTCAACGAGTGCTCCACGCGGGCCGTCGCCGCGTTCGCCGAGGATTACCGTGTCGAGGTGATCCCGGGAGGCTGCCGACTGACCTGGATCATGGCGCAGAAGCCGGCCGGCCCGGCGTGGTTGGCGATGTTCGTGGCCCGGCCGCTGCTGAACCTGGGCCTGCGCCGGTTTTTGCGCAACCTGCGCAGCTACACGGACGCCCTTGCGACCCGGCAACCCTAGGAGCGTGCGATGACCTTCAACGAGGGCATGCAGATCGACACCAGCACCGCGTCGTCGTCCGGTGGCGGCGGCATGGGGATGGCCTTCGGCGGCGGCGGAATCGGACTGCTGATCCTCATCGGTGCGTTGTTCTTCGGCATCGATCCGGGCCGCGTGACGAATCAGCAGATGAACACCGGCGGCTATTCGGCGCCCGGTTTCGACCTGAGCCAGTGCAAGACCGGGGCCGACGCCAACAAGTACGTGCAGTGCCGCGTGATCGCCACCGGCAATTCCGTGGATGCGGTGTGGCATCAGCTGATGCCGAACTACACCCGCCCGCACGTGCGCCTGTTCACCGGTTCGGTCGACACCGGGTGTGGGCCCGCCACCACCGCGGTGGGCCCGTTCTACTGCCCGGTGGACCAGACCGCGTACTTCGACACCGACTTCTTCAAGGAGCTGGTCGACCGATTCGGTTCCAGCGGTGGGCCTTTCGCGCAAGAGTACGTGGTCGCGCACGAGTACGGTCACCACGTGCAGGACCTGCAGGGCATCCTGGGCCGCTCCCAGCAGGGGGCGCAGGGCGCCGGCGGCAACGGCGTGCGAACGGAGCTACAGGCCGACTGCTACGCCGGCATCTGGGCGCACTACGCATCGACGGTGAAGCAGGAGAGCACCGGCGTGCCCTACCTGCAACCGCTGAGCGACCAGGACATCGCCGACGCCCTCTCGGCCGCGGCGTCGGTAGGCGACGACCGGATTCAGAAGGAGTCGACGGGACGCGTCAACCCCGAGTCGTGGACACACGGCTCGTCGGCGGAACGGCAGAGGTGGTTCACCATCGGGTACCAGACCGGTGACCCGAACAAATGCGACACCTTCGCCGCGACCAACCTGGGTTAGCCCTTGGCCGCGCAGGTGACGGTGGTGGTCGCGTCCTGGTGCGAGACCACTTGGCCGTCCACGGCGATCTCGCAGTGGAACGACGCCGGACCATTGCCCGAATCCGGCCAGTGCAGCATGCCGCTGGCGGTGATGCTCGCCCACTGGGCCGGGTTCGCCAACGTGGCTGTGTAGGTGACCGGCGCTCCCCCGCTCAGCGGCGCCTGCACACTGGTCATGAATTTCGACGGGTCCGCGTTGTAGGCGGCCTGGCTTGGCGGATCGGAACTCACGTAGTTGACCGTGGCGGTCAGATTGTTGGGGCTCGTCACGGTGTAGGTCACCTGGTGGCCATCCGCGTGTGCAGTCGCGGGGTTGACGGCCACTGCGGCAGCCACTGCAAACGTTGCAGACGCGACCGCGCTGATCACTGTTCGCACGTTCGTCATATCGAAAACGCTACCGGATTCGTTACCTGCCTCAGGTATGAAGCAGCTATGAGCGACGGGCCCACCGGCTGGATCAGCCGCCGCCGGCTGCTGACCACGACCGCGGCCTCGGCCGCCCTCGGGGCGGGCATCGGCGGCGGGGCGACGCTGCTGTGGTCGCATCCCCGGGCGCCCGCGTTGTGGTACCGGCCGGACCGCAACGGCGCACCGCCGGTGGCCGGTCTGCATCTGCAGTTCGGCAAGGACGCCGCCACCGAGGTGGTGGTCTCCTGGCACACCACCGAGGCCGTCCGCAATCCGCGCGTCGTGCTGGGCACCCCGGACTCCGGGTTCGGGCGCACCGTCGAGGCCGAAACCCGCACCTACCGGGACGCCAAGTCAGGCGTCGAGGTTCGCGTCAACCACGCCCGCCTGACGGGCCTCATGCCCGGTTCCGACTACGTGTACGCCGCGGTGCACGACGGCGCCGAGCCGGAAAGCGGGACGGTGCGGACCGCGCCGTCCGGGCGAAAGCCGCTGCGCTTCACCAGCTTCGGTGACCAGTCGACCCCCACGCTGGCCAGGCTGCCCGACGGCAGGTACGCCACCGACAACATCGGATCGCCAGCGGCGGCGGACACCACGATGGCGATCGAGCGCCTCGGTCCGCTGTTCAACCTGGTCAACGGCGACCTGTGCTACGCCAACCTCGCGAAGGACCGCATCCGCACCTGGTCGAACTGGTTCGAGAACAACACGCGCTCGGCGCGGTACCGGCCGTGGATGCCGGCCGCCGGCAACCACGAGAACGAATTGGGCAACGGGCCAATCGGTTACGGGGCCTATCAGGCCTACTTCGCGTTGCCGGACTCCGCGTCGAGCGCGGAGACCCGCGGGATGTGGTACTCGTTCACCGCCGGTTCGGTGCGGGTGATCAGCCTCAACAACGACGACATAGCCTTCCAGGACGGCGGCAATTTCTACGTGCACGGCTATTCGGGCGGAGAGCAAAGGCGTTGGCTTGCCGGCGAACTCGCCGCCGCACGACGCGACCCGGACGTCGACTGGATCGTCGTCTGCATGCACCAGACGGCGATCTCCACCGCCGACCAGGCCAACGGCGCAGACCTGGGCATCCGCGAGGAATGGCTGCCGTTGTTCGACCAGTACCAGGTCGACCTGGTGGTGTGCGGCCACGAGCACCACTACGAGCGGTCACATCCGCTGCGCGGAACGCTGGGCACCGACACCCGCACGCCGATACCCGTCGACACCCGCAACGACCTCATCGATTCGACCCGGGGCACCGTGCATCTGGTCATCGGCGGCGGCGGCACGTCGGCGCCGACCAACGGGTTCTTGTTTCCCGAGCCGCGGTGCCGCGTGCTGACCGGCGTCGGCGCGTTCGACCCCGGGCTCGGCCGCAAGGCGCCGATCTACGTGCTGGAGGACGCGCCCTGGTCGGCGTTCCGCGACCGCGACAACCCTTACGGCTTCGCATCTTTCGACGTCGACCCGGGCCAACCCGGCGGAAACACCACGATCAAGGCCACGCATTACGCGGTGAGCGGTCCGTCCGGCCAGGTCACCGCGGTGGACCAGTTCACGCTGACCAAGCCGCGCGGCGACCGGCCCGCCTAGCTCAAAACAGCGTCGCCTGCAGCGGTTGCGGGGCGGGCTCAGCCGCGCGCGGGAAAGGGCGGTGATCGCCGGCCAGGCGATGCTTGGCGATCAGCGGCGCGGCCCGTTCGCGCAGCGCGTCGCGGTAGGCCGGCGGCAGGTAGGCGCCGCGGCGGTACAGCTCGCGATACCGCGCGACCAGCTCGGGGTGCGAGCGGGCCAGCCACGCCATGAACCAGCCCCGGGTCGAACTGCGCAGGTGCAGGCCGAAAACCGTCACACCCGTGGCGCCGGCCGCGGCGATCTGACCCAGCAGCCGATCGAGGTGCTCGGCGGAATCGGTGAGGTGCGGCAGCACCGGGGCGACCATCACGTGGCAGTCCAGACCGGCATCGCGGATCGCGGTGATGAGGCCCAGCCGCGCCTGCGGTGTGGGCGTGCCCGGTTCGACGTCGCGGTGCAATTCCGGGTCGCCGACCGCCAGCGACACCGCGACCGACACCGGAACCTGCTGGGCCGCATCGGTGATCAGTGGGAGGTCGCGGCGCAGCAACGTCCCCTTGGTGAGGATCGACAGCGGCGTGCCGGATCCGGCGAGCGCGCCGATGATGCCCGGCATCAGCGCGTAGCGGCCCTCGGCGCGCTGGTAGGGATCGGTGTTGGTGCCCAGCGCGACGGTCTCGCGCCGCCAGGACGGCCGGCGCAGCTCGCGGCGCAGCACCTCGGCGACGTTGGTCTTGACCACCACCTGGGTGTCGAAGTCGGTGCCGCTGTCGAAGTCGAGGTATTCGTGGGTGGGACGGGCGAAACAGTAGCGGCACGCGTGCGAGCAGCCGCGGTAGCCGTTGACGGTGTACCGGAACGGCAGGGCCGCCGCGTTGGGCACCTTGTTCAGCGCCGACTTGCACAGCACCTCGTGAAACGTGATGCCCTCGAACTGCGGTGCGCGCACGCTTCGCACGAGGCCGATCCGCTGCAGCCCCGGCAACGCCCCGTCGTCGACGGGGTGCCCGTTGACGGCGACGGCCTGGTTCGCCCAGCGCATAGGGTATATTCGAACAATCGTTCGACACGAAAGTCAAGCCTACGCGTCACGGACCAAAGAAAAGGAGCGCTTGGCGCTCCTTCCGTTTCCAATCTATAGCGCACCCCCGGGCTTGCGGCAAGGCCCGGGTAATGACGCAAAATTGCTGCCCTAGACCGGAACTGGCGGAAGGCGTGGGTTGACGCGAGGGTACGAAGACGAAGTGCGGTCCGAGCGGAACTATGTGACCGGGCTGTACGCCCGTCTCGACGCCGAACGCATGCGGGCGAAGGACAGATACCGCGCGGCGCTGCGGGGAGACGGCCGGCCGCTCGCCGATCGGGATGCCGAGGTTCGCGCGATGGCCAAAGAGGTCAAGCGGCTGGACGTGGCGGACCACGGGCTGTGTTTCGGGCGCCTGGACGCGATTTCGGGCGAGCGTTTCTACGTCGGCCGCATCGGCCTGTTCGACCCGGGGAACGAGTACGAGCCAATGTTGCTCGACTGGCGGGCACCGGCAGCGCGCGCGTTCTACGTGGCCACTTCGGCAAGTCCCGAGAACATGCGCCGTCGCCGCCAGTTCCACACCCGGGGGCGGCAGGTGGTCGATTTCACCGACGAACTGTTCGGCCGTCCCGGAGCCGTAGAGCCGGGCGACTCAGAAGATTGGGCCCTGCTGGCGGCGGTCAACGCGCCGCGCGGTGAGCGAATGCGCGACATCGTGGCGACCATCCAGGCCGAACAGGACGAGATCATCCGGCTCGATCACCCCGGTGTGCTGGTGATCGAGGGCGGCCCTGGCACCGGGAAGACGGTCGTGGCACTGCATCGCGTCGCGTACCTGCTCTACACCCACCGCGAGCGGATCGAACGCCATGGCGTGCTCGTGGTGGGGCCCAACAGGGCGTTCCTGAATCACGTCGACCGTGTGCTGCCGTCGCTGGGAGAGTCCAGCGTCGTGTTCATGACGCCCGGCGACCTCGTGCCCGGACTCCACGTCACCGCCGAGGACACCCCGGAACGCGCGCGCCTCAAGGGCTCGCTGGAGATCCTGGACGTGCTGGCGGCGGCGGTCGCCGACCGGCAGCGGCTGCCCGAGAGTCCCCTGCCGATCGAACTGGCGGACGTCGCGCTGCGGATCGATGCCGAGACCGCGCAATGGGCCAGGGAGGAGGCGCGAGGCAGTGGGTTGCCACACAACGAGGCGCGGGCGGTGTTCCGCGAGATCGTCACATGGGTGCTCACGGAGCGGGCGATAGCCCGCATTGGCCGCGGCTGGCTGACCCGCGAGGACCGCGACGCTTGGGAGCGGGTGCGGGCGGACCTGATCGCGGAGCTTGCGGACAACGACCAGTTCAAGGCCGCGTTCGACGAACTGTGGCCGGTGCTGACGCCGGAAACGCTGCTGGCACAGCTGTACTCGTCCCGGGAACGGCTGCGCGCGGCGGGAGCCGACCCGGCGCTGTGGCGCGCCGACGGCGAGGCCTGGACGGTGTCGGACGTGCCGCTGCTGGACGAAATGGTCGACCTGCTGGGCCGCGACAAACCCGCCGAGCGGACCGCCGAGCGGAAACGCGCGGCCGAGGCCGAGTACGCCGCCGGCGTGCTGGACATGATGATCGCCCGCGAGGACCTGATGGACGACGAGGACCACCTGCTCGCCCAGGACATGCTGTACGCCGAGGACTTGGCGGATCGGTTCCTCGAGCGCGACGCCCGAGAACTCGCCGAACGCGCCGCCGCGGACCGCGACTGGACCTACCGCCACGTCGTGGTCGACGAGGCCCAAGAACTGTCCGAAATGGACTGGCGGGTGTTGATGCGGCGCTGCCCCGGACGATCCTTCACGGTCGTCGGCGATCTCGCCCAACGCCGGTCGGTGGCCGGAGCGACGTCGTGGGCCGCGATGCTGGAGCCGTACGTGCCCGGCCGTTGGGTCTACCGGTCGCTGTCGCTGAACTATCGCACCCCGGCGGAGATCATGACCGTCGCCGCGACGCTGCTCGCCGAATTCGCGCCCGAGGTCCAGCCGCCGGAGTCGGTCCGCGCGTGCGGGGTCCAGCCATGGTCCAGGCGGGTTTCGGACGACGAATTGCCCTCTGCTATCGAGGAATTCGTTCGAGCTGAGGCCGGCCGCGAAGGCACCAGCGTGGTGATCGGGCCGCCGGGTGTGCCGGGCGCGGTGCTCGCGTCGGAGACTAAGGGCCTGGAGTTCGACGCCGTCCTCGTGGTCGAGCCGCAACGGATTCTCGGCAACGGCCCACGCGGGGCGGCCGAGCTCTACGTGGCCCTTACCCGCGCGACCCAGCGCCTCGGCGTCCTGCACCGGGACCCGCTCCCGCGGGCCCTGGCCGGCCTCGCCGAATCCGGAACGCCTGGGAATCGTCCGTCGGCACGCCACTGACCGGAGTCACGGATCCTTGGGTCGTTCGATCCCGGCGCCACTTTCGACCACGCCGCGGGCCCGCGGGCTCACCGGCATCGGCCGTCATCGGGCCGCGTTGCTGGCAGCCCGGTCACGTTTTCCGCGGAAGCTCACTTCGGGTCATCACCAACTACCCACTGATCACCGACACCGTGTTGCCGCCGGTGTTGACGACGTAAATGTCGCCGGTGATGGGGTTGACCGCCACCCCGACCGGATTGGTGCCGACACCGATGGTGCCGATGACGGTGTTGGTGGTGGGGTCGATCACCGACACCGTGCCGCTGACTGCATTGGTCACGTAGATGTCGCCGCCGGGGTTGACCGCTATCCCTAGCGGATTGGTGCCGACGGTGATGGGTGATCCGATCACGGTGTTGGTGGCGGGGTCGATCACCGACACCGTGCCGCCGTTGAGGTTGGTGACGTAGACGTCGCCGCCCGGGTTAACCGCCACCGCTAACGGACTGCCGCCGACGGTGATGGGTGATCCGATCACGGTGTTGGTGGCGGGGTCGATCACCGACACCGTGCCGCCGCCCTGATTGGCGACGTAGATGTCGCCGCCCGGGTTGACCGCCACCCCGCGCGGAAAGCTGCCGACGGCGATGGGTGATCCGGTGACGGTATTGGTGGCGGGGTCGATCACCGACACCGTGCCGCCGTTAAAGTTGGTGACGTAGACGTCGCCCCCCGGGTTAACCGCGACCCCGGACGGATGGCTGCCGACGGTGATGGGTGATCCGGTGACGGTATTGGTGACGGGGTCGATTACCGACACCGTGCCACCGACCTGGTTGGCGACGTAAACGTCGCCGCCCGGCTTAACCGCCACCCCGGTCGGTTGGCTGCCGACGGTGATGGGTGATCCGGTGACGGTATTGGTGACGGGGTCGATCACCGACACCGTGCCACCGACCTGGTTGGTGACGTAGACGTCGCCGCCCGGGTTGACCGCCACCGCGGTCGGAAAGTTGAAGTCTGAGCTGGAGATGGTGGTGATGGTGCCGGGGGCCCCGCCGGCCCCACCAACCCCGCCGGGCCCCCCGAAGGTGCCGGTAC
>NZ_LZIC01000136.1 GCF_001667185.1 Mycobacterium sp. 852002-50816_SCH5313054-b | reverse complement strand
GTCCCCGAGCTGCCCCCGGACACCCGCTGGCACCCGGTGAATTCCCTGCCGCCGATGGCGTTCGACCACGGCACCATGGTGGAGCACGCCCGGACCAGGCTGGTCGCGAAGATGTCCTACACCAACATCGGATTTGCCCTGGCGCCAAGGGAATTCGCGCTTTCGACGCTGCGCGACATCTACGGCGCCGCGCTGGGTTACCAGGTCGACGCGACGAACCTGCAGCGCGTGCTGGCCCGGCGCGGCGTCATCAGCCAGACCGGCACCATCGCGCAGTCCGGGCGCAGCGGCGGACGCCCGGCAGCGCTCTACCACTTCACCGATTCCCGGCTGCGGGTCACCGACGAATTCGCCGCGTTCCGGCCGCCCGGCCAGCTTTGAACGGCTTTGCCTCGACACGCCGGTAGATTGGGCGGCAACACCTTCGCCGCTGAGCTGCAGAGACCGACGAGAACCGGCTCACAAGGCGGCGATTACGTTTTGGCCACCACCCGTTCATGCGCGAGAATGCCGAGTGGCCAAGAAGGGATCGACGGATGGTTGAGCTCGGCAATCTGGCAGGGACGCACGGCGCGCAGTGGATCGCAAAGCCGCCGCACGAGGAACTGCGGCGCAAGGTGCGGCCCCTGCTGCCCTCGGACGACCCGTTCTACCAGCCCCCGCCCGGCTTCCAGCACGCCGAACCCGGAACGGTGCTGCGCTCGCGCGAGGTCGAGCTGGCGTTCCTGGGCCTGATCCCGCAGCCCGTCACGGCCGTGCAGTTGCTCTACCGGACGATGGACATGAACGGCCAGCCCGAGGCGACCGTGACCACCGTGATCGTCCCGGCGAAGCTGGCTCCGGGGCAGACGTGCCCGCTGCTGTCCTATCAATGCGCCATCGACGCGATGGCCTCGCGCTGCTTCCCGTCCTATGCGCTGCGGCGCAGGGCGAAGGCGCTCGGATCGTTGAGCCAGCTGGAGTTTCTGCTGATCAACGCCGCCGTCGCCGAGGGCTGGGCCGTCTCGATCCCCGACCACGAAGGCATCCACGGTTCGTGGGGCGCGCCCTATGAGCCCGGCTACCGCGTCCTGGACGGGATCCGCGCCGCGCTGGGCTTCGAGCGGCTCGCATTGTCGCCGTCGGCCCCCATCGGGCTGTGGGGATACTCCGGCGGCGGCCTGGCCAGCGCCTGGGCCGCCGAGGTGTGCGCCGACTACGCGCCGGACCTGAACATCGTCGGGGCGGTGCTCGGATCGCCGGTCGGCGATCTCGGCCACACGTTCCGCAGGCTGAACGGGGGCTTCCTCGCCGGCCTGCCCGCGCTGGTGGTGGCCGCGCTCGCCCACATCTACCCCGACCTCGAGCGCGTCATCAACGAGCACACCAACGAGGAGGGCCGCGCGCTGCTGGACTCGCTGGAGACGATGACGACCATTGAAGCGGTGCTGCGGATGGCCGGCAAGAACATGGGCGACTACCTCGACGAGCCGCTGGAAGACATCCTGTCGACGCCCGAGATCATGCACGTGTTCGAGAGCATCAAGCTGGGCGCGGCGGTGCCGACGCCGCCGGTGTTGATCGTGCAGGCGGTGCACGACTACCTGATCGACGTGCACGACATCGACGCGCTCGCCGACGCCTACTCGGCCGGCGGCGCCCGGGTCACCTACCACCGCGACGCGTTCAACGAGCACCTGTGCCTGCATCCGCTGTCCGCCCCGATGACCCTGCGCTGGCTCACCGACCGGTTCGACGGCCGGCCGCTGACCGAGCACCTGATCAGGACCACGTGGCCGACGATGTTCAACCCGATGACCTACGTCGGCATGGCGCGGCTGGTCAAGATCGCGGCCAAGGTCATCACGGGGCGCAAGGTCCCGCACCGTCCGCTATGAAATGGCGGCTTCCGGGGCCTCCGGCTCCATCGGCAGCGCGGTAGCCGGCCGGGCAACCACGGGCAGTCCGCCCAGGTCGTCGCGCGCGTCGGCGGCCGCCATCAGCGCGTACACCAGCGCCGCGATGCCGGCGGGCCACATCAGGGTCAGCGCGACCTGCAGCGGCTTCTGTGCGAAGAACACCGGCGGCGCCTGGATGAGGTAGGCCACCGCCGGGCTTCCGAACAGGGGCACCGCGTCGAAGTTCACGGCGCCGTAGCGCAACCGGACCAGCAAGACGCCCGTCGCCGCGGCGACCGCCGCGGCGGCCACCATGCCCAGCGACAGCGCCAGCACCATCGCGGGCCCGCGGTGTTTGCGCCACTGCCACACCAGCGCCGTGCCCACCACCGCGAGCACGGTCAACAGGCCCAGCATCAGGCAGGGCGCGTTGAAGAAGTGCTGGGATTCGGTGCCCAGATAGTCGTGCACCCGCTCGCCCGCGCGGGTGATCGCGACCACCGCGTGGATCGGCGGGGCGATCCACGCCCACAGCGCGCCGATCACCACGCCGGTCGCCGTCACTCCCAGCGTCGCGACACCGATCGCCCGCCTGCGCACCGCGCGGGGAACGCCCGTGCGCTCGAACGTCTCGGGGCCGGCCTGCTCGGTCACCGCCGGGCCTCCAGGTCCGCTGAGTCGACCTGCCCGTGCCGCGAGCACTGGGCGCGCCAGCCGTCGGGCCGGACCTGGACGATCATCCGTCGTCCGCAGTCCGCGCAGAACCGCGGCGGCTCGAGGCCCAATTGGGCGGCCGTCGGCACGGCGGTGCCGCCCAATTCCCCGGTGTAGACGTTGTAGACGCCGGCACCGACCGGAGCGCCCAGATCGCGAACCACAGTCTCCAAGTCTCTTACAGAGTGGCGTTGAGCGCTTTGATCGGCATCTGCAGGTCGTCGAGCAGCTCCAGGTCGGCCTCGGCCGGGCGACCAAGCGTGGTCAGGTAGTTCCCGACGATCACCGCGTTGATGCCACCCAGGATGCCCTGCTTGGCGCCGAGGTCGCCCAGGGTGATCTCGCGGCCCCCGGCGAAGCGCAGCATGGTGCGCGGCAGGGCCAGCCGGAACGCGGCCACCGACTTCAGCGCCTCGGCGACGGGCATGACCTCGAGATCGCCGAACGGGGTGCCCGGCCGCGGGTTGAGGAAGTTCAGCGGTACCTCGTCGGGCCCGAGTTCGGCCAGGTCGGCGGCGAACTCCGCGCGTTGCTCCAGGGTCTCGCCCATGCCGAGGATGCCGCCGCAACACACCTCCATGCCGGCGTCGCGCACCATCGACAGCGTCTGCCAGCGCTCCTCCCACGTGTGGGTGGTCACGACGTTGGTGAAGAACGACCGGGCGGTTTCGAGGTTGTGGTTGTAGCGGTGCACCCCCATCGCCGCGAGCTGCTCCACCTGCTCGGCCGTCAGCATCCCCAGCGAGCAGGCGATGTTGATCTCCACCTCGTTGCGGATGGCCTCGATGCCGGCCGCGACCTGCGCCATCAGCCGCTCGTCGGGCCCGCGCACCGCGGCGACGATGCAGAACTCGGTGGCGCCGGACTTCGCGGTCTGTTTGGCCGCCTCGACCAGGCTGGGGATGTCCAGCCGCGCGCTGCGCACCGGCGACGAGAACAGCCCCGACTGCGAGCAGAAATGGCAGTCCTCCGGGCATCCGCCGGTTTTCAGGCTGATGATGCCCTCGACCTCGACCTCGGGCCCGCACCAGCGCATCCGCACCTCGTGGGCCAGCGCCAGCAGGTCATCGAGCCGCTCGTCGGGCAGCTGCAGCACCTGTAGCACCTGGTCCCGGCCGAGTCCCTCGCCGCCTTCCAGCACCTGCCGGCGGGCCACCGCGAGAATGTCGTCGTTCGCGTCGCCGGCGTCGGTCGTGGGCCGAGTTGCCGCTTGAGTCACCAGGTACTCCCCTGCATCCTTTTCCGTGCGCGCCCAGTCGCACGTGCCATCGCCGGCAGCCTGAATAAATTCGGTGTTCAAAGTAGGGTAACGGCCGCAGAAGATGGGGGCCGCCGGGGTATGCCTGCACCATGACCGTTTGGGAGACCGCTCCGCACGTCGAATACCTGGCCCACCACATGCTGCTGCTGGCCATCCCGGCGTTCTTGCCGGCGGTCCTCGTCGTCGCGGTGATCCTGTACGTCGCGCTGAAAGACCGGCGCAACGGCGGCAAAGCCCAGCAGCCGGCCCCGCGCGGCGACGAGGCCGATCAAAAGGGTGATTGACGGGCGGTGGATCGGGGCATTCCGGTTCCTGCGAGTTGGATCACACCTCGCGAGGTCGGGCGTGTTGGGAGGGTTTGACGATGAGATCGGCGGATCTGACTGTTGTTGCCGAGGCACCGGCGCGCGGTGCGGGGCTGAACCAGGTGATCGGCCTGTCGATCGCCGCGGTGGTGATCGCCGCGGTCATGCTCTGGGTCGGGCATGCCCATCGCACCCATCGCATCGAGTGGCTGACCAGGTTCGCGGACAAGATGGGCGAGAAGTTCCACCGTCCCAACTGGGTGGCCCTACCGGTGCTGGTGTTCACCACCTCGATCATCTGCGCGCTGTTCGGGTTCATCTGGGACGTCAGCTGGCACATCGGCAACGGCCGCGACCCCGGCCCGTTGGCCAACCCGGCGCACTACTTCATCATCATCGGCCTGTTCGGGATCTTCGTGGCGGGCATGCTGTCGATCGTGCTGCCGTTCGACAAGCCCGGACCGGCGGCGGTGCGCATCACGAGTAACTGGTATGCGCCGGTCGGCGGCGTGCTGATGGCCTCCTGCGGGCTGTACGCGATGATCGGGTTTCCGCTCGACGACATCTGGCACCGCATCTTCGGCCAAGACGTAACCCTCTGGGGCCCAACACATTTGATGATGATCGGTGGCGCTTGCTTTTCCCTGTTCGCGGTGCTGATGCTGGAACGTGAGGGCGAGGTCCGCGAGGGCGAGCAGGTTTACCACGGCCCGTTCATCAAATTCCTGCGCTACCTGTCCTTCGGCGGGATGTTCATCGGCCTGTCCGTCTATCAGATCGAATTCGACTTCGGCGTCCCGCAATTCCGGCTGGTGCTACAGCCGATGCTGATCGCCGCGGCGGCCGCGCTGGCGGCGGTGGCCGCCCGCATAACGATGGGACGCGGCGGCGCGGTGATCGCGGCCCTGTTCGCCATCGCGCTGCGCGGCGCGGTCGCGGTGCTGGTCGGACCCGTGCTGGGCGCCCCGACCAACTGGTTCCCGCTGTACCTGGGCCCCGCGCTGGTCGTCGAGGTGGTGGCGTTGACCCCACTGTTCAAGCGCCCCATCGCCTTTGGCGCCGTGTCCGGCCTCGCCGTCGGGACCGTCGGGCTCTGGCTGGAGTCGCTGTGGATCGGGGCGGTGTACCACTACCCCTGGCCGATGCGGATGTGGGGCGAGGCGCTGGCGATGTCGGTGCCCGTCGCGCTGCTGACCGGGGTCTGCGGGGCGCTGTTCGGCATGGTGCTCACCGGCCAGCGCCTCCCGGGCCGACGGGTCGGCATCGTCGCCGTGGCGCTGACCGTACTGGTGATCGGTGGCGCGGTGGCCAACGGGTTGCACATCCTGGTGCCGCGGCAGAACACCGCCACCGTCAACTTGACGGACCTGCCCAGCCCGCCCGGGCAGCGCATGGTGTCGGCCGATGTCCAGCTGACGCCGCCGTTCGTCAGCGACCACCCGGAGTGGCTGACCATCCTGTCCTGGCAGGGGCGGATGGAAAACCACCGCGGCCTGACGATCGACCGGCTCGCCAAGGTGGGACCCGGGCACTACCGGTCCACCCAGCCGGTCCCGGTGTGGGGGGAATGGAAGACGCTGCTGCGGGTCCAGGACGGCCGCACGATGACGGCCGTGCCCATCTGGGAGCCGGCTGACGACGCCATCCCGGCGCCCGAGGTCCCCGCGCTGGCGTCGACCACCAGGCCGTTCGTCCTGGAGGTCACGATCCTGCAGCGCGAACGTGACCAGGGCGCGCCGACCTGGTTGTTCACCGCCGGCGGGATCGTGGTGCTGATCCTGAGCCTGATGGTGATCAGCGCGTTGACGTGGGGCGCGGGTCGGCTCAACAACGCCCAGGAGTCACCCGAGCCGGTCGAGGAGAAGCAGCCCCTGCCGGGCGCCCCCAGAGCGGCCTGACGCGATGACGGTTCGGAGCTGCCCCGTCTGGGTGGCCGCGCTGGTGTGGGCGCTGGTCGCCTGCGGCGGTTCACAAAACCAGCCCCCCGGCGCCGCCCCGGTCGTCGACGTGACGATCGCCAAGGGGCAGGTCAACCCGACCAACGCCACCCTGCTCGCCAAGGTGCACCAGCAGATCACCATCCGCGTCAGCAGCGACACCACCGATGAGTTGCACGTGCACTCCACCCCCGACCACAAGTTCCAGGTCGCGGCCGCGCCCAACCAAACGTTCCAGTTCAGCGTCGACGTGCCTGGCAACGTCGAGGTCGAGCTGCATCACCTGGACCGGACGATCGCGACCATCCAAGTGCAACCGTGAGCGACCGTGGCGCGACGGTGCTGCTCGCGCACGGTCTGGGCGGGTCCGGCGACCTCCCGGTGCCGTACCTGTACGCGATGGTCGGGGCGGCATGGGCGCTGACGTTCACCTTCGCGCTGGTCGCGTTCGCCTGGCGGCGCCCGCGGTTTGACCCGGACAAGCCCGGCCACCCGTTGCCGGCCGCGCTGACGGCCTTCGTCGATGCCCGCGCGACCCGCGGGGCGGCCGCCGGGCTGGCGTTGCTGTTCGCGGTGTGGGTGGTGCTGGCCGGGGTGTGCGGACCGCAATCGGAGTCCAACGCGCTGCTCGGGGCGTTCTACGTGCTGCTGTGGGTCGGGCTGGTGGCGCTGTCGCTGGCGTTCGGGCCGGTCTGGCGGGTGATCTCCCCGGTGCGCACGGTGTATGTGCTGCTGCGGCGCGTCACGCCGGAGCGCCTGGGCCGGCCGCGGCGGTCCTATCCCGAGGGCTGGGGATATCGGCCCGCCGCCGTGGGACTGTTCGCGTTCGTGTGGATGGAACTGGCCAGCCCGAACTCAGCGTCACTGCCGCTGGTCAAGGCGTGGCTGCTGAGCTACGCAGTCCTGATGCTCGGCGGCGCGTGGCTGTGCGGGCAGCGCTGGCTGGCCCGGGCCGACCCGTTCGGCGTGTACAGCATGGCGGTGTCGCGCCTGTGTCCGTTTCGCCGCGACCCGGACAGCGGTCGAATCGTCGTGGGCAACCCGCTCGACCACCTGCCGTCGCTGCCCGTGCGCCCCGGCGTGGTCGTGCTGCTGGCGATGCTGCTCGGGTCGACGGCCTTCGACAGCTTCTCCTCGTCGCCCACGTGGCGGGAGTTCGCGGACCGGATTTCGCGCGGCTTCGGCCTGTCGCCGACGCTGGCGTCGTCAATGCTGCGGACGTTCGGGCTGATCGTGTTCATTTCCGTTGTGGCGGTGACCTTTTCGCTTGCCGCGCGTGCCACCGGCGGCGTCGACCGCGAGCAGCGCCGCGCCCTGCCGGGCCGGATGGCGCATTCGCTGATCCCGATCGTGGTGGGCTACATCTTCGCGCACTATCTGAGCTACCTCGTCGAGCGCGGGCAGCAGGCGGTCGCGGCGCTGGCCGATCCGTTCGGCCGCGGCTGGAACCCGTTGGGGTTGGCGCACTTTCACGTCGCCTACGTGCTGTCCACCCATCCCCCGGTGCTCGCCGGGATCAAGGTGGCGTGCGTGGTCACCGGGCACATCGTGGCGGTGGTCGCCGCCCACGACAAGGCGCTGCGCTTGCTGCCGGCGGGCCATCAGCTCACCGGGCAGCTCACCATGATGCTGGTGATGGTGGGCTACACCTTCACCGGCCTGTATCTGCTGTTCGGCGGTTAACCGGCTCAATCAGGTCCGGCGGCCTAGGTCAAACACCCAATGAGCAGCTGAATCGGCGTACCATGTGCTCACCTCGAAGAGAACGGCACCCTTCGCCGCCTTTTCCAAAACCTGTTGGGAGTAGGCGATGTCGTTCGTGATCGCAACGCCGGACGTGATGCTGGCGGCCGCAAGGGACTTGACGGGCATCGGCTCGACGATCAGCGCGGCCAATGCGGCGGCCGCGGCCCCGACGACTGGCATGCTGGCCGCGGCCACCGATGAGGTGTCGACGGCCATCACCGCGGTGTTCGGCGCGCACGGGCGGGAGTTTCAGGCCGTCGGCGCCCAGCTGGAGGCCTTTCACGACCAGTTTGTCCACAGCTTGACCACCGCGGGGAGCATGTATTCCGGTGCCGAGGCCGCCAACGCGTCGCCCCTGCAGACCGTGGAGCAGCAGGCGTTGAACGCCGTGAACGCGCCCACGCAGGCACTGCTGGGGCGCCCGCTGATCGGCAACGGCGCCAACGGGACGGCGCCGGGCCAGGCCGGCGGCGCGGGCGGGCTCTTATTCGGCAACGGCGGTAACGGAGCGCCCGGCGGGGCCGGCCAGCCCGGCGGCAACGGCGGGTCCGCCGCGTTTCTCGGCAATGGCGGCTTGGGCGGCGCCGGTGGAAGCGGCGCGCCCGGCGGTGCGGGCGGCAACGCCGGGTTGGTGTACGGCAATGGCGGGGCCGGCGGTGCAGGCGGGGCCGCCACGATCGCCGGGGGCAACGGCGGCCACGGCGGCGCCGGCGGCGACGCCGGGCTGTTCGGCGAGGGCGGCGCCGGCGGCGCCGGCGGCCAAGGCGCGACCGGCACCACCGGCAATCCTCAGCCCGCTCCCCCGGCCGGCCAGGCGGGCAACGGCGCCGACGGCAGCCCGAACGCCCAAACTCCTGGGACCGACGGGCAGACCGGCGTTCCGGGTGCCGTCTCCGGCGAGACCGGCGGCAACGGCGGCAACGGCGGCAGCAGCGGCGGTGGTGCCACGGCCGTTACCCAGGGCGGCACCGGTGGTGCGGGCGGAACCGGCGGCCTCGGCGCACCCGGCGGCACCGGGGGCGACGGGGGCCAGGCCACCTCCAGCGGCGGCCAGGCAATGGGAGGCGCCGGTGGCACCGGCGGGACCGGCGGCGCCGGTGCGCCGGGCGGCGACGGCGGTGGCGGGGGAGGCGCCGGCGCCGTCCCCTTCGGCTCCGCAAAGGAGGTTCTTGGCGGCATCGGCGGTGATGGCGGAACCGGCGGAATCGGTGCCGCCGGCGGCAACGGAGGAACCGGCGGCTTCGCGTCAGCCCCCGGCCTAGCCATCAACGCCGCCGGTAGCGGAGGCAACGGTGGCACCGGCGGTGTCGGCGCGGGCGGTGGCGCCGGCGGCCATGGCGGCGCCGGCGGCGCCGGCGGCCATGGCGGGCTACTCGTCGGCGACGGCGGTCACGGCGGCATCGGAGGCGGCGCGGGCGGCGGCGGCGCCGGCGCTTTGGGTGGCGCCGGCGGAAACGGCGGCGACGGGGGCACCTCGAACGTGACCAACGGCAACGGCGGCACCGGCGGCACCGGAGGTGTCGGCGGCGACGGCGGCGACGGCGGCAGCGGCGGCAATGGCGGCGCGGGTGGCGCGGGTGGACTATTCGGCAATGCGGGTGGCTACGGATCCGGCGGCGCGGCGGGTAACGGCGGGGCCGCC
>NZ_LZIC01000135.1 GCF_001667185.1 Mycobacterium sp. 852002-50816_SCH5313054-b | reverse complement strand
GAGGGCACGCAAACCGCTTCCCGTCCCGACGTGAAGCTGGTCGGCCACGTCAACTACTCCACGATCTTTCCCACCTGCCGCGCGGCGGTCCACCATGGCGGCGCCGGCACGACGGCCGCCAGCCTGCGGGCCGGGCTGCCGACGTTGATCCTGTGGGACGTGGCCGACCAATTCATCTGGGCGACTCAGGTCAAGCAGCTGAAAGTCGGTTCCGCCAAGAAACTTTCGAGAATCACGCGCAAATCGTTGGTCCGGCAGCTCCGCAAGGTCCTGGCGCCGGACTACGTGGCCGGGGCCCGCGAGATCGCCCCGAAGATGACCAAGCCCGCCGTCGGTGTCGCCACCGCCGCCGATCTGCTGGAAAAAGCCGCCCGCCGCGAAGGTATTGGCTGATGCCGGAACGCCCCTCGGGCTCGCACGGGCCGGTGTACGCTCCCGGTGTGTCCCTACTGATCACTGTGCCGGTTTACGGCCAGCACGAGTACACACACGCGCTGCTGGCCGATCTGAAGCGGGAGGGCGCCGACTATCTGATCGTCGACAATCGCGGCGACTACCCCAAGATCGGCGACGAACGCGTCCTCACGCCGGGCAAGAATCTCGGTTGGGCCGGCGGCAGCGAACTCGGATTCCGAACTGCGTTCGCGGAGGGTTACTCCCACGCGATGACGCTCAACAACGACACCCGCCTGTCGCGCGGATGCGTTGCCGCCCTGCTTGACCCGCGCCTGCCCGCGGACGTCGGCATGGTGGGTCCGATGTTCAACATCGGGTTCCCCTACGCGGTGGCCGCCGACACACCGGACGCCGAGAGCTACGTTCCCCGCCCGCAATACCGGGTGGTGCCCGCCATCGAGGGGACGGCGCTGGTGATGTCGCGGGAGTGCTGGGATGCCGTCGGCGGAATGGACCTGGACACCTTCGGGCGCTACGGCTGGGGGCTCGATCTCGACCTCGCGTTACGGGCGCGCAAGGCCGGATTCGGTTTGTACACAACGGAGATGGCCTACGTCAACCATTTCGGGCGCAAGACTGCGAACGCCCACTTCGGCAGCCGCAAGTATCACTGGGGCTCCAGCTGGGAGATGATTCAAGGGTTGCGCCGAAATCACGGCTGGCCCGCCGCCATGGGAATCCTGCGCGAGATGGGGGCGGCGCACCACCGCAAGTGGTACAAGTCCTTCCCGCTCGTTCAGCGCGACGCGGCCGCCAGCCGGCAACCTTAGGCCCCGGGGACGAATTCAGACGCCGACGCGGACGGTCTGTTCCAGCAGATCGGCGGCGGTGGCGACACCGACGGCGGGCTTGGTCATCT
>NZ_LZIC01000134.1 GCF_001667185.1 Mycobacterium sp. 852002-50816_SCH5313054-b | reverse complement strand
GTGGGAGGCGTTGGTTCTCGGTTGTCCGCGGTCGAGGTGGGGTGGGGGGATCCATTCGGTTTGGCCTTTGGTGTTGGTGCGGGTGGTCCAGCCTTGTTCGGCGAGTCGGTTGTCGGGTCCGCAGGCCAGGGTGAGGTCGTCGATGTCGGTGCGGCCGGTGGCCGCCCAGCCGCGGATGTGGTGGACCTGGCTGTGGTAGGCGGGTGCGTCGCAGCCGGGTTTGGTGCAGCCGCGATCTTTGGCGTAGAGCATGATGCGTTGCGCGGGGGAGGCGATCCGTTTGGTGCTGTAAAGCGCCAGCGAGCGGGCCTTGTCGAAGATCGCCAGGTAGTGATGCGCGTGGCCGGCCCAGCGGATGACATCCGACATCGGCACCAGGGTGCCGCCGGCGGTCAGGGCTTTGCCGGCGGCGGCCTCGAGGTCTTGCAGGGTGGTGGTCACGATGATCGATACGGGTAGCCCGTTGTGCTGGCCCAGCTGCCCGGAGGCGAACAGCCCGCGCAGCCCGGCCACAAACGCGTCGTGGTTGCGCTGGGCCTGGGAGCGGGTGTCGCGGCGTGCGGCATCCCCGTCGGGGGCGGCGTCGACGATGGGGGTTTGGTCGTCGGGGTTGCAGGCGCCGGGGGCACCCAGCTTGGCCACCAGGGCCTCGATGGCGGCCCGCAGCTCCGGGGTGATCAGCCCGCTGAGGCGCGACATGCCGTCGTGTTGCTGGGCGCCCAGGATGATGCCGCGTTGGCGGGCCCGTTCGGCGTCGCTGAACTCCCCGTCGGGATGCAGGCAGCCCATGAGGCGCTGGGCGTATTTGGCCAGCTCGTCGGGGCGAAACCCGCGGGCCTTGCCGGCCAGGTCGGCTTCGGCGTGCGCGCGGGTGAACACGTCGACCTGCGCGGGCAGCTGGGCGAAAAAGCCGCGGATCACCTTCACCTGCCCGTCGCCGATCAGGCCCTGGCGTTGCCCGGCGGCGGTCGCGGCCAACTTCGGCGCCAGCGGCTCGCCGGTCAGCGCGCGACGCTGGCCCAGGTCCTCGGCCTCATCGACGCGCCGGGCGGCCTCGGCCTTGGTGATGCGCAACCGGTCGGCCAACGCCGAACGCAGCGTGCCGCCCAACTCTGCCGTGCTGGCCTGAGCCCCGAGTTGGTTAATCAACGCGTGCCCGGGGGTGCGCAACCGGCGCGCCACGCGCTCCAGGCGCTCCAGGGCCCGTAACCGCTCCGGGGTGGTGAACACGTCGAAAGACAACGCGCACAGGCGCTCCGCATCGTGATCGAGCGCGTCGAAAACCTCGACGATCTCCTCACGACTACTCGCACCCATGCCCCAAACTCTACGAACACCCACCGACAAAACCGCCCGCGCTGTGACCAGTGAAACCACAGTGACACAAGGGAGTACGAAGATGCACGCGTACCATCCCGTAGCCGGATGGTGCGACGATTTGCTAACGAGACTCCGAATTGGGAGCGGTAGCCAAAGCGTGTACGTCACCGATCGCATGGGTTCCCGGGCGACCGGAGGCGGCCTCCCCTGGGCGGGGGATGACGCCCAGGGTTTCGTGCTCAAGCTGCCGGCGGGCTGACGGAGCCGTCCTCGGCCAGGGCCACATCGAGCAGGTCGCCGACGCCGTGCCGTTCCCAGAGGTTCAGCAGGTTGGACAGCATCTGCAGCGGCGCGCGCACGCTTTCGTCGTTCCTGATCCGCGGGTCCGTGCGGCTTTGGGGCGCTGCCGCGCCGAATCGCTTGCCAATCAACGCCGGCACGTCCAGCAACCAGGCGACGCCCATCACCGCCGCATAGAGCAGCGTGTGCCGGCGCAATCGGTCGGCGTCGAGTCGCGGCCCGCCGCAACCCTGCGCTTCCGCGACGAACAGTTCCAGCAACTCGCCGAAATGCCGGTTCCACAGCTCGGTTTCGGCGCCGGACATGGCTCCCCAAAGGGCCATGCCCATGTTCATCTGCCCAACGCATCCCCAGTCCAGCAGGCCGCAACGCAGGACGTCGTCGGCACCCCGCCAAAACCAGGCGTTGTCGATGTTGGCGTTCCAGTGGCACAGCGCGACGTAGTCGGAGTCGGCGGCCAGCTGTCGCATGACCGTGTGCTCGTGACGTACTACCCGCGGGACGTCTTCGCGTAAGCGTCCCAAGAACTCTGGCGAGCGGACGTTGGCGGGCACCAGCCCCGGCCGGGCGTCGACGAAGTGGGCGAGCTGGGCCAGGCGCCGGTCCAATCTCTCGGCGTCATGCGGTGTTCGTTCGCCCACCGTCGCGCCCTGCACGTTGAGCGGGAACTGCGCGGCCAGCCGGTCCGGCAGGGTTGCCGATCCGTGGCTGCCGGCGAGGCGGCCCAGCGCGGTCAGCAGCGCCCGGTAGTGCTCGACCGGATCGGGCAGCGCGTAGTCGAGGCATTTGTGATGCTGCAGCTCTATCCCGTTGCTGCCGAATGGGATTCGTTCGGTTATCAGGATGCCGGTTCCGCTCGGGCGGTCGTAGTCGGCGAATTGCACCGCGGGTACCGCGATGGGAAATCCGGGCACCCGCGACAGCGCGGCGAACCGGACCTCGGCCTCCATCTGGGTCTTTCCCCTGTCGCGTACCGGATCGTCGAGATCGCGGGAGAACTTGACGAACAGGTCGGTGTGCAAGCCGGGCTGCGGCCCGCCGTATTCGACCGACAGGACGACTTTGCGTCCGGTGCTGCCGCCGGCGACCTCGCGGAACGCGGTGATGCTCGTGACGGCGTTGTCGGCCGCGAGCACGCCGGACGCCCGGAACGCGTCGGTGAGAAACCGTGTCCCGGCGCCGCGTAACGCCGCCGGGTCGGCCGGGATGGCGAGGCCGAACTGCTCGCCGGTCACCAAGTCTGTTCCGCCGCACGCACCAGCATGTGGTTGACCGCCACGCGGCGGTCCCGCGTCACCATGTAGAGCACCGCGTCGGCGATGTCTTCCGGACGCAACTTGACCATGCCTGCGGTCTGCCGCTCGACCGCCGCCCGCGCCGGTTCGGCCAGATGCGCGAAGATTTCGGTGTCGACGGTGCCGGGGCTGACGACCCCGACGCGCACGCGCTTGCCGAGCATCTCCTGGCGGATGCCCTCGCTGAACGCGTTCACGCCGAATTTCGTCAACGAATAGACCGCGGTGTTCGATCGCGCCACCCAGCCGCCGGTGGATCCGATGGTGACCAGGTCGGCAACGCCGCGCGGCGAGCTGGTGGCCGCGTCGATCAGGTGCGGGAGCGCCGCGCGGGCGACATACAGGACGCCGCGCACGTTGACCGCGACCATGGCATCCCAATCCTCGATGTTCGCCTCGGTCGCGGGCCCCGAGCGCATCAGCCCGGCGTTGTTCACCACGGCGTCAAGCCGGCCCAGTTCGGCGGCGACTCGTTGCACCGCCGCCGACACCTCCGCGGCGTCGGTGACATCCGCGGCCACCACCAGCGCTGTGCCCCCAGCGGATTCGATCTCACTTTTCAGATCGGCGAGTCGGTCGGCGCGGCGGGCGAGCAGGGCCACCGCGGCACCTTCGGCGGCCAGCGCTTTCGCCGTTGCTGCTCCGATGCCGCTGCTGGCGCCGGTCACCAGCGCCACCGTGCCCGCCAGTGTCTCCGTCATGGTTGGCCTCCCGTCGGTGTTCCCGTGCCCAGGATGTCGCGCAGAACGTACTCGGTGTCCTCACCCAGGTCTGGTGCGCCGCGCTCGATCCGCGCCGGGGCGCGCGCCATCCGCCACGACGGCCCCAGTACCGGGCGCTGGCCCTCGCGGTGATCGGAGACGAAGCGGTACAACTCGCGGCCCCACAATCGTTGATCGGCAATCACGTCCGGCGCGGTGGCGCTCTTGCTGGCCGGCACTCCCGCCGCACGCAGCCGGTGCGCGAGTTCCTCGGCGTCGTGGTCGCGGGTGAGCCGCGCGAGCTGGGCGTCGAGCGCCCCGGCGTGACGGCGTCGCTCGTCCACGGTGGCGTACCGTGCGTCGTCACACAGCGCCGCGGCGCCCAGCGCGCCGCACAACCCGCGCCATTCGGCGTCGCTGGACACGGCCACCGCGACCCACGAATCGTTCGCGCAGGGGTAGCACCCGTGCGGGAACAGGTCGGGGTGCCGGTTGCCGTTGGGGCCCAGGCGTTTCCCGGTGAGGCTTTGCTCTACCAGGCAGTCCCCGATCATCGACGAGAGGGTCTCCACCGCCGACACGTCGACGAACTGGCCCGCGCCGCTGAGTTCCCGGTGCAGCAACGCCACCACGGCGGCATAGGCGGCGGCCGCGCCGACCGTGGAATCCCCATAGCGCATGCTCGTCCCGAGTGGCGGGCCGCCCGGGTAGCCGACCAACGAGGCGAGCCCGGCCAGCGCGGCGAAGCATGGCGCATAGCCGGTTTGATGGCCGAGGGGTCCGTCGTTGCCCCACATCTTGATCGACACCGAAATGATGTCCGGCTTGATGGCCGCCAGTTGTTCATAGCCCAAACCCTGACGCTCCATCGCGCCCGGCCGCAAGTTGTTGATGACGATGTCGCTGCGGGCGATCAGCTCGCGCAGCCGCGCCATGCCTTCGGTCGACTTGATATCGAGTTCCGCGCTGAGGATTTCGGGGTTGATGCTGAGGAAATAGGGGGCGTGGTTGATGTCGGCGCCGCCGTAGGCCCGCATCTCCTCGGGGGCGGTCGCCGTCTCGATCTTGATCACTTCGGCGCCGAGCATCGCCAGCAGCTTGCCTGCGTACGGGCCGGCCCATACCTTGGTGAGCTCGACGACGCGCACACCTTCCAACGGGCCCCCCCGGGGGTTTTTGGGCAGCTTGAGTTGTGGCGTCTTGACCGACAGCGGGGTGCGCGGCCCCTCGGCCCCGTCCAGGATCAAAGCGGTGTGCTGGCCGAGAGCGGGTGCGGCGGAGGCGATTCGGGCCGGCGATGCGCCAAGCGCGTACGGCACGGTGGGGTATGCCGCGTCCCCCAGCACCGGGTGGCTCACACCCTGGAAGAACCCGCGGTGGCGGTATTGCGGCAAGCGGTGCAAATCGGCGGCATGGTTGACGGGGACCAGCGGCACCCCCAGCCGCTGCGCCCGGTCCGCGGCGGCCTCCTTGTCCAGGTCCCGGACCCAGGCGGCGAACCCCTGCTGAAACGCGGCGACCTTTTCCGCCGTGACGGAGAATTCCAGCCAGTCGTCGTCGAAGGCGGCCAGCCACTCGGGATGCCCCATGAGTTCCCGCACGCCGAGCCAGTGGGCGCGACTGGTCATGTAGAGATAGACGAACCCGTCGGCGCAGGCGAAAAACGCCGCAGGACCGGCCTGGTCGTAATCGCCGCGCTGGCCCTCGGCGGGGACCTCGCCGGTGAGGAATCGGCCCAGGATGCAGTCGGCGCGGGACGCCAGCACGGCGTGCTGCGACACGTCGACGAATTCGCCGTGGCCGGTGTGCAGGCGCCGGAATAGCGATGACGCGACACACAGGGCCGCCTCGAGTCCCGCTTCGTAATCGACCAGAAACCGGCCCGGCCCCTGCAGCGGCGGCCTGCCGGGATCGGGATGACTCGGCGTGTGATAACCCCAGCCGCTGGCGTGGAACACGTTGATGCTCTTCGCATTGTCGAACTCGGTGGGCACGCCCTGGCCGAAGGGGGTGATCGAGCAGCACACCACACCGGGGTGCCGTTCGGACCAGCCGGCCGCACGGTCTTCAATCACCGCGTCCGCGGTGCCGATCAGCTTGTGCAGGCGATCGGCATCGTCCAGCACGACGGAGCGCTTGTTCGTGTTGAGGTAGGCGAACAGCGCGCTGCCTTCGCGCCCCTCGGCGAGGATCGGCGCCATGGCACGGGTGGGGCTGCCGCGTTCCGGCGCCTCGACCTTGATCACCTCGGCGCCGAAATCGGCCAGCAGCTTCCCGCAGTACTCCCCCGCGACGGTCCCGGCCAACTCGACGACCCGGATGCCCGTCAGTGCCGGCATGGGCGCCCTCTCAAAGCGGTCAGGGCTTCTTTCGGCCCGAGCGGCTGAGGCGCCATTCAGGCGGGAAATTCAGGTCGTTGTCCTTGACCACGTTGTTGAGCCCCTTCTCGAAGGTGCCCTCGGTGAGGTCGACCTCTTGCGCGTCGTTGCTGATCAGCGGCAACATGCCCTCGACCATGCCGGTGAGCAGGCTGCCGAAGTATTCGCCCTTGTGCTGTTTGTACAGCTCCAGGAACGTCTTCTGAACCGCGACCGTGTCCGTGGGGCGGGAGCGTGCACAGGCCATCGCATACTTCAGCGTCTCCTCCTCCAGCTTTTCGCGGGGCACCACGCTGTTGACGAAGCCGCAGTCGTACATCTCCTTGGCACTGAACGGCCGTCCGGTGAAAAGCATTTCGGAGAACTTCCGCAGGCCCATCGTCTCGGCCCACCACCACAGCCGTGGTCCCCAGCCCACGTAGCGGAAGGCCGGGTGTCCGAAGAGGGCGTCGTCGGAGGACACCACCAGATCCGCGTCGCCCGCCTGGTAGAAGTGCCACCCGTAGCAGTACCCCTTGGCCTCGATGATGCTGATCTTGCGCAGCTCCTGCAGCGGCCTGTTCCCGGCGCGGGCCTTGGCGTAGAAGTCGGTCACCGTGGACAGGTAGCGATACGAGCCGCCCGGCGGGTACTTGACGTCGTCGTCGTTGATCGCAAGCTCGTGCAGCAGCGGCAGGCCCGGGTTCTCCAGCATCGGCCGCTGCTCGGGCAGGTCGCCGCCGCTGCCGAAATCCTCGCCCTCGCCACGGATCACCACGACCTTGACGTCGTCGTCGACGTTGCACTTGTGGATCAGGTCGGCGTAGTTCTGCCGCATCCCCAAGGTGGTGGCGTTCTGCGCGTCGGGACGATCGAACGTGATGTAGGCGATCCGGTTCTTCTTGTCCTTCTCGAACTTGATGTACTGCTCGGCTTCCTTCTTCAACTCTTCGTAGTCGTATTCGGGCATAGGATTTTCTCCACTTCTGTTATTTGAGCATGTTATTTGAGCAAGGCACCCGCATCGACGGGCAGCGAAACGCCGGTGACATAACGGGATTCGTCCGAGGCGAGGAACAGGACGGCGTTGCTGATGTCGGCGGCTTCCACCCAGGGCACCGGCAGCGTGTGGGTCATCTGCGAGAACGGCGCGAAGTCGTCGGGTCCGGGATTCTCCAGGTCCGGGCGAAACAGGCGGAACGTCACGTCGTTCATGGTCATCGGGGTGTTGACCTGGCTCGGGTGTACCGAGTTCACCCGGATCATGTGCTGGCCCAGCTCGACGGCGAAGGCGCGCATCAGGCCGATCACGCCGTGCTTGGCGGCGATGTAGTGGCCGGTGTAAGGCATGGCCTTATGCGACCCGACCGAGCCGGTCAGCACGATGGAGCCGCCGCGCCCGCCCGCGATGATGTGCGGCACACCGGCTTTCACGGTGTGCCAGACGCCGGAGAGGTTGACGTCGATCATGTCCTGCCAGATCTTCTCGCCGATCTTGTGCAGCTTGTTGCCGAAGGTGCCGATGCCCGCGTTCGCGACGACGATGTCAAGCCGGCCGAGTTGCTGTACCCCGTCGTCCACCGCGGCCTTGAGGGCGTCGTAATCGCGCACGTCGACCTGCGCGGCCACGATTCGGCGATTCTGCGCCTTCACCAGATCCGCGGTCTCGGCGAGATCGGCCGGGGTGGAATGCGGGTAGGCCAGGTTGTCGATGGGCCCGCACACGTCGACCGCGATGATGTCGGCGCCCTCCTGCGCCAGGCGCACCGCGTGACTGCGACCCTGGCCTCGGGCGGCGCCGCTGATGAAGGCGACCTTGCCCTCGACCCGGCCCGTCATCAAGGCACCACGGTTGGCAGGGTTTCCCAGCCCCGCACCGACGACGTCGGGCTGAGCGTGGCGTTGGCCAGATCGGGCTCCCACTCCGGGAAGCGCTTGAGGATTTCTTCCAGGGCGACCCGGCCTTCCAGCCGCGCCAGCGCCGAGCCCAAGCAGAAGTGGGCGCCGACGCTGAAGGTGAGGTGCGGACGGGGTGTGCGATGGATGTTGAATTCGCCCGCGTCGGGGCCGAATTGGCGCTCGTCGCGGCAGGCCGACCCGAGGAGCATCATCATCACGCTGCCTTCTGGCACCGTGTGGTCATACAGGCTGACGTCGCGGGTCACATAGCGTGCCATGTGCGGCGCGGGCGGCTCGAAGCGCAGCAGCTCCTCGATCGCCTGCGGGATGAGCCCGGGGTTCTCGACAAGTTCACGACGCTGATCCGGGTGCTCCGCGAGCACCTTGCCCGCCCAACCGATCAGCCGTGTCGTGGTTTCGTTGCCCGCCCCGGCCACCACGTTGAGGTAGACGAGGATCTCCTCGCGCCTCAGCCGCCGCGTGGTCCCG
This sequence comes from Mycobacterium sp. 852002-50816_SCH5313054-b, assembly GCF_001667185.1. Taxonomy (GTDB): domain Bacteria; phylum Actinomycetota; class Actinomycetes; order Mycobacteriales; family Mycobacteriaceae; genus Mycobacterium. Next base: position 6,487 of record NZ_LZIC01000134.1, on the reverse strand, counting down.
GTCTCGTCGACAAATTCGACGTTGAGCAACTCGGTCATGATGTCGTCGGACGGATTCTCGGCGCGCCAGTCGATGTAGGCCTCGAACTGCTCGCCCACCGACAGGCCATGCTCGGCGGCGCTCATCGGCTTGCCGGGCTCCGTGCGCAGTTGTGCGTTTCCGCGATCGCGAATGTACTCCTGGTCTTCTTCGGGAATCCCGAGCAGCGCGCTGATGACCTTCATCGGCATGATCGCACCAAGATCCGTGACGAAGTCGAATCGCCCCGAACCCACCAGTGGATCCAGGAGCTGGGCGCAGAAGTCCCGAATCATGGGCTCAAGCGCGTTGATCTTGCGGGGGGTGAACATTCGCGATAACAGTTTGCGGTGCACGTCGTGGATCGGCGGGTCTTCGAAGATCAACATGCCCGAAGGGATTTCGAGATTGGCCTTGATGAGCTCGAGGATCACGCCCCGGGCCGAGCTGTAGGTGCTGTGGTCGACCAGGGCCTTGTTGACATCGGCGAACCGGCTCATCGCGTAGAAGTCGTATTCGGCGTTGTAGTAAAGCGGCGCCTCGTCCCGCAGGCGGGCGAACATCGGGTACGGGTCGACGATCAGCTCGACGTCGTACGGGTCGAAATGGACGTCGCTGTCGGTGCTCGTCGTCACGAAATCTCTCCTGCCGCTGCCATTTCCGGAATCGGTCCGGACGATTTATACATTCCGCTTAATTGCGTCGCTCCGACACGGGTGCGAGCGATAGGCCATAAAGTCTCTCTATTCTCGTAGAGAACCATATGGCGGGTGCCCTGGCAAGAGCCGGCGGGGCGAAACATGGTCTGTGCGCTCAACCCGAAGCGACCGCCCGCCGGCGGCGTGCCGGGGCGTCGCCGGTCCGGGTGAGCCGCCCCTTGCCCGAATTCTTCAGAATGCCGGTCGCGATAGCCGTCAGGATCCCGTCGAGTTGCTCGGGACTCTCGATGATGCGGTCGCCGTGGGCGAACCGCAGCAGCAGCCCGTTGATGAAGGTGAGCGTGATGTTGCTCAGATCCTCGACCACGGCCGGTTCCAGTTCTCCGCCGCGCGGCATGAGCTGCACCAGGATTTCCCGATGGAGCTTGGTGAACCCGTCCGTGGCCTGCTGCAGGATCGCGGCCAGCGCGGGGTCGCGAGTGGCCTGCATCGTCAGCTCGTACCGGGCCTTCGTCCGGGACAATTGCGGCTCGCTGCCGGCTTGGATCACCACCTGCGACAAGCGCGACGGCGATGGGTGCTGTGGGGCGGTGGAGCCGTCGTCGGCGACCGACTGCAGGGTCGCCAGGTCCAGCTCGGCCAGCCGCTCTGCCACCGCGCGCAGCAGCGCCGAGCGGGTCCGGAAGTAGAACGAGGTGGTGCCGTCCGGCACACCGGCCCGGCGGTCGACCTTGAGATGGCTCAGCCCCTTGGCCCCGTCATGGGCCAACAGGTGAATCGCCGCATCACACAGGTCGCGGCGGCGCTCGGTGGGGTTAGGTTTTCGTCGTCTGTCCATCGCGTTTCTTCAGACGGTGAGGCTACTCTATATTCGTAGTGTTCGTAAAGAGCCGGCTGCGAATCGCGCGCTCAGGCAACCGTTTCTCCGATAAATGTGTGGTGGAATGGCGTGATGGGCACCCGCAGGCTCACGATCGTGCTGTTGCTGGGCGCGGTGCTGTGTGGCTGCCACTCGACGCGACACGCGGCCCCTCCCAGCACGTCGAGCGCTTCGCCCACTGCGGCCCCTTCCACCACGCCCCCGTCGGCGGCGCCCACGGTGAACATCCAGGCGTTGCCGGTTCGGCCTGTGCAAAAGTCCCAGCCGGCACCGCCGGCCAAATGCCCCGCCACGGATCCGGGCGCACCCGCCCCGCCGGCCAGCGTTCTAGTCACCTGCGACCTCGCCAAAACCACGGTTTACACGTTGGGCCCGGAGGCGATGCGCCTTGCGCTCACGCGCGTGGACCAGCCCAAGGCGCTGACGTCGGGTTTCTATGAGGTGATCCTGACGATGGACCCGCCGTCGGCGGCGGCGTGGGCGGCATACACCGCCGCACATCTGAAAGACCACGTGGCCTTCATCCGCGACGACCTTGTCCTGGAGGCGCCGATCATCGAAGAACAGGTGACATCCGGCAAGATCGCGCTGACCACCCAAACCGCCCAGGCCGCCGACCAGTTGGCCCAGTTGGCGGGCCGGGGCGCCTGACGTGGACCGGCTCGGCGTCGGTTTCCTGTGCGGGTTCGGGCTTCCGCCAGTGGAATTCGTGAACCTCACCGCGGACCTCGGCTGTCGCTACATGTCGGCGGTGGTGCGCGGGCTGCCCTTGGTGCCGCTTGGCTACCCGCCCTTCTCGTTGAAGGACCCGAGCCTGCGACGAGAGGTGCTCGCCGCCATGGATCACCGCGGAGTGGCGATCTCGCTCGGCGACGGGTTCCTGGTCCTGCCGGACGCCGAGATGCACGCCTTCGCAACCGATCTCGACGCGCTGGCCGAGCTCGGCGTGCCCCGGATCAACGTCGTCAGCCTCGACCCCGACCTCGGCCGCACCTTCGACCAGTTCGCGATCCTGACCGAACTCGCCGCCCAACGCGGCATCCAGACCGTCGTCGAACCGGTGCCGGGCCTGACCGTGGGCGACGTGCCGACCGCGCTGGCCGCGCGGCAGCACGTGGGGCGCCCCGACTTCCGCTTGTTGATCGACACCATGCACCTGGTGCGATCCGGTTGCGGCGCGGCCGATGTCGCGGCAATCGATCCCGGCGACATCGGGTATGCGCAGCTGAACGATACGACGCTGCGGCCCCGCGCTGACAACTACATGGAGGAGGCCATGTTCGAGCGGATGGTTCCCGGCGAAGGCGAATTGCCGCTGCGCGACATCCTCGTCGAGCTTCCGTCCGACATCGTGATCGAGATCGAAGTGCCGCGGCGATCGCTTGCGCTGGAAGGCGTCAGCCCGATCGATCGCCTGCGCCCGTGCGTCGAGGCGGCGCGGCACTTGTTGTCCGAGATCTCCTGAGCCGCACCAGGCAGCCATCGGCGGGAAGGCTCGCTCTTCGATATCCCTGCCGTCCGGGCGATCCGGCTATCGGATCGTCCGCTAGGCCGAACGTCGGGAAGAGGCAATCCGAGCTCGGCCGAGCAAGTCGGGCAGCGCCGCGACTCGAATGGTGCGAAGCCACGACGGACGGGGCAGACGAAAGCCCGCACCGCAGGCTCAGCTTGGCTCGCGAAGCGGAAGGCCGGCGGAACGATAAATCGCGTCGATGACGGTCATGTTCTCGATCGCGTCCTCGGGAGTCGTCTCAAACGGCTCGCCGCGCAGCACCGCCGCGGCGAAAGCGTCGAGCTGATAGGCGTAGGAGGCGCGGCGCGGGAAGCGCTCCACGCGTTTGCCGGCCCGCGTCCGGACGCTCAACCGATTGATGAGGTGGGGCAGCACCGGATTGCGCACCCGCACCTCGCCGTGTTCGCCGACCACGCGCGCCCTGATCTCCAGCAGGCGCGACGACCACATCGAGCAGCGCACCCGGCCGGTGTGCCCGCCGGCGAACTTCAGCTCGGCGGTCATGGCCCTGTCGACCCGCGGGTCTCGCAATTTCCCCTGTGCCGAGACGACTTCCGGGGTGGAACCGCCAAAAGTGCGGACCATGTGGACGGCGTAGCACCCGGCGTCCATCGTCGCCCCGCCGGCCAGCGAGTAGTTGTAGCGGATGTCGGAGAATTTCGGCAGCGGGAAGCACAGCGCGGCCTCCACCCGCGTGAGCTCGCCGAGCTTGCCCGAGGCGATGATCTCCTCGACGCGCCGGCTCAGCGGGTGATAGCGATAGTGGAAGGCCTCCATCACCACCCGATCCGAATTCGCGGCCACTTCGGCGATTTCGCGCGCCTCGGTGGCGTTGGCGGCGAAGGGCTTTTCGCACAAGACATGCTTGCCGGCGGCCACGGCGGCCCGGGTCCACTTGCCGTGCAGCCCGTTTGGCAGCGGGATGTAGATCGCGTCGAGGTTCGGGTCGGCGATCAGTGCGTCGTAGCTGTCGTGCACGCGGGCGATGCCGTGTTTACTGGCGAAGGCCTGCGCACGCGAGGCATCGCGCGCGGCGACGGCGGCCACCTCGACCTCGCCGTTTTCCTTCGCCGGGTTGACCAGCGCCAGGGGCGCGATGTTGGCGGCGCCCAGGATCCCGAACCGGATCGGCTTTCCGTGTCCAGACACGGACCTGACGCTAGCACCCGGTCAGAGCTGCCTCGGCGCTCAGCGACGGGCGAAAGCCGGTGCGTGCTCGGGACGGACCCCGACGCCGATGAAGTACGCGGGCACCACCGACAGCCACGGCAGCCGCTCCACCAGGCCGAACAGCGCCGCCGGCGGGGTGGGGACCGCGCCGCGCAGGAGCGGCCCGAGCAGCCTGCCGGCCAGTACCCGTTGCACCGCCTGGGTCACCGCGGTGGGTACCACACGGCGCCGGCGGACGGCCGCCAGGTCGCGATCGGTGACGTCGTGCCGCTGCAGTGGCACGGCCAATTTGGTCGCTGCCGCGACGGCGTCTTGGACCGCCAGGTTGATCCCGACGCCGCCCAGTGGGGACATCGCGTGCGCGGCATCGCCGATGCACAGCAGCCCGTCAACGTGCCAGCGGTGCAACCGATTCACGTGAACGTCGAGATGCTTGACGTCGTCCATGGACGTGAGCGTCCCCAGCGACTCGCCCGCCTCCGGAATCAGCGCGCTCACGTCGCGGCGGAACGCATCGATGCCCCGCGCCCGCAGCTGGGCGTCCGTGCCTTTGGGTCCGAGATACGCGATCTGGTTGTAGCCCTCGCGTGGGATCACGCCAAGACCCTTGCCCGGCGCGAAGCGGGGCAGGAACGAGAACTCCTCATCGCCTTCGCGGGGCAACCTGAACCACCACACGTCGAAGTTCACCGGGAACTCGCGTGTCTTCAGTCCGGCCTCCCGGCGGGCGATCGACCATCGGCCATCGCAGGCCACCGTCAACTCGGCCCGCAATTCACCGGGTCCGTCGGGTCCCAGGTAGCGCACTCCGGTGACCCGGCCGCCCTCGCGCAGTAATCCGGTGACCTCGGTCCGCATCCGCAAGGTGAAGCTGGGCTCGGCTTTGGCGGCCTGGGTGAGCAGATTCAGCAGATCCCACTGCGGCACCATGGCGATGTAAGGATGCGGCTGCCCGAGGCGCCCGAGCCGCTCGAAGTCGATGTAGGTGACCGAGTGCCCATTCGCCTCGAATTTCGCCTTGCGAACCTCGCTGTAGTGCAACTCCGTGAAGCGCCCCCACAAGCCCAGCTCGTCGAGCAACCGCATGGTGGTCGGATGCACCGTGTCACCGCGAAAGTCGCGCAGGAAGTCACCGTGCTTCTCGAGCAGGGTGACCTGGACACCGGCCCGCGCGAGGAGCAGCCCGAGGACCATTCCGGCGGGGCCGCCGCCGACGATGGCGCACGTGGTCGTCTCAGCCATCAGCGCCCAAGCATACGGCGACGTTCAACCAAGGGCGGGCAGCACGTGGTCGCCCACCCGGTCGGTGGATATACACAGCGAGCAGACGTGCGCGTCGTGCGTGTGGCACGCCAGCATGTCGGGCCGCTCGTAGTCGTGATGGCAGACATGGCACTTCAACTGTTCGGCTGACGGGTTGCCGTGGTCGTCGTGCATGGGCAGGTCGATGCCGTCGTGGGTGCGCCGCAGGTAGTACTTGCCCTTCGTCACGGCCGCGAGGATGGGCGGCATCACCAGCGCCAGGACGATCGCGACCAGCGGCGAGTAGGGCCGAAGCGCCGCGCCCAGGCCACCGAAGAACGCGATGATCGACAGCCCGGCCGCCAGCAGCAGCGAACCGAAGCCAACGGGGTTGATGGCGTACAACATGCCGCGGCGGAACTCGGGCGTCTTCGGTGACAGCTTCAACAGGTATTTGTTGAAGACGATGTCGGAGGCCACCGCCACCACCCACGCCATGCCGCAGTTGGCGTAAAAACCGAGGATCGTGTTGAGAAAGTCGAACATGTTGGCTTCCATCAGAATCAACGCGATGACGAGGTTGACGCCGAGGAACACCACGCGTCCCGGATAGTGCTTCGTGACGCGGGTGAACGAATTGGTCCATGCCAGCGAGCCCGAATAGGCGTTCGTCACGTTGATCTTGATCTGGCTGATCACCACCAAGATCACGGCGAGCGTCAGCGCCTGCCAGTCGGGCATGAAGTTGCGGTATATCAGCAGGAACTGGTGGACGGGCTGGTTGGCGATCGGCGTCGAGCCCGCGACATTGGAGATCAGATAGACGGCGAGAAACAGGCCGATGACTTGTTTGGCCGCCCCGAAGACGACCCAGCCGGGGCCTGCCAGCAGCATCCAGGTCCACCAGCTCCGGGAATTGGTCGGGGTCCGGGGCGGCATGAAGCGAAGGTAGTCGACCTGTTCGGCGATCTGGGCGATCAGCGACAGGCAGACGCCGGCCGCCAA
>NZ_LZIC01000133.1 GCF_001667185.1 Mycobacterium sp. 852002-50816_SCH5313054-b | reverse complement strand
CCGATCAACTTGTCGCTGCCGGGGTTGCCGAGCTTCACGTTGCCGCCGTTGCCGGGGCTGCCGGCGATCACGCTGCCCAACATCGGTGCCGACATCAACGCCGCGCTGAACGCGGTGTTGTCGGGGGCGTTGACGCTGCCGCCGTTCACCTTCCCGGCCCTGCCTCCGTTCACGCTGCCTAACCTAGGTGCGTTGGGGCTGAACTTGAGCGCGGCGCTGAACGGGATCGGTGGTTCAATTAGCGCGTCGCTGAATGGGTTGGGAGCGTCGCTGAACGCGATGTTGGCGGGAAGCCTGAACCTGGGCACCAACCTCAACGCGTTTATCCAGACCGGTCAGACGCTGGCGGCCAACTTCGCTGCAGGGCTTGGGGCGGGTCTGAACACGGCGATCCAGACCGGCGAGAGCCTCGCCGCGAACCTGTCTGCCGCGTTGTCGACGCTGTCCCTTCCCAACCTGGGACTGTCCATCAATGGGGCGCTGTCGGCTAACCTCGGTGCCGCTCTGAACGGTCTGCTACAGGCGACCGGATCCCTGACAGGCGGCCTCACCGGCGGCCTCGGGGGCTTGGTGAGGGCCGGTGAAGCCCTAGGCGGGAGCCTGGCGGCGGGCCTGACCGGGTTCGCCGGCACGGGTAACGCGTTGGCGATGATCTGGGAGAACACCGCAGCGCAGATTGGTTCCGCGCTGAGCGGCGGCTTCTCGTCGACCGTCGCGGTGGGCGCCCCCGGCTTGATCGGATTCGGCTCGGACCTGGCGACGGGGTTCGCGGGTGCCACCGCCGCACTCGAGCAGACGGGCGTCTCGCTCGCCGGCTCGCTGAGCACCGCCCTCACCGATCTCGAGCTCTCGCTGCAGGCCGCCCTGGATGCCAGCCTGGGCATCAGTTTCGCCGCATAGACCGGTGGCGCCCAGGAGACTCGTGTAGGCCCTCGCTCTCCCGAAGCGGAGCCTTTGCCCGACACGACCTCCTGGGCGCACGCCGCTCCTGCAGGTGTGGAATGGATTTGCAAACGTCTGCATAACCATGCAGAATCGGGCGAATGGCCGACGTATTGAGGGTGGCGGTTGCCGGTGCCACCGGCTACGCGGGTGGGGAAATCCTCCGGCTGCTGCTCGGGCATCCGGCCTGCGCCGACGGTCGGCTGACGATCGGCGCGCTGACCGCCGCGGCCAGCGCCGGCAGCACTCTCGGCGAGCACCATCCGCACCTGATCCCGTTGGCCCAGCGCACGATTGAGCCCACCGATCCCGCCGTGCTCGCCAGCCACGACGTGGTGTTCCTGGGCCTGCCGCACGGGCATTCGGCCGCGCTGGCCGAACAGCTCGGCCCGGACACGTTGATCATCGACTGCGGGGCCGACTTTCGGCTCACCGACGCCGGCGCCTGGGAGCGGTTCTACGGAACTACCTACGCCGGCAGCTGGCCCTACGGCCTGCCCGAGCTGCCGGGTGCGCGCGAGCGGCTGCGCGGCGCACGCCGGATCGCCGTCCCGGGTTGCTACCCGACCGCGGCGTTACTGGCGCTGTCGCCCGCGATGGCCGAGGACCTCATCGAGCCCGCCGTCACGGTGGTCGCGGTCAGCGGCACCTCCGGCGCCGGCCGCGCTGCCAAGGCCGACCTGCTCGGTTCGGAGGTCATCGGCTCGGCGCGGGCCTACAACATCGCGGGGGCGCACCGGCACACCCCCGAGATCGCGCAGGGGCTGGGCGCCGTCACCGACCGCGACGTCACGGTGTCGTTCACCCCGGTGCTGATCCCGACGTCCCGCGGCATCCTGGCCACCTGCACCGCGCGCACCCGGGCGCCGCTGTCGCAGCTGCGCACGGCCTACGAAAAGGCTTACGACGCAGAGCCATTCGTCTATCTGATGCCCGAGGGGCAGCTGCCCCGCACCGGGGCGGTCATCGGCAGCAACGCGGCGCACGTCGCCGTGGCGGTGGACGAGGCGGCCGAGACCTTCGTGGCGATCGTCGCGATCGACAACCTGGTCAAGGGGACGGGCGGGGCCGCGGTGCAGTCGATGAACCTGGCGCTGGGCTGGCCGGAGGGCGAAGGCCTTTCGGTGGTCGGGGTCGCGCCGTGACCCGCACGGCCGAGGCGCGGTTGCTGCGCGAACAGGGCGTCACCGCGCCCGCGGGCTTCCGGGCCGCCGGCATCGCCGCCGGCATCAAGGCATCGGGCAGGCCGGACCTGGCCTTGGTATTCAACGAAGGCCCCGACTACGCGGCCGCCGGGGTGATCACCCGGAACAAAGTCAAGGCCGCGCCGGTGCTGTGGACCCAGCAGGTGCTGACCACCGGGCAGCTGCGCGCGGTGATCCTCAACTCCGGCGGAGCCAACGCCTGCACCGGGCCGGGCGGCTTTCAGGACGCCCACGCCACCGCGGAGGCGGTCGCGGCCGCGCTGTCGGACTGGGGGACCGAGACCGGCGCCATCGAGGTCGCCGTGTGCTCCACGGGGCTGATCGGGGACCGGTTGCCGATGGACAAGGTGCTTGCCGGAGTGCGCGAGATCGTGCGCGAGATGGCAGGGGGCCTGTCGGGTGGGGACGAGGCCGCCCAGGCCATCATGACCACCGACACCGTGCCGAAACAGGTTGCGCTGCACCACGCCAACAACTGGACGCTCGGTGGCATGGCCAAGGGTGCGGGCATGATTGCCCCGTCGTTGGCCACGATGCTGTGCGTGCTCACCACCGACGCGGCCGTCGAGCCGCCGGCGCTCGACCAGGCGCTGCGCAACGCCACCGCGCGCAGCTTCGACCGGCTCGATATCGACGGCTGCTGTTCGACCAACGACACCGTGCTGCTGCTCGCATCGGGAGCCAGCGAGATCACCCCGTCCCAGGCCGACCTCGACAAGGCGGTGCTGCGGGTGTGTGACGACCTGTGCGCCCAACTGCAGGCGGACGCCGAGGGCGTCACCAAGCGCGTCACCGTCACCGTGACCGGGTCGGCCACCGAGGACGACGCGCTGACCGCCGCGCGGACCATCGCCCGCGACAGCCTGGTCAAGACGGCGGTGTTCGGCTCGGATCCGAACTGGGGGCGCGTGCTCGCGGCCGTCGGCATGGCGCCGGTCACCCTCGACCCCGACCGAATCCGGGTGTCGTTCAACGGTTCCGCGGTGTGCATCGACGGGGTCGGGGCGCCCGGCGCGCGGCAGGTGGACCTGTCGGGCGCCGACATCGACATCACCGTCGACCTCCGGGTCGGCGACGCCTCCGCCACCGTCCGGACCACCGACCTGTCGCACGGCTACGTCGAAGAGAACTCGGCCTACAGCTCATGACCGTCCGCGTCGACGCGCTGCCCACGGGGGTCAAGGCCCAGGTGCTGGCCGAAGCCCTGCCGTGGCTCAAGCAGCTGCACGGCAAGATCGTCGTCATCAAATACGGCGGCAACGCCATGACCGACGACACGCTGCGGCAGGCGTTCGCGGCCGACATGGCGTTCCTGCGCAACTGCGGCATCCATCCGGTGGTCGTGCACGGCGGCGGGCCGCAGATCACCGCGATGCTGCGGCGGCTCGGCATCGAAGGGGACTTCAAGGGCGGATTCCGCGTCACCACCCCGGAAGTGCTCGACGTGGCGCGGATGGTGTTGTTCGGGCAGGTGGGTCGCGAGCTGGTCAACCTGATCAACGCACACGGCCCCTACGCCGTCGGCATCACCGGCGAGGACGCACAACTGTTCACCGCCGTGCGGCGCAGCGTCACCGTCGACGGCGTGGCCACCGACATCGGCCTGGTCGGCGACGTCGACGAGGTCAACACCGCCGCCGTACTGGATCTCATTGCCGCGCGGCGGATTCCGGTGGTGTCGACGCTCGCGCCCGACGCGGAGGGTGTGGTGCACAACATCAACGCCGACACCGCCGCGGCGGCGCTGGCCGAGGCCCTGGGCGCCGAAAAGCTGCTGATGCTCACCGATGTCGAGGGCCTGTACACCAGTTGGCCGGACCGCGGTTCGCTGGTCAGTGAGATCGACACCGTCGCGCTGGCACAACTGCTGCCGGCGCTGGAGTCGGGCATGATCCCGAAGGTGGAGTCCTGCCTGCGGGTCGTCACCGCGGGTGTGCCCAGCGCGCACATCATCGACGGGAGGGTCGAACACTGTGTGTTGGTCGAGCTTTTCACCGACGCCGGAACGGGCACGAAGGTGGTGAAGGCGTGACCCACACGGACGCGTTAAAGCAGCGCTGGGATGCCGTGATGATGAACAACTACGGCACCCCTGCGCTGGCGCTGGCCAGCGGTCACGGCGCCGTGGTCACCGACGTCGACGGCAAGCCCTACGTCGATCTGCTCGGCGGCATCGCGGTCAACGTGCTCGGCCATCGCCACCCGGCCGTCATCGAGGCCGTCATGCACCAGATGGCGACGCTGGGCCACACCTCCAACCTGTATGCCACCGAGCCGGGCGTCGCGCTGGCGGAGGAACTGGTCGCCGTGCTGGCAGTCGACGCCAAGGCGCGCGTGTTCTTCTGCAACTCCGGCACCGAGGCCAACGAGCTGGCGTTCAAGCTGTCGCGGCTGACCGGTCGAACGAAACTGGTTGCGGCGCAAGAGGCGTTTCACGGCCGCACGATGGGGTCGCTGGCGCTCACGGGCCAGCCGAGCAAGCAGGCGCCGTTCGAGCCGCTGCCGGGTTACGTCACGCACGTGCCGTACGGCGACGTCGACGCGCTGGCCGCCGCGGTCGACGACGCCACGGCCGCGGTCTTCCTCGAGCCGATCATGGGGGAGAGCGGCGTGGTCGTCCCGCCGGAGGGCTACCTGGCCGCGGCGCGGGACATCACGGCGCGCCACGGCGCCCTGCTGGTGCTCGACGAGGTGCAGACCGGAATGGGCCGCACCGGAGCCTTTTTCGCCCACCAGCACGACGGCATCACCCCGGACGTGGTGACCATGGCCAAGGGCCTCGGCGGCGGGCTGCCCATCGGGGCGTGCCTGGCCGTCGGTCGGGCCGCCGAGCTGCTGACCCCCGGCCTGCACGGCAGCACCTTCGGCGGCAACCCGATCTGCACCGCCGCCGCGCTGGCGGTGCTGCGAACCATCCAGGCCGAGGACCTGGTCCGCCACGCCGAGGTGCTGGGCAAGTCGGTGCGCCACGGCATCGAAACGCTGGGTCACCCGCTGATCGACCACGTCCGCGGCCGCGGACTGCTGTGGGGCATCGTGCTGACCGCGCAGCGCGCCAAGAACGCCGAGGCGGCCGCGCGCGACGCTGGGTTCCTGGTCAACGCCGCCGCCCCGAACGTCATCCGGCTGGCCCCGCCGCTGATCATCACCGAAGCCCAGATCGACGGCTTCCTCGAAGCGCTGCCGGGCATCCTCGACGGGGCGAGCGCATGATTCGCCATTTCCTGCGCGACGACGACCTGTCGCCCCAAGAGCAGGCCGAAGTGCTCGCGCTGGCCGCTGATCTCAAGAAGGACCCGTTCAGCCGCCGTCCACTGGAGGGGCCGCGCGGCGTCGCGGTGATCTTCGACAAGAACTCGACCCGCACCCGGTTCTCCTTCGAGGTGGGCATCGCCCAGCTCGGCGGGCACGCCGTCGTCGTCGACGCCCGCAGCACCCAGATGGGGCGCGACGAGACGCTGGGAGACACCGCGCAGGTGTTGTCCCGCTACGTCGAGGCGATCGTCTGGCGCACGTTCGGGCAGGACCGGCTCGAGGCGATGGCCGCGACGGCGACCGTGCCCGTGGTCAACGCGCTCTCCGACGACTTCCACCCCTGCCAGGTGCTGGCCGACCTGCAGACCGTCGCTGAACGGAAGGGATCGCTGAAAGGCTTGCGGCTGTCCTACTTTGGCGACGGCGCCAACAACATGGCGCACTCGCTGATGCTCGGCGGGGTCACCGCCGGCATCCACGTCACCGTCGCGGCGCCCGACGGGTTCGCACCGGACCCCGCGGTGCTGGCCGCCGCCGGGCGGCGCGCCGACGCGACCGGCGCGTCGGTCGCCGTGACCGCCGACGCCGACGCGGCCGCGAAGGGCGCCGACGTCGTCGTCACCGACACCTGGACGTCCATGGGCCAGGAGGGCGACGGGCTGGACCGGGTGGGGCCGTTCCGGCCGTTCCAGGTCAACGCGCGGCTGCTGAGCCTGGCCGACCCCGAAGCCGTTGTGCTGCACTGCCTTCCGGCCCACCGCGGGGACGAGATCACCGATGAGGTGATGGACGGCCCGGCCAGCGCGGTGTGGGACGAGGCCGAAAACCGGCTGCACGCCCAGAAGGCGCTGCTGGTCTGGCTGCTGGAGCGTCGCTCATGACCCGCAGCAAGACCACACCCGAGACCACCCGGGCCGGACGCCAGGACCGCATCGTGGCGATCCTGTCGTCGGCGTCGATCAGCAGCCAGAGCGAACTCGCGGCCCGGCTGGGCGATGAGGGCATCGACGTCACGCAGGCCACGCTGTCGCGCGACCTCGAGGAGCTGGGCGCGGTGAAGCTGCGCGGCGCCGACGGCGGCGTCGGGGTCTACATCGTTCCCGAGGACGGCAGCCCGGTGCGCGGGGTGTCGGGCGGCACCGCCCGGTTGTCCCGGTTGCTGAGCGAGCTGCTGGTGTCCGCCGACGCCAGCGCCAACCTCGCGGTGCTGCGCACGCCCCCCGGCGGCGCCAACTATTTGGCCAGCGCAATCGATCGCGCGGCGTTACCGTACGTGGTCGGCACCATCGCCGGCGACGACACCGTCTTCGTGGCGGCCCGGGAGCCGATGACCGGCGCCGAGCTGGCCACCACCCTGGAACGCCTGAAGTAACTAAGGAGACCTATGTCAGAGCGCGTCATCCTGGCGTATTCCGGGGGCCTGGACACCTCGGTGGCCATCAGCTGGATCGGCAAGGAGACCGGTCGCGAGGTGGTTGCGGTCGCGATCGACCTCGGGCAGGGCGGCGAGGACATGGAGGTGGTGCGCCAGCGGGCCCTGGACTGCGGCGCCGTGGAGGCCGTCGTCGTCGACGCCCGCGACGAGTTCGCCGAGGGCTACTGCCTGCCGACGGTGCTCAACAACGCGTTGTACATGGACCGCTACCCGCTGGTGTCGGCGATCAGCCGGCCGCTCATCGTCAAGCACCTCGTGGCTGCCGCCCGCGAGCACGGCGGCACGATCGTCGCGCACGGCTGCACCGGCAAGGGCAACGACCAGGTGCGGTTCGAGGTCGGGTTCGCGTCGCTGGCCCCGGATCTGGAGGTGCTGGCGCCGGTCCGCGACTACGCGTGGACGCGCGAGAAGGCGATCGCGTTCGCCGAGGAGAACGCGATCCCGATCAACGTCACCAAGCGCTCGCCGTTCTCGATCGACCAGAACGTGTGGGGCCGCGCGGTGGAAACCGGCTTCCTGGAACACCTTTGGAACGCACCGACCAAGGACGTCTACTCCTACACCGAGGACCCCACCCTGAACTGGAGCCCGCCCGACGAGGTGATCGTCGGGTTCGAGCGCGGCGTGCCGGTGTCGATCGACGGCAAGGGGGTGTCGATGCTGCAGGCGATCGAGGAGCTCAACCGTCGCGCCGGAGCGCAGGGCGTCGGGCGCCTCGACGTCGTCGAGGACCGGCTGGTGGGCATCAAGAGCCGTGAGATCTATGAGGCGCCGGGGGCGATGGTGCTCGTCACCGCCCACACCGAACTCGAGCACGTCACCCTGGAGCGCGAGCTGGGCCGGTTCAAGCGGCACACCGACCAGCGCTGGGCCGAGCTGGTCTATGACGGGCTGTGGTACTCGCCGTTGAAGGTCGCGCTGGAGAGCTTCGTCGAGAAGACCCAGGAGCACGTCTCCGGCGAGATCCGGATGGTGTTGCACGGCGGGCACATCGCGGTCAACGGCCGGCGCAGCTCCGAATCCCTGTACGACTTCAACCTGGCCACCTACGACGAGGGCGACAGCTTCGACCAGTCGGCGGCCAAGGGCTTCGTCTACGTGCACGGGCTGTCGTCGAAGATCGCGGCCCGCCGGGACCAGCAGTGAGGCTCCTAGGGCGCGAGTGTGAAATCTGCGACGCGACACGCCGTCGAAGCGTCGTGAGATGCACACTCGCGGGGAGGTAACGGGCACATGAGCACCCGCGAGGGTTCGCTGTGGGGCGGACGGTTCGCCGAGGGCCCGTCCGACGCGCTGGCCGCGCTGAGCAAGTCCACGCACTTCGACTGGGTGCTGGCGCCCTACGACATCGTCGCCTCGCGCGCGCACACCGTGATCCTATTCAAGGCGGGGCTGCTGAACGAGGAGCAGCGCGACGGGCTGCTGGCCGGCCTGGACAGCCTCGCCGCCGACGTCGCCGACGGCACCTTCGCTCCGCTGGTGACCGACGAGGACGTGCACGCCGCGCTGGAGCGCGGGCTGATCGACCGGGTCGGGCCCGACCTGGGCGGCCGGCTGCGGGCCGGGCGGTCGCGCAACGACCAGGTGGCCACGCTGTTCCGGATGTGGCTGCGCGACGCGGTGCGACGGGTCGCGGCCGGGGCGCTCGATGTCGTCGCCGCGCTGGCCGGCCAGGCGGCCGCCCACCCGGCGGCCATCATGCCGGGCAAGACCCACCTGCAGTCCGCGCAGCCGATCCTGCTGGCCCAGCACCTGCTCGCGCACGCCCACCCGCTGCTGCGCGACGTGGACCGGATCGTCGACTTCGACAAGCGGGCCGCGGTGTCCCCGTACGGCTCCGGGGCGCTCGCCGGGACGTCACTGGGGCTGGACCCCGACGCGATCGCCGCGGAGCTGGGCTTTCGCGCCGCCGCCGAGAACTCTGTCGACGCGACCGCGGCCCGCGATTTCGCCGCCGAGGCCGCGTTCATCTTCGCCATGATCGGCGTCGACCTGTCCCGGCTGGCCGAGGACGTCATCCTGTGGAGCTCGACGGAATTCGGCTATGTCACCCTGCACGATTCCTGGTCGACGGGCAGCTCGATCATGCCGCAGAAGAAGAATCCCGACATTGCCGAGCTGGCCCGGGGCAAGGCCGGGCGGCTGATCGGAAACCTGGCCGGGCTGCTGGCGACGCTGAAGGCCCAGCCGCTGGCCTACAACCGCGACCTGCAGGAGGACAAAGAGCCGGTCTTCGACGCGGTGGCCCAACTGGAGCTGGTGCTGCCGGCGATGGCGGGGCTGGTGGCCAGCCTGGCGTTCAACGTCGAGCGGATGGCCGCGCTGGCCCCGGCCGGCTACACGCTGGCCACCGACATCGCGGAGTGGCTCGTACGCCAGGGTGTGCCCTTCCGGTCCGCGCACGAGGCCGCCGGCGGGGCCGTGCGGGCCGCCGAAAACCGCGGCGTCGGGCTCGACGAGCTGACCGACGACGAGCTGGCCGCCATCAGCCCCGAGCTGACGGCGCAGGTCCGCGAGGTGCTGACCATCGAGGGCTCGGTGGCCTCGCGTGACGCCAGGGGCGGCACCGCGCCGACCCGGGTCGCCGAGCAGCTGCAGGCGGTCCTGGCCAGGCGCGCGGAGCTTCGCGACCGGTTGGGCGCAGGCAGGTGACTGACCTGGGCATATGCCCGGCGGTTTTCAGGAGGCTAAACTTCCAGACTTATGGCATCGAGTTGAACCACTCGGCCTATGTCGTCGTCACCAAGGGATGGGACCAATGAGCGTCATCGCCGGAGTCTTCGGTGCGCTGCCGCCGCACCGCTATTCCCAGCGAGAGCTCACTGAATTCTTCCTCCGGATACCCGGTTTCGAGGACTACGAGGACATCGTCCGCCAGCTGCACGCCAGCGCCAAGGTCAACGGCCGCCACCTGGTCCTGCCGCTGGAGCAGTATCCCGCCCTGACCGACTTCGGCCGGGCCAACCGGATCTTCATCGACAAGGCCGTCGACCTGGGTTGTGAGGCGCTCGAGGGTGCCCTCGCCGAGGCGGGCCTGCGGCCCCAGGACCTCGACCTGCTCATCACGACGACGGTCACCGGGATCGCCGTCCCGTCGCTGGACGCCCGGATCGCCGGGCGGCTCGGGCTGCGCGACGACGTCCGGCGGGTGCCGCTGTTCGGCCTGGGCTGCGTCGCCGGGGCGGCGGGGGTGGCGCGCCTGCACGACTACCTGCGGGGCGCCGTGGACGGCGTGGCGGCCCTGGTCTCGGTCGAGCTCTGCTCGATGACCTACCCGGGCTACAAGCCGTCGCTGGCCGGCCTGGTCGGCAGCGCGCTGTTCGCCGACGGGGCCGGGGCGGTGGTGGCCGTCGGGGAGCGGCGCGCCGAGCAGGTCGCCGCGGGCGGCCCGGACATCATCGACTCCCGCAGCCACCTCTACCCGGACTCGCTGCGCACGATGGGTTATGACGTTGGCGGCGCCGGGTTCGAGCTGGTGTTGTCCAAGGACGTGGCCGCGGTGGTCGAGCAGTACATCGCCGACGACGTCGGCGGGTTTCTGGGCGCGCACGGCCTGAGCACCACCGATATCGGCGCCTTCGTGAGCCATCCCGGCGGTCCCAAGGTCATCGAGGCGATCAACGCGAGCCTTGACCTGCCGCCGGAGGCGCTCGAGCTGACCTGGCGCTCGCTCGGCGAGATCGGCAACCTCTCGTCGGCCTCGGTGCTGCATGTGCTGCGCGACACCATCGCCAAGAAGCCGCCCAGCGGAAGCCCGGGTCTGATGCTCGCGATGGGTCCGGGATTCTGTTCTGAACTCGTGCTGCTTCGGTGGCACTGATTCGTCGTGTTCGTGAACTTTTCGTCGTACGGTAAAGCTCTGCCCGTGGGGTCTGTTGGGGCGTTGCACGAAGTGCTGACAGTGGGGCGGCGGGAGTGTGGTCGGGGGTCTGTTCGGGGGTTCAGGAGAGGCGCAAGCCGTGTCGGCCGGGGCGATGAGCCCGGCCCGGCCCTGGCTGTCGCGTCGCCGTACCCCCGTTCGGATGAGTGACACGAGAGGCCGGGTGGCATGACCAGCACCCACGATGAGCTCGTCGCTGCGCTCCGGAAATCGCTGAAGGAAAACGAGCGGCTGAAGCGGGAGAACCGCGAGTACCTGGCGCTGATCGCGGAAGGGCCCACCGAGCCGGTGGCGGTGGTGGGCATGGCCTGCCGCTACCCGGGCGGGGTGGATTCCCCCGAGGGCCTGTGGCAGATGGTGGCCGAGGGCCGCGACGTGGTGTCGGACTTTCCGGCCGATCGGGGCTGGGATCTGGCCGACTTGTTCGATCCGGATCCCGATGCGGTGGGCAAGTCGTACACGCGGTGCGGCGGGTTCCTGGCCGACGTCGCGGATTTCGACGCCGCGTTCTTCGGGATCGCGCCCAGCGAGGCGCTGGCGATGGACCCGCAGCAGCGGCTGTTGCTGGAGGTGTCGTGGGAGGCGTTGGAGCGGGCCGGGATTGACCCGGTCGCGTTGCGGGGCTCGCCGACGGGCGTGTTCGCCGGGGTGTTTCACGGTTCCTACGGCGGGCAGGGCCGGGTGCCTGGAGACCTGGAACGGTATGGGCTGCGCGGATCCACCTTGAGCGTGGCCTCGGGCCGGGTGGCGTACGCGCTGGGGCTGGAGGGCCCGGCGGTGTCGGTGGACACGGCGTGCTCCTCGTCATTGGTGGCAATGCACCTGGCGGCGCAGTCGCTGCGGTCCGGCGAGTGTGATCTGGCGCTGGCCGGCGGCGTGACGGTGATGGCCACTCCGGCGATGTTCATCGAATTCAGCAGGCAGCGGGCCCTGTCCGCCGACGGCCGATGCAAGGCCTACGCGGGCGCCGCCGACGGCACCGCGTTCTCCGAGGGCGTCGGTGTGCTGGCGCTGGAGCGGTTGGCCGATGCCCGGCGATTGGGGCATCCGGTGCTGGCCGTGCTGCGGGGATCCGCGGTGAATCAGGACGGCGCGTCCAACGGGCTGGCGACGCCCAACGGGCCGTCGCAGCAACGGGTGATCAGGGCGGCGCTGGCCAACGCGCGGCTCAACGCGGCCGAGGTGGACCTGGTGGAGGGCCACGGCACCGGCACCACCCTGGGGGATCCCATTGAGGCGCAAGCGCTTCTGGCGACCTACGGGCAGGAGCGGCCTACGGACCGGCCGCTGTGGCTCGGGTCGATCAAATCGAACATGGGGCATACCTCGGCCGCGGCGGGCGCCGCCGGGGTGATCAAGCTGGTGCAGGCGATGCGGCACGGGTTGATGCCCAAGACGTTGCACGTCGATGCGCCGACGCCGCACGTCGACTGGTCGGCCGGCGCGGTGTCGTTGTTGACCGAGCCGCGGCCCTGGCCGGCGCAGGACCGGCCGCGGCGCGCGGGGGTGTCTGCGTTCGGGATCAGCGGCACCAACGCGCACGTCATTGTGGAGCAACCTCCGGTGGAGGCGGAAAGCCCCACGGCGGCCGGCGATGACCCGCCGGCGCCGTGGGTGCTGTCCGCGCGGTCGGCCGACGCGTTGGCGAACCAGGCCGCGCGGCTGCTCGCGCACGTGACAGCCCATCCCGCCCTGCGCGCGGTCGACGTGGGCTGGTCGCTGGTCTCGACGCGGTCGCTGTTCGAGCATCGCGCGGTGGTGGTGGGTGCCGGCCGCGAGCAGTTGGTGGCGGGGTTGGCAAGCCTGGCCGCCGGTGAGCCGGGCGCCGGTGTGGTGACGGGGCGGGCGCGGCCGGTGGGCAAGACCGTGTTCGTGTTCCCTGGCCAGGGCTCGCAGTGGGTCGGCATGGGGGCCGAGTTGCTGGACAGTTCAGCGGTGTTCGCCGAACAGCTGCGCCGCTGCGACAAGGCGCTCGCCGAGCATGTGGAGTGGTCGCTGGTCGACGTCATCCGCGGTGCGCCGGGGGCCCCGGGGCTCGATCGGGTCGACGTGGTGCAGCCGGTGCTGTGGGCGGTCATGGTGTCACTGACCGAGCTGTGGCGCTCGATGGGCGTGGCTCCCGACGCGGTGATCGGGCATTCGCAGGGCGAGATCGCCGCGGCCTACGTGGCGGGCGCACTGTCGCTGGAAGATGCCGCCCGGGTGGTGGCGCTGCGCAGCCGGCTGCTGGTAGGCCTGTCGGGCGCGGGCGGCATGGCCTCGCTCGCGTGCGGGCCGGCGCAGGCCGGCGAGCTGGTGGCCGCGTGGGGCGATCGGCTGAATATCGCTGCCGTCAACGGTGTTTCGTCGGTGGCGGTGTCGGGTGACGTCGACGCGCTGGCGGAGCTGGTGCGACGGTGTGAGGCCGAGGAGATTCGCGCCCGCATGATCGACGTCGACTACGCGTCTCACTCCGCCCACGTCGACGTCATCCGCGAACCGCTCCTCGAGGCGCTGGCCGGCATCGCGCCGCGGCTTTCGTCGGTCGCCTTCTTCTCCACCGCGACCGGCGACGTCATGGACACCGCCGGGCTGGACGCCGACTACTGGTACCGAAGCATCCGGCAGACGGTGCAATTCGAACGAGCGGTGCGCAGCGCGGGCGAGGCCGGCTATCGCGTCTTCGTCGAATCGAGCCCGCACCCGGTGCTGATCGCCGGCATCGAACAGACGCTGGCGGACCAGGTCGCCGACGCGATCGTCATTCCCTCACTGGGCCGCGAAGACGGTGGCCTGCAACGGTTTTGGCTGTCGGTGGGCCACGCGCACGCGGCCGGCGCGCGCGTGGACTGGCGCCCGGCGCTGGCCGGTGGGCAACGGGTCGACCTGCCGACGTACGGGTTCGTCCGGCGGCGCTTTTGGCTCCCGGACGCATCGGCGGGTTCGGGGGATGCGGCCAGCCTGGGCGTGCTGGCGGCCGAGCACGGTTTCCTGCGCGCGGTGCTGCAGCGGCCCGACGCGGGCGGGGTGGTCCTGACGGGCCGGCTGTCGGTGGCCGCCCAGCCGTGGCTGGCCGGACACGCGGTGAGCGGCACGGTGTTGTTCCCGGGAGCGGCATTCGTGGAGTTGGTCATCCGGGCCGGCGACGAGGTCGGGTGCGGGGCGATCGAAGAGCTGACATTGTCGGCCCCGCTGGTGTTGCCCGCGAGCGGCGCCGTGCAGGTGCAGGTGATCGTCGGCGGCGTCGACGACTCCGGGCACCGTGAGGTGTCGGTGTATTCCCGTGGCGCCCAATCGGGTTCGGACTGGGTCCTGCACGCGCAGGGCCTGCTGAGCGAACGTCCCCTGACACCGGATTCGGACCTGTCGGTGTGGCCGCCGGTCGGCGCCACTTCGGTGGACGTCGCCGGCGCCTATGAGCGGCTGGCGCAGCGGGGCTACCAGTACGGTCCGGCCTTCCGGGGCCTGCGGGCGATGTGGCGGCGCGGGGACGAAACTTTCGCCGAGGTCGAGGTACCGCAGGACGCCGGCGCCCAGGCCGGCGGCTTCGGGATGCACCCCGTCCTGTTGGATGCGGCGTTGCACGCGCTCGGGTTGGCGGGCGAGCAGGCCCAGACCGTGCTGCCGTTTTCCTGGCAGGGCGTGTCGCTGCACGCCGCAGGCGCCGCGCGGGCGCGGGTTCGCATCGCTTCGGCGGGCGCCGACGCGGTGTCGCTGGAGCTGGCCGACGCGACGGGGCTACCGGTGCTGTCGGTGCGGTCGCTGGTGATGCGACCGGTTTCGCGTCAGCAGCTGTCGTCGGCCGCGGCTCCGGCGGAGGGGTTGCTGGAGGTGGTGTGGTCCCCGATAACCGTGGACGGCAATGGGATTGACGACGGCGCAGCGGTCTGGGAACTGGCCGGCGCCGGCCCCGACCCGGTGGGCTCGGTGCACGCGGCCGCCACCGAGGTGTTGGGCGTGCTGCAGTCCTGGTTGGCCGGCGAGGGGTCCGGGGTCTTGGCGGTGCTCACCCGAGGGGCCGTTGCGCTTGCCGGCGAGGACGTTTCGGATCTGGCCGGCGCGGCGGTGTGGGGCCTGGTGCGGTCGGCCCAATCCGAGCATCCCGGCCGGGTGGTGCTGGTGGATTCCGACGGCTCGGTGGACGTGGCGGCGGCAATCGCTTGCGGTGAGCCGCAATTGGTGATTCGCGCCGGTGTGGTCCACGCGGCGCGGCTGGCGCCGGTCGCGGCGGGGTCGGTGCTCACGCTGCCGTCGCGGGGCTGGCGGTTGGACGCCGGAGGCGCGGGCACGCCGGAGGACCTGGTGCTGGGGCCGCTCCCGCGGGCCGAGCTCGCCGCCGGGCAGGTGCGGGTGGCGGTGGCCGCGGTCGGGGTGAACTTCCGGGATGTGTTGGTGGCGTTGGGCATGTACCCCGGGGGCGGCCAGCTGGGGGCCGAGGGCGCCGGGGTGGTCACCGAGGTCGGGCCGGGCGTGACCGGGTTGGCCGTCGGCGAACCCGTCATGGGATTGCTGGGTGTGGTCGGCTCCGAGGCCGTGGTGGACGAGCGCCTGGTGGTGCGGGTGCCGGCGGGGCGGTCGCTGGTCGAGGCCGCGGGCGTGCCGGTGGTGTTTTTGACCGCGCTGTACGGGTTGTCGGATCTGGCCGGGCTGCAGGCCGGGGAGCGGGTGCTGGTGCACGCCGCGACCGGCGGGGTGGGGATGGCCGCGGTGCAGCTGGCGCGGCATTGGGGTGCGGAGGTGTTCGCCACCGCCAGCCGCGGTAAATGGGACACGTTGCGCGCCATGGGATTTGATGACGCTCACATCGGCGATTCGCGGACGCTGGAGTTCGAGGCGAAGTTCCGTGCGGTGGCGGGCGGCCGGGGCTTTCAGGTGGTGCTCAACTCGCTGGCCGGTGAGTTCACCGACGCGTCATTGCGGTTGTTGGCCTCCGGCGGACGCTTCATCGAGATGGGCAAGACCGACCCGCGCGACGCGGCGGTCGTCGCCGACCAGTACCCGGGGGTGGCATATCAGTCGTTCGACCTGATGGAGGCCGGACCCGACCGCACGGCCGCGCTGCTGTCCGAGGTGATCCGGCTGCTGCGCGACGGCGCGATACGCCCCCTGCCGCTCACGACGTTTGACGTCCGGTGCGCCCCGGCGGCGTATCGGTTCGTCAGCGCGGCCCGCCACATCGGCAAGGTCGCCCTCACCATCCCCGGCGGGCCCGGCGGCGCCCTCAGCGGATCCGGTGGCGGGTTGGCCGGGGGCAGCGTGGTGATCACGGGCGGTACCGGCATGGCCGGTTCGGCGCTGGCCCGCCACCTCGTCGAGCGCTACGGGGTGGCCCGGGTGGTGCTGGTCAGCCGCGCCGGCGCGGACGCCGCCGGGGTGCCCGAGCTGGTGGGCCGATTGGAAGAGGCCGGGGCCCGGGTGTCGGTGGTGGCCTGCGACGTGGCCGACCGCGAGGCGGTGGCGGGGATGCTCGCCCAACTTCCCGCGGACTACCCGCTGCGCGCGATCGTGCACGCCGCCGGGGTGCTCGACGACGGGTTGATCTCCTCGTTGACCGCCGATCGCGTCGACGCGGTGTTGCGGGCCAAAGTCGACGGGGCCTGGAATCTGCACGAGCTGACCCGGGATCGCGACTTGGCGGCGTTCGTGGTGTTTTCGTCGATGGCCGGGATCGTGGGCACCCCGGGACAGGCCAATTACGCGGCGGCCAACACTTTCCTCGACGGCCTCGTCGCGCACCGCCGTGCGCACGGACTGCCGGGCCTGTCGCTGGCCTGGGGACTGTGGGAACAGGCGTCGTCGATGACGGCACACCTGGGCGATCGGGACAAAGCCCGGATGAGCCGCATCGGGCTGGCGGCGCTGTCGACCGAGCTGGCGCTGGAGTCGTTCGATACCGCCCTGCTCGTCGACCATCCCGTGGTGGTGGCCGTCCGCGTGGATCGAACCGCCCTGTCCGACAACGCCGCCGGGCTGCCCCCGTTGTTGCGGGAGTTGGCCGTCCGACCCACCCGCCGCGTCGTCACCGACCCCGGTCACACCGCGTCGACGACCGGACTCAAGGTGCGCCTGCACGGGCTGAGCCCCGAGGCGCGCCAACGCGAGTTGGTCGACCTGGTCTGCGCCAACGCCGCGACCGTGTTGGGGCTGCCCGGTGGCAGCGACATCGCCGCCGACCGCGCCTTCCAGGACCTCGGCTTTGACTCGCTGACCGCCGTCGAACTGCGCAACCGCCTCAAAACGGCCGCCGGCCTCACGCTTTCGCCCACCCTGATCTTCGACTACCCCACACCGGCGATCCTGGCCGCCCACCTGGGCGCCGAACTGGCGACCACCGCCGACGGGCCCGCCCTGATGTCGCGCTTCGAGGACATCGTCCGGGAATTGCAGGCGCTGCTGGACTCGCCCGACTGCAAGCCGGACGACCAGGCGCGGTTGAGCGCTCGCCTCCAAAATCTGCTCGCCACAGCGGCTCCCGCCGACCGGCCCGACCCCGACCACCTTGACGACGACCTCAACGCCGCCGACGAAAGCCAACTCTTCGCGATCCTCGACGAAGAACTCGGCCGCTCATAGACCCAGGAAATTCCGCTGAAATGACTACGCCGAGCACCGAAAAGCACGTCGATTACCTCAAGCGCCTGACCGCAGACCTCAGGCGGACCCGGCGACGGGTGGCCGAGCTCGAAGGCAAACTGTCCGAGCCGGTGGCGCTGGTCGGCATGGCGTGCCGCTACGCCGGTGGGGTGGATTCGCCGGAAGCCTTGTGGCAGCTGGTGGCCGAGGGCCGCGATGCGGTGACGGAGTTTCCCACCGATCGCGGCTGGGAGATCGACGCGTTGTACGACCCGGACCCCGACGCGCAGGGCAAGATGTACACCCGTCAGGGCAGCTTCCTGCAGAACGCCGGCGACTTCGATGCCGGGTTCTTCGGCGTCGGGCCCAGCGAGGCGCTCGCGATGGACCCGCAGCAGCGACTTATGCTCGAGGTGTCGTGGGAAGCGTTGGAACGGGCCGGGATTGACCCGCTGGCGCTGCGCGGCTCACCGACGGGCGTGTTCGCCGGGGTCATTCACGCCGGCTACGGCGGCGAGGTCAAGGGCGAGCTGGAGGGCTACGGACTCACCGGCTCCACGCTGAGCGTGGCGTCGGGCCGGGTCTCCTACGTGTTGGGCTTGGAAGGCCCTGCGGTGTCGGTGGATACGGCGTGCTCGTCGTCGCTGGTGGCCATGCACCTGGCGGCGCACTCGTTGCGCACGGGCGAATGCGATCTCGCGCTCGCCGCCGGCGTGACGGTCATGGCCACGGCGGCCGCCTTCGTCGAGTTCAGCCGGCAGCGGGCGTTGGCCCCCGACGGCCGCTGCAAGGTATACGCGGGCGCCGCCGACGGCACCTCGTGGTCGGAGGGCGCGGGGGTGTTGGTGCTGGAGCGGTTGTCCGATGCGCGGCGGCTGGGGCATCCCGTGCTGGCGCTGCTGCGCGGATCCGCGGTGAACCAGGACGGCGCCTCCAACGGCCTGACCGCCCCCAACGGACCGTCGCAGCAGCGGGTGATCCGGGCGGCGCTGGCCGACGCCGGGCTGACGACGGCCGACGTGGATGTGGTCGAGGGCCACGGCACCGGGACGGTGTTGGGCGATCCGATTGAGGCCCAGGCGCTTTTGGCGACATACGGACAGGATCGGCCCGCGGACCGGCCGTTGTGGTTGGGGTCGATCAAATCCAACATCGGTCACACGTCGGCCGCCGCCGGGGTGGCGGGGGTGATCAAGATGGTGCAGGCGATGCGCCACGACCTGATGCCCCAGACGTTGCACGTCGACGTGCCCACGCCGCACGTGGATTGGTCCGAGGGCGCGGTGTCGGTGCTGACCGAGCCGCGGCCCTGGACGCCCGAGCCGGCGCACGGGCCGCGGCGGGCGGGGATCTCGTCGTTCGGGATCAGCGGGACCAACGCGCACGTCATCGTCGAGGAGCCGCCCACCGAGCCGGAAAGCCCGGCGCCGCCACGCGACGGCGCCGATCCCGTCGTGCCGTGGGTGGTGTCCGCCCGTTCGGAACGGGCGCTCGCCGATCAGGCGGCCCGGCTCGCGGCAAACGTGGGTGCCGACCCGGGTGCGGATGTCGTCGACGTCGGGTGGTCGCTGGCGACCACGCGGTCGGCCTTCGAGCATCGGGCCGTGCTGATCGGCGCCGACCGCGCGGCGCTGCTGGAGGGATTTGCGGGTCTGGCCTCCGGGAGCCCCGGCGCCGCGGCGGTGGTGGGCAGCGCGCGGTCGCTGGGCAAGACCGTCTTCATGTTCCCCGGGCAGGGTTCGCAGTGGCTGGGCATGGGAGCGGAGCTGTACGGGCGCTTTCCGGAGTTCGCCCGGGCCTTCGACGAGGCCGCCGCGGCGTTGGACGGCCACCTACGGTTGCCGTTGCGGCAGGTCGTCTGGGGCGACGACCCGGAGTTGTTGGAGAGCACGGAGTTTGCGCAACCGGCGCTGTTCGCCATCGAGGTCGCGCTGGCGTCGCTGTGGCGGTCCTGGGGCGTGTTGCCCGACATCGTGATGGGCCACTCGGTGGGGGAGCTGGCCGCGGCGCACGTGGCCGGGGCGCTGTCGCTGGCCGACGCGGCGTGTGTGGTGGCGGCGCGGGGACGGTTGATGGCGCGGTTGCCCGCCGGTGGGGCGATGGTGGCCGTCGCCGCCACCGAGGCCGAGGTCGCACCCATGCTGACCGAGGGGGCGAGCATCGCGGCGGTCAACGGCCCCGAAGCGGTGGTGGTTTCGGGCGAGCGGGGCGCGGTCGATGCGGTGGTGGACCGGCTGGCGAAGCTGGGCCGGCGGGTGCACCGGCTGGCGGTTTCGCACGCGTTCCACTCGCCCCTGATGGATCCGATGATCGACGACTTCGCCGCGGTACTGGACGGCATCTCGGTCGCTGAGCCACGGATTGGGTTGGTGTCCAACCTGACTGGGGAGTTGGCGGGGCCGGGGTATGGGTCGAAGGCGTACTGGCTGGGCCACGTGCGCGAACCCGTGCGCTTAGTCGATGGGCTCCGGTTGGCCGAGTCGCTGGGCGCAGGGGTTTTCGTGGAGGTGGGTCCCGGCGCGGCCCTGACGGCATCGCTGTCGCAGTCGCTGACCGGCGAACCGGCGGCGGCGGTGATCACGATGGCCAAGGACCGCCCCGAGATCGATTCCGCACTGCTCGCCGCCGGCGGGCTCTACGTCACCGGTGTCGGCATCGACTGGGCGGCGGCGTACGACGGACTGGCCGCGCGGCGAGTCGCGTTGCCCACGTATGCCTTTCAGCGGCGCCGGTATTGGCTGCCGCCCGAA
The DNA here is from genome assembly GCF_001667185.1 of Mycobacterium sp. 852002-50816_SCH5313054-b. Taxonomy (GTDB): domain Bacteria; phylum Actinomycetota; class Actinomycetes; order Mycobacteriales; family Mycobacteriaceae; genus Mycobacterium. Next base: position 89,883 of record NZ_LZIC01000133.1, on the reverse strand, counting down.
CTGGTTGGTTCGGGCGACGTGAGCACGTCGGGCCTGGCGGCGGCCGGGCACGGATTGTTGGGCGCGGTGGTGGAGCGCCCCGATTCGGGCGGGGTGGTGCTGACGGGCCGGCTGTCGACGGCCGCCCAGCCGTGGCTGGCCGACCACGCGGTGGCCGGGATGGTGCTGTTTCCCGGCGCCGGGTTCGTCGAACTGGTGTTGCGCGCCGGCGATGAGGTCGGCTGTTCGGTGGTCGAGGAGTTGACCTTGTCGGCCCCGTTGATCCTGCCGGCGCCCGGCACGGTGCGCGTGCAGGTGGTGGTGGGCGCCGGGGAGGCCGGCCGGCGGGCGGTGTCCGTGTATTCGTCGGGCTTGCAACCGAATTCGGACTGGATATTGCACGCCGAGGGCGAGTTGAGCGGGGGCTCGACGGAGCCGGCCGCCGACCTGTCGGTGTGGCCGCCGGCGGGTGCGACGGCGGTGGACGTGACCGGCGGCTACGAGCGGCTGGCCGAGCTGGGCTACGACTATGGTCCGGCGTTCCGGGGCCTGCAGGCGATGTGGCGGCGGGGCGGGGAGATCTTCGCCGAAGTCGCCGTCCCACAGGTTGCCGGCGTGACGGTCGCCGGGTACGGGATACACCCCGTCCTGCTGGACGCCGCCCTGCATGCGCTGGGGATGGACGACGCGCAGGCCCAGGCGGTCCTGCCGTTTTCCTGGCAGGGCGTGTGCCTGCATGCGGCCGGGGCGTCGCGGGTCCGGGTGCGGCTGAGCCCGGTCGGCGCGGGCGCGGTGTCGCTGGAGCTGGCCGATCCCGCGGGCCTGCCCGTCTTGTCGGTGCGGGAGCTGGTCCTCCGCCCGTTGTCGGCCGAGCAGCTGGCGGCGGGCGCGGCCCGTCCCGGCGGGGCGGGCCTCTTCCAACCGACGTGGGTGCCGGTGTCGGTGGCGCCCAACGGCGTTGCCGAGGCGGCGGTGGTGTGGGAGCCGGGCTCGCAGGATGGCGCCGGCCTGCCGGGTTTGGTGTACGCGGCCACGCACGAGGCGCTGGGCGTGTTGCAGTCCTGGCTCGCCGGTGACGGGTCGGGCGTGCTCGTCGTGCAGACCCGCGGGGCGGTCGCGTTCGACGACGAGGAGGTCACGGATCCGGCCGCCGCGGCGGTGTGGGGGCTGGTCCGTTCGGCGCAGGCGGAGCACCCGGGCCGGGTGGTACTGCTGGATTCCGACGGGTCGGTCGACGTCGACACCGTGATCGCGTGTGGCGAACCGCAAGTGGTCGTGCGCGCCGGCGAGGCGTATGCGGCCCGGCTGGCGCCGGCCGAGGGTTCGATCTTGGCGCTGCCGCCGGGGGAGTGGCGGCTGGCCGCGGGCGACGCCGGCACGCTCGAGGACCTGATGGCGCAGCCCTGCCCGCGGGCCGAGCTGACGGCCGGGCAGGTGCGGGTGGCGGTGGCCGCGACCGGGGTGAACTTCCGGGATGTGTTGGTGGCGTTGGGCATGTACCCCGGGGCCGCCGACTTGGGCGCCGAGGGCGCCGGGGTGGTCACCGAGGTCGGGCCGGGCGTGACCGGGTTGGCCGTCGGCGACGCCGTGACGGGAATCATCGGCCTGACGGGTTCCGAAGCGGTGGTGGACGAGCGCCTGGTGGTGCGGGTGCCGGCGGCGTGGTCGCTGGTCGAGGCCGCGGGCGTGCCGGTGGTGTTCTTGACCGCGCTGTACGGGTTGTCGGATCTGGCCAAGCTGCGGGCCGGAGAGCGGGTGCTGGTGCACGCCGCGACCGGCGGGGTGGGGATGGCCGCGGTCCAGTTGGCGCGGCATTGGGGTGCGGAGGTGTTCGCCACCGCCAGCCGTGGTAAGTGGGACACGTTGCGCGCCATGGGATTTGATGACGTCCATATCGGCGATTCGCGGACGCTGGAGTTCGAGGCGAAGTTCCGTGCGGTGGCGGGCGGCCGGGGCTTTCAGGTGGTGCTCAACTCGCTGGCCGGTGAGTTCACCGACGCGTCATTGCGGTTGTTGGCCTCCGGCGGACGCTTCATCGAGATGGGCAAGACCGACCCGCGCGACGCGGCGGCCATTGCCGGGCAATATCCGGGGGTGCGGTATCGGGCGTTCGACCTGATGGAGGCCGGACCGGACCGCATCGCGGCAATGCTGGGTGCGTTGATGAGCTTGTTCGACGCCGGCACGTTGACGCCGTTGCCGGTCAAGTCGTTTGACGTCCGGCACGCCACCGAGGCGTATCGGTTCGTGAGCCAGGCCCGCCACACCGGCAAGGTGGTGCTCACCTTGCCCGACGGCCCGGGTGGACTGGCCGCGGGCACGGCGTTGATCACCGGCGGGACCGGCATGGCGGGCTCGGCGCTGGCGCGCCACCTGGTGGCGAAGTACCGGGTGCCCCATGTGATGTTGGTCAGCCGCGGCGGCGAGCGGGCCGACGGCGCGGCGGAACTGGCGGCCGAATTGCGCGACGCCGGCGCGTCGGTGTCGGTGGTGGCCTGCGACGTCGCCGATTCCGGGGCGGTGGCGGGCCTGCTCGCGCGGGTGCCGGCGCGCTATCCGCTGCGCGGTGTCTTCCACGCCGCGGGCGTCCTCGACGACGGGTTGATCGCGTCGCTGACCCCCGAGCGGATGGACACCGTGCTGCGGGCCAAGGTCGACGGGGCCTGGCATCTACATGAGCTCACCAAGGAATTGAATCTGTCGGCGTTCGTGATGTTTTCGTCGATGGCCGGCATCGTGGGCGCGCCGGGCCAAGGCAACTATGCGGCGGCCAACAGCTTCCTGGACGGGCTCGCGTCTTATCGGCGCGCCCAGGGGCTGGCCGGGTTGTCGGTGGCGTGGGGCCTCTGGGAAGAGGCCAGCACGATGACGCGACACCTCGGCGACAAGGACCGGGCCCGGATGAGTCGGGCCGGGTTGGCGCCCTTGTCCAGCCAGCAGGCGCTGCAGCTCTTGGATGACGCGCTGCTGGCCGATCGCCCCCTGCTGGTGGCGGCCCGGCTGGACACGGCGGCGCTGGGCGGCGACGGCGCGATGGTCCCGCCGGTCCTGCGCGGGCTGGCCACCCGCCGCTCGCGGCGCGTCATCGCGGACGCCGCCACGACGGCGGCCTCGGTGTCGGGCCTGCGGGCGCGACTGCACGGGCTGACCGCGGAGCAGCGGCACCGGGAACTCGTCGATCTGGTGTGCGGCAACGCCGCCACGGTGCTCGGCCACGCCACCGCGGACGTCGACGCCGAGCGTGCCTTCCAGGATCTCGGGTTCGACTCGCTGACCGCGGTGGAGCTGCGGAACCGCCTCAAGACGGCGACCGGGCTCACCCTGTCGCCCACCCTGATCTTCGATCACCCCACTCCATCAGCGCTGGCCGAGCACCTCGACGCCCAATTGGCCACGGCGCCCACCAACGACCCGCCCGACCGCATGGCCCGCTTCAACGACGTCGCGCGCGAACTGCAGGCGCTGATCGACCAGCCGGGCTGGAGTCCCGGCGACAAGGCCCTCCTGACGGCCCGGATCGACACGCTGCTCTCCACCCTGAGCGCCCCGGAGCCGGACCTCGACCCCGTCGAGCTGTTCGGCGATGACCTCGACACGGCGACCGAAAGCCAGCTGTTCGCCATCCTGGACGAAGAAGTCGGGCCCTGACCGGTGCCACCGACAGCCATCGCAGTCATCGGGCTGGCCTGCCGACTCCCCGGCGCCGGCAGCCCGGACGGGTTCTGGCGGCTGATTCGCGACGGCGCCGAAGCCTCCGCGTTGCCCGGTGACGTCGCCGAGTTCGACGCGAACTTCTTCAACGTCTCGCCGCGCGAGGCCGCCGCGATGGACCCCCGGCAGCGCCTCGCGCTGGAGTTGGCGTGGGAGGCCCTCGAAGACGCCTTCGTGCTACCGGAAACCCTGCGCGGAGAACGGGTCGCGGTCTACCTCGGCGCGATGAACGACGACTACGGCGTGTTGACGCTCGCCCAGGAAATCGACCACCACTCCTTCGCCGGTGTCAGCCGGACGATGATCGCGAACCGCGTCTCGTATGCGTTGGGGCTGCAGGGCCCGAGTTTGACCGTCGATTCCGGCCAATCGTCGTCGCTGGTGGCGGTGCACCTCGCCTGCGAAAGCATCCGGACCGGCGAGTCGGAGCTGGCTCTGGCCGGCGGCGTACACCTGAACCTGGCCGGCGAAACCGCCTCGCTGGAAACGGAATTCGGCGCGTTGTCGCCCACGGGTCACACCTATGCGTTCGACGCGCGCGCCGACGGCTACGTGCGAAGCGAGGGCGGTGGGCTGGTGCTGCTGAAGCCGTTGCGCGCGGCCCTCGCCGACGGTGACCCCATCCGCGCCGTCATCCGTGGCAGCGCGGTGGCCAACGCCGGGCACAGCGCCGCCGCCCCGACGGTGCCGTCCGTCCGGGGCGAAGTCGACGTCGTCCGGCGCGCGTTGCGGACCGCCGGCCTCGACGCCGGCCAGCTGCAGTACATCGAGGCGCACGGCACGGGAACCGAAATCGGCGACTCCGTGGAAGCGACGGCACTCGGCGAGGTTTTCGCCGGGCCCCGACGCCATCCGCTCGGCCTGGGGTCGGTGAAGACCAACATCGGCCACGCCGGCGCCGCCGCGGGCATCGCGGGTCTGATCAAGACTGTGTTGGCAGTCGAAAACGCCGCCATTCCACCGAGTCTCAACTACGCGGCGCCGGGTCCCGGATTCGATCCGGAAAGCCTCGGGCTGCGCGTCAACGCCACGCTGACCCCCTGGCCGGAGGACGCGGAACCGCGCCGGGCCGGTGTGTCGTCGTTCGGCATGGGCGGGACCAACGCGCACGTCCTCGTCGAGCAGGCCCCCGCGCGGGTGAAAAGCGAGGCGCGTGACCGCGGTGACGCGCCGACGGCGTGGGTGCTGTCGGGTCGTTCGGAACGGGCGCTGGCCAATCAGGCCGCCCGGCTGCTGACCCACGTCACCGCCGATGCGGCGCTGGAGGTCGGCGACGTGGGATGGTCATTGGCGACGACGCGGTCGGTGTTCGAGCATCGCGCGGTGCTGGTGGGTGCGGACCGAGCAGCGCTCACCTCGGGGCTGGCGGGATTGGCCGACGGCCAGGCGCGTCCCGACGTGGCGGTGGGCCGGGCGCGCGCACCGGGCAAGACGGCGTTCGTATTCCCCGGGCAGGGCGCGCAGTCCCTCGCGATGGGGACGCGGTTGTATGGCCGGTTTCCCGCGTTCGCGCGGGCCTTCGATGAGGCCGCGGCGGCGCTGGACGACCACCTGCGGTTGCCCCTGCGCGACGTGATGTGGGGCGGCGACGCAAAGCTGTTGGACAACACCGAGTTCGCGCAACCGGCGTTGTTCGCGATCGAGCGCGCGCTGGCGGAGTTGTTGCGGGACTGGGGGATTGTCGCGGATGTGGCGCTGGGTCATTCGGTGGGCGAGATCACGGCGGCGCATCTGGCGGGGGTATTGTCACTCGCCGACGCGGCCAAAGTGGTGGCGGCGCGTGGCCGGTTGATGGCCGGGCTGCCCGATGGTGGCGTGATGATCGCGGTGGCCGCCGGCGAGGCCGACGTGACGCCATTGCTGACCGACGGCCTGGCGATCGCCGCCGTCAACGGCCCCGACGCGGTGGTCATCTCGGGCGCGCACGCTGCGGCCGCTGCGGTCGCGGACACTCTGGCGCGGCAAGGCAGGCGGGTGCATCGGCTGACGGTCTCGCACGCTTTTCACTCACCGCTGATGGAGCCCATGATCGACGACTTCGCCGCGGTGGTGGCCGACGTGTCGCCGGCGGAGCCGCGAATTGCCCTGGTGTCCAACGTGTCCGGGCAGCTCGCCGGGCCCGGGTATGGGTCGGCGCATTACTGGGTTGAGCACGTCCGCCGTCCGGTGCGTTTCGCCGACGGGGTGCGAGCCGCCGAGTCGTACGGTGCCGACGTGTTCGTCGAAGTCGGGCCGGGTGGCGGCCTCGGCGCCGCGGTCGAGCACTCCGTGACCACCGACCATCCCGTCTCGGTGACCACGCTCGCCGCCAAGGACCGGCCGGAAGTGGAATCGCTGCTCACCGCGGCCGGCCGGCTCTTCACCGCCGGCGTGGCGGTCCGTTGGGGCGCTGTGCTGCGGGGTGGTCAACGAGTCCCGCTACCGACGTATGGCTTTGCGCGCCAACGGTTCTGGTTGGGTGACCGCACGGACACGCCGTCGCCGGTGGCGTCGCGGCCAGCCGAATTGGCCGAGCGGCTGCGCCCATTGCCGGACCACGAGCAGCGCCGAGAACTCGTCGCGCTGGTGTGCGGGCACGCCGCGGCCGTGTTGGGACATGCCGATCTCCACGCCGTCGACGCCGAGCGCGCTTTCCAAGACCTCGGGTTTGATTCCCTGACCGGGGTCGAATTACGCAACCGCGTCAAAGCGGACACGGGGCTGGCGCTGTCGCGCACACTGGTCTTCGACTATCCAAACCCGGCGGCCCTGGCCGATCACCTGGCGCAACAGCTGCTGCACGGTGAACACGAAAAGTCCAATGACGAAAAGATCTGGTCGGTGCTGAAAAATATTCCGATTCACGAACTTCGAAGGACCGGATTGCTCGACAAACTATTGGCGTTGGCGGGTGATCCGGAAAATCCGTGCGCTCCATCAACGATGGCCGAAGACGCCATCGACTCGTTGAGCCCCGAGGCGCTGATCGCGCTTGCGCTTGATGCCGACGAAGCGGGCGAGGTTCAATAAGGAAACAATCGCCGGGGGACTCGAAAACACCGCGTGATAAGGTAATTCGACATGCGTTTAATAACGCAATTGCACATACGTTGAATAGCAACGACTTTGCGGGGCTGCCGCAAAACTTCTAAACTTCCACATTGGCGCTACATTCTCGGCGGCGCACGAAAGTGATCATTTTCTTCGATCACGACCCAAGCAAGGTAGGGGCATGAGCGTTATCGCGGGCGTGTTCGGAGCGTTGCCGCCACATCGGTATAGCCAGAGCGAGATCACCGATCAATTCGTCGAGTTTCCCGGATTGAAGGAACACGAGGAGATTGTTCGGCGGTTGCACGCGGCCGCGAAGGTCAACAGCCGTCACTTCGTCCTGCCGTTGGAGCGCTACCCGACGCTGACCGACTTCGGCGAGGCCAATGAGATCTTCATCGACGCCGCCGTCGACCTCGGCTGCGAGGCGCTGCTGGGCGCGCTCGAGGAGGCCGGCCTGGAGGTCGGAGACATCGACCTGATCGCCACCTCGACCGTCACCGGTGTCGCGGTGCCGTCGCTGGACGCGCGGATCGCCGGTCGGCTCGGCCTGCGGCCGGACGTGCGCCGGATGCCGCTGTTCGGCCTGGGCTGCGCGGCCGGTGCCGCGGGGGTGGCCCGGCTGCACGACTACCTGCGCGGCGATCCGGACGGCGTCGCGGTCCTGGTCTCGGTCGAGCTCTGCTCGCTGACCTACCCGGCGGTCAAGCCGACCGTGTCGGGGCTGGTCGGCAGCGCGCTGTTCGGCGACGGCGCGGCCGCGGTGGTGGCCGTGGGCGACCGCCGCGCGGCCGCGGTGCGCGCGGGAGGGCCCGACATCGTCGACTCGCGCAGCCGCCTGTACCCCGAATCGCTGCACATCATGGGCTGGAACGTCAACTCCTCGGGGCTGCAGCTGGTGCTGTCGCCGGAGCTGACGACGTTCATCGACCGCTACCTGGCCGACGACGTCAACGGGTTCCTCGCCACGAACGGGCTGACCAAGGACGACATCGGCGCATGGGTCACTCACCCGGGTGGTCCCAAGGTCATCAACGCCATCGCCAGGAACCTCGAGCTCGGCCCCGACGCGCTGGAGTTGACCTGGCGCTCGCTGGGCGAAATCGCGAACCTGTCGTCGGCATCGGTGCTGCACATCCTGCGCGACACCATCGCCAAGCCGCCGCCGAGCGGCAGCCCCGGGCTGATGCTCGCGATGGGTCCCGGATTCTGTTCCGAATTGGTGCTACTGCGCTGGCACTAGCCCGATGGTGGCGGCCCGCCGCGCCCGGCTACGGCGCGCTTGCGATCTGCCACGAGCCCGACGACGTCGACGGTCACCCCCGGCCTGGGGGACAGCGCGGCGAGGTTGTGGGCGCGGATGCGCTGAGAGGGCAGCCGCAGCGTGGTCCTGGCGACCAGCCGCGCGAGCATGACGGTCATCTCGGTGGTGGCCATGACCGCTCCGATGCAGCGATGCAGGCCCCCGCTGAACGGAATGAATTCATACGGCGCGGGTTTGCGGTAATCCGGGGAACCGGGATCCCAGCGCGCCGGCCGGAACTCGGTCGGCTCCGGCCACAGCTCGGGGAGCCGGTGTGTGACGTACGGGCTGAAGATCAGCAGCCGTCCCGCCCGGATCCGGTGTCCGTCGAATCTCAGGTCCCGGGTCACCTTGCGGGCGGAGACGACGCCGGGCGGATACAGCCTCAGCGTCTCGTGCACGACGCCGTTGAGGTAGGTCAGCGCGTCCAGGTCGCCCGCGGCGGGCGGCCGGTCGCCCAGCACGCGGCGCACCTCGTCGGCGGCGGCGTCCCACGCGCCGGGCAGTGCCAACAGCGTATGAATCGCCCAGGCCAGCGCGCCGCTGGTGGTTTCGTAGCCGGCGGTGATCAGCGAAATGACCGCGTCTCGGATCTCGTTGTCGCTCAACGCGTAACCCTCGTCCCCGCGGCCGTTGATCAGCATCGTGAGCATGTGGTCGTCGGGCATGGGCTGCGCGCGGGCCTCGGCGATTTGGGCGTCGACGAGGTCGTTGATGCTGCTCCGCGCCGCCATCGCCCGCCGCCAGCCCGGGGAGTTCAGCCGCCCCTCCAGCTGCATCACCTGCGGCAGCCGGTGGGTCATGTCCAGCAGGGGCTGCAGTTGCTCGCCGAGGAAGTCCGAATGCGCGGCCATGCGCGGGCCGAACAGGCTCGCTGCGGTGCTGTGGCGCACCGCCGAGCGGCACCGCTGGTAGATGTCCAGCCGCTGCCCGGGTCGCCATCCGTCGATGACGGCGTCGATGCTCGCCACCATCGTCTCCACGTAGTCCTGGATCTGCCGGTGCCGCAGGCCGGGCGCCACGACGCTGCGCCTGCGGCGGTGGTCGTCGCCGTCGCTGACGATCAGCGCGGTGGGTCCGTCGACGATGGCCAGGTTCTCGAAGGTCTCCCGCCAGCTGAACGCATCGGCGTTGGCGAACACGAACTTGTTCGCCTCGGGGCCCAGCAGGTAGGTGTAGCCGTGCCGGCCGACTCCGGAATTGATCACCGGGCCGCGCCACCGGTACAGCGCCAGCAACGCCTCGCCGGGCGGGTAGCGCACCGGCCGATAGGCGCTCATTCGAGCAACTCCGACAGCTCCAGCCAGCGGATCTCCGTCGCGGCGACCTCGTCTTCCAGGCCGCGCAGGTCCCGGGTCAGCCGAGTCAGGCCGGCGTGATCGGACTGGTCGTGATCGGCGAGCTCGTGGTGTTTGGCCGCGATCCGATCGGCGAGCCGCGCGAGCTGACGGTCGACGGCGGCCAGCTCCTTCTCGGCGGTGCGCCGCTGCGAGCCGGACATCGTCTCGGAAGCCGGCGGCCCGGCCCGCGGGCGCTCGGACGGGACCGGACGGTGCGCCGCCAGCCGCAGGTACTCGTCGACGCCGCCGGGCAGGTGCCGCAGCCGCCCGTCGAGGATCGCGTACTGCTGGTCGGTGACCCGCTCCAGCAGGTAGCGGTCGTGCGAGACGACGATCAGGGTGCCCGGCCACGAGTCGAGCAGGTCCTCCACGGCGGTCAGCATGTCGGTGTCGACGTCGTTGGTGGGCTCGTCGAGGAGCAGCACGTTCGGTTCGGACAACAGCGTGAGCATCAGCTGCAGCCGCCGCCGCTGGCCACCGGACAGGTCACCGACGCGCGCGGACAGCGGGCCACCGCCGAACCCGAGTCGCTCCAGGAGCTGGGCCGGGGTCACCTCGCGGCCGTCGACTTCGTAGCCGCCGCGCAGCCGGCCCAGCACGTCGGCGATCCGGTCGCCGGCGAGCGCGCCCAGCTCCTCGCCCCGCTGGTCCAGCACCGCCAGCCGAACTGTCTTGCCGCGCTTGACGCGCCCGGTGTCCGACGTGACGGTGCCGGCGATCAGCCCCAGCAGCGTCGACTTGCCGGCGCCGTTGGCCCCGACGATGCCGGTGCGTTCGCCCGGCGCGATCCGCCATTCGACGTCGCGCAGCACCGGGCGGCCCCCAAAGGAGACCGACACGTCGAGCAGATCGATGACGTCCTTACCGAGTCGCGCGGTCGCCAGCTTGGCCAGCTCGACCGTGTTGCGCAGCGGCGGCACGTCGGCGATCAGCTGGTTGGCGGCTTCGATCCGGAACTTGGGCTTGGAGGTGCGCGCCGGCGGGCCCCGGCGCAGCCACGCGAGCTCCTTGCGCATCAGGTTCTGCCGCTTGGCCTCGCTCGCGGCGGCCACCCGGTCGCGCTCGACGCGCTGCAGCACGTAGGCGGCGTAGCCGCCGTCGAACGGCTCGACGATCCCGTCGTGCACCTCCCACGTCGTGGTGGCGACCTCGTCGAGGAACCAGCGGTCGTGCGTCACCAGCAGCAGCCCGCCGGCGTTGCGGGCCCAGCGCTGCCGCAAGTGGCCGGCCAGCCAGGTGATGCCCTCGATGTCCAGGTGGTTGGTGGGCTCGTCGAGGGCAATCACGTCCCACTCGCCGATCAGCAGCCGGGCCAGCTGGACCCGCCGCCGCTGGCCGCCGGACAGCGTGTCGATCGTTGCGTCCCAGGCGATGTCGGCCACCAACCCGCCGACCACCTCGCGCACCCGCGCGTCGCCCGCCCACTGGTGCTCGGGCTGGTCACCGACCAGCGTCCAGCCCACGGTGTGCGCCGGTTCGAGGGTGTCGGCCTGGCTCAGGGCGCTGACCCGCAGCCCGCTGCGCCGCGTGACGCGGCCGGCATCGGGCCGCACCTGGCCGGTCAGCAGGCCCAACAGGCTGGACTTGCCGTCGCCGTTGCGCCCGACGATGCCGATCCGAGCGCCGTCGTCGACCCCCAGCGTGACCGACTCGAACACGACCTGGGTCGGATATTCCAGGCGAATGCCCTCGGCTCCCAGTAGGTGCGCCACCCGGCCAATTATTCGAGGGTCAGCAGCGCCTGGTCGACGTGGGTCCGCGTGTCGGGCGACGCCTTGCCGGCCACCGCCTCCAGGAAACGGGCGGCGAGGTCGCGCACCTTGAGGTTGGTCTCCTGGGAACGCCAGACCAGCAGGTCGAATGCGCGCTCCGCGGAGATGCCGTAGGCGCTCATGAGCACCCCCTTGGCCTGCTCGATCTTGGCGCGGGCGTCGGCCACCGCCTCCAGGACGTTGGTGATGTCCGTATGCAGCGAGTCGGTGACGTCGACGTAAAAACCCGACGTCCCGGCCAGCGCGCCGCGCTCATCGAGCATCCGGTCACCCGCGACGACGACGCAGCGGGTATGCCCGGCGGTGTCGATGATGCGGTGGCGGCTGCTGAACGGCTTTCCCTTCAGCACGTGGTCGAGCACGGCCGCGACGCGCTCGCGGTCCTCGGGGTGCTTGTGTTGCAGCAACAGTTCGGTGGTCGGCTCGACCTGTCCGGGCTCGTAGCCGTGCATGCGCGCGACCGCGTCCGACCACTCCCAGCGCCGGCCGTCCAGGAAGAACCGGAACCTGCCGACGCGCTGCGGCTCGCCGAGGCCCAGGACCAAGTCGACCGCGCCCAGCCCGCGGTCCTCGACTATGCCGGCCATGAGCTCGTCACACGCCGAGCCCGAACCGTCGGCGCCCGCCCGCCCGTTGCGACGCTCAACGGCCTCGTCTTCGAAGTTCACAGTCATCGCGCACGGCCTTCCTCGCCCACCGCATCATTGCTCTGATCTACTATTTCTAGTGTCCATTATCGCGTGTGTTTATGCCTGGCGGTGCTGGCAAAATGTGAAATTCGCCGCCGATGGGCGGCAGTTCACCGGACCCGGTACTGCTCGGCGTCGCGGTGCTTGAACTCGAGCCCCAGGCCGGGCCGGTGCTGATCGGGCCGCAACGTTCCGCCGTCGGGGGGCAGGGCGCCGTCGAAGAGCATGTGCTCGATGCGGTGGTGATCGTGGAAGTATTCGAGGTGCCGCAGGTTGGGAATCGCGGCGGCGACGTGGGCGTGCAGGTTGGGGGCGCAGTGCCCGGAGACGTCGACGTTGTGCGCGGCGGCGACGGCCGCGGCCCGCAGCCAGTCGGTGATGCCGCCGCAGCGGGTGACGTCGATCTGCAGGCAGTCGACCGCTTCGGCGGCCAGCATCCGGCGGAAGTAGGTCAGGTCGTAGCCGTATTCGCCGGCGGTGACGTCCGGGGTCACTTGGTCGCGCACCTCGTGCAGCCCGGCGAGGTCGTCGGACGACACCGGTTCCTCGAACCAGGTGACGTCGTGGTCGGCCATGGCGTGGGCCACCCGGATCGCCTGCTTGCGGTGGTAGCCGCCGTTGGCGTCGACGTACAATTCGGTCTCGGGCCCGATCACCTTGCGCGCCAGCGCGATTCGGTCCAGGTCGCGGCGCTCGTCGGAACCCGACGCCTCGCCGATCTTGATCTTGACCCGCGGGATCTTCCAGGTGTCCACCCAGCGCTCCAGCTGGGTGCGGGTCTGGCGCTCGTCGTAGGTGGTGAAGCCGCCGCTGCCGTAGATCGGCACCTCGGGGTGCGCCACGCCGAGCAGCCGGCACACGGGCAGGTCGAGCAGTTTCCCCTTGAGGTCCCACAGCGCGGCGTCGACCGCCGAGATCGCGCAGGACACCAGCCCCGGGCGCCCGCTGTTGCGGATCGCGCGGACCATGGATTCCCAGGCGCCGGTGATGTCGAGGGCGCTGTGTCCGTTGACCGCGCCGGCGAGCGGCCCGGTGATCAGCTCGTGACAGGCGCCGGCGGCGTAGGTGTAGCCGAGCCCGCGCCGGTCGCCGGCGACCACCTCGGCCAGGATCAGCGTGGTCGACGACCAGGCGAAGGTGCCGTCGGCTTCCGGTGCGTCGGTGGGGATCTCGTATGCCTGCGCGGTGACCTCGTCGATGCAAGCGTCCAGCATGCGGCCCTCCTAAGTTTTCAGGCCCGCGCGAACGAAGCCGGGCAGCGTGTACCGGGCGACCGTTTCGGCGGCCCGGTGGCGGAGCCGGACCAGGGTGGCCAGCGCGTCGCCGGTCGGCGCGTCCGCGACCGCGGGTGCCCGCCGCGCCTGCGCGGCGCCGGCGACGGCGAACAGGCCGGCGGTCGCGGCGCTGAACAGGGTCAGGCGCCGGGCGCCGCGGTCCACCGCCGCCCAGCCGAGCATGGTGATCGCGTGCACGAAGTCGACTTCGGCGCCCAGCGCGACGCTCACCGCGTCGGGCCGGACGTCGGTCACCGCCGCCTGCGCCAGCAGCCGCGCCCCCAGGATGCGGGTGACCGCCCGCTCCCGCGCGGTCGCCGGCTGATTGGTGACCAACCGCAGCAGCGGGCTCGGGATGGCCAGCAGCGCGATCCCGTAGCCCACTCGCGCCCAGACGATCATCGGGCCCGCCGGCGGGCGAACCGCATCCCGAGCAGCGCGCCCAGCCCGACCCCCAGCGCGCTTGTGCCGCCGGCGACGGGGTGGTGGGAGAACCACAATTCGGGGCTGTGGGCGTGGGACTGGTCGTCGAACTCGCCGTGGGCGCCGTGGTCGCTGCCGGTCTCGGCGTCGACGGGCTCCCACAAGTTGTGCGGCCGCCGTCCGTTGACGCGTTCGTCGGTTTGCTGCGAGTCGTATCCGGTGCGACCGAGGTAGCGGTCCAGCAACGGCGCGACGAACTTCTGGGCCAGCAGGGTGACCGCGGTGCTGTCGCCGACCCAATACTGTTTGCGCCCGGGATGATCCGCGGCGTAGACGACGCCGCGGGCGGCGACCTCCGGCTGATAGATCGGCGGCACCGGCTGCGGATGGCGGGGCAGGCGGGACAGGACCCAGGAGAACTGCGGGGTGTTGACCGCCGGCATCTGGACCACGGTGATCCGCACGTTGGAGCCCTCGTGCAGCAGCTCGCAGCGCACCGATTCGGTGAAGCCGTTGGTGGCGTGCTTGGCGCCGCAGTACGCCGACTGCAGGGGGATGGACCGCTCGCTGAGCGCGGACCCGACCTGCACGATGGTGCCGCGGTCGCGCGGGCGCATCTTCGCCAGCGCCGCCATGGTGCCGTGCACGTAGCCGAGGTAGGTCACCTCGGTCACGCGCTTGAACTCCTCGGCGGATATCTCCCAGAACGGCGCGAACACCGAGGTGAACGCGACGTTGACCCAGGTGTCGATGGGCCCGAACGCGGCTTCGGTCTCGTCGGCGGCGGCCTCGACGGCCGAATAGTCGGCCGCGTCGGTCGGGATGGCCAGCGCCTTACCGCCACCGGCTTCGACGTCGCGGGCGGCGCCTTCCAGGCCGGCCGCGCCGCGGGCGAGCAGGGCCACGTTGGCGCCGCGCTGCCCGAACAATTGGGCGGTGGCCCGGCCGATGCCGGCGCTGGCTCCAGTGATCACCACTGTTTGCGTGGTCTGTGTCATCGCTGAATCTCCTCTCGTTCAGGCGTGATGGACGGCGTCGTCGGCGAGGGTGGCCGTGCATTCCAGCAGCAGGGCGTGCGCGAACGCTTGGGGCAGGTTGCCCCGCAGCTGGCGTTGCCTGACGTCGTATTCCTCGCACAGCAGGCCCGGCGGGCCGCATGCGGCGCGGTTGCGTTCGAACCAGCGCATGGCGCAATGGGCGTGTCCCAGTTGGTGTTCGGCGAGCGCCATCATGAATCCGCAGAGCAAAAAGGCGCCCTCGGCGTCGCCGAGCTCGCGTTCGTCGTGCCGGAAGCGATAGACGTAGCCGTCGTGGGCGAGTTCCCGGCGCACCGCGTCCAGCGTCGCCCGGGTGCGGGGATCGTCGGCGGGCACGGCGCCGCGCACCGGTGGCAGCAGCAGCGACGCGTCGACCCCGGAAAGCCGCGGGCTGCGTTGCCAGTAGCCGTGCGGGTGCACGCTGTCCGACGCGGTGCCGGCGAGGATCGCGTCGGCCAGCGAAGCGGAGGCGGCGACCTCGGGACCGGCGCCGGCCACCTTGGCGATGGCGCGCAGCCCGGCCACACAGGCCAGGCGGGACTGCGTCCAGCGCTCGTCGTCGATCTCCCACACACCGGCATCCGGCTCGCGCCAACGCTTTTCGATCGCGCCGATGGCGGCCTGCGCGGCGCGCCAGCCCTCGGCGTCGAGCCGGTCGGCGGCACCGGCGGTGGCCAGCAGCTGCAGCGCCTCGCCGAAGACGTCGAGCTGGAATTGCTGATTGACCCAGTTGCCGACCTTGTCGGCGCCGCCCGGGTAGCCGGGCAGGTCCAGGGTCTCCTCGCTGGGCACGGCGCCGCCGGTGACCGTGTAGGCGGGCTTGAGGTGCGGGCCGTGCTCGAGCAGCCGGGCGCCGACGAACTCGACCGCTTGGTCGAGCAGCTCGGTCGCGCCCGCGGCGGCCGCGGCGAGGCCGGCGTACACCTGGTCGCGGATCCAGGCGTAGCGGTAGTCGTAGTTCTGGTTGGTGTGCGCGCGTTCGGGGAGGCTCATCGTGGCCGCGGCGACCATGCCGCCGCCGCTGCTGGTCAGCCCGCGCAGCACCGCGTAGGAGTGACGCCCGTCGCGGGGGGCGATCGTGCAGTTCAGTTCGGGGATGCTGCGCTGCCAGGCCGCCGCGGTGGCGTCCCAGGTGATGTCGGGGTCGGGCGGCTGCTCGGGCAGGGCGCGTTCGGACAGCTCGAGCACCAGATCGTGGTGCCGGCCCTCGTCGATGGTGAGCTCGCCCATCAGCGGCTCACCGCGGCCGTGCGCCGATTTCACGGCGCGCGCGTCGTCGCCGCCGGTAAACCGCCACCGCAACCGCCCCGACCGGCCGCTCCACACCCCGTCCTCGAAAGTGGGCTGGCCCGGGCCGTGACGGCCGAACGACGCGCTCGGCGCCAGCAGCATCCGCAACCGCGCCGTCCCGCGGCAGCCCATCAGCCGCCGCAGCAACACCACCCGGCCGGGATCGCCGGGAAAGGCGAGCGCCTCGCGGCACTCGACGATGCCGTCCCGGGTGATCCAGCGGTTGCGCCAGATCAGGGTGCCCGGCTCGTAGTAGCCGCCCCACACGTGCCGCACGTCGGTCGGGGTGATCGCGTACACCCCGTCGCCGCCGATCAGGTTGGAGAAGACGGCGTCGGAGTCCCACCGCGGCGCGCACAGCCACGCCACGTCGCCCTGCGGGCCGATCAGCGCGCCCCGCTCGCCGTCGGCGAGCAGCGCATACTCGCGCAGCACCCGCGGCGCGTAGGCCGCCTCGATGTCGATCGTCTGCTCAGCCACGGGCCCCCGCCGTGGACCGTCGATCGACCGCGCCGGCCGCATCGGTGCGGATCTTGCCGGCCGCCATCCGTTCGGCCAGCCGCGAGGCCAGGGCCATGATCGTCAGGGCCGGATTCGCCGAGCCCTGCGTCGGGCAGACCGATCCGTCGGCGAGAAACAGGTTCGGCACCCCCCACACGCGGTGATCGGAGTCGACCACCGAATTCTGCGGGCTGGTCCCCATGCGGGCGCCGCCGATCAGGTGGGCGAAGCGCTCGATGGTGAGCACGTCCTGGGCGTCGGCGGCGTGCAGGATGTCGCCGATCACCTTGGTGGAGTAGGCGATGTTGGCCTTGTCGTTGTCGCAGAGCGTGTAGTCGAACCGGGCCACCGGGATGCCGTACGGGTCCGTCTCGTCGGCGAGGGTGACCCGGTTGTCCGGCCGCGGCAACAACTCGTTGAGCACGCCGATGGTCGCCCAGTGGTTGTAGTCGCGCATGTACTCGCGCAGGGCGCGGCCCCAATGCCCGTCGGCCAGCACGTGTTCGGCCCAGCCGATGGGCATCGGCGACACCGTCTGGATGGAAAAGCCGCGGGCGAATCCCCGTGCGGGGTCGGTCTCGTAGAACTGTTCGGACGACACCTCCGGGGGAGGCGCCTTGTACATCCGGACCTCGTCGGCCCACCGGCCCGCGGACTGGGTGGCGCCCTGCACCATCACGTAGCGCCCGACCTGGTCGTCGTTGTTGCCCAGCCCGTTGGGGAATCGGTCGCTGGCCGAGTTCAGCAGCAGGCGTGGAGTCTCGATCGAATACCCGGCCACGGCAACGACTTTCGCGCGCTGCAGCCGTTCGGCGCCGCCCGTCTCGTCGTAGTAGACCACGCCCCGCGCGGCGCCGCTCTCGTCGAGTTCGACGCGCGCGGCCATGCAGTTGGCGCGGATCTCCACGCCGTGGGCGAGCGCGTCGGGCAGGTGCGTGACGTAAGGGCTGGCCTTGGCGTTGACCTTGCAGCCCTGCAGGCAATAGCCGCGGTAGATGCAGTGCGGGCGGTTGCCGAAGGTGCCGTTGACGATGCCGACGGGGCCCACGCGCATCTCGATGCCGAGCTTCAGCGCGCCCTCCCACAGCTTGGCGGCAGCGCCCGAAATGGGATGCGGGGCGAACGAATACCGGTGCGGGTAGCCCCACGGCCAGTTCTGGCCGGCCACCGGCAACTCCAGCTCGACGCGCTCGTAGTGGGGCAGCACGTCTTCGTAGCGGATGGGCCAGTCGGCGCCGACCCCGTCGAGGCTGTGGGTGGCGAAGTCGCTGGGGTGGAACCGCGGGCAGTAGCCGGCGTAGTGCACCATCGAGCCGCCGACGCCGCGCCCGGAGTTGTTCTTGCCCAGCTCGATCGGATCCGCCCCGCCGATGATCCGCTTCTGCGTCCAGTACAGGGAGTGCGAACCGGCCTCGTCGGACACCCAGTCCTCGTCGGGATGCCAGAAGGGTCCGGCCTCGAGGATCACCACCCGCCAGCCCGCGCGCGCCAGCCGCTGCGCGAGCACCGAGCCGCCCGCGCCGGCGCCGACGACGACCAGGTCGACCTCGTCGTCGTCGTGGAAGCGGCGCATGGTCTTCTCGCCGGGCAGGTCGCGGGAGTGCACGTCGAGCAGGAACCGCGAATCGTTGTCCTTGGGTCCGACCGCCCCCTTGAACAGGCCGCGCCAAAAGTCGCCCATCAGATCTCACCCTCTTGCACGACTCGGACGGGATCCTCGTCGGTCGCCCCGGGGGTCTCGAACGGTTCGCGCGCCGAGGCGGGCCCGGTGGCACCGCCGAGACGCATGAACCCGCGCGGGTAGGCCGGTCCGCCGAAGCCGATCTCGTTCCACGCCCAGGGGTGGGAGTAGAAGCCCGACAACGTCATTCGCATGCACACCGACCAGGCGCGCTTGACAT
This sequence comes from Mycobacterium sp. 852002-50816_SCH5313054-b, assembly GCF_001667185.1. Taxonomy (GTDB): domain Bacteria; phylum Actinomycetota; class Actinomycetes; order Mycobacteriales; family Mycobacteriaceae; genus Mycobacterium. The sequence continues at coordinate 71,633 of NZ_LZIC01000133.1, read as the reverse complement.
TCAGGCGTTCCCAGGTCCCGTCCTCCAGCTGGCCCTTGGAGAATTGGTCGATGATCGCTTCGCGGGTGGCGGGTTCGGCCACGGCGAACGAGGCCGCGCCGTAGCGGCGCGCGGCGGTCTCGTCCAGTGCGCGCAGCACCAGCCGCCAGGTGTCGCGATCGTCGGGCATGTCGGCGTACTGGTAGCCGTCGAGGCGCCCGTCGGCGAGCTTGGAGTCGATGGATTCGGCCGCCGGCACCCGCGGTTCGCGATCCTGCGCCAGCACCGTGTCACAGAACGCGCGCAGGCACGGCTCCTCGTCGTCGGTGAAGAACCGCAGCGGGCCGGGGGGTTCCAGCCGGGCCAGCACCACCTTCCTGGTGGCGTCGTCCCACGAGCCGGCGCTTTCCAGCACATCGAAATCGGGGTAGCGCCCGATCATTTGGGGGGTGGTGCCGCGGCGCTGCTTCGGAAGCCACGACGGGTGCGGGGGCTGACGATCGGGGCGCAGGTTGGGCAGGTGGTCGGGGAGCGAGGTGTCGGCCATCGTGAAGATCTATCGCCGGAACCGTTCGCGGCGCAGGACCGAGGCGAGCAGCCCCATCCCGCCGACCATGCACATCAATCCGGGCGCCGCGATCGGCGGGCCCATCGGCACGTTGTAGGACGCGTGCTTCCAGCCGCCCGGCTTGCGCGCGACCCCGCGGGCGTGCAGATACTCGCCCATCAGGCCGTTGGCCGTGTAGATGCCGGCGGTGATCGGCAGCCAGAGCTTGGCCCAGCGCCGCGAGAACACCCCGCCGATTCCGGCGACGACCACCGGCGGGGTCACCACAATGGGGCTCCACATCCACTTGTTGCCGAAGCTGGCCTTGTAGTGCTCGAAGTAGATTTCGGCCGTCGTGACGACCGCCGCCATCGCCGTCAGGCCCGACAGCGAGCGTTCGAAGCGACCGTGCGCGACGTCGTACAGTGCCCGCTCGGCCAGCTGCTGGGGCTGGCCGCCTTCGCGCCGTCCGCCGTTGCCTAGCAACAACATTTGCCTACCCTTTCCTGACGTCCGCCGGGCACCATCGGCCGGCTGGGATTCGTTGGCGAATTGCGGCAGGGCGCCCGGGACCGTTAGATCGGGCCGTCGTCGTGCCCATCGGGCCACCTCACTCCGCAAGGAAACACGCTGTGCCAGCCACCCGACGACACCCGTCACGACAAACGAGTCGAGATGGCTGCCCAGAGAACTGGTTAAGCGCCCAGCTGCGTATTTCAACCGAGGTGGTCCGGACGGCATGCAGGCATGCGTCGCGGACCATGCGCCTGGGTTGCATACCCCTAAACACGGGCGCTAACCAACGCAAGTCGTCGCTTTCGCGACTCGGGCCCATGGGTCTCGCGGGCCTGTAACGCCGCGACCGGAGGCCCACAAATTAACGCTTCCGCCTAATTCGACGGACCGGGATCGCGCGGGCTGAGCTACCCGCGGGCAAACAGCCTGACCAAAACCGCCGTGCGTGCCGATGTGCCATGATGTCGGAGCTGTCAAGAGTCAGGGAGCAGCGGTGGATCTCAATTTTTCGATGGTCACGCGGCCGGTCGAGCGCCTGGTCGCGACGGCACAAAACGGGCTCGAGGTCTTGCGACTGGGGGGTTTGGAAACCGGCACCGTCCCGTCTCCGTCCCAGATCGTCGAGAGCACCCCGATGTACAAGCTGCGCCGGTATTTCCCGCCGGACAGCCGGCCCGGGCATGCGCCGGTGGGCCCGCCGGTGCTGATGGTGCACCCGATGATGATGTCGGCCGACATGTGGGACGTCACCCGCGAAGAGGGCGCGGTGGGGATCCTGCACGCCCGCGGGATCGATCCGTGGGTCATCGACTTCGGCTCGCCGGACAAGATCGAGGGCGGCATGCGCCGCAACCTGGCCGACCACATCGTCGCGCTCAGCCAGGCGATCGACACGGTCAAGGACGTCACCGGCAGCGACATCCACCTGGTGGGCTACTCGCAGGGTGGAATGTGGTGTTATCAGGTCGCCGCCTACCGGCGGTCGAAAAACCTCGCCAGCATCGTGGCGTTCGGCTCGCCGGTGGACACTTTGGCCGCCCTGCCGATGGGCATCCCGGCGAACTTCGCCGCACCCGCGGCCAACTTCATGGCCGATCACGTCTTCAGTCGGCTGGCCATCCCAAGTTGGATGGCGCGCACCGGTTTTCAGATGATGGACCCGCTCAAGACGGCCAAGGCCCGCGTCGACTTCGTGCGCCAGCTGCACGACCGGGAGGCGCTGCTGCCGCGCGGGCAGCAGCGCCGGTTCCTCGAGCGCGAGGGCTGGATCGCGTGGTCGGGCCCGGCCATCTCCGAGTTGCTCAAGCAGTTCATCGCGCACAACCGGATGATGACCGGTGGTTTCGCCATCAACGGCCAGATGGTCACGCTCACCGACATCACCTGCCCGGTGCTGGCCTTCGTCGGCGAGGTGGACGACATCGGGCAGCCGGCCTCGGTGCGCGGCATCCGCCGCGCGGCGCCGTACGCCGAGGTCTACGAACGCCTGGTCCGCACAGGCCATTTCGGTCTGGTCGTCGGATCTCGAGCGGCGCGGGAGAGCTGGCCCACCGTCGCCGAATGGGTGCAATGGCTGTCCACCGGCGGGGACAAGCCGGACGGCATCGACCTGATGGCCGACCAGCCGATCGAGCACACCGCCAGCGGTGTCGCGTTCAGCTCCCGGATCGTGCACGGCCTCGGTGAGGTCTCCGAGGCGGCGCTGGAGGTGGTGCGCGGCACCGCCAACGCCATGGTCGCGGCCAACAAGTCGATGCGCACCCTGGCCGTGGAGACGGTCCGGACGCTGCCGCGACTGGTCCGGCTCGGACAGATCAACGACCACACCCGGATCTCGCTGGGCCGCATCATCGACGAGCAGGCGCGCGACGCCCCGCAGGGCGAGTTCCTGTTGTTCGACGGCCGCGTGCACACCTACGAGGCCGTCAACCGCCGCGTCAACAACGTCGTCCGCGGCCTGATCGAGGTCGGGGTCCGCCAGGGCGACCGCGTCGGCGTCCTGATGGAGACGCGACCCAGCGCGCTGGTCGCCATCGCCGCCCTGTCCCGGCTGGGCGCCATCGCCGTGGTGATGCGCCCCGACGCCGACCTGTTGGCGTCGGCCCGCCTCGGCGGCGTGACCGAGATCCTCACCGACCCGACCAACCTCGACGCGGCGCGCGACCTGCCCGGGCAGATCCTGGTGCTCGGCGGCGGCGAGGCGCGCGACCTGCACCTGCCCCACGACTCCGACATCATCGACATGGAGCAGATCGACCCGGACGCGGTGCAGCTGCCCGCGTGGTACCGGCCCAACCCGGGATTGGCCCGCGATCTGGCGTTCATCGCGTTCAACGCCGCCGGCGGCGAGTTGGTCGCCAAGCAGATCACCAACTACCGCTGGGCGGTGTCAGCCTTCGGGACCGCCTCCACCGCCGCCCTGGACCGCCGCGACACCGTGTACTGCCTGACGCCGCTGCACCACGAGTCGGCGCTGCTGGTCAGCCTCGGCGGCGCGGTCGTCGGCGGCACCCGCATCGCGCTGTCGCGCGGGCTGCAGCCCGACCGGTTCGTCCAGGAGGTGCGGCAGTACGGCGTGACGGTGGTGTCCTACACCTGGGCCATGCTGCGCGACGTCGTCGACGACCCCGCGTTCGTGCTGCACGGCAACCATCCGGTGCGCCTGTTCATCGGTTCCGGCATGCCGACCGGGCTGTGGGCGCGCGTCGTCGACGCGTTCGACCCGGCGCGCGTCGTCGAATTCTTCGCTACCACCGACGGACAGGCGGTGCTGGCCAACGTGTCCGGCGCCAAGATCGGCAGCAAGGGCCGGCCGCTGCCGGGCGCCGGGCGCATCGAGCTCGGCGCGTACGACGCCGAGCGCGACCTGATCCTCGAGGACGACCGTGGCTTCGTCCAGATCGCCGCCCCCAACCAGGTCGGCGTGCTGCTCGCGCAGTCCAACGGGCCGATCGACCCCAGCGCGTCGGTCAAGCGCGGGGTCTTCGCCGCCGGCGACACCTGGATATCCACCGAGTACCTGTTCCGCCGCGACGACGACGGCGACTACTGGTTGATGGGCCGGCGCGGCTCGGTGGTCCACACCGCGCGGGGCCTGGTCTACGCCGAAGCGGTCACCGACGCGCTGGGCTGCATCAACGGCATCGACCTCGCGGTGACCTACAACGTGCCCGTTGGCGACCAGCAGGCGGCGGTGTCGGCGGTGACGCTGCTGCCGGGGGCCACCATCACCGCGGCCGACCTGACCGAGGCCGTCGCGAAGATACCCGTCGGGCTGGGGCCCGACATCGTGCACGTGTGCCCGGAGATGACGCTGAGCGCGACCTACCGGCCCACCGTCAGCGCCCTGCGCGCGGCCGGGATCCCCAAGGCGGGTCGCCAGGCGTGGTACTTCGACGCGGGCAGCAGCGAGTTCCGCCGGTTGACTCCCGGGGTGCGGTCCGAGCTGAGCGGTGCCCGGTGATGGTCGACGACTCCCTGCTCGCCATCCTGGTGTGCCCGGCCGACCGGGGCCCCTTGCTCCTGGTCGACGATGAGCTGCTCTACAACCCGCGGCTGCGGCGCGCCTACCGCATCGAGGACGGCATCCCGGTGCTGCTGATCGACGAGGCCCGCGACGTCGACGACGACGAGCACGCCCGCCTCATCCAGCGAGCCCGTCCGGCAGATCCCCGGTGAGGTAGCGCTGCAGGTTCGGCGCGATGGTCCGCGCGATCTGTTCGGCCGGCAGCGACGCGAACGGTTCGATCCCCACGATGTAGCGCGCCAGCACCACGCCCATCAGCTGCGACGCGACGAACTGGGCGCGGATCTTGCCCGTTCCCGGCGGGTTGTCGACGCGGGAACCGACCTCTTCGACGACGATCTCCTCCAGGAACGAGCGCGCCAGGCGCACTTCGGCTCCGGTGAGTAAGGACCGCACCGTGGCGATCAAGCCCGCGCCCATTTCGGAGTCCCAGATCGGCAACAGCACCGACGGCAGCCGCAGACCGAGTTCCTCGATCGGGGTCTCCCGCATCGGCACCAGCACCGTCATCGGGTCGATCGGGAGATGGATCGCGGCGGCGAACAGCTGCTGCTTGGTGCCGAAGTAGTGATGCACCAGCGCGGCGTCGACGCCCGCTCCGGCGGCTACGGCCCGGATCGACGTGCGGTCAATCCCGTTGCGGGCAAATAGCTCTCGGGCACTGGTCAGGATCCGCTCTCGGGTGTCGGAACTGCCGGCCGGCCGCCCGGGCCGCCGGCGCCCGGTGTTGGCGGCCGTCACGCTAGGACCCCCCGTGGCGACCCGCCACTACGGCGTCCGGCGCCGCAGCGTCGCCGCGGCCAGGCATAGCGCAGCGAACGCGGAACCCGCCACGACGACGATGTCGCGCACCGCGACTCCGGTCAACTCGGTGTGCGAATTGACCTGTTGCAGTGCCTCCAGCGCGTAGCTGGCCGGCATGACGTTGCTGATCCATTGCAGCCAGTCTGGCATCAACGCTCGCGGGACGATGATGCCGGCCAGCAGTAGTTGCGGCACCATCACCAGCGGGATGAACTGCACGGCCTGAAACTCGGTGCGCGCGAACGCACTGCACAGCAGGCCCAGGCCGACGCCGAGCACCGCGTTGACGATCGCGATCACGAACACCCACACCCAGCTGCCCTTGGTGTCGAAGCCGAGGAACCAGAACGCCACGGTGCACGCCACCGTCGCCTGCGCCGCCGCGGCGATCGAGAACGCGGTGCCGTAGGCGATCAGCAGGTCGAGCCGGCGCAGGGGAGTGGTCAGGATCCGTTCCAGCGTCCCCGAGGCTCGTTCGCGCTGCATCGTGATCGCCGTGATGATGAACATCACGAACAGCGGGAACAGGCCCAGCAGGATCAGGCAGGCGTTGTTGAACGGGGACGGTGTTCCGGGAAGGTGCCGGGTGTTGTGAAACATGAAGTACATCAACGTGATAACCACGACCGGCACCACCAGGATCAGCGCGACGCTGCGGCGATCGGCGGCCAGCTGGCGCAGGATCCGCGTCGTCGTCGCTGTGTACGCCTTGAGCCCTAGCCCGCCTGCAGCCTCGTGCTGCGCTTGATGATGGACAGAAACGCGTCCTCCAGTGACGTGCATCCGGTGTCCTCTCGTAGTCGGGTCGGGGTGGTGTGGGCCACCAGGTGGCCCTCGCGCATCAGCAGCAAATCGCCGCAATGATCGGCTTCGTCCATCACGTGGCTGGAGACCAGCAGCGTGGTGCCGGCGCGGGCCAGCTCGGTGAACTGCTCCCACAAATCGACGCGCAGCACCGGGTCCAGACCCACGGTGGGCTCGTCGAGCACGAGCAGCTCCGGTTGGCAGACCAGCGCGCACGCCAGCGACGCCCGCGTGCGCTGGCCGCCGGAAAGGTTGCCGCAGAACGCGGTCCGGTGGTCGGTGAGGCCGACCCGGTCGATGGCGTCGTCGGCGGCGCGGTTGTCGAAGCCGTAGAGCGAGGCGAAGTAGCGCACGTTGTCGACGATGCGCAGGTCGTTGTAGATGGTCGGATCCTGCGGCATGTATCCGACGCGGCGGCGCAGCGCCGGGCTTCCGGCGGGCCGGCCCAACACCGTGACGGTGCCGGACGTCAGGATCTGGGTGCCCACGATGCTGCGCATCAGCGTGGTCTTGCCGCAGCCGGACGGGCCGAGCAGCCCCGTGATGGTGCCCTGCGCGATCTGCACCGAAAAGTCGTGCAGGGCAGGGCGTTTCCCGCGCACAACGCGCAGATGCTCGATGCTGACCGCGGGGGCGTGGCCCCTCGCCAACAATTCATCACTGGATGAACTCATCATGTGATGAATAATCGTCCGCGGAAGAGGGCTTGTCAAGGGCGCCGGAAGTGCAATTACCGAGGGGCGCACTCGCGACCGCGTCGCCAGACGCGCTCTCGCGGTTATGCGGAGGGCAGACCCGGGCGGCGCTGGGGCAGGTGCCCGTGCACGCCTTCGGCGTAGGCGGTTTCGGCGTGCTGGGTGAGGTCGACGCCGGTGGTCTCGTCCTCCGCGCTGAGCCGGAAGCCCATCGTCACGTCGATCAGCTTCGCGAGAACGAACGACACGACAAACGCATACAGCGCGACCACGACGATCGCCAGGCACTGCTTGCCCAGCTGGGCGAAGCCGCCCCCGTACAACAGGCCCCGCGGGCCCGCCGTCATCACCGCGGTGGCGAGCAGCCCGATCAGCGAGACGCCGACCACGCCGCCGACGAAGTGCACGCCCACCACGTCCAGCGAATCGTCATAGTTGAAGCGGAATTTCGCACCCACCGCGAACGAGCACACGACACCGGCCGCAAGTCCCACGACCGCCGCCCCGAGCGTGTTGACCGTCCCGCACGACGGGGTGATGGCGACCAGGCCGGCGACCACACCGGATGCCGCGCCGAACGTCGTGGGCCGGCCGTCGCGGACCTGTTCGACCGCGAGCCAGCCAAGCATGCCGAGGCAGCCGGCGACGAGGGTGTTGAGGAAGATGGCCGCGGCGGTCCCGCTGGCGGCCAGGGCCGACCCGGCGTTGAACCCGAACCAGCCGAACCACAGCAGCCCGACGCCGAGCAAGACGAACGGCAGGTTGTGCGGCCGCATGGCGTCCTTCTTGAAGCCGATGCGCGGCCCAAGCACCAGCGCCAGGGCCAACGCGGAGGAGCCGGACACGATTTCGACCACCAGCCCGCCGGCGTAGTCAAGCACGCCCATCTTGGCCAGCCAGCCGCCCGGCCCCCAGACCCAATGCGCGACAACCGAATACACGACGATCGCCCACACCGTGACGAACGTCATCCAGGCCGCGAACTTGGCGCGGTCGGCGATCGCGCCGCTGACCAGCGCGGCCGTGACGATCGCGAACGCCAACTGGAACGTCGCATACAGCAGTTCGGGAACGGTCCCGTGCACGGTGTCGGGGCCGATACCGAGCATCCCGACGTGCTGGAGGTTGCCGACGAACCCGCCCGCGCCGTCTTCGGAGAACGCGATCGTGTAGCCGACCAGCAGCCACGCCACCGTGACCAGCGGGATGGAGATGAAGCTCATCATGATCATGTTGAGCACCCCGGTGGCGCGGACCATGCCCCCGTAAAAGATGGCCAGGCCCGGGGTCATCAGCAGGACGAGAGCGGTGCTGGCCAGCAGCCACGCCGTGGCGGCGGGGTCGATCGCATGCATATTTGGGCTCCTTTGCCACGCGGCAACCGGAGATAATGCCATGTCCGCGGTGCCGGTAGGTTCGTTGGGTGGTTGCGGACCGGCTGGTGGTGGACCCGGTCGCGGCCGCCCATCGGCTGCTCGGCGCAACCCTGACCGGACGGGGGGTGCGCGCCGTCGTCGTCGAGGTCGAGGCCTACGGCGGGGTGCCCAACGGTCCCTGGCCGGACGCCGCGGCCCACTCGTACCGCGGCCCGTCCGGGCGCAACGCCGTGATGTTCGGGCCGCCCGGGCGGCTCTACACCTACCGCAGTCACGGGATCCACGTCTGCGCCAACGTCTCCTGCGGCCCCGACGGCACCGCCGCCGCCGTGCTGCTGCGCGCCGCGGCCATCGAGGACGGCACCGACGTCGCGCGTGCCCGCCGCGGTGAGCTGGTCCGCACCGCGGCGCTGGCGCGCGGCCCCGGCAATCTGTGCTCGGCCCTGGGGATCACGATGGACGACAACGGAATCGACCTGTTCGACCCCGCTGGCCCGGTGACCGTGGAACTGCACGACCCGCTGACCGCCGTGTCCGGCCCTCGCGTCGGGGTCAGCCAGGCCGCCGACCGGCCCTGGCGACTGTGGCTCGGGGGCCGGCCGGAGGTCTCCGCGTACCGCCGCAGCCCGCGGGCGCCCGCCCCCGGGACCAGTGACTAGTGGCGATCGCAAGCGCCGCGTAGCGGGGCGCGGCGGGTCGCCACCATCGGGCTAGACGGCGACGGGGGCGGCGACGCGAAAGGCCGGGTCGACCCGGCGGGCGAGGAGAATGAACGTCACGGCCAGCAGCGGCGCGACGGCGCTGTATACCGCGGCCGGCGTGGCCATTACGACGCTGTTCAGCAACTGCGGGCTCAGGGCAATGCCCATCGCCACGACGGCGTTGTGCATCCCGACCTCAAGGCTGACCGCGACGGCCTGCCGCGGGGCCAGCCGCATCAGGCGGGGCGCCAGGTAACCGACGGTCAGGCTTACCGCGCAGAACGCCACGACGGCTCCGCTCAGCGCGCCGATGTTGTGCCACAGCGTCGTTCGTCCCCCGGCGATGGCCGCGACGATGGCGAGCACCAGCAGCGCGACCGCGGCGATCCGGACCGGTTTTTGCAGTCGCCGGGCCAGCTCGGGGAAGCGGTGGCGGATGGCGACCCCGATCGCGATGGGAACCAGGATCAGGGCGATCACCGCGCCGAACTTGTCCAGCTGCAGCGGGAGGAACCGGCCTTCGCCCAGGAACCAGGTCATCGATACCGCCAGAATCGCGGGCAGGGCGACGATCGACAGCACGGCGTTGATGGCGGTCAGGGTGAGGTTGAGCGCCAGGTCCCCGTTGAACAGATGGCTGAGCAGGTTCGACATCGTCCCGCCGGGGGTCGCCGACATCAGCATGAGCCCGACCGCCAGGTGCGGTTCGAGGTGGAAGGCCTCGGCGATCAGCAGGCACAGGGTCGGGAGCAACAGTGACTGGCAGGCGAGCGCAACGGCCAATGGTTTGCGCAGCGTGGCGGCCCGCTTGAAGTCATCGATGGTGAGCGTCAGCCCGAGGGCCAGCATGATGATGACGACGACCAACGGCCAGTATCGGTTGTCCATGACGCTCCGCGTTGTTGGTGCGCGTACGGGGGGAAGTCGATGGCGCGACGATGCGCCACCTAGTTAGCTTGCCTTACAGAGCGGCGCGCGGGCGAATCGTGGCCGTGCGAGCGACTAAAGTCGTGCGCGATGTCTTCCGGGATCCTCGACGAGCTGGGCTGGCGCGGGTTGATCGCGCAGTCCACCGACCTCGATGCGCTCGCCGCCGAAGCGCGGCGCGGGCCGATGACGGTGTACGCCGGCTTCGACCCCACCGCGCCGAGCCTGCACGCCGGCCACCTGGTGCCGCTGCTGGCGTTGCGTCGGTTCCAGCGCGCCGGGCACCGCCCGATCGTGCTGGCCGGCGGGGCCACCGGCATGATCGGCGACCCGCGCGACGTCGGCGAGCGCACCCTCAACGAGGCCGACACGGTCGCCGCGTGGACCGAGCGGATCCGCGGCCAGCTGGAGCGCTTCGTCGACTTCGACGAATCCCCGACCGGCGCCGTCGTCGTCAACAACCTGGACTGGACCGCGCCGTTGTCGGCCGTCGAGTTCCTGCGCGACATCGGCAAGCACTTTTCGGTCAACGTGATGCTGGACCGCGACACCGTGCGGCGGCGCCTGGAGGGCGAGGGAATCTCCTACACGGAGTTCAGTTACATGCTGCTGCAGGCCAACGACTACGTCGAGCTGCACCAGCGCCACGGCTGCACGCTGCAGATCGGCGGCTCCGACCAGTGGGGCAACATCATCGCCGGGGTGCGGCTGGTCCGCCAGAAGCTCGGCGCGGCCGTGCATGCGCTGACGGTCCCGCTGGTGACCGCCGCCGACGGCACCAAGTTCGGCAAGTCCACCGGCGGCGGCAGCCTGTGGCTGGACCCGCAGATGACCAGCCCGTACGCCTGGTACCAATACTTCGTCAACACCGCCGACGCCGACGTGATCCGGTACCTGCGGTGGTTCACCTTCCTATCGGCCGACGAGCTGGCCGAACTGGAACAGGCCACCCGGGAGCGCCCGCAGCAGCGCGCCGCCCAGCGCCGGCTGGCCCGCGAGCTGACCGTGCTGGTGCACGGCGAGGCGGCCACCGAGGCCGTCGAGCACGCCAGCCGCGCGCTGTTCGGGCAGGGCGAACTCGACCGGCTGGACGAGGCGACGCTGGCCGCCGCGCTGCGCGAGGCGTCGGTCGCCGAGCTCAAGCCCGGGAGTCCCGACGGGATCGTCGACCTCCTGGTGGCCAGCGGCCTGTCCGCCAGCAAGGGGGCCGCGCGGCGCACCATCGGGGAGGGCGGCGTCTCGGTCAACAACGTGCGCATCGACAGCGAGGACTGGGCGCCGCAGCCGTCGGACTTCCTGCACGGCCGGTGGTTGGTGCTGCGGCGCGGCAAACGCAACATCGCCGGGATCGAACGAATCGCCGGCTGACTCAATCTTTATCGCGCCGTGCTGCGGACGTGACCGTCGACGACCACTGTGGTCACGGTGACTAGCGCGAGGCGGGTATTGCGGGTCGTCGGGGTGGGCGCGGGCGTGGCCGGTTTGACCGCGGTGCTGGCGGCACCCGTCCACGCCGACCTGCGGGGCAACGCGTTCCTGAGGGCCCTCACGAACGCGGGCGTCCCGGTGTCGCAGCCGGACGCCGCGATGGCGCTGGGCCAGTCGGTCTGCCCCATGCTCGTGCAGCCGGGCGGCTCGTTCGACTCGGTGATCGCCGCGGTGGCCGACGGCTATGGCATGTCCCGCGATGCGGCCGGCGTGTTCACCGTCGTCGCGATCGCGACCTATTGCCCGGCGGTGCTGGCGCCGCTGCTGACCGACCGGGGCCCGGCCTAGGCGGCCTCGCTCCACCGGGTGTGAGCTGACGGCGTTGAGTGTGCACTCAGGGTGGGTTTTCGCCGGTTTTCCCGCCCTGGACGCACACTCAACGCCGTCACCGCACACTCGACGGCCGCGCCGCAAGGGCGTCCGTATCCTTTGCAGAGTGGTTGACGACAGGCAGGGGCGCGACGGGAAGCGGCGACCCCGCTCGGCATCGGGCTCCTGGTCGGGCCCGGGCCGTGCCCGCCCGGTGCAGCCCCGCAGCGGCGGCCAAGACGGTGAAGACGATCGGGCGCCGCACGGCGGGCCCCCGATTCCACCCGGCGTGGAGGCCCGGCAGCTGGCGCCCGAGGTCCGGCGCGAACTGAGCACCCTGGACCGCGCCACGGCCGACGCGGTGGCGCGCCACCTGGTCGCCGCCGGCGAGCTGATCGACGAGGACCCCGAAGCAGCGCTGAGCCACGCCCGCGCGGCGCGGGCCCGCTCCAGCAGGATCGCCGCGGTCCGGGAGGCCGTCGGGATCGCCGCCTACCATTGCGGCGACTGGGCCCAGGCGCTGGCCGAGCTGCGCGCCGCCCGCCGGATGGGCAGCAAGTCGCCGTTGCTCGCGCTGATCGCCGATTGCGAACGCGGACTTGGCCGTCCGGAGCGGGCGATCGAACTGGCGCGCGGCGAGGAGGCGGCCCAGCTGTCCGGCGACGACGCCGACGAGTTGCGCATCGTCGCCGCCGGCGCCCGCGCGGACCTCGGGCAGCTGGAGCAGGCCCTGACCCTGTTGTCGACCCCGCAGCTGGACCCGAGCCGCAACGGTTCGACGGCGGCGCGATTGTTCTACGCCTACGCCGACACGCTGCTGGCGCTCGGCCGCAACGACGAAGCGCTGCAATGGTTCCTGCGCTCGGCGGCCGCCGACGTCGAAGGCGTCACCGACGCCGAAGAGCGGGTCAGCGAGCTGGGTTGAGATGAAAAGCCTTGCCCAACAATACGATTGCCTGCTGGTCGACCTCGATGGGACCGTCTTTCGCGGCGCTGAGCCGACCCATGGCGCGGTGCAGTCGCTGGACGACGTGGACAGCCGCAAGCTCTACGTCACCAACAACGCCTCCCGCAGCGCCGACGAGGTGGCGCTGCACCTGCGCGAGCTCGGCTTCACCGCCGCCGGCTCGGACGTCGTCACCAGCGCGCAAAGCGCGGCCAGGCTGCTCGCCGACGAACTGGCGCCGGGCTCCCGGGTGCTGGTTGTGGGCACCGACGCGCTGGCCAACGAGATCGCCGCGGTGGGGCTGCGCCCGGTGCGCCGCTACGACGACGACCCGGTCGCCGTCGTGCAGGGCCTGTCCACGACCATCGGCTGGCCGGACCTCGCCGAGGCGGCCCTGGCCATCGGCGCCGGCGCGCTGTGGGTGGCGGCCAACGTCGACCCCACCCTGCCCACCGAGCGCGGCCTGCTGCCCGGGAACGGATCGTTCGTGGCCGCGCTGCGGGCGGCCACCGGCGCCGAACCCCGGGTCGCCGGCAAGCCGGCGCCGCGCCTGCTGCAGGACGCGGTGGCCCGGGGCGAGTTTCGCGCGCCGCTGGTGGTCGGCGACCGGCTGGACACCGACATCGAGGGCGCCAACGCCGCGCGGCTGCCCAGCCTGATGGTGCTCACCGGCGTCAACACCGCGCGCGACGCCGTCTTCGCCGACCCCGCCCGCCGGCCCACCTACATCGGCCACGATCTGCGCTCGCTGCACTCCGACGGCGAATTGCTCGCGGTGCGGCCCCAGCCTGGCTGGCACGTCGACGTCGCCGACAAGGCGGTGACGGTCAGCGCCAACGGCGCCGACGAGGGGGACGGCCTGTCGGTCGTCCGCGCGGTCGCCAGCGCGGTGTGGGGTGCCGAGGATCCGGAGCCGTTGCGCATCGAGGCCGCCGACGACCGGGCCCGCGACGCGCTGCAGCGCTGGTCTTTGGTGAACGGCGACTAACGTAGGTACGCGATGACTATCGATCCCGATCAGCTTCGCGCTGAAATTGACGCCCTGGTCGCCCAGTTGTCCGAGGTCGGCGATCCGGAAAACCCCGACCGCGAGCCGTCTCTCGCCGAGCTCGAAGAGATAGCCCGCCGCCTCTCCGAGGCGCACGACGTGCTGCTGGCCGCCCTGGAGTCGGCGGAGAAGGGCTGAGTGCGACGGTGGCACGGCGTGCCCGCGTCGACGCCGAGCTCGTCCGCCGCGGGCTCGCGAGGTCCCGTCAGCAGGCCGCGGAACTGATCGACGCCGGCAAGGTGAGCATCGACGGCCTGCCGGCGCGCAAGCCGGCCACCGCCGTCGACGTCACCGCCGCGCTGACCGTCGCCGACGACGGCGAACGCGCCTGGGTGTCGCGCGGCGCGCACAAGCTCATCGGCGCGCTGGACGCCTTCGGCGTTGCGGTCGCGGGCCGCCGCTGCCTGGACGCCGGCGCGTCGACGGGCGGGTTCACCGAGGTGCTGCTGGACCGCGGCGCCGCCGAGGTGGTGGCCGCCGACGTCGGCTACGGCCAGCTGGCCTGGTCGCTGCGCTGCGACACCCGGGTGACCGTCGTCGAGCGGACCAACGCCCGTGACCTGACCCCGGAGGCGATCGGCGGGCCGGTCGACCTGGTGGTGGCCGACCTCTCTTTCATCTCGTTGGCCAGCGTGTTGGCCGCGCTGAGTGGATGCGCCTCGCCGAGCGCGGATATCGTTCCCATGGTGAAGCCGCAGTTTGAGGTGGGCAGGGGCCAGGTCGGCGCCGGCGGGGTCGTTCGCGACCCCGGCTTGCGCGCCGACGCGGTGCTGGCCGTCGCGCGCCGCGCCGGGGAACTGGGCTGGCAGGCCGTCGACGTCACCGCGAGCCCGCTGCCGGGCCCGTCGGGCAACGTCGAATACTTCCTGTGGTTGCGCGCCGAGACCGATCGGGGGCTATCTGCTGATGGGCTGGTGGACAAGGTGACGTGTGCCGTGGCGGAGGGCCCGGAATGACCGACCATCGTACCGTGCTGCTGGTGGTCCACACCGGCCGCGACGAAGCGACCGAGACCGCGCGCCGCGTGCAAAAAGTGCTGGGCGACAACGGAATTGGACTCCGTCTGCTATCCGCCGAGGCGGTCGACCGCGGATCGCTGCACCTGGCCCCCGACGACATGCGGGCCATGGGGACCGAGATCGAGGTGGTCGACGCGGACCCTTCGGCCGCCGAGGGCTGCGAACTGGTGTTGGTGCTGGGCGGCGACGGCACCTTCCTGCGGGCCGCCGAACTGGCCCGCAATGCCGGGATCCCGGTGCTCGGGGTGAACCTGGGCCGGATCGGCTTCCTGGCCGAGGCCGAGGCCGAGGCCATCGACCGGGTGCTGGAGCACGTGGTGGCCCGCGACTACCGGGTGGAGAACCGCCTGACGCTGGACGTGGCTGTGCTGCACAAGGATCACGTCGAACACGGGTGGGCGCTCAACGAAGTCAGCCTGGAAAAGGGCCCGCGGCTGGGTGTGCTCGGGGTGGTCGTCGAGGTCGACGGGCGCCCGGTGTCCGCCTTCGGCTGTGACGGCGTGTTGGTGTCGACGCCGACCGGGTCCACCGCCTACGCGTTCTCCGCCGGGGGCCCGGTGCTGTGGCCCGACTTGGAGGCAATTCTGGTGGTACCCAACAACGCTCACGCGCTGTTCGGCCGGCCCATGGTCACCAGCCCCGAAGCCACCATCGCGATCGAGACCGAGGCGGGCGGGCACGACGCCCTGGTGTTCTGCGACGGACGCCGCGAGATGGTGATCCCCCCCGGCTGCCGGATCGAGGTGACCCGCTGCGACACACCGGTCAAATGGGCGCGGCTGGACAGCGCGCCGTTCACCGACCGCTTGGTGCGCAAATTCCGCCTGCCGGTGACCGGTTGGCGCGGAAAGTAACGGCGCTGGCACGGTGCTCACTGAAATCCGCATCGAGTCGCTGGGGGCCATCAGCGCCGCGGTCGGGGAATTCGGCCGCGGCCTGACGGTGCTGACCGGCGAGACCGGCACCGGCAAGACGATGGTGGTGACCGGGCTGCACCTGCTCGGCGGTGCCCGCGCCGATCCCACTCGCGTCCGGTCCGGGGCCGACCGCGCCGTCGTCGAGGGCCGTTTCGCCACAAGCGATCTCGCCGATGAGACGGCGACGCAACTGGATGCGATGCTGGAAGACCTGGGTGGGGAGCGCGACGAGGACGGCAGCGTGATCGCGCTGCGCTCGGTCAGCCGCGACGGGCCGTCGCGGGCGTATCTCGGCGGCCGCAGCGTGCCCGCAAAGTCGCTGGGCGACTTCACCACCGAGCTGTTGACCCTGCACGGCCAGAACGACCAGCTGCGGCTGATGCGTCCCGAGGAGCAGCGCGGCGCGCTGGACCGCTTCGCCGGCGCCGGTCCGGCGCTGGAGCGCTACCGCAAGCTGCGCGACGCCTGGCTGACGGCGCGGCGCGACCTGATCGACCGCCGCGACCGGGCCCGCGAACTCGCCCTGGAGGCCGACCGGCTCAAGTTCGCTTTGAACGAGATCGACACCGTCGATCCGCAACCCGGGGAAGACGACGCGCTGGTCGCCGACATCCTGCGCCTCTCCGAACTGGACACGCTGCGCGAGGCCGCCGCCATCGCGCGCGCCGCATTGTCGGCCGACGACGCCGACGGTCTGGGCCAGAGCGCCACCGATAGCCTCGGAAAGGCAAGGGCCGCACTCGAATCCACCGACGACGCGACGCTGCGCGCGTTGGCCGGCCAGATCGGCGAGGCGCTCACCGTCGTCGCCGACGCGGCGCACGAGCTCGGTGGGTTCCTGGACGGACTGCCGGTGGACGCCAGCGCCCTGGAGTCCAAGCTGGCCCGGCAGGCGGAACTGCGCACGCTGACCCGCAAGTACGCCGCCGACATCGACGGCGTGCTGCAGTGGGCGCGGGAGTCACGCGATCGGCTGGCGCAACTCGATATCTCCGAAGAAGGCCTGGCGGCGCTGGAACGCCGGGTCGACGAACTGGCCCGCGAACTGTCCGATGGGGCAACCGATCTCAGCAAGCTGCGGCGCAAGGCCGCCAAGCGGCTGGCCAAAGAGGTGACCGCGGAACTGTCCGGGCTGGCGATGGCCGACGCCGAATTCACGATCGACGTGAGCCTCGACGCCGCGGGCCAGGACGATCCGGCCACGCTGGCGCTACCGTCGGGCGAGCTGGTGCGCGCCGGTGGCGACGGTATCGATGAGGTCGAGTTCGGCTTCGCCGCCCACCGCGGCATGACGGTGCTGCCGCTGGCGAAAAGCGCCTCCGGTGGGGAGTTGTCCCGGGTGATGCTGGCGCTCGAGGCGGTGCTGGCGGCGTCGGCGGCCGGCACCACGATGGTGTTCGACGAGGTCGACGCCGGCGTCGGGGGCCGGGCGGCCGTGCAGATCGGGCGGCGGCTGGCGCGGCTGGCCCGGACCCACCAGGTCATCGTCGTCACGCACCTGCCGCAGGTCGCCGCATACGCCGACGTGCACCTGGTGGTGCACAGCGCCGGACCCAAGGGCACCAGCGTGGTGCGGCGAGTCACCGACGACGACCGCGTCGCCGAGCTGGCCCGGATGCTGGCCGGGCTGGGCGACTCGGACAGCGGGCGCGCGCACGCCCGCGAACTGCTCGAAACGGCACAGAACGATAGGGACTGACCCGGCCCCCTGCCGCGAGCGCGCGTGTTTGTACGCCGACACGCCGCGCAGCCCGTACAACTGCGCGCCCTCGCCGCGACCAAGCCGTAATGACCCTGTTACTGATGTGACTCTAGATAACTTCTGAGGCTAATGTTACGGCGCGCCTCCACGCCTGGCCCGGGCTTCACCGACAGAATCGCCCCCATGAAGATGTCAGGTCTGCTTTCGCGTAACACGTCCCGGCCGGGCCTCACCGGCACCGCTCGGGTCGACCGGAACATCGACCGCCTGCTGCGCAGGGTGTGTCCCGGCGACATCGTGGTACTCGACATCCTGGATCTGGACCGCATCACCGCGGACGCGCTGGTGGAGGCCGACATCGCCGCCGTGGTCAACGCCTCGCCCTCGGTCTCGGGCCGCTACCCGAACCTGGGCCCCGAGGTGCTGGTCAACAACGGCGTGACCCTCATCGACGAGACCGGGCCCGACGTCTTCAAGAAGGTCAAGGACGGCGCCAAGATTCGCCTCTACGAGGGCGGCGTGTACTCCGGCGACCGCCGCCTGGTCCGCGGCACCGAACGCACCGACCACGACATCGCCGACCTGATGCGCGAGGCTAAGAGCGGCCTGGCCGCACATCTGGAGGCGTTCGCGGGCAACACGATTGAGTTCATCAAGAGCGAGAGCCCGCTGCTGATCGACGGTATCGGCATCCCCGACATCGACGTCGACCTGCGCCGCCGGCACGTGGTGATCGTGGGCGACGAGCCCGGCGCCGAGGACGAGTTGCGCTCGCTCAAGCCGTTCATCAAGGAGTACCAGCCGGTGCTCATCGGCGTGGACACCGGCGCGGATGTGTTGCGCAAGGCCGGGTATCGGCCCCAGATCATCGTCGGCGACCCCGACAAGATCAGCACCGACGCCCTCAAGTGCGGTGCGCACGTCGTCCTGCCCGCCGACGCCGACGGCCACGCGCCCGGTCTGGAGCGGATTCAGGATCTCGGCGTGGGAGCGATGACCTTCCCGGCCGCGGGCTCGGCCGTCGACTTGGCCCTGTTGCTGGCCGACCACCACGGCGCCGCGCTGCTCGTGACGGCCGGCCACACCGCCAACATCGAGACGTTCTTCGACCGCAACCGCACCCAGAGCAACCCCTCGACGTTTTTGACCCGGCTTCGAGTGGGGGAGAAGGTGGTGGACGCCAAGGCCGTTGCCACGTTGTACCGCAACCACATTTCGGCGGGCGCCATCGCGCTGCTGGCGTTGACGATGCTGATCGCGGTCATCGTGGCGCTGTGGGTGTCCCGCACCGACGGTGTGGTGGTGCACTGGGTCACCCACTACTGGAACCACCTCTCGCTGTGGGTGCAGCACTTGGTCAGCTAGTTCGAGGACGGTGCGTCAAATGATCTCGTTACGCCAACATGCCCTGTCGCTGGCCGCCGTCTTCCTGGCGCTGGCCGTGGGAGTCGTGCTGGGCTCCGGATTCTTGTCGGACACCCTGCTGTCCAGCCTGCGTGACGAGAAGCGTGACCTGTACACCCAGATCAGCGGGCTCAACGACCAGAAGAACGTGATGAACGAAAAGCTGGCCGCGGCAAACAATTTCGACAACCAGCTGGCCGGCCGGATCGTGCACGACGCCCTGGGCGGAAAGTCGGTGGTCGTCTTCCGCACCCCCGACGCCAAGGACGACGACGTCGCCGCGGTCTCGAAATTCATCGGCCAGGCCGGCGGGACCCTCACCGGAACGGTGTCGCTGACGCAGGAGTTCGTCGACGCGAACTCCGCGGAGAAGCTTCGCACGGTGGTGAACTCGTCGATCCTGCCCGCCGGTCAGCAGCTGAGCACCAAGCTCGTCGACCAGGGTTCGCAGGCCGGCGACCTGCTGGGCATCGCGCTGCTGGTGAACGCCAATCCGAGCGTGCCGCCCGTCGACGACACGCAGCGCGACACCGTGCTGGCCTCGCTGCGCGACACCGGCTTCATCACCTACCAGCCCGCCGACCGGCTGGGGGCGGCCAACGCCGCGCTGGTCGTCACCGGCGGCGGGCTGCCGCAGGACGCCGGCAATCAGGGCGTCAGCGTGGCCCGCTTCTCGGCCGCGCTCGCCCCGCACGGCTCGGGCACCCTACTGGCGGGCCGCGACGGTTCGGCGACGGGCGGCGCCGCGGTCGCCGTGACCCGCGCCGACACCGGCATGGCGTCGGCCATCAGCACCGTCGACGACGTCGACGCCGCGCCCGGGCGCATCACCGCGGTGCTGGGCCTGCACGACCTGATCAACGGCAACCACGTCGGGCAGTACGGCACCGGGCACGGGGCCACCTCGATCACCGTGCCGCAGTAGCGGGCGTGTTCCCCGCGACACGGCGTCGTGGATGTTAGGGTGGGTTTCCGTGGGTCGGCAGGCCCATCTAGTTCATCGCTAGAAAAATCGAAGCCCTGCCCGTCTTCACGGAGGTCGCCTGTGCGGAAGCACCCGCAAACCACTACCAAGCACCTCTTCGTCAGCGGTGGGGTCGCTTCCTCGCTGGGCAAAGGGCTTACCGCCAGCAGCCTGGGGCAGCTACTGACGGCCCGTGGGCTGCACGTGACGATGCAGAAGCTCGACCCGTACCTCAACGTCGACCCGGGCACGATGAACCCGTTCCAGCACGGCGAGGTCTTCGTCACCGAGGACGGCGCCGAGACCGACCTCGACGTCGGCCACTACGAGCGGTTCCTGGATCGCGACCTGTCCGGCTCGGCGAATGTCACCACCGGTCAGGTGTATTCGACCGTCATCGCCAAGGAACGGCGCGGTGAGTACCTCGGCGACACCGTCCAGGTGATCCCGCACATCACCGACGAGATCAAGCGGCGCATCGTGGCGATGGCCCAGCCGGACGCCGACGGCAATCGCCCCGACGTCGTCATCACCGAAATCGGCGGCACCGTCGGCGATATCGAGTCGCAACCCTTTCTGGAGGCCGCGCGGCAGGTGCGCCACGACCTCGGCCGGGAGAACGTCTTCTTCCTGCACGTGTCGCTGGTGCCCTACCTGGCCCCGTCGGGCGAGCTCAAGACCAAGCCCACCCAGCACTCGGTGGCCGCGCTGCGCAGCATCGGTATCACCCCCGACGCGCTGATCCTGCGCTGCGACCGTGACGTTCCCGAGGCGCTGAAGAACAAGATCGCGCTGAGCTGCGACGTCGATATCGACGGCGTCATCTCCACCCCCGATGCTCCGTCGATCTACGACATCCCGAAGGTGTTGCACCGCGAGGAACTCGACGCGTTCGTGGTGCGCCGGCTCAACCTGCCGTTCCGCGACGTCGACTGGACCGAGTGGGACGACCTGCTGCGCCGGGTGCACGAGCCGCACGAGACGGTGCGAATCGCTCTGGTGGGCAAGTACGTTGAGCTTTCCGACGCCTACCTGTCGGTGACCGAGGCGCTGCGCGCCGGCGGGTTCAAGCACCAAGCCAAGGTCGAGATGGTGTGGGTGCCCTCCGACGACTGCGCGAACGCCCATGACGCCGCCACCGCGCTGGGCGACGTGCACGGCGTGCTGATCCCCGGCGGTTTCGGCATCCGCGGCATCGAGGGCAAGATCGGCGCCATCCGTCATGCCCGGGGACGCGGGCTGCCGGTGCTGGGCCTGTGCCTGGGGCTGCAGTGCATCGTGATCGAGGCCGCGCGCTCGGCCGGTCTCACGGAGGCCAACTCGGCCGAATTCGAGCCGGGCACACCGGATCCCGTCATCTCCACGATGGCCGATCAGGAGCATATCGTCGCCGGCCAGGCGGACCTCGGCGGCACCATGCGGCTGGGGGCCTACCCGGCGGTGCTGGAGCCGGATTCGATTGTGGCCCAGGCGTACGGGGCCACCGAGGTCTCCGAGCGGCACCGGCACCGCTACGAGGTCAACAACGCCTACCGCGACAAGATCGCCGAAAGCGGCCTGCGTTTCTCGGGGACCTCGCCCGACGGACACTTGGTGGAGTTCGTCGAATACCCGCCCGATCTGCACCCGTTCGTCGTCGGCACCCAGGCCCATCCCGAACTGAAGAGCAGGCCGACGCGGCCACACCCTTTGTTCGTCGCGTTCGTCAAGGCGGCCCTGGACTACAAGGCGGGCGAGCAGCTGCCGGTGGAAATCCCCGAGCAGCACTCGCCCAACGGCACCCAGCATCGAGACAGCGTTCAGCGGCCGCTACCCGAGCCCGCGTCCCGTGGCTGACCACGTCTTCGAGACGGCGTCATCCGAAACGCTGCACACCGGAAAGATTTTCGCGCTGCGCCGCGATCAGGTCCGGATGCCCGGCGGCAAGCTCGTCACCCGGGAGGTCGTCGAGCACTTCGGCGCGGTGGCGGTGGTGGCCATGGACGACGACGGCAACATCCCGATGGTCTATCAGTACCGCCACGCGTTCGGCCGGCGGCTGTGGGAGTTGCCCGCCGGGCTGCTCGACGTGGGGGGCGAGCCCGCGCAGCTGACCGCCGCCCGGGAGCTGCACGAGGAGGCGGGGCTGAAGGCCGACACCTGGCGGGTGCTCGTCGACCTCGATTCCACGCCCGGCTTCAGCGACGAATCGGTGCGCGTCTATCTGGCTACCGGCCTCACCGAGGTGGACCGCCCCGAGGCGCACGACGAAGAGGCCGACATGACGATGCAGTGGTATCCGCTGGCGGAGGCCACCCGCAAGGTGCTCACCGGCGAGATCGTCAATGCCATTGCGGTGGCGGGGATTCTGGCCGCCCACGCGGTGACCGACGGGGTCGCCCAGCCGCGCCCGGCGGACAGCCCATGGACCGACAAGCCGACCGCGTTCGCAGCGCGTAAGGCCGCGCAATGACGGCGGCTCTCGACACGCAGCTGCAGGGCTACTTCGACCACCTGACGATCGAGCGGGGCGTGGCGAAGAACACGCTGAGCTCCTATCGCCGGGACCTGCGCCGCTACAGCAAGCACCTGTCCGACCGCGGGATTTACGACCTGGCCAAGGTGGGCGAGGACGACGTCAGCGAGTTCCTGGTGGCGCTGCGTCGCGGCGATCCCGACACCGGGGCCGCGGCGCTGTCCGCGGTGTCGGCGGCGCGGGCGCTGATCGCGGTGCGCGGCCTGCATCGGTTCGCCGCCGCCGAAGGGCTGGCCGAACTGGACGTGGCGCGGGCCGTGCGGCCGCCGACCCCGGGCCGTCGGCTTCCCAAGAGCCTCACCATCGACGAGGTGCTGGCGCTGCTGGAGGGCGCCGGCGGCGACAGCCCGAGCGACGGCCCGCTGACGCTGCGCAACCGCGCTCTGCTGGAGTTGTTGTACTCCACCGGATCTCGGATCTCCGAGGCCGTCGGCCTCGACGTCGACGACATCGACACCGAGGCCCGTTCGGTGTTGCTGCGCGGCAAGGGCGGCAAGCAGCGGCTGGTGCCGATCGGGCGCCCCGCCGTGCGGGCGTTGGACGCGTATCTGGTGCGCGGTCGCCCCGATCTGGCGCCCCGCGGCCGCGGCACGCCCGCCATCTTCCTCAACGCCCGCGGCGGCCGGCTGTCGCGGCAAAGCGCGTGGCAGGTGCTGCAGGACGCCGCCGAGCGCGCGGGCATCACCTCGGGGGTGTCGCCGCACATGCTGCGCCATTCCTTCGCGACCCACCTGCTCGAGGGCGGCGCGGACGTCCGCGTCGTGCAGGAGCTGCTCGGGCACGCCTCGGTGACGACGACGCAGATCTACACGCTGGTGACGGTGCATGCGCTGCGCGAGGTGTGGGCCGGGGCGCACCCCCGGGCGCGGTAACTCTGCGCCGAACGTCGACTTGTTGCGCGAGTTCGTCGCAAATCCCGACATTAACTCGACGCTGGACCCCGGTATTCCGACTCCAGCACCAGGTCGGACACCAGCGACTGGTATTCCAGGTGCGCCTTGTGCTCGACGGTGTCCCAACCCTTGCCCTGCTGCTGGCGCATGTACTCGCGATATTTCGGGGCGCCGGGGATTCTCACGTTGTCGGCGACGACGATCGCGCCCGGGCGCAGCCAGCCCCGGTCGAGGATGCTCATCAGGTCGCCCAGGTAGGCGTTCTTGTCGTGGTCCAGGAACACGAAATCGAGTGCGCCCGAAGCGAATCCGTGGTCATTGGCCAGTGCGTCCAGCGTGCGTCCGCCGTCGCCGATGGTCCCGACGACGCACGTCACCCGGTCGGCGACCCCGGCGTGCTCCCAGATCCGCCGGGCGTTGGCGGCGTTGGCCTCGGCGAGCTCGACGGAGTACACCTTCGCTTTGGGGGCGGCGCGGGCGATCCGCAGCGCACCGTAGCCGCAGTAGGTGCCCAGCTCGAGCGCCACCGCGGGGTCGGCGCGCCGCACGGCCGCGTCGAGCAACAGCCCCTTCTCGTCGCCGACGTTGATCAGCATCGACTTCTCGTAGGCGAACTTGTCGATGGTGGCCAGCACGTCGTCGACGTCGCCGCCCCGGGCGTTGCGCAGGACGTATTCGACGGCGGCGGCCTCGCGCCCGTCGCCGATCTGTCCCGTGGTGGTGATGTTGCGATTCCCGGCGGCCATCCGCCACACCGACCACCGCAGGATGGGCAGGCGTCGCTTGAGATCCATGAGAATCCACGATAGTGCCGGCCACGATGCCCCTGCGAATGGTGCTGGTGTGACTGAAGTTAGCCCTGCGCGCAAAGGTGCGTTCCACCAGCGATTTCCGCCCATATTGGCTGGTGATTCGTCCGCGCGGCGCCCGGGTTACATGCGCGAAGCCGTTAGACTTTCGAGCGATGTTCACCTCTCGAACACGCCGGGCGTGATGACCGAGCACCCGGACAACGGCGTCGAGATCGGCTTGACGGGACGCCCCCCGCGGGCGATTCCCGAGCCGGCGCCGCGCACCTCGCACGGCCCGGCCAAGGTCGTCGCCATGTGCAACCAGAAGGGCGGCGTCGGGAAGACCACCTCGACGATCAACCTGGGCGCCGCGCTCGCCGAATACGGCCGGCGCGTGCTGCTGGTGGACATGGACCCGCAGGGCGCGCTGTCCGCGGGCCTGGGCGTCCCGCACTACGAGCTGGAGAAGACGATCCACAACGTGCTGGTCGAGCCGCGGGTGTCGATCGACGACGTGCTCCTCCACACCCGCGTCAACCACATGGACCTGGTGCCCAGCAACATCGACCTGTCGGCCGCCGAGATCCAGTTGGTCAACGAGGTCGGCCGCGAGCAGACCCTGGGCCGCTCGCTGTACCCGGTGCTGGACCGCTACGACTACGTCCTGATCGACTGCCAGCCGTCGTTGGGCCTGCTCACCGTCAACGGACTGGCCTGCGCGGACGGCGTGGTGATTCCCACCGAGTGCGAATTCTTCTCGCTGCGCGGCCTGGCGCTGCTCACCGACACCGTCGACAAGGTGCGCGACCGGCTCAACCCGAAGCTGGAGATCAGCGGGATCCTGCTCACCCGTTACGACCCGCGCACCGTCAACTCGCGCGAGGTGATGGCCCGCGTCGTGGAGCGGTTCGGGGACCTGGTGTTCGACACCGTGATCACCCGGACCGTCCGGTTCCCGGAGACCAGCGTGGCGGGCGAGCCCATCACCACCTGGGCGCCCCGATCGACCGGCGCCATCGCCTACCGCGCGCTGGCCCGCGAGTTCATCCACCGATTCGGCGCGTGAACGGCGCAGCCAACGGTGAGGCGCCAGCCAAGAACGGCTTCCAGGTACGCCTGACCAACTTCGAGGGGCCGTTCGATCTGCTGCTGCAGCTGATCTTCGCCCATCGCCTCGACGTCACCGAGGTGGCGCTGCACCAGGTCACCGACGACTTCATCGCCTATACCAAAGCGATCGGCTCCCAGCTGGGCCTCGAGGAGACCACGGCCTTCCTGGTGATCGCCGCGACGCTGCTCGACCTCAAGGCGGCCCGCCTGCTGCCGGCCGGACAGGTCGACGACGACGAAGACCTGGCGCTGCTCGAGGTGCGCGACCTGCTGTTCGCCCGGCTGCTGCAGTACCGCGCCTTCAAGCACGTCGCGGAGATGTTCGCCGAGCTGGAGGCCGCAGCGTTGCGCAGCTATCCGCGCGCGGTGTCGCTCGAGGACCGGTTCACCGAGCTGCTCCCCGAGGTGATGCTCGGCGTCGACGCCGAGCGGTTCGCGCAGATCGCCGCCGTCGCGTTCACCCCGCGTCCGGTCCCGACGGTGGCCCTCGGCCACCTGCATGAGCTGCAGGTCTCGGTCCCCGAGCAGGCCGAGAAACTGCTGGCGATCCTGGAAGCCCGGGGCAGTGGGCACTGGGCGACGTTTTCCGAGCTGGTCGCCGACTGTGAGGCGCCGATGGAGGTCGTCGGGCGCTTCCTCGCGCTGCTCGAGCTGTATCGGACCCGGACGGTAGCATTCGACCAGTCAGAGCCGCTTGGCGTGCTCCAAATTTCGTGGACCGGGGAACGTCCGGTAGAAGTGCGGGACGAATGATGACGGACGAGCTGCCCGACGAGCTGCCCGAGATCGATCTGGGCATCGAGATCGCCGAGGCGGCGCCGATGGACGCCGAGGAACTCGGCTCCGTGCTGGAAGCGCTGCTGCTGGTGGTGGACACCCCCGTCACCGCCGAGGCGCTGGGCGCGGCCACGCAGCAACCCGTGTACCGAATAGCCGCCAAGCTGCAGCAGCTGGCCGAGGAACTCACCGAACGCGACAGCGGCATCGATCTGCGGCAAAACAGCGAGGGCTGGCGGATGTACACCCGCGCCCGGTTCGCGCCGTACGTGGAGAAGTTGCTGCTGGACGGCGCGCGATCCAAGCTCACCCGGGCCGCGCTGGAGACGCTGGCCGTGGTCGCCTATCGGCAGCCCGTGACGCGGGCGCGGGTCAGCGCGGTGCGCGGCGTCAACGTCGACGCCGTCATGCGCACCCTGCTGGCGCGCGGCCTGATCACCGAGGCCGGCGCCGACGACGACACCGGCGCGACGACATTCGCCACCACCGAGCTGTTCCTGGAGCGGCTGGGGCTGACGTCGCTGGCCGACCTCCCCGATATCGCGCCGCTGCTTCCCGACGTCGACACGATCGAGGACCTGAGCGAATCCCTGGACAGCGAGCCACGTTTCATCAAACTCGGGGGCGGTTCGGCCTCCGAGCAGTCGCTGTCCTTCGACGTGGACAAGGATTGATGGCCGAATCTGAAGGGGTCCGCCTACAAAAAGTCTTGTCCCAGGCGGGAATAGCGTCGCGCCGGGCCGCCGAGAAGTTGATCATCGACGGCCGCGTCGAGGTGGACGGGCAGGTGGTGACCGAGCTGGGCACCCGGGTCGACCCGGACGCTTCGGTGATCCGCGTCGACGGGGCGCGGGTAGTGGTCGACGACTCGCTGGTGTACCTGGCCCTGAACAAGCCGCGCGGCATGCACTCGACCATGTCCGACGAGCGCGGCCGGCCGTGCATCGGCGACCTGATCGAGCGCCGGGTTCGCGGCAACAAGAACCTCTTTCACGTCGGCCGGCTCGACGCCGACACCGAGGGGCTGATCCTGCTGACCAACGACGGCGAGCTGGCGCACCGGCTGATGCACCCCTCCCACGAGGTGCCCAAGACGTACCTGGCGACGGTGACCGGGACCGTGCCGCGCGGGCTGGGTAAGCGGTTGCGGGCCGGGGTCGAGCTGGAGGACGGCCCGGCGCGGGTCGACGATTTCGCGGTGGTGGATGCCATTCCGGGGAAGACGTTGGTGCGCGTGACATTGCACGAGGGACGCAACCGCATCGTGCGCCGGCTGTTGGGCGCCGCCGGTTTTCCAGTGGAGGCGCTGGTGCGCACCGACATCGGCGCGGTGTCGCTGGGGGAGCAGCGCCCGGGCAGCATCCGGGCGTTACGGCGCGACGAGATCGGTTCGCTCTACAAGGCGGTCGGGCTGTGAGCAACATAGTAGTCGCGATCGATGGTCCGGCAGGGACTGGAAAGTCCTCTGTGTCAAAGGGATTAGCCCAAGCACTGGGATTGCGCTACCTGGACACAGGCGCCATGTATCGGCTGGTGACACTGGCGGTATTGCGGGCGGGAGTCGATCCGGCCGACGCCGAAGCGGTTGCACACGTTGCCGATACGGTGAGGATGTCGGTTGCCTACCATCCCGACGGTGATCTCTATTTCCTGGCGGGAGAAGATGTCTCGGCCAAGATCCGTGGCGATGAGGTCACTGGTGCCGTCTCGGCGGTGTCGTCGGTTCCTGCAGTGCGTAGCAAGCTCGTCGCCCGACAGCGTGACGAGATTAGGCAGGGCGGCGTCGTCGTCGAGGGCCGGGACATCGGAACCGTGGTCCTGCCCGACGCGCCGGTCAAGATCTTCCTCACCGCCTCGGCCGAAACCCGCGCCAGGCGGCGCAACGACCAGAACGTCGCGTCCGGTCTGGCCGACGACTGCGAGGGCGTGCTGGCCGACGTGCGCCGCCGCGACCATCTCGATTCCACCCGGGCGGTGTCGCCGCTGCGCGCGGCGCCCGACGCGGTGGTCGTGGACACCAGCGACATGACCGAGGCGCAGGTGATCGCGCATTTGCTCGAGCTGGTGCGGCAGAAGAGCGGGGCGGTGCGATGACGCAGGACGGCACCTGGGCCGACGAAAGTGATTGGGAAGCGGTCGATTCCGGCGTTGAGGACGCCGAAGATGCCGGACCGGCGCCGGTGGTCGCGGTGGTGGGCCGGCCCAACGTCGGCAAGTCGACTCTGGTCAACCGGATCCTGGGCCGGCGCGAGGCGGTGGTGCAGGACATCCCCGGCGTGACGCGCGACCGCGTCTCCTATGACGCGCTGTGGACCGGGCGCAGGTTCGTCGTGCAGGACACCGGGGGGTGGGAGCCCGACGCGAAGGGCCTGCAGCAGTTGGTGGCCGAGCAGGCGGCGGTGGCCATGCGGACCGCCGACGCGGTGATCCTGGTGATCGACGCGACCGTCGGCGCCACCGCGGCCGACGAGGCCGCCGCGCGCATCCTGCTGCGCTCGGGCAAGCCGGTCTTCCTGGCGGCCAACAAGGTTGACAGCGACAGGGCCGAGGCCGACGTCGCGGAGCTGTGGTCGCTGGGGCTCGGCGAGCCGCACGCCGTCAGCGCGATGCACGGCCGCGGTGTCGCCGATCTGCTCGACGAGGTGCTGGCCGTGCTGCCCGAGGTGTCGGAGGCCGCACCCGCGCCGGGCGGGCCGCGGCGGGTGGCGCTGGTCGGCAAGCCGAACGTGGGCAAGAGCTCGTTGCTGAACAAGCTTGCGGGCGACGAGCGTTCGGTGGTGCACGACGTCGCCGGGACGACCGTGGATCCGGTGGACTCGCTCATCGAACTGGGCGGCAAGGTCTGGCGGTTCGTCGACACCGCGGGGTTGCGGCGCAAGGTGGGCCAGGCCAGCGGGCACGAGTTCTATGCGTCGGTGCGCACCCACTCGGCGATCGATGCGGCCGAGGTGGTGGTCGTGCTGATCGACGGGTCGCAGACCCTGACCGAGCAGGATCAGCGGGTGCTGTCGATGGTGATCGAGGCCGGCCGCGCGCTGGTGCTGGCGTTCAACAAGTGGGACCTGGTCGACGAGGACCGCCTCGACCTGCTGGAGCGCGAAATCGACCGCGAGCTGGCGCAGCTGCGGTGGGCGCAGCGGGTGAACATCTCCGCCAAGACGGGCCGCGCGCTGCAGAAGCTGGTGCCGGCGATGGAGACCGCGCTGGAGTCCTGGGACGCGCGGATCGGCACCGGGCAGCTGAACGCGTGGATCAAGGAAATCGTCGCCGCCACGCCGCCGCCGGTGCGCGGCGGCAAGCAGCCGCGGATCCTGTTCGCCACCCAGGCCGCCGCCCGCCCGCCGACGTTCGTGCTCTTTACCACCGGTTTTCTGGAGGCCGGCTACCGGCGGTTCCTGGAGCGACGGCTGCGCGAGACGTTCGGCTTCGAGGGCAGCCCGATCCGGATCAACGTGCGGGTGCGCGAGAAGCGGGGACCGAAGCGCCGCTGAGTGTGCGCTCACGGCTTTGCGGGTGCACCCACGGCGGAGATCCGGCGATTTTCCCGCCCCCTGCACACACTGATGGCCCAGGAGTCACACTCGACGCCCCGCCAGGCCGTCACTGGGTAGCGGGTCGTCTGCGGTAGGCTGTCGACCTGCTGCCGGTGATCCCGGCAGCACGCGGGCTGTGGCGCAGTTTGGTAGCGCACTTGACTGGGGGTCAAGTGGTCGCAGGTTCAAATCCTGTCAGCCCGACCAAAATTTCCGCAGGTAGACCGCCTATCGGTGGTCCGCGACAACCGTCGAAGCGGTACCGCCGACGGGTATGTACAGCAACCGGTACAGCAACGCGTGCGCGTTTGCCGGAGAACCGTTAATTGTCCGAGAGCCCCCTCATTCTTTCGACGGCGGCTCAGGTCGTGTGACCTCGACCTCGGCTGTCATAGTTAGCGGCACCACTAACGACGCCGTCGCACCAATGAACACATGGCCCAGAAATTTGAGCACGTAATCCGTCGTGGTGGAATCCGCGTCGAGGTGAACAACCTGGATGCCCTCACTCTTAGCAATAAGCTCGCCGCCATCTTGTACACCGATGGGGGTTACGACAATCCCGCCCGCGGCGCCAACGTCGCCGATCCTGTACGCGACCGCTCCCATCGCTTCCGCCTTGATCTTGGAGGTGGTACATCGCCGGCACTCGATGACGACGATTGCCCCGTCATCCGTGCTGACGCCCTTGCCCTCGACCTCCCAGTTCATGCCCGACTTGCCGACGAGTTTCTGCTTGCCCTCCACGCGTTCCAGTCCGAGCCCGAGCGCGTCGCTCAGCCACGACTGGCAGGCCAGGGTAGCTGACCGCAGACAATACGGCCGTTGCAGGACGTGCTCCGCGATCGAGCGACGACGGGTAGCGGATTTGTAATCGCCGCCACAGTGACGGGCCGCCCCCGGAGAGCAAGGGCGGCGCGTCAAATGTTCAGAAGCGGGCTACAGCGATCCTGTTCCCCGCTTTAGCCCTGGGACCAGCTGCCGAATCCCCAGGAGTAGGCGCAGTTCGGAGTCGATGGTCTCGATGTCGCGCAT
The DNA here is from genome assembly GCF_001667185.1 of Mycobacterium sp. 852002-50816_SCH5313054-b. GTDB lineage: Bacteria > Actinomycetota > Actinomycetes > Mycobacteriales > Mycobacteriaceae > Mycobacterium. The sequence goes on along the minus strand of NZ_LZIC01000133.1, from coordinate 41,307 downwards.
GCGCGGAGAGTAGGGCGGTAGGCGGATGTTGCACTTCACCTTGTTGGCGGTCGCCGCCGGCGCTAGTCAGTGTTAGGGGCTGTTCTGGCCGTCACTGCCCTCGGGGGGGATTATGGGGGAGAACCTGGTGTCGCCGGCGCCGCGGCCGCCGGTGAAGACGGTGCCGCCGTTACCCCCCGGACCGGGTGTGTAGCCGCCGCCACCGGCACCGCCGGTGGCGCCAGAAGCATTGCCACCGGGCAGGCCGGCGCCGGTGCCGAGGCTGGCGCCGCCGCCGCCACCACCACCGCCGGTGGCGCCCACGCCCGCCGCACCGGAGCCGCCGGGCGCGGTGGCGGCGCCATTGTCGGTCGCGGCGCCGCCATTACCGCCGGTGCCGCCGGTGGCGCTGGCGTCGCCGCCGCCGCCACCACCGCCACCGCCACCGCCGTCGCCACCGTGGAAGTTCGGAACATCTTCCGTGGCGCCGCCCGCGCCGCCGCCACCGCCGGCGCCCCCGCAACCGCCGGTAGCGCCAGAGGCGGCGCCGCCGCCGCCACCGCCGCCACCGTCGCCGCCGCCGCCGACGTCGTCGTGGAGGCCGGTGCTGGTGGCGGTGCCGCCGGTCCCGCCGGTCCCGCCGGTGCCGCCGCCATTGCCGGTGCCGCCGCTGCCGGTGCCGGTGCCGGCGTCGCCGCCGTTACCGCCGGCGCCGCCACCGCCGCCGCCGCCACCAAGGACTTCGTTGCCCGTAGTCGTGTTGCCGCCGCCCTTGCCGCCGGTGCCGCCGTTACCACCTAGGCCGCCGTCGCCGTTTGTCCCGCCGTGGGGGGTGCCGCCGCCAGCCCCGCCGGTGCCGCCGTTGCCGCCGGTGCCGCCTTGACCGGCGACGCTGTTAAGGGCGCCGGAGCCGGCGCCACCGTCACCGCCGGTGCCGCCGGTCCCGCCGGTGCCGCCGTTGCCGCCGTGGCCCAACGTGCCGCCGTGGGCGTTGCCGGCGGCCCCCGCGGCCCCGCCGGTGCCGCCATTGCCGCCGATCGCACCCGCATCACCGGCGTTAAGGCCGTCGCCGCCGCCACCGCCGGTGCCCCCGGTGCCGCCATTACCGCCGTTGCCGGCAGTCCCCGACGCGGCCTGACCGCCCAGCCCGGTGCCGCCCAACCCGGCGTCGCCGCCGGTGCCCCCGTTGCCGCCCCGGCTGCCATCACCGCCGGCACCACCGCCAGCGACGCCGCTGTGATCGGTGCCGCCCGCACCCTGAGCGCCTTGGCCGCCGGTGCCGCCGTAGCCGCCGAGGCCGCCGTTGGTGCCGTCGACAAAGCCGGTGGTGCCGATCCCACCGGCCCCGCCTAGACCGCCGGCCCCGCCTAGACCGCCGGGACCGCCGTTGCCGTACAACAGCCCACCGTGGCCGCCTACTCCGCCCGTCCCGCCGTTGCCGCCGAGGCCGCCGTCGGTGCCGCTCGCCGCAGAGCCCGTTGTGCCGGTCGTACCGGCCCCGCCGGCCCCGCCCCGGCCGCCGTTGCCGAACAAGAAAGCGTTCCCGCCTTGGCCGCCGGGCTGCCCAGGCGCCCCGGACCCGCCGTCGCCACCGGGGCCCCACAACAGTCCGCCCGGCCCACCGTTTTGCCCGGTCCCCGGCGCCCCATTGGTGCCCTTGCCGATCAGCGGCGTCCCCAACAACAAATCGGTGGGCGCATTGATTAACCCCCGGACTTCTTGCCACACGGCCTGCACCGGCTGCGGAAGGCTGTGCAACGTTGAGCCGTTGGCTGCCTCGGTCAGCGCATACGCGCCCCCCGCCCCGCTCAAAGCGCGCACAAAGTCGGCATGAAACACCGCCGCCTGCGCACTCAACGCCTGATAGGCCCGGGCGTGGCCAGAAAACACCGCCGCGATCGCCGCCGACACCTCATCGGAAGCCGCATCCACCACCGACGTCGTTGACGGCGACGCCGCGAAGTTCGCCGCTCTTAGCGCCGACCCGATCCCGCTCAAATCCGACGACGCGGAGGCCAACACATCCGGCGAAGCGATCAACGACGACATCTGCGGCTCCCATCGCCAGGCAACACGAGGACAGGCAGTGCCTCAGGGGAAATCCCAAGACGACTCAGAAACTGTACATATGTCTGATAGTGCTTGGAGGGCAATTCTCCAAACCGGAGTCGCCGCCATGCAGCCGAGCTGCGCGCCCTACAGAGCGGTGCTCATCTCCCCTTTGACATGGCGTTGGCGGCAGACTGTGCTCAACGGAGCGCGCTGCCGGACCGTGGTCGCAGGTTCAAATCCTGTCAGCCCGACCGTGTGGTGTCGCGAGACATCGGAATAGCCCGAACCTACTTTAGGTTCGGGGGTTTTCCGTGTGGGGCCTTTGGGGGCGCCGGTGGGTTGGTAGTCCCTGGTGGGGTCCAGGGTGAAGTCGCGCAGTAATTCTCAAATGGCGGCGTAGATGAATTTGACGTTGAGGTGCGAGAGATGTTCGGCCCGAACACCAAGCCGTCCCCGCAGATGACGGAGGTGTTCAACCAGATCCCGGACTACAACGACGGCCGCCGGGTGCTGCGTAACTGACGCAGACGCGTTCACCTCGATAAGGGACAATCGAGCAGATGACGACTCCGCAAGGGCCCTCGCGCGGCGATTCACCGGAATGGAAGCGCCCATTCGAGCCGCCCGGCCCCAGTAGGGGACCGGTACCCCCGAGGCGCCAGCCCGCGCCTCCGTCGGAATCGCCGACCCAGCAGGTTCCTCAGGGTGGTCGGCCATATCCACCACCGCCATCGGGGAACCGACCACCGCCGCCCGGTCGCCCACCGCGTCCGCAGCCGTATCCGGCGGGCCGCCCACCTGCCCCGCACCAAGGTCAGGGCGGCCTGCCACCACGGCAACCGGAACAGGCCACCATTCGGCTGTCCACCCAGCCGCCGCCCAAGGAGGCGCCGGCGCAAACCCGGCGCCGCTTCTTACGCAACCGGCGGTCGATCGCTCTGGTCCTCGCCATTGTGCTGGTCGTTGTCCTGGCCGTCGTGATCGGGACTGAGCTATATGTCCGCCACCTGGCCGGGAACAAGGTGGCAAGCGCGGTGGCGTGCGAGGTGCAGGACAGCGCCACGGTGTCGTTTGCGTCCATGCCGCCGATGCTCTGGCAGTACTTCAGTGACGACTACCCCGACATCTCCGTGCAGACTGCCGGCAATCAGGTGCGCAGCGCCAAGGGCATGAAAGTCAACATCGATATCAAGGACCTGCGCCTGAGCGACACCAACAACTCCAAGGGCACCATCGGGGCACTGAAAGGCACCATCACCTGGTCATCCGAAGGCATCAAGCAATCGATCCAGGACGCCATCCCGGTGCTGGGCAGTTTTGTGACCAGCAAAGTCACCACCAATCCGAACGACGGAACCATCGAATTGAAGGGTCTACTCGACAGCGCCACCGTCAAGCCCCAGATTGCCAACAACGGGCTGGCACTGCAGGTGGTCAACTTGACCGCGCTGGGCTCCAAGATGTCGACGGACAAGGTGCAGAAGAACCTGGACAGTCTCACGTCCAAAGCGACCCAGAACTATCCGCTGGGCATCCACGCCGACAGCGTCAAGGTCACCGATACTGGCGTGGAGGCGACGTTCTCCACCTTGAACGCGACGATCCCGGCGGATTCGTCGTCGCCACAGACCGGTCAGGACTGTTTCGGCGGGGTCTGACATATTCAGCCAGTCACACGCGCGAGTGCTGATAGGGAAACATTTAGGGCCATGCGCGGCAAGACATTACTTCGATTGATCGCCGTCGCCTGTGTAGCGGGCCTGGCGGCGTGCGGCAGCACCACCACGAAAACCACCCCGGGCAGCGGCAGTGCGTCACCGTCCGCAGGGTCGCCGTCGATCACCGAAGAGCCGTTCGGCCAGGTGGGCGGGACGCCGGTGAGCCGCTACACGCTCAGCAGCGGGCATGGCATGCGCGTGCGAATCCTGACCTACGGCGGCATCGTCCAGTCGATCGAGGTCCCCGATCGCAACGCACATGTCGACGATGTCGTGCTCGGATTCCCGACCCTCGACGGCTACCTGCGCAACACCGGCTCCGGCAAAACCTACTTCGGCGCGATCGTGGGCCGCTACGGCAACCGGATCGCCAAGGGGACCTTCCTGCTGAACGGCACCGAGTATCACGTACCGATCAACAACAACGGCAACAGCCTGCACGGCGGCACCGCGGGCTTCGATACGAAGGTGTGGCAGGCCAGTCCGCAGAACGGTAGCGACGGCGTGGGCCTGATACTCCAATATGTCAGTCCCGCAGGCGAAATGGACTATCCCGGGACGCTGACGACCACAGTCACCTACACCGTGGATTCGGATAACGAACTGCGCATCGACTACCACGCCACCACCGATGCCCCGACCGTGATCAACCTGACCAATCACAGCTACTTCAACCTGGCCGGCGAGGACACGCTCGACGTCTACGGCCAGAAGCTCACCATCAATGCCGACACCTACACCCCGACCGACGCCACCCAGATCCCGACCGGGCAGATCGCCCCGGTGCAGGGCACACCGTTCGACTTCACCTCACCGACAGCGATCGGCGCCCACATCACCGCGAGCGACCCGCAGCTGCTGCTGGCCCGCGGCTACGACCACAACTGGGTGATCAACCGCGGCAGCAACACGGGGCTGGTACAGGCGGCCAGGGCCGTAGACCCGCAGACCGGGCGCACGCTGACAGTCTCCACCACCGAACCCGGTGTGCAGTTCTACACCGCCAACTTCATCGACGGGGCGTTTACGGGAACCAGCGGCCATGCCTACCGGCAAGGCGCGGGTTTCACGATGGAGACCCAGCACTACCCGGATTCGCCGAATCATCCGACCTTTCCGACGACAACCCTTGACCACGGCCAAAGCTACAATTCGACAACGGTTTTCGCGTTCGGCGCTCAATAGGAGCAGCGAATGGGTGTTCCAGCTCGCCTCAAATGCGTCCTGAGCGCGGCGCGTCCCTGCGGCTTGCGCAGTGGACTCTCGCGCAACGCCCGCAGAGCGGGGCATGATGACCGTCATGGACGCTGAACTTCAACGCTGGCTGGCCTCGGGAGAGTTCTTCGACTACCTCGGCTTCGACATCTTCTACCGCGTGGAGGGTAGCGGGCCTCCGCTCCTGCTGATTCACGGTTATCCGTTCAATTCCTTTGACTGGGCACCGATGTGGCCCACGCTGACGCAACGGTTCACCGTCATCGCACCCGACATGATCGGCATGGGATTCTCGGCTAAACCGGTGGCCTACGAATACTCGGTGGGCGATCACGCCGACATGCACGAGGCGCTCCTGGAGCACCTCAACATCCGCAACGCGCACATCCTGGCCCACGACATCGGCGATTCGGTGGGCCAGGAACTGTTGGCCCGCCACGAGTTCGGTCAGCAGGCCTACGGCGAATGGCGCATCGACTCGATCACCTGGCTCAACGGTGGGATGTTCATCGAGTCCTACACGCCCAGGGCGGCGCAGAAGCTGATGTCGGGCACCCCGTTGGGCGATGTCTTCAGCCATGTGCAGAACAGTCCGCTGTCTCGTCGGCTGCTGGAGCCGACGCTGCGCGAGATGTTCGGCCCGAACACCAAGCCGACCCGGCACATGATGGACGTGTTCAACCAGATCTTGGACTACAACGACGGGCGCCGGGTGCTGCACAAGGTCGGCCGGTTCATCAACGATCGCTACACCCACCGCAACCGGTGGGTGCGTGCCATGCGACAGACCGCGGTTCCGATGCGGTTGATCGACGGGCCCGTCGACCCCAACTCCGGCGCCCACATGGCCCGCCGCTATGCCGAGGTGATACCGAACCCCGATGTGGTGATGCTCGCCGACGACATCGGCCACTGGCCCCAACTCGAAGCCCCCGACGCGGTATTGACGCACTTCCTTGCCCACATTGACCGCATCGCCGGCTGAACGACTAGGAGTCGGCGTCGGGTCTTCTCCCTCCGGCCTCTAGCAAGAGCCAACCGGGGAGTCGACGCAGGACGCCAGGATGCGTTTCCTTGCCGGCCGGATTGCGTTGCGGATCGTTGCAAGACAACGAAAGTCGCACTATGTCCGTCTGGGGGTCAAGTCGTCGCAGGTTCAAAATCGAGGAGTTCCTCGACGCCCGGACATGGACGTCAGAAGATCAATGCCGCGAAGCCCTCGGAGTCTGGAACTTCCGCTGCAACTACCACCGATCCCTCACGGCTGCGGGCGGGCGTCAGCAACGTGCCGGCCTCCCACATGGTCGCGAGATTCGGTATCGTCAGTGAGTGGCCTTACCGGGGCGGCAGCGAATCCGTTGCCACTGCAGGGTTTATCACCGGCTTTCATCTCCGAGCCCCGAGTGCCAGAACAACCATTTGTCATAGCCGAGTTCGAGTTTGGAGGCAGACCATCACACCTGCCCGGGAACCGTGGGATCCCGCAACCAGCGTAGGAACAACGGCGACGATGGTGGCGGCGGCGCGTGCCATCGCGACCACCAACGGCGAAATCAACGATCAATTCGCCGAGCCGTTAGTTCGTGCGGTCGGTGTGCCCTTTCTGACCCGCTGGGCTACCGGTGAGCTGTCCGCGGCGGACGTGGACGTCGAGGGCAGCGCGTGGGGCCTAGCACAGATGCCTGTTTCGATCGCGGCCCGAACGCGATACTTTGACCGATTCCAGGCTGATGCCGTCGCGGCCGGCGTCCGCCAGGCCGTAATCCTCGCCTCGGGCCTTGACACCCGCGCTTATCGCTTGAACTGGCCTAGTGGGATGACGGTGTACGAGATCGACCAACCGGCCGTGATCGGATTCAAACTTGCGACGCTGGCTGGTCTTGGGGCCGAACCCAAAGCCGACTTGCGGCCGGTTGGGATCGACCTGCGCGAGGACTGGCCGACGGCGCTGAACGCGGCGGGATTCGACTCGTATAGACCCACGGCGTGGACCGCTGAAGGCCTGTTTGGCTACCTGACACCGGGCGACCAGGACCGGCTGCTCGACGCCATCACTGCACTGAGCGCGCCCGGCAGCCTACTCGGCACCGAGGGAGTCCCGAGTACCGCCGACATGGATCCCGACGTGGCGCGCGAACGCATGCGCGAGGCGACGGCCAAATGGCGCCAGTACGGCTTCGAACCCGACTTCGATGTGATCGAGTTCGAGGGCGAGCGCCACGACGTGGGCGCGTATCTCGACGCTCGCGGATGGTCGTCGGTCGCGACACCGATGGCACGGCTACTTACCGACCACGGCTTGGGGGCCATCCCGCAGACTGACGATGATCGGCAAACGATGAACGGAGTCACCTACTACACGTCGACCCTGCTGGCAGGACGATAAGCCGGTCTCGGCGCCGACCTACCCACCAATGAACGACTCTCGTTCGCTGTTGAGCACTTCACCAGGTCGGGTCAATGCACGGTCGTGGTCGCCTTGGTCGCGTATGGTTGGGTGATTCGCCCGACGCACCGGACCAGGCGATTTTTTGAAGATGACCGGTGCAGCACGAACAGGGTATCCAGGGCCGGGCAGTCGAAGCCTTCGCCGATGAATGAACCTGTCCCGACGACGAGTAGTGGTTCGACATCGCGGGTGTGGTTGCCGCCGCTCATCTTGCGGTGCAGACATGTTAGTGGTGTTGACGAGCCAGTGAGTGGTTGCGTCCATCGGTCAGGCACTCGCCGATGCGTGTGAGCGATGAGATCCGGACGTAGAAGTCCTAAGGGGAGGGAAACTATGGCGATTACGGATGTTCCGGCCTTCGCCCATTTGACTGACGCCGACATCGAGAATCTGGCGGTTGAGCTGGACGCGATCCGGCTGGATATCGAGGATTCCCTTGGCGAGCGCGACGCCCGCTACATCCGCCGCACCGTCGCCGCGCAGCGTGCTCTCGAACTAGCCGGGCGGCTCATGCTGGCCGGTAGCTCGAAACGCTCGGTGTGGTGGGCGGGAACGGTGACCATTGGTCTGGCCAAGATCATCGAGAACATGGAGATCGGCCACAATGTCATGCACGGCCAATGGAACTGGATGAACGATCCCGAGATTCACTCCACGACGTGGGAGTGGGACATGAGCGCGGCCTCAAAACACTGGATTTCTTCCCACAACTTTCAGCACCACAAATACACCAACATCCTGGGCATGGATGACGATGTGGGCTACTACATCCTGCGGGTCACACGTGACCAGCCCTGGCAGCGTTTCAACATCGGCAACCTACTGTTCAATGCCATTCTCGCGCTGGGGTTCGAGTGGGGAATTGGCAGCCAGACCGTCGATTTCGAGAAGATCTTGAAGGCAGGCCCGGAGCGCGACTCGACCCTTCAGCTGGCACAGGAGTTCCTGGGCAAGGCCGGCCGCCAGGTGGTCAAGGACTACGTCGCGTTCCCGGCGCTCACCTCGCTGTCGCCGGCGGCCACCTACACATCGACGCTGAAGGCCAACGCGGTGGCCAACGTGATCCGCAATATCTGGGCCAACGCGGTGATCTTCTGCGGACATTTCCCGGATGGCGCGGAGAAATTCACGAAGACCGACATGATCGGTGAGACGAAGGGAGAGTGGTATCTGCGCCAGATGCTGGGCAGCGCCAACTTCGAAGCGGGCCCCGTGCTGCGGTTCATGAGCGGCAACCTGTGCCATCAGATCGAGCACCACCTGTACCCCGACCTGCCGAGCAACCGGCTGCACGAGGTCTCGGTGCGTGTGCGCGCGTTGTGCGGCAAGTACGACCTGCCTTACACCACAGGCTCATTTCTGGTGCAGTACGGCAGGACGTGGCGCACCATCGCCAAACTCTCGCTGCCGAACAAGTACTTGCGTGACACCGCCGACGACGCCCCGGAGACGCGCAGCGAGCGGATGTTCGCTGACCTGGAGCCCGGTTTCGCTAAGACCGACCCAGTGACAGGGCGTCGCCGCGGGCTCAAGACTGCGATAGCAATTGCGGCCCGCCATCGACGTCGGGGAGCATCGCGGTTTTGATGCGTCGAGCACCCAGCTCGAGCCCGTCGGGTTGCCGAAACGCAGCGCCGCAGCGTCGGGCCCACTCCTCCCATTTCCGCGCATGACGATAAAAGCAGCACTGCCGCAGCGATTTTCGTACGCGAAGGCTTTCGGTCACCCCGCTGTGGAGCCCAAGCGGGTGGTTCAGGCCGAAAATGGGTAACCGCCGATTAGCGCACTATTCGTAACCGGAAGAGAAGGACACGCCAGTGAGCAGTGCGGATAAAGCCCGGAACAAGGTGGACCAGGTCACGGGCAAGGTCAAGGCGGCAGTCGGCCGCGCGATCAACGATCCAGCGTTGGAGGCTGAGGGCAGAGCTGATCAGCGGGCGGCTCACCTGAGAGACGCGGGTGAAAAGGTTAAAGACGCGTTCCGGCCTCGCAGGCGTCGACGGATACCTCGCCGGCGTCGACAGATATAGCAGACGAAGCCCTCACGTAACGGCCGACGGGATCAGCCCCGCGCACTCTCGGTGTCGCGCATGCGGCGAGGCCGCGCCTGTGGCCTCGAGCAACGCCTGACCTGGATGACGCCCGGATGAACTTCCTGGATGGTCCCAACGTCGTAGTAGACATGAGCACCATCTCGACAATGAGGACCGGACATCGTCGACTAGCGGACGGTTCGCTGCTCCGGATTGACATCGAGTTGGGCCGCTTTGTGGGAAGTCTTTACACACGAGACATGCGGGTGAAGGCACGAATCGTCGGCAGTGACGTCGAAGTTCATGCGTGGGCTGGCCGCGTGCACCCGTCACCCGGCTCAACCATTGCGAATTTTCGCACATCGCAACGAATGTGACGCGACCACAACGCATTAACCCTGACGTTGGATTCCCTGCTTCGCCAGGGTGAACTGGTTGACATCGATATAACCGATCCGGAACATCTGTTCGCAGCCGGTCAGGTACTTCATATAGCGCTCGTACACCTCTTCTGACTGAATCTCGATGGCCGCGCTTTTTTGTGCCTCCAGGGCCTCCGCCCACAGCTTTAGAGTCCTGGCGTAATGGGGTTGCAGCGACTGGCGGCGGGTCAGCGTGAAACCGGCCTTCGCCGAGTGCTCCTCCACCATGTCGATCGGCGGTGCAAAGCCCCCGGGGAAGATCTCGGTCAAGATGAACTTGATGAACTGGACGAAGTCGGACGTAATCGGCAAGAAGCGGTCGATCATTTGCTGCTCTGTCAAGCTGGTGATGGTGTGCAGCAGCATCACGCCGTCCGCGGGCAGGATGTTGTGGGCCAGCGCGAAGAAGTCGTCGTAGCGGTCAGGGCCGAAGTGCTCGAACGCGCCGATCGACACGATGCGGTCGACGGGCTCGTCGAACTGTTCCCAGCCGGCCAGCAACACGCGCTTGCTGCGCGAACTGGACATCTCGTCGAACGACTTCTGCACGTGGGCGGCCTGGTTCTTCGACAACGTCAGACCGACGACGTTGACGTCGTACTTTTCGATGGCCCGGCGCATGGTGGCGCCCCAGCCGCAGCCGACGTCGAGCAGTGTCATGCCGGCTCGCAAACCCAACTTGCCCAGCGCCAGGTCGATCTTGGCGACCTGCGCCTCTTCCAGCGTCATGCCCTTGTGCTCGAAGTATGCGCAGCTGTAGGTCTGGGTGGGGTCCAGAAATAGGCGAAAGAAGTCGTCGGACAGGTCGTAGTGCGCCTGCACATCGCTGAAGTGCGGTGTCAGCTTTTTGGCCATATCTTGTCCCCCTTGGCCCCGAGGACTGCGCCCTCACGGGCAACGCTACGCCGAGGCGCAACCCAGTAGTCATGGCATGAAACCTTTCTCGTCGGTTGCCAGCGCCGGTCGAGGGAGGCGGCGACGTTCCGGGTGTCCGCAGGTGTCCTGCTTGGGCCCACCCGGGTAGAAACGGGTGCGCTGCGCCAGCGTGCGTTGGATCGGGGTCGGCAGCCGCGCGCAAAGCCGCGGATCTCGCGGTTCATGTAGCCTCGGAGGTCAACTAACGACTAGGGGCGACAAGGCGGGTGCTCAAATATGGCACAGCCGTCCACCGGACCAGGTGGTTCCGGGCAGGTCGCCGGGCCGCGGGACTCCCGTGACGAGGGCGACTACGGCGGTCACATCAGCGGTGCGGCCGGGCCGGTGAGTGCACGCAACAACATCGATCGCGGCCCGATCGAGTAGTTACCCGCTTACCTGACCTCGCGCGGGCCCTCGCCTACGCGTAAACAAACATCCAAAAAGATCGGACGGGACCCACATTGCTGCGGTTCGTAAACCTTCCCTGGCCGCGCGTCGCCGCCCGGACGCCGCGTGCCATCATGCCCGAATCTCATTGATTCCGTGGCCATCACTGAAGTACCTGAATACGCGCACCTGAGTGACAAAGACCTCGAGGAGCTCGCGGCCGCGTTGGAAGCGATCCGTCGCGATATCGAGTCTTCACGTGGCGCCAGCGATCGGGCATACATCAAGCGCGCCATCGCTTTTCAGCGCGCCCTCGAGGTCGCGGCGAGGCTAGTCATCGGCACCAGTAAAGGCAGGTTTGGCTGGGCCGTCGGAACCGCTGCCCTGGCAGCGGCCAAGTGCATCGAGAACATGGAACTCGGCCACAACATCAGCCACGGTCAATGGGATTGGATGAACGACCCGGAGATCCATTCCGCTACCTGGGAATGGGACATGGCCGGCCTCACGTCCCAGTGGAAGAACTCCCACAACTACCGGCATCACGTCTTCGCGAACGTCGTCGGCGTAGATGACGACCTGGGATTCGGCGTCTTGCGGGTCACTCGAGACGAGGAGTGGCGGCCACGCGCACTGCTGCAGCCGTTGCGTGCGGTGCTGCTGGCGGTGTTATTCGAGTGGGGCGTCGCGCTGCACGGTCTGTATTCAGTGCAGGAGCGCGAGACGACGACCGCCGGAAAAGCCGCTCACAAGGCTGCGCTGATCCGCAAGATCGCTCGGCAGGTCGGCAAGGACTATGTCCTGTTTCCAGTGCTGAGTGGCCGGCGGTGGTGGCGCGCACTGGGAGCCACCGTGGTCGCCAACGGGCTGCGCAACGTCTGGGCCTGCGCCGTGATCATGTGCGGTCACTTCGCGGACGGAGCGGAAAAGTTCACCCCGTCCGTCCTGGAGGGCGAAACAAAGCCCGAATGGTATCTGCGACAGATGCTGGGCACCGCGAACTTCAGGGCCGGGAAAGTGCTCGCATTCCTGAGTGGAAACCTGTGTTATCAAATCGAACATCACCTCTACCCTGACCTGCCAAGCAATCGATACCCCGAGATCGCCGTGCGGGTTCGCGCTTTATGCGCCAACTACGACCTGCCATATACGACGGGTCCGTTGCTTCGTCAGTACCTCCTCACCTCGCGCACCATCTGCAAGTTGGCGCTTCCGGACCGGTTCCTTTTCGCGACCTCCGACGACGCGCCAGAGACCGCGTCCGAACACAAATTCCGGAATGTCACGAAACGGTCGCATGATTCAAGCGTGGGCAACCACGTGAGGCGACGCGGATTGGCCACGGCAATACTCACCCACAGTAATCGACCCCAGTCCAGACGCCGGTCGGCGTAGCGGTCCAATCATGGTGCGACACAATCCCATTCAGCATGAACCCCGCAGTTGGCTTCCGGATGCCGCTGTTGTTGACTGCTCTGTGTGAAACTTCCTCGGCAGCGCCCGAGTCCGCAACGCCCGGACGAACCCGACGGCCGACTCGTGACCACGCAGTTACCTGGCAGTTCAGCCCGCGAACAGAACAGAGTAGGGTAGTGGGCGCGGTTGGGAGACGATAAAGGGCACCCCCCGGGTGCATTGCGGATTGACGGCTGGACGGCATCAGATTTCAGGTCCGGCTGCACGACAAATCGGCGCGTCTCAGTAAATCCCTGCCACAGGAAGAAGTCATGCCCACCGTTGAGTCGCAGCTCCGTCAGGACTTGCGCGACTACGCCGTCGAAATACGGCAACTCGCCTACACGCTGCCCGGAGGTCTGGGCGAGCACGATCTGCTTGGATTGTCCGGTCGGATGAGCGCTACCGCAGATCTAGTCGAACGACAGCGAAGTGTTGGCGATGGCTGATCGGGTCATGAGGGGCAGCCGCCTTGGCGCCTTGAGCTATGAGACCGACCGCAACCATGACCTGGCGGCGCGCAAGATAGCGCGGTACCGCACCGACAATGGCGACGAGTTCGACATGCCCTTTGCCGCCGACGCCGACGTGCCCGGCTCCTGGCTGTGCCGCAACGGCCTGGAGGGCACCCTGATCGAGGGTGGTGAACTCGCCGAACCCAAGAAGGGCAAGGTGCCGCGCACACACTGGGACATGCTGCGGGAACGCCGCTCGATTGAAGAACTCGATGAACTCCTCAACGAACGCCTCGAGATCATCAAGTCACGCCGCCGCGGCAGCTAAGAGGCGGAACCTCGTGAGTCGTTGTCGTGGACGAACTCACCCTCGGCGGAGCAGCTTGGGAAGTGCTCCAGAGATTCTTGGCGCCGCTAACCGCCCGAGCTACGGCGCCTTCCGGAGATCGCCGAGCGAGTTCCGAAGCCCACCGTCCATGCGGATCTGGAGGGCGGCCACCGCCAGCATCACGCCGGCGGTCACCAAGTGCACTACCGCGTCGGTCGTGTTGTGGGGAAACGTGAAGACGAACGCCACCTGGTGCGAGAAGAAGGCCCAGATGCCTGGCAGCGCACCGGCTATCGCGGCGAACAACAGATACAACACGGCCCACGACTTGCGCATCGCGAACACCAGGCCCGGCGCGAACAGGGCAAGCCCGGCGACGGCGTGCCAGCCGTTGTAGTCCATTCCGAACAGTTGGACGGTCGGGGCATTGGGCCCGGTCGCGAAGCTGGGCTCAAGGACGAAGCCGATCACCGCCTGCACCACATGCAGAACACAGATGATCAGCAGCCCGATCTGGGCGAAACTCCACCTCACGTTGCACCTCCTTGTGCACGGTGGGATCGCCCCGAATACTACGCCGGGTAGTAGATCATGCCAATGTCACTTGCGGCCGGGCAGCCTCATCACCGCGCGCACCACGGGCACCAGCGACTTTTGCCACAGCGTCGACGGAACGCCAAGCGGCGGATCGAGATTGAACACGCGGGCCGCCGCGATCGTCTGCGATTCGGTGTACTTCAGCAGGCCCTCGGGCCCGTGCCGGCGGCCGACCCCGGACTGGCCCATCCCGCCCATCGGTGCGCCGAGGCTGCCCCACGCGAACGCGTAACCCTCGTTGACGTTCACCGTCCCGGACCGCAGCCGGGCCGCGATCTGTTCGCCCTCCGCGGCGGAGCCCGCGAACACGCTGGCGTTGAGCCCGTACTCGGTGTCGTTGGCCTTCTGGACGGCCTCGTCCACGTCGGCCACGGGGTAGATGGACACAAGCGGCCCGAACGTCTCGTTGGCCGCGCATTCCATCTCCGGTGTGACGTCGGTCAGCACCGTCGGCTCGTAGAACAGCGGCCCGAGGTCGGTCCGGGCCCTGCCGCCCGCAATCACCTTGGCGCCCTTGGCTTTCGCGTCGTCGACATGGTCGGTCACCGTGTCCAGCTGACTCGCGGAGATCAAGCTGCCCATGTCCACCGAGAAGTCATACGCGGTGCCCAGCTTCATGTTTCGGACCGCAGCGCCGAACTTGCTGGTGAAGTCGTCGGCGATGTCCTTTTCGACGTAGATCCGCTCGATGGAGATGCACAGCTGGCCCGCGTTGGAGAAGCACGCGCGGGTGGCCGCCTTGGCGGCCTTGTCCAGGTTGGCCCCGCGCGTGACGATCATCGCGTTCTTGCCGCCGAGTTCGGCCGAGAAACCGATCAGCCGACGGCCGCAGTGTTCGGCGAGCTGCCTGCCGGTGGCGGTCGAGCCGGTGAACATCAGGTAGTCGCAGTTGTCGATGATCGCGGTGCCGACCACCGAGCCCGGACCCGGCACGATCGCGTAGAGCGCTCGCGGCAGGCCGGCCTCATACAACAGCTCGGCGCACGCCAGCGCGCAATACGGCGTCTGGCTGTCCGGCTTAAGCACCACCGCGTTGCCTGCCAGCAGCGCCGGAACCGAGTCCGACGCCGTCAGCGTCATGGGGTAGTTCCACGGCGAGATCACCCCGACCACGCCCTTGGGCTGGTAGGCGACGGTGGTCTTGCCGATCCCCGGGAGCAGCGCCTGCACCTTGCGCGGCTTCAGCAGGTCGGCGGCGACGCTCACGTAGTAGTTCGCGTTGGCCATCAGATCGACGATTTCCTCCTGCGCCGCCCAGCGGGCCTTGCCGGCCTCGGCTTGCAGCAGGTCCATGAGGAACTCGCGGTTCTCGACGACCAGGTCGCGATAGCGTCGGATGACGTCGACGCGGTCGCTCACCGGGCGGTTCGCCCACTCGACCTGCGCCGCTCGCGCCTCGGCGAACGCGGCTTCGACGTCGGCGGCGGTACCGATGGGGATCGTGGCCAGCGGCTTGCCGGTGAAGACCTCGTCAATCGGCTTGGTGTCGCGGGCCGCGGTGTCCTTGATCGCGGCGAGCTGGCGCAAGCGGTCGAAGACCTCGGCTGATGGTGCGGACATGTCGTTACCCCTCGGAAATGCGCAGCGTCCAAAGCACCAGCCTATCGCCGCGACTACAGTGCACCACCGTGAAGCCTGACGCGGTTGCCTTCGCTGAGCAGTGGGTGAATTCATGGAATGCCCACGACGTGGAGTCGGTCCTCCGGCATTTCGACGACGACGTCGTGTTCACGTCGCCGGTGGCCGCCAAGCTGCTGCCGGAAACCGCGGGAGTCATTCGCGGCAAGCCCGCACTCCGCGACTACTGGACCCGGGCGTTGCAGCGCGTCGCGAACCTGCGGTTCGCCGTCGAGGGCGTCTACGAGGGCATCGACACCATCGTCATCGCGTACCGCAACCAAGACGGTGGCCTGGTCAGCGAGGTGCTCCAGTTCAGCGACGGGCTGGTGATCGAGGGCCACGGAACGTATCTCCTTGCCGCGCAAGGTGCGACGGACTCGATCAGCTGATCGGGGTTGGCGGGCCGTCCGGCTCGGCGGCAGGCGACAGGTCGAGCTGCATCCACGCGACGTCGTGCCAGCGGTCGTGTTTCCATCCGACTCGACGGTAGAGACCCGCATCCTGAAACCCGAAGGATCGGTGAAATGCGTTGCTGGATTCGTTGGGTTGGGTGATGCCGGCGAAGGCGCGGCGGTAACCGCGCTCGGCGAGCCGGCGCAGCAGCCGTGTGTAGAGCTTGCGGCCAGCGCCCGAACGGTGATGCCCGTCGTCGACGTAGATGCTGGTTTCGGCCGACCATTGGTACGCGGCGCGGGGATTGAACGCGTGCGCGTAGGCGTAGCCGATCACTCGCCCTGCGGCATCCTCGGCGACGAGCCATTCGTGGGTCGCCCGGGCCGCGTCGATGCGCGCCGCCAGCTCCGCTACCGTCGGGACGTCAACTTCGAAGGTGATCGCCGTGTTCTCAACGTAGGGGCGATAAATCGCCATGCAACCGGCGGCATCTTCCGGGATCGCCGATCGCACCGTGTCATCGCTTGCTGCCATGCCGGTAGTGTCCCACTACCGATTCGGCAGGCGCCTCAAGCTATTCGGCGACCGCCGTGGCGAGTTGTTGCCGGGCGGCCTGCACGATCAGGCCGGCGGTCAGAAAAGCTTGCTTGCCTTGGTCGCAGGAGTCGACGGGCAGGTCGGCAGCGCGGCGCAGCACCATCACGGCGAGCGCGGTGTAGGTGGCATACGGGATGACCAGAAGGTTGACGTGTGCCAGACCGCCGCTCAATGTCATCACGTGCTGGCGCTTGTGTTCCCAACCCGCCCAATTGAAGTCGGGGGGTCGTTGCAGCGGCGGCCAGTTGACGTTGATGCAGTCGATGTCGCCGAGCAGGGGAGTCAGAGCCCCGACAAGAGTGGGCAGCTCGTTGGTGATTCGGTCTGCGCGGGGCCACCACGCGCCGTCGATGGCGCCACCCAACTGGCGAGCCACGGAGAGCCGGACGGGATCGGTGCGGCGCCGGCCCGCTCGCGGATAGGTCATCGCTCAGCCGATCGATGTGGGAGCTGTACTTACGGTTGGCGTCGTGCGATCCACGGGCTGGTCCTTCACGTTGCATCGCCTGCCCCGCGGGCGCGGGCCGAGCGGAGGAATCGCATTGCCCGGGGGTGTCATCCGCGCGGATGGCGGTGGACCACCGCAGACAACGAAACGGCTCGCTATTGACGCTACGCCACCAGCGCCCGGGCAGATTGGCCGGGGGACCAGCGGGGAACTCAAATCCGAAGTAGGGTTGCGGCAACAGCTAAAGGATGGACGAAATGCCTACAGATAATTGGTGCGACGCACCCCAGATCCATCCGTCGCAGGTCCGGGTCGGTGACATCATCGGCACGTTGCACGACACCAAATTGCGCCTCACCGTGAAATTGATCGGCGGGCCCCAGAGCACTCCGCGGCAGTGGACCTTTTTCACCCGCGACGACAACGGCCTGCAGCGCACGAACACGTTCGGCGAGGACGAGTTGGTCCGCAGGTACGCCAAAGCATCGTGACGGCCGCCCAGCCTTCGATCCGCCACTAACCCACCAAGATAGCTGACCGGTCGGCTACTATTGGCGCTATGCCGCGCCCACCGAACCCAGAGGTGCGCCGCCGCCTGCTTGAGGCGGGACTCGAACTCGTGCACGCCCGGGGTTTCACCGCCAGCGGCGTCAAGGACATCACCGATGCGGCCGAGGTGCCGAAGGGATCGTTCTACGCGTACTTCGACAGCAAAGAGGCTTTCGCGGCGGCGATCCTCGCACATCACTGGGCCGATATCGAGGCGCGGCTGCTGCCGATCCTGGAGACAAGCGGGACGGCCCAGGAGCGAATCACGCGCTTCTTCCACGCACTCGCTGACGAACACGAGGCCGGCGACTTCCTGCTCGGCTGCCTGGTCGGCAACCTATCGCTCGAGCTCGGCGGGTCGAGCGAACCGGTGCGCACCGAACTTGTGCGCATCCTCGACCGCTGGGATGCGGCCCTTTGCACGTGTGTGCGTTCCGGCCAGCGCGACTCCGATGGCGTCCGCAGCGACCTCGATGCCGGCGAGCTCGCCGCCCAGCTCATCGAGGCATGGGAAGGCGCGGCCCTGCGCGGGAAAGTCACCCGCAGCCGCACCCCGTACGACCGATTCGAAGCGGTCACCGTCCCGGCGCTTCTGCACTGATCCGTCCGACGGGAATACGGTCCCCAGTAAACCCGTTGAGTAGACGACTGGTCATCTATAGCTAGCGGCCAGCCCCCACCGGTTCCCGACTCGCAAGGACGGCCCCCGATGTCAGACCTCAGTCAGCACAAATTCGCTTTGAACGACGGCAACGGTGCGATGCCCGCGCTCGGGTTTGGGACTTCACTTTCCGATCGCAGCCAGACGCGCAACGCCGTGAGGGCCGCGGTGCAGGTGGGGTTCCGGCACCTCGACGCCGCCGAGCGGTACCGCAACGAAGCCGAGGTCGGTGCGGCGCTCAAAGAGTTGTTCGCGGACGGGACCGTGCGCCGCGAGGAACTGTTCGTCACCACCAAGCTGTGGAACAACAACCACCGACCCGAACGGGTCAGGCCCGCGCTGCAGGCCAGCCTGGACAGGCTCGGGCTGGAGGCGGTCGACCTATATCTGGTGCACACGCCGTTCGCGTTCCGGCCCGGCGACGACCAGGATCCCCGCGACGCCCACGGCGCCGTCGTCTACGACGACGGCGTCACGCTCGAGGAAACCTGGGCCGCGATGGAAAGCCTTGTCGACGAGGGTCTTTCGCGATCGATCGGCCTGTCCGACATCGACGCCGCGGGCACCCGGAAAATCGTCGAGAACTCCCGGATCAAGCCGGCGGTCGTCGAGGTCGAGTCGCACCCCTACCACCCGCAATGGGAACTTCACGAATTGTGCACGACGCACGGGGTCATCCTGTTGGCATTCGCAGCCCTGGGACACGCGCTGGAACCACGCCTGCTCGACGATCCCCTCGTCGTCGCGATCGCGTCCAGCGTCGGAAAGACCCCCGCGCAAGTGCTTTTGGCCTGGGGCATCCAGCGCGGCAGCGCAGTCCTCACGTCCTCCGTCAAGCCGGCACGCATCGGCGAGAACTTCGATGTCACCGCCCTCCCGCAGAGCGCGATCCACGAGATCAACCAGCGTCTCGAAACTCGGTACCGGTTCAATTCCGTCGTCGACGCCGGAGAACCGGGATTTGCCGAAGTCCCGCAAGGAAGTTGAGCACATGACGGGTTTCCACAGCGGCGAACTTGCCATGCAACGACAAGCCGGCGTCGAAGCGCAGGCCGCCCGGCTCGCGCCGATGCTCGCCCCGGGCCAATTGCGTGCTGGAACGGCCGCGTTTCTCTCCGAGGTGACATTCGCGGCGCTGACCGCGCGGGACACGACCGGGCGGCTGTGGACCTCACCGCTGCTCGGGCCGGCCGGTTTCCTGCAGGCCGCGTCGCCCACCACATTGCGAATCCACGCGTCGCTGCCGAGTGCTGATCCCCTGCACGGCCCAGCGTGCGGGCAGCCGGTGGGCGTCATCGCCATGAACTTCCTGACCCGGCGGCGGCTTCGGATCAACGGTCGCCTCACCGGCAACGACGGAGGACTGACCATCGACATCGACCAGGCTTACGGCAACTGCCCGCAGTACATCCAGCAGCGCCGCATCCAGGTCGATGGACGACCGGACGACAAACTGGTGCGCCATTATTCGGGATTGACGTTGCGGCCCGACGACATTCGCCTCATCAACACCGCCGACACGTTCTTTCTGGGCACCACCCACGCCGCCAGTGGCAACGACGCCTCCCACCGCGGCGGCCCGTCCGGTTTCGTCCACGCCGCGACCGGGCACCTTTGGTGGCCGGACTATCCGGGCAACAACATGTTCAACAGCCTGGGCAACCTCGCCGCAGATCCCACCGCGGCCCTGCTGTTCCTGGACTTCCGCGCCGGTACCGCGCTGCAGCTCTCCGGCAGCGCGGAGGTTCGCTGGAGCGACGCGGCCGCCGGCGACGACGGCTACACCGGGCGCCACGTCCATTTCGTTCCGCAGCGGGTGGTCGGCACGGCGCCCCCACGGTGGACCTGGCCAGGAGGCGAAGAACATCTTCGCCGGGTGCCCCCGAATGCCCCAAATTGACGACGGCCGGAATTTAACAACTAAGTTTGTCTCTATGGCGGACGACGACCGGGACGAATCCGCATTCACCTGGCAGGGCCAGCGTGAGCTGGTGGGTCCTGTGCATGAACAGCTCGACGAGCTGGTGGCGGCCCGCGACCAGCTGGAACAACTGGTGCGGGTCATCGTCGAGATCGGCTCCGATCTGGACCTGGAAGTCACGTTGCATCGCATCGTGGATGCGGCGATGGAGCTGACCGGCGCCCCGTACGGTGCGTTGGGGATACGCGCGTCCGACGGCGCCCTGGCCTCGTTCGTGCGCGCCGGCATCGACGACGACACGGCGCGGCGGCTGGGCGAGCTGCCGGTCGGTGGCGGTCTGCGCGTCGACGATGCGAGCGGTGATCCGCAGGCCGGCGGGCTGGACGTGCAGGGCACGCCGATACGGGCACTCCTCGGAATACCAATCACCGTGCGGGCGGCCGACTTCGGCAGCCTCTACCTGGCCGACGACCGGCCGGGCCGGGTGTTCTCTGACATTCAGGAGGGCGCCGTACGGGCAATGGCCACGGCCGCGGCCGCCGCCATCGACAATGCGCGGCTCTTCGAGCGGGAGCGCGAATCGGCGAAGTGGACGAAGGCCAGCCGCGAGATCACGACGGCGCTGTTGTCCGGGGCACCGCAGACGGGACCCTTGCAGCTGATCGTGAACCGGGCGCTGGAGCTGGCCGACGCCGAGCAGGCGATCTTGCTGATTCCGAAAGATCCCGATCTGCCCGCCGATGAAGTCGACACCCTGGTGGTGGCCGCCACCGCGGGCCGGTACGCCTCGGAGGTGATCGGCCGGCAGGTCCCGATGGAGGGGTCCACGACGGGCGGGGTGGCACGGCGCGGTCTGCCGCTGATCACCGATTCGTTCCAATACCCGATCGAAGGGTTCACCGATGCCGGTGAACGCTCGGCGACGGTCATGCCGCTGATTGCCGACGACAGGGTGCTCGGTGTCATCGCCGTCGCGCGCCACCCGCAGCAGCCTCCGTTCGACACCGATTACCTGGAACTGGTCAGTGACTTCGCCCGGCACGCTGCGATTGCTCTGGCGCTCGCCGCCGGCCGGGAACATGCGCTCAATCAGGAACTGGCCCAAGCAGACACCGTCGATGACGCGCTGCGCGCCGTGGCGGAGGAACTGCGCCGGCTGTGGCGGGCCCGCCGCGTGCTGGCCGTCACCTTCCCGGCACCCAGTTCCGTCACCCAAACCGCTTACAGCGCACCGCAAGTGGTGTCGGTTGGCGAGCCAACGCAATGGGCCGACCTGCCCGCCGATACGCGACACTTGCTCGGTTCGCTCCGCGACGGCGACCTGCTCACCCCTAACTCGACCAGGCCGGGTTCGGCCGGGATCGCGCTGCAGCATCCCGAGGGCGTGCTCGTCGTCTGGCTGGACCTGGCCGAGCAGCGCCCGTTCACCCTCGAGGACCAGACGCTGCTGACCGTGCTGGCAGGACGGCTGGGCCAAGGCCTGCAGCGTGTGCACCAGGTGGATCAGCAGCGCGAGACCGCCCTGGCGTTGCAGCACGCGATCCTCGGCCCGGCCGACTTGCCGCACGGGTTCGCGGTGCGCTACCAGGCCGCAAGCGCCCCCCTGCAGGTGGGCGGTGACTGGTTCGACATCGTCGATCTGGAAGACGGACGCATCGCGATGATCGTCGGCGACTGCGTCGGCCATGGCCTTGCCGCCGCCACCGTCATGGGGCAGATGCGCAGCGCCTGCCGCGCCCTGCTGTTCGACAACCCCAGCCCGGCCGCTGCGCTGGCGGGGATGGACCGGTTCGCGGCGCGGCTGCCCGGCGCGCAATGCACCACCGCCGTCTGCGCGGTGCTGACCCGCGAAACCGGTGAGCTGGTCTACTCCAGCGCCGGGCACCCGCCACCCATCCTGGTCCACTCCGACGGCACCACCCAGATGCTCGACGACGGCCACACCATCGCTTTGGGAGTGCGATCCACTTGGGCCCGTCCCGAGGCGCACGTGACCATCCCGGCGCGAGCGACGCTCCTGCTCTACACCGACGGTCTCGTCGAGCGTCGCCGCATTGCACTGCACCAGGGCATCTCCCGCGCCGCCACCCTCCTTCAGGACGGCCGCACCTCCACCCTTGACGATCTGGCGAACCACATCATGTCCGGACTCGCGCCGGGCGGCGGATACCAGGATGACGTCGTCCTGCTGCTCTACCGCCACCCCGCACCGCTGGAGCTGACGTTTCCCGCGGACGTCAGCCAGCTCGCCCCCGCGCGCACCGCGTTGCGCACCTGGCTGACCCAGGCCCGGGTGGACCCGGACAAGACTGTGGACGTGCTCGTCGCCGCGGGCGAAGCCGTCGCCAACGCCATCGAGCATGGTCATCGCCACACTCCGGAAGGCACGATCGTCCTGGGCGCGACCGCCCTGGTAGACCAGGTGCAGTTGACCATCACCGACACCGGCTCGTGGAAGCCACCGCAACCCGCCGCCGAAACCAACCGCGGCCGGGGCATCACGCTGATGCGAGGTCTCATGCAGGACGTCACGATCAGACCCGGCACCGCCGGAACCACAGTTCACCTATCCGCGAGGATCACCTGATGACCACGCCGCTTTCCCTCGACACCGCGCGCCGCAACGACGGAAATCTTGTCCTGACCGCAGCGGGGGAAATCGACCTGAGCAACATCGACGCCTTCAACCAAGCCCTCACCACCGCCACCACCGAGGCCGGTGGCAGCGGCGAAACGCTCACCGTCGACCTCAGCGCGGTGGAGTACCTCGACAGCGCCGCCATCAACGCCTTGTTTGCCCGCGCCGACGACATCCGCCTCGTCGCCCACCCGCTGCTGATGCCGATCCTCAATGTCAGCGGTCTCACCGAACTGGTCAAAACGGAACCCGCGCCGTCCGCGGAACGCTGACGCACCGGCGATAACCTTCGGCATCCGATGATCCGCGGAAAGTCCGTTCTAGTAACGGGTTCCACGTCGGGCATCGGTTTGGGTATCGCGCGCGCCTTCGCAGCGGAGGGCGCGAATGTGACCCTCAACGGTTTCGGTGACCCGGACGGCGTCGAGCAACAGCGGCACGGCATCGAGGAGACGTTCGGGGTGGCGGCCGCCTATTCGGGCGCTGACGTGACCAAGCCGGATGAGATCGCCGACATGATCAGCCGCGCCGAAAGGACCTTCGGAGCCGTCGATGTCCTCGTCAACAACGCGGGCATCCAGTTCGTGGCGGAGGTGGAGGACTTCCCCGTCGAAAAGTGGGACGCCGTGATCGCCACGAATTTGTCGGCCGCCTTCCACACTTGTCGCTGCGCAGTCCCGGGAATGAAAAGCCGGGGCTGGGGCCGAATAGTCAATATCGCCTCGGCACACGGCCTTGTCGCCAGCGCCGGGAAGTCGGCATATGTCGCGGCCAAGCACGGGCTGGTCGGGCTGACCAAGGTGGTCGCAATCGAAACCGCCGAGCACGGCATCACATGCAACGCGATCTGTCCCGGATGGGTGATGACGCCGCTGGTGGCTCGGCAGGTCGAAACGCGCGCCCAGGCGACCGGAAAGCCCTTCGACGAGGCCAGGCGGGAATTCGTCGCGGAAAAGCAACCGATGGCCCGCTATACCAACCCGGAAGACATCGGCGCCCTCGCGGTCTTCCTGGCCGGCGAGGCGGCCGCTACCATCACGGGGGCGAGCTATTCGATCGACGGCGGCTGGACCGCCCAATGAGGGGCGACGCGCCAACGAGTTCTTAAGATTTTCTGCGGATTATGGGGCGCGAAATTCGCCACGTTCATATAGGGCGCGGCAATTGCTGAAAAGCCAAGTTTTCGTAGCTATTCCGGCGACTCCCTATTACGCTTATGTTGCTTTGGTCATCGGGCGGCCGTCGCATCCGACCCACAGGAGGCGCATGTGTCATATCTGGTGACCGCTCCGGACGAGGTCGGAGCGGCAGCCCAGAATTTGGCCGGTATCCGCTCGTTGTTGGCCGGGTCCGCTGCATCGGCCGCGGCGCCCACGACTGCGGTGGCCGCCGCGGCCCAGGACGAGGTGTCCGCCTTGGTCGCAGCGATGTTCAACGATTTCGGCCAGGAATTTCAAATTATCAATGCCCAAGCCAATGCGTTTCACGGGGAATTCGTCGGCCTGATTAAAGCGGGCGCGGGTGCCTACGCCGGCGCCGAGGCGGCCAACGCCGCGGCGGCCGCGCTGGGCGCGATGAACGCGCCCGCCCAAGGACTGTTTGGACCGTCCGTTCAGAGCGCCGCCGGCGCCGCCCAGGCGGCCGCCGCCGACTTGGGCCTGACCTCGATCCTGGGCGGCAGCGCAAGCCTGTCCCTCGATGGCGGCGTGGTGAGCCTGCCGCCGATCCTGGGCGGCGGCGCGCTCAGCGTGCCTTCGCTGGTCGCCGGTGGCGTGTTGAGTTTGCCCCCGGTCCTGGGCGGCGCGCAGTTGACCGTGCCGCCGATCTCCAGCGTCGGGCCCGCCGTCCTCACCGCCCTGAGCCCGATCATCAACGGCGGCGTGGTGGCCCTGCCCTCCTTCCTCGGCGGCGGCGAGCTGACCGTCCCGTCGATCTTGGTCGGGGGCGTGCTGGACCTGCCCGCGTCGCTCGGGGGTGGCGTCCTGGGTCTGCCGTCGATCCTCACGGGTGGCCTGCTGAGCCTGCCCTCGAGCCTCGGCGGTGGCATCTTCACGGTGCCGCCGATCTCCAGCGTCCTGACCTCGATCGTCAACGGCGGCGCGGTCACCCTGCCGCCGATCCTGGGCGGCGGGCAGCTGAGCGTGCCGTCGATCCTCACCGGTGGCGTGCTGACCCTGCCGCCCATCGCCGGTGGCGGGAACGTCGGCATCCCGTCGGTCCTCGTCGGTGGCGTGCTGAGCCTGCCCTCGAGTCTCGGTGGCGGCGACGTCGGCATTCCGTCGATCGTCACCGGTGGCGTGCTGAGCCTGCCGCCGAGCCTCGGCGGGGGGCAACTGACCGTGCCCCCGGTGCTGACCGGTGGCCTGCTGGGTTTGCTCGGCTAGGCCGGTGCCGTAAGGGATTGCGGCAGCGTCCCCGCCGACGCCGATTCCAGGATCTCCCGGATGCGCCGCCGCGACCGACGCCAGCCGCGCACGTATTCCTCGTCGTCGCCGTCGCGTTTGATCACGATCCGCCACCGCAAACCGAGCCAGTGCGCCACAAACCAAAACGGCCACCACGCCCCGACGAGCACTGCGATCGCCACCAAGATCCCAAAGCCACCGTCCCCAGGATCGGTCATGTCCCAACCGGACAGGGAATACCACCGGCGCCGGCGCACCGACCACTGCACGCCACGCGGGTCGGCTACCTGTGCCATGTCGCTCACTTCTTCGCTATCGACTGTTGCCGCACCACGCGGTGGGTCATGTGCAGTTTGGGAAAGAGGACTTGGAGGATCCTTGGAGCCCAACGGGATTGGGGCCCGAGCCGTCAATCCATCACTGTGACGGCGCCGGGGTCATGGAGCCGATGTAATAGGTTTCGTGCCCGGTCGGGTATCCGCCGCCGTTGGTGGCGATATGGACGTGGTCGTAGTGGTTGAGGGTTTCGTTGCCGTAGTCCGCGGTCCAGCTCGGCGAGCCGACCCCCGGGTAGATCTTCTGCCGCCAGATCACGTGGTTGATTCCCCACCGCTTCGCATTCGCCAGCGCATACCCGGCGATGTCGTTGCCCAGCTGGATGCCCTCGGGGGAGGAATGGTTGGGGATCATCACGTCGATCGCCAAGCCGTTGGGGTGCCACGGCAGGGGATCCTCCCGGTACCCGTAGATCGTGGTGATCTCCGGAAACAGCACGCTGATGGCGCGGGCCGCCCAGATGGTCTTGACCTGCAGCCGCTGCTCGGACGCGATGCCGGGCGACAACGGGAACAGGAACTGCTGGGCCGCCGCCGGGGCACCCGCCGCCAGCTTTTCCACCTCCGCGGGAGTGGCGATCTGCGGCGGGGGGCCGGCGGCCACCGGCGGCGCGCCGGCCGCCATGGACGGCGGGGCGGGCGCCGGTGGTGTCGGGCCGGCGGCCGGATTATCAACGCAACAGGGGGGTTTGGCGCTTTCGGCGTGCAGCGGCTTGGCGCCCTGGGCGTAGATGATGGCGGCCGAGACCACGAGGGAGGCCGCCAACGCCAGCCAGCGGCTCCTGCCGATGGCTAACACACCTTTGCCCACGATCAGCAGCTTAGCGCCGCGCGGGACGCCCGTGGCAATCTTTTCCGAAGAATCAGGGCACCATCCAGGACAGCACCGACGCCTGCAGCCCGGACAGGGCGCAGACGAACGCCAGGAACACCAGGCTCCAGACGAACACCCGGCGGAAGATGTCGCCCTCCTTGCTGTGCACACCCACCGCCGCCGCCCCGATGGCGAGGTTCTGCGGCGAGATCATCTTGCCGAGCACACCGCCGGAGCTGTTGCCGGCAGCCATCAGCGCCGGGGATAGCCCTGCCTTGGTCGCCGCGGTCACCTGCAGCGCGCCGAAGAGCGAGTTCGAGGAGGTGTCGGACCCGGTCACCGCCACACCGAGCCAGCCGAGGATGGGGGACAGGATCGCGAACGCGCCCCCAGCCCCGGCCATCCACGTGCCCAAGGTGATGGTCTGCCCAGACGCGTTCATCACGAAAGCCAATGCCAGCACGGCCATTACGGTGACGATGGCCCAGCGCAGCTGGTGCAGCGTCGCCCCGTAAGCCTTCAGCGCCGTGCCCACGGACAGGCGCAGCGCCACCGTGGTGAAGACCCCCGCCACGAGCATCTGCGTGCCCGGCGTCGTCAGCAGGTTCAAGGTGAAGTTCGGCAGCGACGACGGGGTGCCCGTGGCCGTGTAGAGGTGTAGCCCCGGCCAATGCACGACGGAGGTCGCCTTGTCGAGGAGCTTTTTCACCGGGGAGATCTGGCAGACCACGAAGACGGCGATGACGATCGCGTAGGGCGCGTACGCGCGCAACACCTGCCCGCGTGGGTCGGGACTCGCGACCGGCTCGGTGGGCTCGGGGGCCGGCGCGTCGGCGACACCGCCGGCAGTGACCGGGGCGCCGATGTGCTCGGGGCGCGAAGGACTGAGGCGAACCACCGACACGACGGCACCCGCGGACAACAGCGACGCGATCACGTCGGCCAATGGCACCGACACGAAGTTCGACGTCGCGTATTGGGCCAGGCCGAAAATTACGCCGCCCGCCAGCGCGGGGATCCATGTTTCGCGGACGCCGCGCCGGCCGTCGACGATGGCGACCAGCGCGAGGGGGACGAAGACCGCCAGGATCGGTGTTTGGCGCCCGACCATCGCGCCGAGCGTGTCGGTCGGCAACCCTGAGGTCTTGGCGAGGGTGATGATGGGCGTGGCCATCGCGCCGAATGCCACCGGCGCGGTGTTGGCGACCAGCGCCAGCACGGCCGCCTTGATCGGTTTGAAGCCCAGCGCGAGCAGCATCACCGAGGTGACCGCCACGGGCGTGCCGAACCCGGCCAGCGCCTCGAGCAACGCGCCGAACGAAAACGCGATGATGATCGCCTGGATCCGGTGATCGTCACTGACCGTCGCAAAGCTGCGTCGCAGCACGTCGAAATGGCCTGTCTCCACCGTCATCTGGTAAACCCAGATCGCGTTGATCACGATCCAGAGGATCGGGAAGAAGCCGAACACCGCGCCCTCGGTGCCCGCCAGCGCCGCCTGGCCGATGGGCATCCCGTAGACCGCGACCGCGATCACGATCGCGACGGCCAGCGACGCGACCGACGCCAGCCAGGCCCGCACCCGCAACACACCGAGCATCACGAATAGCGATGCCAGCGGCAACGCCGCCACGAGTGAGCTCCACGCCAGCGAGTGGGCGACGGGATCAAGGATCTGGCGATACATGTTGCGCACCTTCCGGACGCAGGGGTGTGAAGGGCGTTTCTGGCCGCGAACCTCCTTGAGCCGCACCGGGAATCGGTGGCCGGCAGTGCACCGTGCTGACCGTCGTCGTGGTCGTGACAGTGCTCTACGCAGCACTCTATATCCGCGGGCGTTGTTCGCGGCGTTCTGTTTCGTGCCGGAGAGTTTTCGGCGGCGCCGTTAGCCGTGCAGCCTTTCGGTGTTCACCTCGAATTAATCGGGCCGACTGCCTCTTTGCGGCGCCAGAGATAGATGCCGAGCGCGAGGATCGACACGAACGGTATGTCGGTGAGGAACTTGCTCCAGTAGTGATCGAGTTCGGTGGCCGCCTGGACGGCCATCAACGCCCCGTGGACAAGGTTGGCCCACATGGTGAAGTCCAGAAACGACGCGTAGCGAGGCGGGTCACCGGCGGCGCGCAGCAGAAAGACTCCCCATACGATGTAGATCACCATCAGCATCGGCGGAACGTGCAGATGTTCGCTGCCGCAGCGCACGTCGTTCCATATCGTCCAGTTCAGCGGGCCGCCATGCTCGGCCAACAGCGGCGACTGCGCAACAAAGCCCACGAACAGCGACACGAAGATCGCCAACGTCAGCACGCCGTAGACGCGCAGGAAAACCCGGAACGCGCTCACGAGTGAGCCTCCGGCAGATCGAATGCCCTCAGGGCGCCGCGGTCCATGAACGACACGATGCGTGAGATCCCCTGCGGCGCAACGGTGAGCACCTGCAGCGAGTGCAGCCGCCGCTTTCCCCCGGGGCCGACGTACAGCGCCACCGCCGGCTGCCAGTTGGCCGAAATCCGGATGATCGATGCCTTGCCCAACTCGCGCATCCGCGCGCCCAGGAACCCGCCGACGTCGTCCGCACCCCGAAACCACGTGACCACCGGCGGCATTTCGAACATCGCGTCCTCGGTCAACACCGCCATCAGGCCGGTCACGTCGGCGTTTTCGAACGCGGCCACATAGCGGTCGAGCAGCTCGCGTTCTCGGGTCTGCGACGGTTCGACAACCGTGTCGTGGTCGGCCGGCAGCCGCGAACGCGCCCGCTGCAGCGCGCTGTTGACCGCCGCGACGCTCAGATCCAGGACCGCGGCGACCTCGGCCGCGCTCAGGCTCAGCACGTCACGCAGGATGAGCACCGCCCGCTGGCGGGGCGTGAGCACCTGCAGCGCCGCGATAAACGCCAACCGCGCCGTGTGCCGCGCGGTGACCACCGCGGCGGGATCGGCCAAGGCGCCGGTCAGCACGGAATCGGGCGCCGGCTGTAACCACGCCAGCTCCGCCGAGCCGGGCTGCACCGCCACGAAGGCATCCATCGCCGGATCGCTGAGGTCCGACGGCAGCGGGCGACGATGGTGTCGCTCGATCCCCTTGATAAAGGCGCGGGTGGCGATGCGATACAGCCAGGTGCGCAGCGACGAGCGTCCCTCGAAGCGGTCGTAGGCGCGCCAAGCCTCGAGATACACGTCCTGCACGATTTCCTCGGCGTCGTCAAGCGAGCCGAGCATCCGGTAGCCGTACGCGATCAGCTCGCGCCGGAACGGTTCGGCGAGCCGCCCGAAGTCCTCGCTGGTCTCAGTGGTGGTGGGCATGGCCGTCGGATGTTCCGTAGGTGTCGTGCCAAGGCCATTGGTTGATGTAGCGCTGCCGGCCCAGCGGGGTCAGGTCGAGGAACCGATAGGTGCTCAACATGACGTCGGCGCCCACCCCGTAGGCCGAATAGGTGTGGAAGACCTTGCCGTCGTCCTGGACGAAGACGCTGATGCCCTGCCCGTCGGCGCCAGCGGTGGCGAGGTAACCGAGTCCCTCGCGCAGCAGCGTCGTCTTGTCCTTAAAGTTGTATTCGATGGGTGCGATCGACTCGTCGCTGGTGACGTGGAAGTCGTAGTTGAAGTCGCTGCCGTATGACGAGTAGAAGGGCAGCCGCCAGCCCATCCGCGCTTTGAATTGCCGCAGCCGCGGGTAGGGCGCCCGCGACACCAGCGCCAGCGTGGTGTCCGCGCCCTCGTTGAGGTGGATCGGGTCGGGCATGTCGTCGGCGGCGAAGGAGCAGCTCGGGCAGCCTTCGTCGATGTCGTACAGCCACATGAAGTGGTAGACGATCAGCTGGCTGCGGCCGTCGAACAGGTC
Source organism: Mycobacterium sp. 852002-50816_SCH5313054-b (assembly GCF_001667185.1). Taxonomy (GTDB): domain Bacteria; phylum Actinomycetota; class Actinomycetes; order Mycobacteriales; family Mycobacteriaceae; genus Mycobacterium. The sequence goes on along the minus strand of NZ_LZIC01000133.1, from coordinate 11,075 downwards.
GATCAGCCGCGCGCTGCCGTCGGGGCCCTCGAAGGTGTAGTCCTTGTCGACCGGCACCGCCGGCAGCGCGCGGCGCTGCTCGGCCAGGGCGGCCAGCTGCCGGCTGGCGGCCTTCTCCTTGGCCAACAGGTCGAGACGCGCGGCGAGCCACTCCTGCCGGGGCGCGATGCGTGAGATTTTCATCGGTGTTCCCGTCCTTTCATCACATACTGAGGACCCTGGGCGCCGAAACTCATCGGTTCCTGCCGAAGTAGGCGCCGATGAGCCTGGCGCGGGTGATTGTCGGGGGTGTTGCCAGCCGTTGTTCGAGGTCGTGGTGGAAGTGCCGGTCGGCTTTGCAATCCGCGAACGGGTCTGCGGTGCCGTCGAACACGGCGATGTGCAGGAAACCCGTTCCGTCATCGAACTGGAACACCTGGTAGTCCAACCCTCCGGGATCGCGGGACTTGAGCTCGTCTAGGACCTCCTCGATCAACGCCCGGTTGTGCTCGGCCGAGGTGGTGCCGGTGTGGTACTGCACCACGGCGGCCCTGCGCATTCCCGTCACCCCCATCCGTCCGTCCGTGCCAGCCAGCCGAACATCGCCTCGAGGTCCTCGTGGCCGGCGAGGACGACCACCTCAACGCCGGGCTGCGCGAGCGCACGGGTCTTGTCGCCGTTTAGGTTTCGCGTCGCCGACCGAACCGGAACCGACCGGTTGAGCAGGGCCTCGACGACGGCGCCGCCTCGCTGGCCGGTCGCGCCGATGACGGTGACCGGGCCGTCGCGCCAGAATCCCGACGTGGCTCGACTAGGCATCGAGGCGGGCCTCCTGCGTCGCGCCGAACGCGGTTCGGTGCTGCCGAACGAAGGCTTCCAGCGGCTGGGGCGCCACGCCGCCAATTGACTCGACAACGTCGGTCACGGTGTCGAAAACACCGTGTTGGTGACTCTCGGCCACCCGCGAGAGGTGCTCGATCAAATACGGCGTCATGACGGGGACCCGTGCGAGGGCCTGCCTCCAGGCCTCGCCGGGTATGTCGACATATTCGACGGGGCGGCCCAGCACCCGGCTGAACACCCCGGCCTGTTCCGTCATCGTCAACGACGCCGGCCCGGTGGGCACATACGTCTTGCCGCGGTGCGCGGCCGGGTCGGTCAGGATGCCGACCACCACGCGCGCGATGTCTTCACCCGCTATCGGGGCGTGGGCCCCGTCGCCGTACGGAAGATAAATCTTGTTTTCCGAGCGAACGGTTGGGGCTGCGACGTTGAAGAGATTCTCCAGAAAGAACGGGGGCCGCAGGTGGGTGACACCGATTCCCGACCAGTCCAGCACCCGCTCCGCCAACCAGTGTGCGCGAGCCGCGGGGCTGCGATGATGGGGCCCCGCGGTGATCTGGGACATGTTCACCACCGATTGCACGCCCGCCTCGGTGCCGGCCACGGCGAAGGTCGCTGTGGCCTCCAGGAGGCCCTCGGCCAGCGGGTACGTGAAGTAGGCGCCCTGCACACCCTCCAGCGCGGCGCGCACGTCGCGGTAGTCGCGGAGATCGCCGACGGCGATCTCGGCGCCGAGCTGCCTGAGTAGGTCGGCCCGTTCGTCGGCGCGACGAACGAACGCGCGAACCGTCAGCCCGCGTGTGAGCAGCTGTCGCGCCGCGTAATTGCCCGTGGCTCCATGGCTTCCACCCGCACCCGCGATCAGGTAGCGCGTGGGTGTCTGCTGCGTCATCTCGGGTTCCTCTCGTAGGCAAACACTCTTAACGCCTATACAGAGGCGGCGTGCGGCTCAAACTCATCGGCGCTGTCACTCCGGCGCGCCCATTCGTCGTACGGGATCGAGCTCGGGGAAGGAAACGCCATGCCCAACACCACGTCAAGAGTCTCGGTGCGGCAGGGCTGCTGACGCCGCGGTCGAGTTTCAGCCGGCGCCCCTAAGCACACATCCTTTACCGCAACGTGTGGGAGCATTCCGGTCATGGACTCCGACGATCCCGAACAGCGAATCAGGGAGTTGGAACGCCGCCTCGCCGACGCGAAAGGCGGCCCCCGGGAGAATGTCCCGGCAGGCAACGAGGCCGGGCCCGCGCCGGGCGCTTGGGCGCCACAGCCGCCGAACGTGAATCCGCCCAACTACGAACTGCTGCGCCGTCAGATGAGCCGGCGGCGCCGGTTGAGCAGCATGTGGGGAATCTTCTTGGTGCCCGGCATCCTGCTGGTGGCCATCCTGGTCTTCCATCCGTACCGGGCCGAGCAGCACTCGCCGCCCGCCACCGCCTTGCCGGGCGCCGAACCGACCGCGGACCTGTCGGGCGCGCTGACCGTGGGTCCGGGCGGGAACCTCACCGAGGAGCCCAGCAGCGCCACTTTCACGGTTGTCTGTGACCGGGCCGAACTGACGGTCGCCGGCAATGGGAACTCGGCCTACGTGGCCGGCCACTGCGCCCATCTCATCGTCAGGGGCTCGCGCAACAAGGTGGTCGCGGACAACGCGGACGCCATCGACACCGATGGCTCCGCGAACCAGGTGATCTATCACGGCGGAGCGCCACAGATCTCGGTTGGGGGAACCGGCAACATCGTCAGGAAGGGCTGAGACCGCCTGGGCCACTTGGGACAGGCTCATCTACGGTGAACTCATCGAACACGAAATGGCTCCCCACTAGCGTGCTGTACGCATCCGCCCGTCTCGCCCTCGCCGCGCCGCGCCGCGTCATCGCGCTGGCGGTTCTGGTCATGATCGGCACTGCGCTCTTCGGCATCCCGGTGAGCAAGAAGCTGTTGCCCGGCGGCTGGTTCGATCCCGGCTCCGAGTCGTCGCAGGCGTCGGCGTTGCTCTCCCAGAAGTTCGGCCAGGGGGACATGGTCATGCTGATCACCGTCACCTCCAGCGGCGGCGCGGAAGGCGCACGCGCCAGGGCGGTAGGCACCGATCTCGCTGCGCGGCTGCAGGATTCGCCGAATGTCGGACAAGTGCAATCCGCGTGGACCGTGCCCGCGGCGGCGGCGCACGCGTTCATCAGCAAGGACGGCAACACGGGACTGATCATGGCCGCGATCACCGGCGGCGAGGCCAACGCCCAGAAAGCCGCCGAGCGCCTGTCCCGCGAACTCGTTCACGACCGCGACGGTGTCACAGTGCGCGCCGGGGGTGACGCCACCGTCTTCTGGCAGGTGGACGATCAAACCCGCGAAGACCTGTTGGTGATGGAGTCGCTGGCGCTGCCGCTGAGTTTTCTGGTGCTGGTCTGGATTTTTGGCGGCTTGTTCGCCGCGGCCCTGCCGCTGGTCGTCGGCGGATTCGCGATTCTCGGCGCGATGGCGTCGCTGCGTGCGGTCTCGCTGTTCGCCAACGTGTCGATCTTCGCGCTGAACCTGACGGTCGCGATGGGCGCGGCGCTGGCCATCGACTACACGCTGCTGATCCTCAGTCGATACCGGGATGAGTTGGCGGAGGGCCAGACTCGCGACGCGGCGCTGATCCGCGCGATGGCCACCGCCGGCCGCACGGTGCTGTTTTCGGCGACGACGGTCGGGCTGTCGATGGCCACCATGGTGCTGTTCCCGCAATACTTCCTCAAATCGTTTGCCTACGCGGGCGTCGCGGTGATCGCGTTCGCGGTGGCCGCGGCGGTCGTCGTCACGCCGGCGGCGATCGTGCTGCTGGGAGACCGGCTCGACTCGCTGGACGCGCGCCGGCTGCTGCGCCGGATCCTGCGGCGCCCGGAGCCCGGGCCCGCACCCTACGAGCGGTGGTTCTGGTATCGCTGGACGAGATCCGTTATGCGCCATGCCGCCCCGATCGTCATCTCCATCGTCGCGCTGCTGTTGTTGCTCGGCTCGCCGTTCCGCGATGTGCGATGGGGTGTCGCCGACGACCGGGTCCTGCCCACCTCGGCCTCGGCGCGCCAGGTCGGCGACCAGCTGCGCACCGACTTCCCCGGCAGCGGGGTCCCCGATGTCACGGTGGTGCTGCGCAACGCGGCCGGTCTCAGCCCGGCCGATCTCAATGCCTACGCCGCCGCGCTGTCGCGGGTGCCGGACGTGTCATCGGTATCCTCGCCGGGTGGCACGTTCGTCGGCGGCAGGCTGGCGGGACCGCCCACCGGGCCCACCGACCTCAAGGACCGCAGCGCCTTCCTGACGGTGAGCACCCTCGCACCGCTGTATTCGGCCGCGTCGGCCACTCAGCTTGACCGGCTGCACGCCGTTGCCACCCCGGCCGCCAGACCGGTGCAGTTCACCGGCGCGGCACAGAGCGATCGCGACACCGTGCACGCGATCACGACGCGCCTGCCGCTGGTGCTCGCGATCATCGCCGTGATCACCGTGATACTGGTGTTCCTGCTGACCGGGAGCGCGGTGTTGCCCTTCGAGGCGCTGGTGACGAACACACTGTCGCTCGCCGCGGCGTTCGGCGCGGTGGTGTGGGTGTTCCAGCAGGGGCACCTGGGCGGGCTGGGCACGGCCGCGACCGGCACGATCGGGGTGGACCTGCCAGTGTTGTTGTTCTGCATCACGTTTGGGCTTTCGATGGACTACGAGGTGTTCCTGATCGCGCGTATCCGGGAGTACTGGCTCGCCTCGCACCGAGGCTGGGGGGCGAACGACAAGAGCATCGCGCTCGGCGTGGCCCACACCGGGCGGGTGATCACGGCCGCGGCGTCGATCATGGCAATCTCGTTCGTGGCGCTGATGGCCGCCCAGGTGTCGCTCATGCGGCTGTTCGGGTTCGGGCTCACGGTGGCGGTGCTGGTCGATGCCACGCTGGTGCGCATGCTGCTGGTGCCGGCGGTCATGCATGTGCTCGGCCGGGCCAACTGGTGGGCGCCGGAATGGTTGGCCCGGCTGCACCAACGGTTCGGGATCAGCGAAACCGCGAGCCGCGGTCCCGATGATGCGCAACCCGATTGGCGGATGCTGGGTCGCCGCGTGCTGTTCGGCGTCCAGAGTTAGCCGCAGCGCGACCGGTGATGCCGTGCGATCAAACGGCGATAGCTTGGTCGAGCGTGGTTCGCGTGGCCGTCGAGGCCAGCAGCTCGAGTTCCTGAGCCGCGAACCGCTCCACGAGAAGCGGAACGTACTCCCGCACCGGCCGGCCCTCGAAGCGGGCATACGCCTCCCGCACGACCGCGGTCACGGTTTCCGCTGCAAAGCTTGGATATTTCCTGGTCAAACGATCGGCCACCCCGGCGATGATCTGCTGCTCGCTCAACTCGATCACGGCGTCAGGCTCGCATGCGTTCATGCGGAAGTCAAACGTCGTTAACGAACGGCGAGCCACCCCGCGCGCTTCCCTTTAACTGAGTATCGGGTACTATACCCAGCATGGCGGAAAAACTTCCCGGTCGGCTGGCCGAGCACCCCACCGTGCGGCGGGTGCGCTCGCGCCCGACGCAGCGGCCCGGCCCGCTGGAAGCCGACTGGTTGCGCGAGATCTGCCTGGCCGCCGGCGTCGACGACGTCGCGTTCGCCAGCATCGACAATCCGGACCTGGCCTCCGAGGCCGAGCACGTCCAGGCCGCGCTGCCGGGAACCAAGAGCTACATCTCGCTGGTCGTCAAGATGAACCGCGACAACGTGCGCTCGACGGCGCGCAGCGTGGCAAACCAGGAGTTCCACCGTAGCGGCGAGGTGCTCAACGAAGCGGCCCACCGCATCGTGCGGCGGCTGCAGGATGCCGGCTATCGGGCGCTGAACCCGTCGGCGACCTTCCCGATGGAGATGGACAACTTTCCCGGCCGGATCTGGGTGGTGGCGCACAAGCCCGTCGCGGTGGCCGCCGGCCTCGGCGTTATGGGCATTCACCGCAACGTGATTCACCCCAAGTTCGGCAACTTCATCCTGCTCGGCACGATCTTGGTGGACGCGCCGATCAGCAGCTACGGCCGGCCGCTGGACTACAGCCCGTGCCTGGAGTGCAAGCTGTGCGTGGCCGCCTGCCCCGTCGGCGCGATCGGCAAGGACGGCGATTTCGACTTCGTCTCCTGCTCGGTGCACAACTATCGCGAATTCATGGGCGGGTTCACCGACTGGGTGCAGACCATCGCCGACAGCGTCGACGCGGCCGATTTCCGTTCGCGGGTCAGTGATTCGGAGAATGCCTCGATGTGGCAGAGCCTGTCCTTCAAGCCCAATTACAAGGCCGCCTACTGCCTGGCGGTCTGCCCGGCGGGGGAGGACGTCATCGAGCCGTACCTCGAGAACCGCAAGGGATTCATGGACCTGGTGTTGAAACCGTTGCAGGACAAGAAGGAAACGTTGTACGTGCTGCCCAACTCGCGGGCCAAGGCGCACGCCGAACGCCGCTATCCGCACAAGCCGGTGCAGGTCGTCGACGGCGGGGTCCGGGGGCGCTAGAACCTACCCGCTCACGGTTGTCCGGTATTGCGGACAATAGGCGGACGAGGAAATGCCGAGGAAAAAGCCGGCTTGCCTCGCCGTCAAATTGGTGTCCCGCATCAGCCTCATCACGAGCAGGGGTCGCGTTGTGCCTTGGTCGAGTAGGGCACACATGGTGCGGCCCTCCTGGATCGCGGCGTCGTTATCGGGAACCGGGAGCCCCTGATTGACCAGCGCGGCGATGAAGGCGTCATCGAGCTGGTCCGCCGACGCCGGTGCCGCGGCGAGTAGGGCGGCGCCCGACAGCAGGGCGGCGGCGAATGCCGACCTTGTCCCGCGACCAACCCTGGAGTGGGTCATGGTTCCCCTTTGGGCGGGCGATGTGCGTCGATCCAAAAATAACTCCGCCGCACCTCAGGCGAAAGCGCCGCCCGGGCTCACATCATCGGGGGAAACGGCACCGCCCAGTTGAACGAGTTGTCGGTGTTTCCGCGGTATTGGGGGCAGTAGGCGGCCACCGAAACGCCGACGAAATAGCCGGCTTGTTTCACCGAAAGAGGGGTGTCCCTCGCAATCCCCAGCGCCACGTGGGTCGACGGCTCGCCTTTATCGAACCCGGCGCACACCGAGTGGCCCAGCGAAACCGCGGTGCCGCGGTCGGACAGGGGGATCCCGTTCTTCGCGAGGGCCGCGACGAAGGCGTCATCGATCGGATCCGCGGCCGCCGGCGCCGCACAGAGCAGTGCGACGGCCGACAGCAGGCCCGCGCCCGCCGCCGACCACTTCGTGCGACCGATATTCATGGCCTTCCCGATGTTGATAAATCGGCTTCGAGTCAAGAACGACTTGGTTGAACGCTAGCTGAAATCTCGGCTTTTCTCTCTCCGAGCGGTCGCAAGAATTCCGCAAGAACTTCGCCACGAATTGGCAAGCGGCGCGGAGTTATGTAGGTGCTGCCGGTCACGGCGACCGGCCCGGGAGAAAAGTTCGCAAGAAAGTGTCCGACCGTAGGGGAGCGGTGGCTCTTACCGACGCGAGCGGCCCATCGCGCGGCGGCGGTCGGAGATGTTGGGACCGGTAGCCGAGCGGGCGGGGTCGACTAGCACAACTAAAGACCACCCACCGAGAGGAAAGACCCCGTGAGCACCGACCTCGACAACGCGCCGGCCCTGCGCACGCGGAGCATCGGAGCGCTGACCCCCATGAGCGAGCCCCGCATCGCCCACCGCGGTTGCTACACGACGGGATCGCGCGCGCTCGCGGCGACGGACGTGCTCACGATTCCCCGGCTCCAGGTCGTCAGCGGCGTGGTCGTCCCGCTGCCCACCGCATCCGTCGAGCGTGCTCCCCGGAAATGGCAGGGTCTCTACGCGCTGAAGCCGTGGTACACCCGCCGGTTGACGCCGATCGTGAATGTCGCCGTGGCCCGGCGCATCTCGCCGGATGTGTTCACCGCGGCCGGGGTCGTGGCGGCGGGCGCGGCGGGCGTCACCGTCGCGCTGGGATGGTGGCCGCTGGCGGCCCTGTTCCTCGCGCTGCGGCTGGCCGGAGCCAATCTCGACGGCGCGGTCGCTCGCGCCCGCGGCGTGAGCCGGCCCTGGGGATTCGTCCTCAACGAAATCGGCGACCGCGCCTCGGATCTGCTGACCTTCGCGGGGCTGGCGGTGTGGGCGGCGCGACAGCGCGGCCCCGGGCTGCATTTCTTGTCCTGGCCGGTGCTCATGGTGCTGGTGGCGGCGCTCGCCGCGACGCTGCCCACCTTTGCGTCGCTGGCCGCCGCGGCGGCCGGAGCGCAGCGGCGCAACGGCGGCCCGCTCGGCAAGACCGAACGCTGCCTGTTCGTCTTGCTGGCGACCGCGCTCCCGGTCATCCTTCCCGTGGTCTGCACGCAGCTGGTGAACGGGTCGCTGATCACCGCGGCGCTGCGGCTGCGGGCAGCCCGTCGCGAGCTGGCGGCGAAGCGACAGGCTGAGGTGCTGGCGTCATGACCGCGACCCGGATCGCCAGCGTGCTGCGGCACCGGCTGTGGCGGGCGGTGTGCGCCGTTTCGGGCGGGCTGACCGTCACGGGGCGGTGGCGCGTGCCGGGCGGCTGCGTCGTGGTGGCCAACCACTCCTCGCACGCCGACACCGCGGTGCTGCTCGCCGCGCTGCCCGCCGGCGCCCAGCCGGTGTTCGCCGCGGCCGCGGACTACTGGTTCGACGTGCCGGTGCGCCGTTTCGTGGCCTCCTCGCTGATCGGCGTGCTGCCGGTGCGGCGTTCGGGGGCCGACACCTACGCCCAGTTGCTGGCCGCGGCGCGCCCGGCGCTCAAGGCCGGACGCACCGTCGTCATCTACCCCGAGGGCACCCGCTCGACGGACGGCGGCGTCGGCGAATTCCGCTCCGGCGCACTGCGCTTGGCGCGCGACTGCGGCGTGCCGGTCGTTCCGGTCGCCGTGCTGGGCACCGCGGAGGTGCTACCCAAGGGTGCCAGCTTCATCTCCCAAGCCCCGATGCAGGTTCGCATCGGGGAACCCGTCGACCCGCACAGCGCCTCGGCGCCGCAGCTGCGGGCGCAGGTTCTGGCCCTGCGGGACGACGACACGACGAAGCCGCTCGAGCTCACGCACGCCGCGTGAGCGGCCGGTCAGCCCAGCAGATACGCGAGCGGCAGCACCAGCAGTAGCGAGTCGATCCGGTCGAGCAGGCCGCCGAAGCCCGGCAGCCACGTGCCGGCGTCTTTGACCTGGGCCTGCCTCTTCACCATCGATTCGACCAGGTCCCCGAGCACACCGCCGAACGCCACCGCGACCCACAGCCCGACGGTGACCGTCCCCAGCAGCATCAGCACCAGAAACGCACCAATGACCGCGCCGACCAGGCCGCCGACCGTCTTGTTGGGGCTCAAGGGGGACAACGGCCTTCGGGCCCACCCGAAGAACCGCAGCCCCTTGCCGCCGCACCAGGCCGCGACGTCGGTGGCCGCCGCCGCGAAGCACACCAGATACGCGTCCGACCACAGCGTCACCAGGTGCGCCAGGGACCAGCAGATCCACACCGAACCGAACGCGGTGAACGTGGTGCGCCTGCTGCCGTGCTCCACGTCGCCGCTGAACACCGAGGGCAGCACGCACGCAAGCACCACGATGGGCGCGAGCCGCAGCAGCGGCGGGTGCAGCCAGGCCGCGGCGGGATACAGCACGGCCAGGCCCAGCAGCAGATAGGTGTCGACCTTGCCGAGCTTGACCAGGCGCGCGTACTCGAACACCGCCACCACCGCCAGCGCGCCGGCCAGCGCCGCGGTGGTGCCCCGCCCGATCCAGATGGGGATGCCGACCACCGGCGCGATCATCACCCACGTCGTCCACCGCCGGATCAGCTCGCGCCGGCGCGAGGCCAGCACCACGACTCCGGCGATCACCAGGATCACCACGGTGACCCACATGAAGAACACCGATCGCGCGTACAGGTGCACGTGCAGCGGGCCGAGGTCGAAGTTGAGCGGCATCCGCCGATCCCATTGCAGGATCCACAGCGAATCGTCGGTGAGCATCAGCGCGGCCAGGCGTGTCGGTGGAGCGGAGCGGTCGAGCGGTACCGGCCGAACGGCGTCCCGTCCACATCAGCCTCCCAGCAAACTGCGGCCCCAGGAAACGATAAGCCGTCCGGCCTTTCCGGGATCGAAAAACGCGGCATCGCCGGGGCGTTGCGTTCTTGCTCAGTGATTTCGGCCCGCGTAGACGGGTGGCTCTTTGGTCAGGTCGACGAAGCTGTCCACGCGCATGGCGTCGCGCAGGGTCTTCGGTTGGGAGTTGACTTGCACCTGCGCGGAGTAATTGATGGTCCCCGTGACGTGAACTTTCATGACGTTGGGGTCGAGCTCGTAGTTCATGTCCTGGGTGCTCTCGATGTTGTCGATCTTCAGCGTGTCGTAATTGGTTCCGGGTCCGCCGGTGAATTGGCATCCACCCGGCGGGCAGCACCCCGCCGGCGCCGCCACTCCGGTGAAGCAGGAGTGGATCTTGGCGTCGACGGCGGCCAGGGAGGCCTGGCGGCCGGCGTCGTTGAGTGCGACGGTCGGTTGGATGCTGGATCGGTTGTTTGCGTCGGTGAGCGACTCGAGGAGCAACGGCCTAGTGGGCGCGGCGATGTCGATGTAGCGATTGGTCGACGACACCGCGGGCGTGCCGGGAAATACCGAGACGGGGTCGGCGCCGTTGGTGCCCACCCCGTAGATCGCAATGGTCTTCATCGCTTCATCCGCGTTGGCGGGTTTGTCGATGGTCACCTCGATGGTGGTGACGTCGAGCTTCCATTGGCCGTCCTTCTTGTGCGCCCACAGCACGGTTTTGGATGGGGTGGCACCGAAGTTCGCGGCCATGACCAGCCGCTGCGCATCGGCGGCCGCTGCCTGGTCCTGGGTCTGGTCGTTGGTAACGACGATGTCGGTGATCGGCGTCGTGGCGAGTTGCGCCCGTAAGACCTTGTCGGTGAGCAGCTGCGGGGTCGGTGGCTGCTGAGCGCCGAGCGCCAGCGCCGCGCGGGCGTCGCCGACGGCGAGCGCCTCCAGGTAGTGCTGTCCGGCCAGCCGCGCGGCTTCTCGATCTTGGGCGGCATGTTTGGACGCGTTGTGGGCGATGAACTTGTTTGCCGCGACGGTTCCCGCTCCGGCCAGCAGGGCGAGCACGGCCAGTGCCGAAAGAACCGATACCACAAGGCGTTTGCGACTGCTGCGCCGTGGTGTGGCAGGGGGGGGGGGCGGGGGCGCGA
>NZ_LZIC01000132.1 GCF_001667185.1 Mycobacterium sp. 852002-50816_SCH5313054-b | reverse complement strand
GGTGGGAGCCGACTACAACATGCTGCTCGTCTCGCGAATGCGTGACGAATCTCCGCGCAGCGTGCGTTACGGCATCATTCGCACCCTGGGTTCGACGGGCGGTGTGATCACCGCCGCGGGGCTGATCTTCGCCGCGTCGATGTGCGGCCTGTTGTTCTCCAGCATCGGTACCGTGGTCCAGGGCGGCTTCGTGATCGGGGTGGGAATCTTGCTGGACACCTTCTTGGTGCGCACCATCACGGTTCCCGCCGTCGCCGCGCTGGTCGGCCGGGCGAACTGGTGGCCGTCACGGGCGTCCGGCCGCAACCCGGTCAGGGCGCGCCCGTGACGTATGTGAGACTAGAGAAGCCGAGGGGTCAGGGGTAGGGATGAAGAAACTACTCGCAGGAGTGACGGCGCTGGTAACTGTTGGCGCCACAGGGTGTTTCGGCGCGGGAAGGGTCTCCGCCGACGACACGCCGATCGGCGGTCCGCCGACCCCCGGAGCGCCGGGCGACCAGACCGCGTTCGCGCTCGGCGGCGCCCATGTGCTCGGCATCCCCTACGACGAATACATCCGCCAGGAGGGTGCCCAATGGTTCCCGGGGCAGAAGCGAGAGATCGTCGGCTACCCGGCGGGTCAGGTTCAGGGCCACGTGCTGGAGCGACTCTTCCCGGGCATCGGCAAGGTCGGCGATGAGATCTTCCCGGGCCTGGGTCTGGACGGCCCGAGCGTCGGCGAGTCGGTCGACACGGGCGTAGACAACCTTGTTGGCGCGATCAAAACCGGTCGCCCGGGTACGGCGATCGGCTTGTCCGAGGGCGGGTTCGTGGTCGATGGCGCGCAGGCTCGACTGGCGAATGACCCCACCGCCCCCCCGCCGAACACGCTGAACTTCGCCACATTCGGCGACCCGATCGGGCATCACGCCTTCGGTCAGAGCTTCCTGACCTCCGTATTCCCGGTCGGCAGCACCGTTCCCGCGCTCGACTACACCATGCCGCCGCCCTACGAGAGCCAGTACGACACCAACAGGTTCGTGTCCGCCTACGACTCGATCGCGGACTTCCCCGACCGACCCGACAACTTGTTCGCCTTCGCCAACACGCTGATGGGTCTCGCCACCGGTCACACCGCGGTGGCCTTCACGAACGCGAGCATGGTGCCGCCGCAGAACATCAGAACCACGGTCAACTCCCGGGGCGCGAAAGACACGACGATCATGGTCCCGGAGAAGCACCTTCCGCTGGTCATGCCGCTGAAATACATTGGGATCCCGGAAGACACGCTGAACAAACTCGACGCAATCCTGATGCCCCGGGTGAACGCCGGCTATTCGCGAAACGACGACCCGTCGACCGCTCCGGTTCAGGTGGACCCGGTGCACGGCTTCGACCCGGCGGAAGTCACCGCGCCGGCCAACCAGGCGACGTTCGGCGGCGGCGCCGACCCGTTCTCACAGATCCTTGCCGGTGCCATGTCCGTGTTGTCGCACGGCGCGGGACAGGCCGACCACTGACGTCGATGCGGCGCGTGGGACAAAAAAGTACGGACGTAATGTGACACCACCCCCTCAGTCATCCGTGCTGTCGATGCTGCATGGGCGCGCCAGCCTGCGGCCCGATGACATAGCGTTCACCTTCACCGATTACGAGGACGACTGGGCGGGCGTGCCCGAAAGCCTCACCTGGTCGCAGTTATCCCGCCGAACGCTCACGGTGGGACGCGAGCTCAGCCGGCACGGATCGGTCGGCGACCGGGCGGTGATCATGGCTCCCCAGGGCCTGCACTACGTCGCGGCGTTCCTGGGATCGATGCAGGCCGGGCTGATCGCGGTTCCGCTCCCGCTGCCGCACCGCGGCTCGACTCAGGAGCGGGTGGGTGCGGTTCTGGCCGACACGTCACCCGCGGTCGTTCTCACCACGTCCGCGGTCGCGCACGACATCGCCGAATATGTCAATCAGGCCGGCTTGGACGCGGTTCCCGAGATCCTGGAAATCGATGCGCTGAATCTGGACGCCGAGGGCGGAACGGGCGTTCGCACAGCCGATTTGCCGAGCACCGCGTATCTGCAGTACAGCTCCGGCTCCACCCGGCTGCCGACCGGCGTCATGATCTCGCACCGCAACCTGCAGGTGAATTTCGACCAGCTGATGCGCAGCTTCTTCGCGGAGTCCCAGATCAAAGTCCCATCGGACCTCACGATCGTTTCGTGGTTGCCCTTTTACCACGACATGGGTTTGGTGCTGGGGGTCTGCGCACCGATCCTGGGCGGCTTCCGCGGCGAGCTGACGAGTCCGGTCGCGTTCTTGGAGCGGCCGGCCAGATGGGTGCAGGCATTGGCGAAAAATCCGCACGCGTTTTCCGCGGCGCCGAACTTCGCCTACGACCTGGCCGCCCGCAAGACAACCGAGGGCGACCTGGCCGGGCTCGACCTCGGCGGGGTGCTGGGCATCATCAGCGGCGCCGAACGCGTCGAGCCGGGCACACTGCAACGCTTCGTTGATCGGTTCGCTCACTTCAATTTTCGCGATCATATGGTGCGCCCCTCGTACGGCCTGGCGGAAGCGACCGTCTTCGTAACGGCCGGCACCTGGAGCGACTCATCGGGCGCGGTTCATTTCGACACCGAGGAGCTCTCCGCCGGCCGCGTTCAGCGATGCGCGGAGGACACCGGCACGGCGCTGGTCAAATACAAAGTGCCGCAGTCGCCCTCGCTGCGCATCGTCGACCCCGACACGAGCCGCGAATGCCCGCCCGGCGTGGTCGGTGAGATCTGGCTCCATGGCCCCAATGTCGCCGACGGCTACTGGGGCAAACCCCCGGAGGAGCAGCGCTGCTTCGGCGTGGAGCTCGTCGACCCGTCGCCGGGCACGCCCGACGGACCGTGGCTGAGAACCGGCGACCTGGGTTTCCTGTTCTCCGGTGAGCTGTTCATTGTCGGCCGCATCAAGGATCTGCTGATCATCCGCGGGCGCAATCACTATCCCGAGGACATCGAGGCGACGGTCCAGGAGATCACGGGCGGTCGGGTCGCGGCGATATCGGTTCCGGTGAACAGCACCGAGAAGCTGGTCACCGTGATCGAGCTCAAGAAGCGGGGCGATTCCGCCGAGGAGGCGACCCACTGGCTCACCGGCCTCAAAAGCGACGTCACCTCGGCGATCTCCAACGCGCACGGGTTGCATGTCGGGGACCTCGTCCTGGTGCCGCCCGGGTCGATTCCCACCACGACGAGCGGCAAGATCCGACGCGCCGCCTGCGCCGAGCAATACCGCCAGGACCAATTCAACCGGCTGGACGCCTGAGCCCGGACCCCGGTTGCACATAATGGTGCAACCGCACCGGCAAAGGAGCCATTCGATGAGCACAACCAGCGCAGACCGCCCGTTTCGCGTGATTCAGTGGACCACCGGCAACATCGGGCGCCGCTCGTTGCACGCCATCATCGGCCGGCCTGACATGGAGCTGGTCGGGGTATACGCGCACGGCGCCGAAAAGGTCGGGGTTGACGCCGCGGAGCTGTCCGGCTGGCCGGAGCCGACCGGGGTCAAGGCCACCAACGACATCGACGCGCTGCTCGCGCTGCGACCCGACGCGTGTTGCTATAACCCGTTGTGGCCCAGCATCGATGAACTCGTGCGACTGCTGGAGTCGGGCGTCAACGTGTGCACCAGCGCCGCGTGGATCACCGGCGGCAAGCAGACACCGGCGGACCGCCAGCGCATCGCGCAAGCCTGCGAGCGGGGCGGTTCGACGATCTTCGGCAGCGGCGCGCACCCCGGGATGACGAACATGGTCGGGATGGTGCTGTCCGCCTCCTGCGAGCGCGTCGACGAGATCCGCATCACCGAGTCGGTGGACTGCTCGACGTACGAGTCGGCCGAAACCCAGACGGCCATGGGGTTCTCGCAGGATCCCGACACCCCGGGGCTGGCCGAGAACGTCCGGACCGAAAGCGAGGTCTTCGCGGAATCCGCCGCGATGATGGCCGACGCGATCGGAGCGAAGCTGGACCGGATGACCTTCGACGTCACCTTCACCGCGGCCGCCGCCGACTCCGATCTGGGCTTCATGAAGATCCCCGCGGGCACGGTGGGCAGCGTCTACGGCTACCACCGCGGCTGGGAAGGCGATCGCAACGTCGTCAGCGTCGGATTCAACTGGACCATGGGCAATCACGTGGTGCCGCCCAAACCCCTGGAGCACGGCCACGTCATCCAGGTATTCGGCCTGCCCAACATGCGCACCGTGCTGCACTGCCTGCCGCCGAAGGATTGGACGGAACCCGGATTCATGGGGCTGGGCATGATCTACACCGCGATGCCGGTGACCAACGCGGTCCCGGCCGTCGTCGCCGCCAAGCCGGGCATCGTCACGCTCGCCGACCTCCCGCCCGTCACCGGACGGGTGGCCCGCTGACCCTGTGTTGGCCGCCACAAAGTCGGCACCCACAGGAACGGTTCCGTGCACTACGGTTTACGATGCTTAGCTGAGCAATGTATCGGCAAACCGGCGTTGTCGGTGGCGCCGGTGGTCCGCAGGGCGAGCGGAAGGCGGTCAAGGTGAAGGCCCTAACCCGGGCGCTCAAACGAGCGTGGATTCCGCTGGTGTTGGTGGTCGTGCTCGCCGTCTCGACCTTGGTCGTCTCACGGCTACACAAAATCTTCGGGTCCCAGGACCTCAACGCGAATGCGGGCAAGGGGATCGAGATCGTGCAGTTCAATCCGAAGGTCGTCGTCTACGACGTCTCCGGCCCGCCGGGGTCCACCGCGAACATCAACTACTGGGACGAGAACGCCAACACCCACCAAATCAACAACGCCCCGCTGCCCTGGTCGACCACCATCTCCACCACGCTTCCGTCGGTGAGCGCCAATATCATGGCGCAAAGCGACGGCAGCCGGATCAGCTGCAAGATCATCGTGGACGGCGTCGTGCGCGACAACCAGAATTCCGACGGCCATAACGCCCAGACCTTCTGCCTGGTGAAGTCCGCATGACCGACATCGACAAGGCCGATTCCGGCGCCAGACGCGCCGAAGACGAAGCCACGGGCCCGATCACGACCAACAAGCCCAGCATGGCGGATCGCGGCCACCGTCCTTATCTCCCCCACGCGATCCGCATCTTCGCGATACCGATCATTTTGGCCTGGGTGGCCATCACCGTACTGGTGAACGTCATCGTTCCCACACTGGAAAAAGTCGGCGAGGCGCATTCTGCGCCGATGACGCCGCTGGACGCGCCCTCGATGAAGGCGATGATGCGGATGGGCCACAACTTCCGCGAATTCGATTCCAACAGCACGGTGATGATCGTGCTGGAGGGCCAGCAACCCCTCGGCCCCGAAGCGCACCGGTACTACGACAACCTGATTCGACAGCTCCGCCAGGACCCCAAGCACATCCAGCACATCCAGGACTTCTGGGGCGACCGGCTGACGGCGGCGGGCGCCCAGAGCGCCGACGCCAAGGGCGCCTATGTGCAGATAAACCTTGCCGGTAATCAAGGCACCACTCTGGCCAATGAGTCCGTGGACGCCGTCCGCAAGGTGATCGACGAGAACAAGGCGCCACCCGGCGTGAAGGCCTACGTCACCGGTCCCGCCGCGCTGTCCGACGACATGCACATCATCGGCAACGCCAGCCTGGCCAAGATCACGCTGTTCACGCTGGGCGCCATCGCGATCATGTTGCTGCTAGTGTACCGGTCCATCGTTACCACACTCGTGCAGCTGTTCATGACCTTTGTCGCCCTGGCCTGTTCACGCGGGGTGGTCGCGGTTCTGGCTTATCACAACGCATTCGGGCTCACGACCTTCGCCGCGAACATTCTCACCATGCTGGCGATCGCCGCCGGAACGGACTACGGCATCTTCCTTCTCGGCCGCTATCAAGAGGCATTGGCCGCTGGTGAGGATCGAGAAAGCGCGTACTACACCACATTCAAGGGCGTTGCTCCCGTGGTCTTGGGCTCGGGCCTGACGATCGCCGGGGCGACATATTGCCTGAGTTTTTCGCGGTTGCCCTGGTTCAACACCATGGGCGCACCCGTGGCGATCGGCATGCTGGTCGTGGTCGCGGCAGGGCTTACGCTGGGCCCCGCGGTTGTCTTCGCCGGCAGTCGCTTCCACCTCTTTGAAAAGCAGGCCAAGCGCGGTCGGCTGTGGCGGCGGGTGGGTACCGCGGTAGTGCGTTGGCCCGCACCAGTATTGGCCGTCAGTGCCGCGATCGTGCTGGTCGGCATGATCGCCCTGCCAAGCTTTCACACGAGCTACAACGACCGCCATTACCTGCCGTTGTCAGCCCCGTCCAATCAGGGGCAAGAGGCCGCGAACCGGCATTTCTCCGAGGCGCGGATGAACCCCGACCTGTTGATGGTCGAGTCCGATCACGACATGCGAAACCCGGCCGACATGCTGGTGTTGGACCGGGTGGCAAAGAACGAGATGCGCACGCTCGGCATCGCCATGGTCCAGGACATCACCCGGCCGCTGGGGATCCCGATCCAGCACAGCTCGATTCCGTTTCAAAACAGCATCCAGAGTCAGACGACGATGCAGAACATGAGCTTCCTCAAGGAGCGCATGAACGACATCCTCAGGATGGCCGATGACCTGCAGACCCAGATCGACACCACCCAACGCCAGTACGAGGTGTCGCTGGACCTGGCCAATGCCGCCGACGACAGCGCAAAGACCACTCAGGTGACGTCGCAGATCACCGACAGGCTGCGCGACCACATCGCGGATTTCGACGACACCTTCCGGCCAGTGCGCACCTACTTCTACTGGGAGAGGCACTGCTATGACATCCCGTTGTGCTTCGGGCTGCGATCCCTGTTCGACACGTTGGACGGCTTCGACCAGCTGGCCGAGCAGTTCCACTACCTCTCGGCCGACATCGACCACACCGCTAGGGCCACCCACGACCTCAACGCGCTGTTCCCCACGCTGATCACCACGCTGAAGACCACCAGGGGCATCACGCTGACGCTGTACCAGACGTTCAAGGCGATGATCAACCAGATGGAGGCGATGAGTAACACCGCCATCGTGATGGGCCAAAGCTTCGATCAGTCCAAGAACGACGACTTCTTCTACCTGCCGCCGGAGGCCTTCGACAACCCCGATTTCCAGACGGGCCTGCGCATGTTCCTGTCGCCGGACGGCAAGTCGGCGCGGTTCTTCATCACCCATCAGGGCGATCCGATGACGCCGGAGGGCATTGCACGGGTCGACGCCGAACGCACCGCCGCGCAGGAGGGGTTGAAACAGTCCTCGCTGTCGGATGCCCGGGTGTATCTCGGCGGCACCGCCGCGACGTTCAAGGACATGGCCGACGGCGAGAAATACGACCTGATGATCGCCGTGGTGTCGGCCCTGACGCTGATCTTCATGATCATGCTGCTGCTCACCCGGAGCGTGGTGGCCGCGCTGGTGATCGTCGGCACCGCGGCCAGTTCGATCGCCGCGTCATTCGGGCTGTCGGTGCTGATTTGGCAGGATCTGTTCGGCATCAGAATCCACTGGATCGTGATGGCGCTGTCGGTCATCATCCTGCTTGCCGTCGGATCTGACTACAACCTGCTGCTGGTGTCGCGGTTCAAAGAGGAAATCCATCGCGGGCTCAAGACGGGGATCATCCGATCGATGGCCGGCACCGGTGGGGTGGTGACCGCCGCGGGGCTGGTGTTCGCCTTCACCATGGCGTCCATGCTCGGCAGCGACCTGCGGGTGCTGGGGCAGTTCGGGTCCACGGTGTGCATCGGCCTGCTGCTCGACACCCTGATCGTGCGCACGCTACTGATGCCGTCGATTGCGGTGTTGCTCGGACGCTGGTTCTGGTGGCCGCTCGTTGTTCACCCGCGCGGTGACTACGGCCGTCCCCCTGCCGTGACGGCACCGGTGGCGTCAGCCGCCAGGGGCTAGATCCAGGCAGACCGCGACGGCGCCCGGACCGACGTGCAGCCCCAGCACCGGCCCCAACGGGCTGACGATCGCCGGCTCGCACGCCGGTAGCCGCTCCGCCAGGGCCGCTGCGACCTCCTTCGCGCCGTCGGGGTTGTCGACATGGTGCACCGCCAGGGCGGCCGTGGCGTCACCGACGACCTCGCAGACCCGGTCGATCATCGCCGCCGTCGCGTGGGTGACGGTGCGAATCCGTTGGGCCAGAACGAGTTTCCCGTCATCGATGCGCAGCACCGGCTTGAGCGCCAGCGCGGTGCCCAGCCAGGCCGTGGCCCCGCCGATCCGGCCGCTGCGACGCAGGCTGTCCAGCCGGTGGACCACCACGAACGCCCGGCCGCGCGACACGGCCGACGCCGCGGCGCCCGCGACGGCGTCCACGTCGCCGCCGGCGGCCGCGGCCCGGGCGGCGGCCAGCGCCACGAAACCGGTGCCCATCGCCGCGGATCGCGAGTCGACGACGCGCACGTTCGGGTCGAGGTCGGCCGCCGTCCGCTGGGCGGCGCCGCAGGTTCCCGACAGCGCCGAGGAGATGTGCACCGCCACCATGCCGTCGCCCCCGCTGTCGGCCAGCGCCTGCTGGTAGGCGTTGGCCAGTTCGGCGGGGGTGGCCGCCGCGGTGGTGGCGTGCCGCTGGTAGATGTCGTCGGGGAGGTCGTCGATGCCGTCGCGCAGGTCGCGGCCGTCGAGCAGGATGTGCAGCGGAACCACTCGTATCGACCACTTTTCGAGCAGGTCGGCGGGCAAGCGCGACGACGCATCGGTCACCACCACGACAGACATGCGCTACCCGCGTGGCTTCTCGTTGGGCACCCCAGCTTGGGCCAGCGCCTTGAGCATCAGCTCCGCGACCGCCTGGTGGGCTTCGAAATTCCAGTGGATGCCGTCGGGATTGCCGCGGCCGCTCATCACCTGTTCGGCCACCGCGGCCTTGAGATCCACCAGCGGAATGTCGTGTTGCTGCGCCCATTCGGTGATCGCCGCGACGGTCCTGGGCCGGCCGTGATGGGCCTTGCCGTAGGTCTCGGCGAGGTGCACCGACGGCAGCGACGCGACGATCGGGATGCCTGGGCGATTGAAATCGATTGCGGCACGTGTTTGTTCGAGGTATTCGGCGGTCAAGTGCGGCGGCAGGGCCGGCCTCGCCACCGGCGAAAGCCTGGGCTGCAGCCAGCCGTAGCCGTCGCGGGCCCAGCGCCGCAGCCACGGCGGCCGCACGTAGCGGATCAGCTCGCGCAATGCGGTCGGCAACACCGAAGGCAGCGAATCCATCCCGCCGGTCGCGAAGACCACCGCCCCCGCCCTGGGCAGCGCCGCCCAGGCCCGTGGGTCCTGGGTTGCCGCCCACCAGATGTCGCGGCTGGTCCAGCCGATGCGACCGATCAGCTCCACATCCCAATCCAGTTGTGAGGCAACAATATTAGGCCAGATGCGCGGATCGTCGGCGGGCAGTCCGCCGGCCGGCCCGTAATAGGACAGGGAGTCGGCGAACACCAGCAGGGTGGGCCTGGATCGCGAGTCAGAGGACATCGTTGGATACCTGCGCCGAAGCGTTCCACACATCCAGGCGCCAGCGGATCTCAGCGAAATCGGCGCCGGCTCCCGAATCGTCGGAGTGGCCCGACAGCTGCACCCAACTCGCGTTGCCCATGCCGCCGAGGATCGGCCAGTTGGCGACCGGAAGCCGCAGCAGCGCGGCCGACAGCGCGGCGATCAGCCCGCCGTGGGCGACCAGCACCACCGGTCGGTCCGGTTGGTTCGGGTCGCCCCATTCCGACTCGCCGGACACCAGCTCGGCGATCAGCGGCAGGCTGCGGGCGGCCACATCGACCCTGCTTTCCCCGCCATGCGGCGCCCACGTCGCGTCCTCGCGCCAGGCCAGGCGGGCGCCCGGCGCCTCGACGTCGATCTGCGCGTGCGTCAGGCCCTGCCAGTCGCCGAGATGGGTTTCCCGCAAGCGATCGTCCACCCAGACCTTCAGCCCCGTCCGCTCCGCCAGCTTGAGAGCCGTGTCGTAGGCGCGCCGCAGATCCGACGAGACGATCAGCAGCGGCTGCAGCTTGCCCAGCACCTCGGCCGCGGCCACCGCCTGGGCGCGGCCCAGTTCACTGAGCTGGGTGTCCAGCTGGCCCTGCATCCGGCTGCCGAGATTGAAGTCGGTCTGCCCGTGCCGCAACATCACCAGGCGGCGGACCCTCATTGCGCGCTCGCCGAGTCGTCCAGGTCCACCGGCACCACCGGGCAATCACCCCACAGCCGGTCCAGGGCGTAGAAGTTGCGATCGTCCTGGTGCTGGATGTGCACCACGATGTCGCGGTAGTCCAGCAGCGTCCAGCGCCCCTCGCGGGCGCCCTCGCGCCGCGCCGGCCGGTAGCCGGCTTTGCGCATTTTCTCCTCGACCTCGTCGACGATCGCGTTCACCTGCCGCTCGTTGGACGCCGAGGCGATGACGAAGCAGTCCGTGATGAACAGCTGGCCCGAGACGTCGATGACGAGCACGTCGTCGGCAAGTTTCGAGGCGGCCGCGCTGGCGGCGACGGTCGCCATGTCGATCGCTTCCTGCGTGGCGGTCACGGGTTGTTCCCCGTGGCCAGGGTGGATTGTTCGGCGCGGTACAGCCGGCGCTTGGAGACGTACTGGACGACGCCGTCGGGCATCAGGTACCAGAGCGGGCGGCCCTGCTCGGCGCGCTGGCGGCAGTCGGTCGACGAGATCGCCAGCGCCGGGATCTCGACGAGGGTCAGCGCGTCCTCGGTCAGCTCGCCCAGCACGCCGGTGATGTGTTCGCGCCGCAGTTCGTATCCGGGGCGGCTGACGCCGATGAAGCGCGCCAGTCCGAACAGTTCTTCCCAGCCCTGCCAGGACAGGATGCTCTCGAGCGCGTCGGCGCCGGTGATGAAGTACAGCCGCGATTCCGGGTTGAGGGCGTGCAGATCCCGCAGCGTGTCCCGGGTGTAGGTGGGGCCGCCGCGGTCGATGTCGACCCGGCTCACCGAGAAGCGGGGATTGGACGCGGTGGCGATCACCGTCATCAGATAGCGGTCCTCGGCGGCGGAGACGTGCCGGCTCTTCTGCCACGGCTGGCCGCTGGGGACGAACACCACTTCATCGAGGTCGAACAGGTCGGCAACCTCACTGGCGGCAACCAGGTGGCCGTAGTGGATGGGGTCGAACGTCCCACCCATCACTCCCAACCTGCGAAGCTGCTTTTGCACGATGTGCCAGCTTACTTGAGCCGGCGACCGCGCCCGATTTCGTCACCGGCGCCACACCAGCCTCCGCGTGGGGAGGCCGGTGTGGTGCCCGCCTTCGAGCGACAACGGGCGCCGCCGACGGGGACGCGTGTGGCCGGTGCGAAACGACGCGACGCCGGCGCCCTCACACCGGCAGCAGCCGGTCGATCACCGCGGCCAATTGCTTGGCGGACCGGCATTCGTGCATCGTGATGACCTCTTGGTAGCGCGGCACCGCCGAGTCGCCGCTGCCCCACAGGTGCGCGGGTTCGGGGTTGAGCCAGTGCGCGTGCCGGCTCGCGGTGACCATGTGGGCCAGCAGCTCGGTCTCCGGATTGCGGTAGTTGGTGCGGCCGTCGCCGAGCACCAGCAGCGAGGCGCGCGGCGACAGCACGTTGGGAAACGCTTGCGCGAACGACGCGAACGCGTTGCCGTAGTCGGAGTGCCCGTCGCGGCTGTACACGCCGGCCTCCCGGGTGATCCGCTGGATCGCCACGGCCAGGTCGGCTTCGGGCCCGAACATGTGGGTCACCTCGTCGGTCGTGTCGATGAAGGCGAACACGCGGACCCGCGAGAACTGTTGGCGCAGCGCGTGCACCAGCAGCAGCGTGAAGTGGCTGAACCCGGCGACCGAACCCGAAACGTCGCACAACACCACCAGTTCCGGCCGCGCCGGACGGGGTTTGGCCAGCACCACATCGATCGGCACGCCGCCGGTGGACATCGACTTGCGCAGCGTCTTGCGCAGGTCGATCACCCCGGCGCGCGAGCGTCGCCGGCGGGCCGCCAGCCGGGTCGCCAGGGTGCGGGCCAGCGGCGCCACAACCCGTTGCATCTGGCGCAGCTGTTCGCCCGAGGCGCGCAGGAACTCGACGTTTTCGGAAAGCTGCGGGATGCCGTACATCTGGACGTGGTCGCGGCCGAGCTGCTCGGCGGTGCGGCGCTTGGTTTCCGCGTCGACCATCTTGCGCAGCTGCGTGATCCGCTGCGCGGCAAGGGCTTTGGCGATCTGCTCCTGGGTGGGGGTGGGCTCGTCGCCGTACGGGGCCAGCAGGCCCGCCAGCAGCTTGCCCTCCAATTCGTCCAGCGCCATGGCCTTGAGCGCCTGATACGACGAGAACGACGGGCCGCGGCTGGAACTGTATTTCCCGTAGGCCTCGACGATCCGCGCGACCATCGCCACCAGGCGCTCGTCCATGTCCGCGAGGTCGGGGTTCTCGTTGAGCAGGTCCAGCAGCATCTGGCGCATCGCCTCGACGTCGTCGGCCGGCAGGGATTCGCCGCCCGACGTCGCGTCGGCCGCATCGTCGGTGACCACCGCCCGCGCGCCCAACGCCGCGGGAAACCACAGGTCGAACATGGCGTCATAGGTGTCGCGATGATCGGGGCGGCGCAACACCGCGCACGCGATGCCCTCGCGGAGCACCTCGCGATCGCTCAGGCCAAGGGTGGCCATCACCCGGCCGGCGTCCACGGTCTCCGAGGGCCCCACCGAAATACCCACTCCGCGAAGCGCTTCCACGAATCCCACCAGGTGGCCCGGCAACCCGTGCGGGGCGAGCGGGCGGGTGGGACGGGTGCGGCGGGCGGCCATCAGTTGAGCCTGAGCTCCCCGGCCGCGCGTTGCTGGTCGGACTGGTGTTTGAGGACCACACCCAGCGTCTGGGCGACCACCGCGTCGTCGATGGTGTCCAGGCCCAGCGCGAGCAGGGTGCGGCCCCAGTCGATCGTCTCGGCGATGGAGGGCACCTTCTTCAGCTGCATCCCGCGCAGCACGCCGATGATGCGCACCAATTCCTCGGCCAGGTGGGCGGGCAGCTCGGGCACCCGCGACAGCAGGATGCGCCGCTCCAGGTCGGGGCTCGGGAAGTCGATGTGCAGGAACAGGCAGCGGCGCTTGAGCGCCTCGGACAGCTCGCGGGTGGCGTTGGAGGTCAGCAGAACGAACGGCGTCCGCGCGGCGGTGATCGTGCCCAGTTCGGGGACGGTCACCGCGAAGTCGGACAGCACCTCGAGCAGCAGGCCCTCGATCTCGATGTCGGCCTTGTCGGTCTCGTCGATCAGCAACACGGTCGGCTCGGTGCGCCGGATGGCGGTCAGCAGCGGACGCTGCAGCAGGAACTCCTCGCTGAACACGTCGTCCTTGGTCTGATCCCAATCGCCGGAGCCGGCCTGGATGCGCAGGATCTGCTTGGCGTGGTTCCACTCGTACAGCGCGCGCGCCTCGTCGACGCCCTCGTAGCACTGCAGGCGCACCAGGCCCGAGCCGGTCGCCTGGGCCACGGCGCGGGCCAGCTCGGTCTTGCCGACGCCGGCGGGACCCTCCACCAGCAGCGGCTTGCCGAGCCGGTCGGCCAGGAAGACGGCGGTCGCGGTGGCGGTGTCGGGCAGGTAGCCGGTCTCGGCCAACCGCCGCGAGACGTCGTCGATGTCGGCGAACAACGGCGCAGGCCGGGCGGGCACACTCACAATCTCAGTTCTCCTCAAGCTTTCTTCTCGGGGCGTCAGGCCGGGCGGGTCTGCCCGTCCCCCCACGCGATCCACTTGGTGGAGGTCAGTTCCGGCAATCCCATCGGTCCGCGCGCATGCAGCTTCTGGGTGGAGATGCCGATCTCGGCGCCGAACCCGAATTGCTCGCCGTCGGTGAATGCCGTCGAAGCGTTGACCATCACCGCGGCCGCGTCGACACCGTCGGTAAAGCGTTGGGCCGCAGCCATGTTCGTGGTCACGATGGACTCGGTGTGTCCGGTGCCGTAGTCGTTGATGTGGGCGATCGCGGCGTCGACGCCGTCGACCACCGCCACCGCGATGTCCATCGAGAGGTACTCGCGGCGCAGGTCGGCCTCGTCGGCGTCGGCACCAAGGCCGCCGTGAACCGTCACCCCGGCGTCCTCCAGGGCGTCGATGAGCCGGGGCATGGCAACGTCTGCGATGGCGGCGTCGACCAGCAGCGTCTCGGCGGCGTTACAGACGCTGGGGCGCCGGGTCTTGGAGTTCAGCAGGATCCGCTCCGCCACGTCCAGGTCGGCGGCTTCGTGCACGTAGACGTGGCAGTTGCCGACGCCGGTCTCGATGGTGGGCACCTGGGCGTCGCGCACCACCGCGTCGATCAGGCTCGCTCCCCCGCGCGGGATCACGACGTCGACCAGGCCGCGGGCCTGGATGAGGTGGGTGACCGTGGATCGGTCGGCGACCGACAGCAGCTGGACGGCGTCGGCGGGCAGGTCCTCGCTGATCAGCGACGCGCGCAGCACGTCGACGAGGGCCTGATTGGACTTGGCCGCCGACGAACTGCCGCGCAGCAGCACCGCGTTGCCGGATTTGAGGGCCAAACCGAAGGCGTCCACGGTGACGTTGGGCCGGCTCTCGTAAATCATGCCGACGACGCCGAACGGGACCCGCTGCTGGCGCAGGTGCAGACCGTTGGGCAGGGTGTAGCCGCGCAGCACCTCCCCGACCGGGTCGGGCAGTCCGGCGACCTGTCGCAGGCCGGCGGCGATTCCCTCGACGCGCCTGGGGTTCAGCGCCAACCGGTCGAGCATCGCCGCCGGGGTGCCGGCGGCCCGCGCGGCGTCGAGGTCCTCGGCGTTGGCCGCCAGGATCCGCTCCGTGTGGGCGACGACCGCGCCCGCGGCGGACTGCAATGCCGCATCCTTGGCGACGGTCGGCAACAGGGCCAGCGCGCGGGCGGCGACCCGGGCGCGGCGGGCGGCGTCGTGGACGTCCCGCCGCAAGTCAGGAAGCGATGGAGCTTGCAGACTCATTGAACCAGGGTATCGGGCCTTCGCCGACCAGGTCAGGCTGCCCCAGCCGACTGACGCTTACCCCACCCGCTGGCCGTGGCGCGCTTGGCGCACCTTGCTTTGCCGCTCTTCCAGGATGTGGCCGAAGTTCTGTAGTAGCAACGGTTCACGCATCACCAGGTGCTCGATGTGCTCCCGGTCGATCTCCAGCGCGGTCACTTCCTCGAGCGCGTACGCGCTCGCCATGTTCGGCTGCCGGGTCAGCGCGGTCAGGCCCAGGAACGAACCCTCGACCAGCGTGCTGATCGGCACGATCGAGCCGTCGTCGGCCATCGCGGCCAGTTGCACGCGCCCGGCGACCAGGAACGTCATCCCCGTGGGCACCTGGCCGGCGTACTCCACCGTTTCGTCGGCGCCGTACCGGACCAGCTCCGCGGAGGAATGCAGCGATCGCTGTTCGTCGGCGTTCAGCCGCAGGGCCGGCGCCACGACGGACCGCAGCGCCTTCTCCACCCGTTCGGGAGTCGAGTAATCGTCGTCGCAGTTGTCCAGGTGCAGGCCCTCCCGCCGGGCGGCGTACCAGACCCAGCGCAGGAAGGTCGACTTCGCGGCGCCATCGTCCGCAGGTGAGCTCAACCCGAAGGAGGTGCGGTATTCACCGCCGCCGGCGGGTACCGAGCGGGGCACGCTGTCGGGCTTGAGCTGGGGCAGGCCCAGCGCGACGCGCGAGAGCATGGCGCAAACCCGGTCGGGCGCGTCGGCGGCCGCAAACGTCGTCGAGATCGCCAATTTGTGGGTGCCGGCGGGACGACTGAGGTTGGTGAACGCCGTCGTGGCCAGCACCGAGTTCGGGGTGACCCGCATCCCGCTGCCGGTGTCGATGTGCACCGCCCGCCAGTTCACCTCGATGACACGGCCCCGCGCCGTCCCGGTGTCCAGCCAGTCGTTGATCCGGAACGGCTGCTCGAACAGCATGAACAGGCCCGACACGATCTGCCCGACGGAGTTCTGCAGCATCAGGCCGATGACCACCGAGGTGACGCCCAGCGCGGTGAACAAGCCGCCGACCCGTACGCCCCAGATGTAGGAAAGGATCACGACCAGGCCCACACCGATCAGCGCGAAACGCGCGACGTCCAAGAAGATGGCGGGCATGCGGGCGCGCCAGCTCTCTTCGGGCGCGCCTTCGAACACCGTGGCGTTGAGCCCGGACAGCATGAGCACCAGCACCAGAAAGCCGAACACCGTGGTGAGCAGCCGGACGGGGACGTCCCCGGCCGGCACCTGCGAGGCCTTGACCAGCAACAGCAGCAGCGCGACGAGCGGCAGCAGGTAGTTGCGCAGCAGGCCCACCTGCCGCGCCAGGCGGCTATTCCGGCGGACAAGGGCGTGGTGCAACTCCGTGAGGAAGATCAGCCCGACCGGGAACCCGATCGCGATGCCGATCGCCCAGTAGAACCACGAGGAGTTCCACAGATGCATCATCGCTCCGACAGCCGATACATCGCCTGCTCCGTCCCACCGACCGAGATCGTGCCGGCGGGCGTGAACTGCCGCACGTCGCGCATCGCCTCGTACACCGGGGCGCTGACATAGATGCCGGGTTGCGGTGCGCCCCTGTGCATCTGGTAGGCCAGGCTCACCGCGGCACCCCACATGTCGTAAACCAGACTCGACCGGCCCACCAGGCCGCTGATGACGTTGCCGGTGTTGATGCCGACCCGCAGGCCCAGATCGTGACCCGTCTGACTGTTGAATCGATCGATGATGCGGCGCATCTCGATGGCGAAGTCGACGGTCCGGTGAATGCTGTCCAAGCGCGGCGTGATCACCCCGCAGGTCGCGAGGTAACCGTTGTGGAACGTCCGGATGCGTTCGACGCCAAGGGTTTCTGCCGCCGAATCGAACTGCCGGAAAAGATCGTCGACGATGGCCACCAGCTCGCCACCCGTGAGATCGTTGGAAAGCTCGTCCAGCCCGGCGATGTCGGCGAAGATGATCGCGACGTCCTGGTGCTTCTGCGCGATGGTCGCTTCGCCCTCGCGGTACCGCTGCACGAGCGACTCAGGCATCAGCGCCAGCAGGAGGCGATTGTTCTCGTTGCGCTGCTCGTTGAGCAGCTCCTCCTTAATCGCCAGGTTGCGGCTCATCTCGTTGAAAGCCGCTGTGAGATCGCCTATTTCGTCGCGCGCCAGCACCGGGATGTCGATGTCGTAGTCGCCGGAGCTGATCTTCCGCGCACCCTCCTCGAGGCGCCGGACCGGGCGCATGGCCGCCTGGGCGATGAGCATCGAGGCCACGCAGATGACGAACACCAGCGCGGTGACCGCGATCACCAGCGTCTTGCTGAACCTGCCCAGCCGCGCAAACGCGTCCGAGTCGTCGCGTGTCGCCAGGATCGACCAGTGCAGGTTGGAGTTGGGGATGTCCAATGGCGCATAGGCTTCCAACTCCTTGTTGCCCGTGTAATCGGTGGCGCTCATGGTGCCGCTCTCGCCGCGCTGGGCGGCCTTGAGACCCGCGGTCGCAACCGGCTGCACCAGCGTGGTGCCACCCAACCGGAGCGCCCTTTCCACGACGTCGGGCGGGGTGCCCGCGGCGATGGCCTCGCGCCGATACTCCTGCGGGTCTTGCAGAAACAGCCGGGAATCCGAGCGCATCAGGTCGTCGGGGCCCGCCAGATACGTCTCGGTCGCCGTGCCCATGCCCGCGGCTTCCCAGTGTTTGTTGGCGGTCATGATGTTGTTGATCTTGGCGATCGGCACCGGCAAGGCCATGGCACCGTCCATCTTGCCGTTCATGCCGACCGGCGAGACCACCCAGGCGGTGGGCGCGTCGAGCGCCGGCTGATAGGGCTGGAAGTCGGTGATCCAGACGAAATCTACGTCGTTGGAGCGCAGCGCCTTCTGGTAGGCGTCCTTCAAATTCGATTCCCGGTAGGGGCCGTTGAGGATGTTGGTCCCGAGGTCGGGCCCCTTCCTGACGGAGTAGACGACGTTGCCCTGCAGGTCCAGCAGCAGCGCGTCGCGGTAATCGAAGCGGGTGACGATTTCGCGCATGTAGAAATCGAAGCGGGCATTGGCCGCCGACCATGCGCTGCCGTCGCCGGCGTCCGCGACGGGCAGCGAGTCGGCGGTCGGCCGCGGCGGCGCGGTGTAGTACGCCTGCAGGTATTTCTGCGCCGGGGAACTCGGCAGCACCGCGTTCAGGTCGATGACGTCGCCGGTCGCCTTTTTGATCGGCGCGATCATCTGGGTGTTGTAGTAGTTGACCAGCTCCTGTTCTTGAGCGGGGCTGATCGTCGCGTTGCCCAGTTGGTTCAGGCCCGCCGTCAGCGCTGCGGTGGCCTCGTTGACGCTGAATCCGCCGCTGTAGACGATCAGGGAGTTCGTCACCTCCCTGAACAACGCCTGAATCTGTCTCTTCTGCGACTCGCGCAGCTCGATCAACCGCTCGGATTCGACCTGCCGCAAGGCGTTGCGCCCGGAGATGGCCCCGATGAGACCGATCACGCTCACGCCGAGAATGCCCGACAGCAGCATCGCCACCAGGATCTTGGACTGGATGCCGAAACGAAAGCGGTGCCACACCAGCGGCCGGCGCGTACCTTTGCGCGGCTTTTCGGCCGGGTCGGATTCCGGGGTGGTTTCCGAGGCGTTGTCAGACGTATTTGCCCCGCCCGCTTTAGCGGCCGCTTCGGCGCCCTTGAGCTGGGTTGATGTCAATGGCCTTTCCCTCCCTGTGACGGGATGCAGCACCGATCACGCTGCAGACTAACGCGCGGACATCACGATATTGGGGATTGCCGAAAAAGGATCAGCGTCAATATGCCGAGGATGGCCATTGTCTAGGCCCCATTCGACCCGACTAACGTCGGCGCCATGGCACGGGTCTGCGTCGTCGGCAGCGTGAACATGGACCTGACCTTCGACGTCGATGCCCTTCCCCGCCCGGGCGAGACCGTGCTGGCGTCCTCGCTGACCTCGGCGCCCGGCGGCAAGGGCGGCAACCAGGCCGTGGCCGCGGCGCGCGCCGGAGCGCGCGCGCAGTTCGTCGGCGCCCTCGGCGACGACGCGGCCGCCGCACGCCTGCAAGCCCACCTGCGGGCCAACGGCGTTGGGCTCGACGGAATGGTCACCGTGCCGGGGCCAAGCGGTACGGCGGTCATCATGGTCGATGCCGACGCCGAAAACACCATCGTGGTGGCGCCGGGCGCGAACGGGCACCTGACGCTGGCCGGCGCCGGCGCGCGCGAGGTGATCGCCGACTGCGATGTGCTGTTGACCCAGTTGGAAATTCCGGTCCCGACGGCGGTGGCGGCAGCGCACGAAGCGCGCTCGGCGGAGGCGGTCGTCATCGTCAACGCCTCGCCCGCCGGCCGGTTGGACACCGGCCTGGCGGAACTGGCGGCCGCCGCGGACGTGGTGGTCGCCAACGAAGCCGAAGCCGAACGATGGCCGTGGCGGCCAACCCATTTGGTGGTCACCCTCGGTGCGCGCGGCGCCCGCTACAGCGGTGCCGACGGTGAATTCGCCGTGCAAGCGCCGGCGGTCAAGGCCGTGGACACCGCCGGCGCCGGCGACGTGTTCGCGGGCGTGCTGGCCGCCGGCTGGCCGCGCGACCGGAGCGCAGATCCAGCCACCCGGGCCGAACGGCTGACCGCGCTGCGCCGCGCCTGCGCCGCGGGCGCGCTGGCCACCCTGGTGCCCGGCGCCGGTGACTGCGCACCGCGCGCCGACGCGATCGACGCGGCTCTGCGGGAAGCCTTTCGGTGACCGAGAGCGGTGATGTACCCTCGCTGGCGATGACGGCGGTCATGGGAATTCGCATGCCAGCGACAGCCGCTGCCGACATGGCCCTGGTGCTTTTCGCGATCTTCGGCGTGCTCGGATTCGGCTGGCGCAGCTGGCTGCAGTATCGGCGCACCGGCTCCACCGGCTTTCGCGGGATCAGGGCCGGCGGCCTGCTGGAACGCCTCGCCGGCGTCGGCTTCGTGGTGGCGCTGGCGGTGGCGGTGAGCGCCCCAATCCTGCAGGAGGCCAAAGTGGTTGGCCCGCTGCGGATGCTCAACGAGGTCTGCATCCAAACCGTCGGCATCGTGCTGGCCACGGCGGGTATCGCGGCGACGGTGTACGCGCAACTCGAGATGGGTGATTCCTGGCGGATCGGGGTTGACACGACGGAGACCACCACGCTGGTGCATACCGGCATGTTCGGCCGGATCCGCAACCCCATTTACGACGCGATGTTCCTGTTCGGGATCGGCATCGTCCTGGTGACGCCGAACGTCGTTGCCCTCGCGGGCCTTATCCTGCTCGTCGCCACGATCGAGCTGCAGGTCCGTCGCGTCGAGGAACCGTACCTGTTGCGGACGCACGGCGACGCCTATCGCGCCTACGCGGCCACCGTGGGTCGATTCGTCCCCGGCGTCGGGCTCATTCGCTAGCGCCTAGGCGAGCGGGGCGTCGGTGGGGGCGGGTGAGGAACTCGCCGTAGCGTGCAGCGGACCAACCCCGTTCGAGCACCAGAAGCTCGTAGAGTTCGGGCGCGTGGTACGTCCACAGCACATCGCGCGCGGCATCACCTGATCTGACCAGCCGACCAGACTCGAGCTAGTCCTCGGGGACTTCGCGCTGGATCTCGTCGAGCCAGATGCGCGCGGACATGTCCGACGGGGCGCGCCAGTCGCCGCGCGGCGACAACGCGCCGCCGTGCGACACCTTGGGGCCGTTGGGCAACGCCGACCGCTTGAACTGACTGAACGAGTAGAACCGCTGCACGAAGACTGCCAGCCAGTGCCGAATCTCCTTGAGCGAGTAGGACGGTCGCTTGTCCTCGGGAAATCCCGGCGGCCAGTTGCCCTGCTCGGGGTCGCCCCACGCGTGCCAGGCCAGAAACGCGATCTTCGACGGCCGGAATCCGAACCGCAGCACGTGGAACAACGAGAAGTCTTGCAGGGCATAGGGTCCGACTTTGTCCTCGCTGCTCTGCAACTCTTCCTCCTCGCCGCTGGGAACGAGCTCCGGGGAGATCTCGGTGTCGAGCACGGACTGCAGCACGTCGGTAACGTCGGACTCGAACTGACCGGAAGCGATGACCCAGCGAATCAGGTGCTGGATCAGCGTCTTGGGCACACCTCCATTGACGTTGTAGTGCGACATCTGGTCGCCCACCCCGTACGTCGACCAGCCCAGCCCCAGCTCGGAGAGGTCGCCGGTGCCGAGCACGATGCCGCCCCGCTGGTTGGCCAGCCGGAACAGGTAGTCGGTGCGCAGCCCCGCTTGGACGTTTTCGAAGGTGACGTCGTAGACCTTCTCGCCGCGCCCGAACGGATGGTCGATTTCCTTGAACATCACCATTGCGGTCTCGGTGATGTCGATCTCGGAGAAGGTCACGCCGAGCGCGCGACACAACTCGACCGCGTTGCGCTTGGTGCGATCTCCCGTCGCGAAGCCCGGCAGCGTGAATGCCAGGATGTCGCTGCGCGGCCGCTCCTCGCGATCCATCGCCCGCGCGGCGACGATCAGCGCGTGTGTCGAGTCCAGGCCGCCGGAAATGCCGATGACAATCTTCGGGTAGTCGAGCGCGCGCAGCCGCTGCTCGAGGCCCGACACCTGGATGTTGTACGCCTCGTAGCAATCCTGTTCCAGGCGTTGCGCATCGGCCGGCACGAACGGGAAGCGCTCGATCTCGCGGCGCAGCCCGATGTCGCCGGCGGGCGGGTCGACCCGGAACTCGATGCGCCGGAACGACTCCGCCGACGTCCGGTGGTGGCGCCGGTTGTCGTCGAATGTCCCCATCCGTAGCCGTTCCGAGCGAAGCAGGTCCGTGTCGACGTCGGCGACGCTGCGACGTTCCCCTTTGGGGAAGCGCTCGGACGAGGCGAGCAGGACGCCGTTCTCCCAGATCATGGTCTGCCCGTCCCAGGCCAGGTCGGTCGTGGACTCGCCCTCCCCCGCCGCGGCGTAGATGTAGGCGGCCAGGCACCGCGACGACGCCGAGCGGGCCAGCAGGCAACGGTCCTCGGCGCGGCCGATCGTGATCGGGCTGCCGGACAGGTTCGCCAGCACCGTGGCCCCGGCCAGTGCCGCCTCCGCGCTGGGCGGGATCGGCACGAACATGTCCTCGCAGATTTCGACGTGCAACACGAAGTCGGGAAGATCCGTCGCGGCGAACAGCAGGTCGGGACCGAACGGGGTCTCGACATCGCCGATGCGGATGACGCCCCGCTCGTCGTCGCCGGGCGCGATTTGGCGGCGCTCGTAGAACTCCCGGTAGGTGGGCAGGTACGACTTGGGCGCCACACCGAGCACCGCGCCGCGGTGGATCACCACCGCGGCGTTGTAGATGCGATGCCGGTGGCGCAGCGGGGCGCCGACGACCAACACCGGCAGCAGATCGGCCGACGCCGCGACGACGTCCTGGATGGCGTCTTCGACGTCGTCGAGCAGCACGTCCTGCAGCACGATGTCCTCGATGGAGTACCCGGACAGCGTCAGCTCCGGGAACACCGCCACGGCGACGCCGTCGTCGTGGCATTCGCGCGCCAACCGCAGGACGGACTCGGCGTTGGCCGCCGGATCGCCGATCGTGGTGTGGTGCGTGCACGCGGCAACCCTGACAAAGCCCTGGCTGTAGCTGTTGTAAAAGTCCATCGCACCCCCATTGTCCCCTGAGCAGTGTCAACCCGTGCCCGTCGGGTATCCCCAACGGTATGAGCGATACCGCTGTCGTAGTGGTCGACATGATGAATACGTATCAGCATCCCGACGCCGAAGAACTCATACCCAATGTCGAAAAAGTCATGGACCCGCTCGCCGAGCTGGTCCGCCGCGCGCGTCAGGCCGACGGCGTCGACCTGATCTACGTCAACGACAACTACGGCGACTTCGCCGCTCAGTTCTCCGACATCGTCGGCTCCGCGCTCGACGGGGCGAGGCCCGATCTGGTCAAGCCGATCCTGCCGGCCGACGAGTGCCGGGTGATGACCAAGGTCCGGCACAGCGCCTTCTACGCGACGGCGCTGGCGTATCTGCTCGGCCGCCTGGAAACCAAGCGGTTGATCCTCACCGGGCAGGTCACCGAGCAGTGCATCCTCTACACCGCCCTCGACGCCTACGTGCGCCACTTCCCCGTCGTGATCCCCACCGACGCCGTCGCCCACATCGACGCGGAGCTGGGCAACGCGGCGCTGAGGATGATGGAGCAGAACATGTCCGCGGAGCTCACCACCGCGGCCGAGTGCCTCGGTTAACAAGACCGGCGCGAGGGGCCGCAGAATGCCGGCTCTATCGGCGTGTCGGCGTACAAACACGCGCCTTCGCGCGGAGCACTACCCTCGAGGCGTGGACGCCCCCGAACTAGTCGCGCTGCTGGCCGGTCGCCGCGTCGCCGTGCTGACCGGGGCCGGGATCTCCACCGACTCCGGCATTCCCGACTACCGCGGCCCCGATTCGCCGCCGAGCAATCCCATGACCATCCAACAGTTCACATCGGATCCGGGCTTCCGCCAACGATATTGGGCGCGCAACCACGTCGGCCGGCGACACATGCACGACACCGCGCCCAACGCCGGGCACCGGGCCCTGGCCGCGCTGGAGCGCGCGTCGGTGGTGACCGGCGTGATCACCCAGAACGTCGACCTGCTGCATGCCAAGGCCGGCAGCCGAAACGTCGTCGACCTGCACGGCACCTACGCGCGGGTGGTGTGCCTGGGCTGCGGCTACGCCCTGGGCCGGGCCGCACTCGCCGACCAACTCGAGGCGCTCAACCCGGGATTCATCGAGCGCGCCGAGGCGGTCGGCGGGCTGGCCGTGGCCCCCGACGCCGACGCCGCCGTTTCCGACACCGCGTCGTTTCGCTACCTCGACTGCCCACGCTGCGGCGGCATGCTCAAGCCGGACATCGTCTACTTCGGCGAGAGCGTTCCCAAAGACGTTGTGGCCGAGGCGTTCGCACTGGTCGATCGGTCCGAGGCGCTGCTGGTCGCCGGCTCGTCGCTGACCGTGTTCTCCGGCTACCGATTCGTGCGCCACGCCGCGGCGCGGGGCATCCCGGTCGCGATCATCAACCGCGGGCCGACCCGCGGCGACGACCTGGCCACCGTGAAGGTCGACGGCGGCTGCTCCGAGTTGCTGGCGCTGCTCCTCGACGAACTGGCGCCCCTGGCCGTCCGTTAGAACGTGCAGGGCATGCTGCGGATGGCGTGGATGAAATTGCCCGCCACGTAGGTCGGCTCGCCCGCCTGAATTTCCGGCAGCTGACCGAGCAGCTCGCCGAAGATGGCGCGCAGCTGCGCACGGGCCACATTCGCGCCGAGGCAGAAGTGCACCCCGCCGCCGCCGAAGCCGACGTGCGGATTGGGGCTGCGGCTCAGGTCGACACGCTCCGGATGGTCGAACGCTTCGGTGTCCCAGTTACCGGACGGGTAGAACATCACCACCTTCTCCCCGGCCTGGATGTGTTGGCCGCCCAGCTCGAAATCCGTTGCTGCCGTGCGGCGGAAGGTCATCACGGGCGTGGCCCATCGGACGAACTCCTCGACAGCCGTACCGATACGGTTGTCGAAATCCTCGAGCAACCACGCCCGTTGGTCTCCGAAGTCGGTGAGCGCCTTCATCGCGTGGCTAGTGGTCTGCCGGGTGGTGTCATTGCCGGCCACGGCCAGCAGCACGAAGAACGCCGACACGTCCGCGTCGGTCAGCCGATCGCCGTCCACCTCGGCGTTCACCAGGCCGCTGAACAGGTCGTCGCCGGGCCGCTCGCGGCGCTCGGCGGCCAGGGCGCCGGCGACCTGGTGCAGATACATCTGGTTTTCGACCAACACCTCCAGCGGGTTGCGACCGGCGAGGTAAACGGGATCGGCCCACGACACCAGCGCGTCGGCGGCGCGCGCCACCTGCTCACGCTCGGACTCCGGAATGCCCACCATGTCCGAGAGCGTGCGCATCGGCAGCTGTTTGGCGCACTGCTCGACGAAGTCGGCACCGCTGCCGGCGGCCCGGAGCTCGTCGACGACGGTCCTGGCGTTCAACTTGATCGAGTCCTCGATGCGGCGCACCTGCCGCGGGGTGAACGCGGCGCTGACGAGCTTGCGCAGCGTGGTGTGCCGCGGCGGGTCCATCGCCAGGAAGGACTGCGACGCCTCGAGCAGCTCCACCGGGACGCTCTCGAAGATCACCCCCCTGCCGGACAGGAACACCTCGTTGGTGCGGCTGACCGCGACGATGTCGGAGCGCCGGGTGACGGCCCAGTAGCCGGGGTCGTCGGGGTCGGGCATCAGGGCGTCTTCCACCGGCGGGTGCCAGCTCACCGGGCGCTCGGCGCGCAGCGCCGCGAACGAACGTTCCCGCTCCGCCGCGGTCGTGGACCAGAACGCGCGCGACGACAGGTCGATCGCGTCGTAGGCGCGGGACCCGCCAGGCCTGCCCGTCGTCACCGTCATGTTGCTCCTCCCCGGTTATGACCCCGGTCACACGTTGTGTCCGACAATATGCCTAGACATAGTGTCTAGTCAACGTGTTAGCCCCCCGGCTATGCTGGGCAAATGCCGTCGGTCACCCGAAAGGCGCAGGCCAATCGCGAACAGGGGCGCCAGCAGCGGCGAGAGCAACTGGAGCGCCGCTTGCTGGAGGCCACCGAGCGGCTGATGCGCGACGGCGCCAGCTTCACCGAGCTGAGCGTGGACCGGCTGTCGGGCGCGGCCGGCATCTCGCGAGCCAGCTTCTACATCTACTTCGAGGACAAGGGCCACCTGCTGCGCCGCCTGGCCGGCCAGGTGTTCGCCGACCTCGCCGACAGGGCGGACCGCTGGTGGAGCGTGGCGTGGCGGCACGACCCCGCGGACGTCCGCGCCGCGACGACGGGCCTGGTCGCCGGCTACCGGCGTCATCAACCGGTGCTCGTCGCGCTCAACGAGATGGCCGGCTACGACCCGGTGGTCGGCGCGACCTATCAAAACCTGCTGACCGCCATCACCGGGCGGGTTACCCGCGTGATCGAGGACGGCCAGGCCGACGGCTCCATCCGCCCCGAGCTGCCCGCGACCGCCACGGCCAGCGCACTGACCTGGATGGTCGAGCGGGCCTGCCACCAGAATCTTCCGAGCGCTCCCGACTCCTACGATGCGGAGCTGGCCGAGGCGCTGGCCCAAATCATTTGGAGCAGCTTGTATCTCAAGGCGATGCCGCCGAGCTGAGGGCCCGTTCGGTCGCATCCGCCACATCAGTCTCAGCGCGGCAGGGATCGGCTTGCGCCCACACTAAGGGTGGTCCCCGGACGCCGGTACCACCGTGGCGAATAACCCCCTGTGACCCACGCAACATAGTTAGTGTCCTAACTATTAGCGTACGGTATAAATGTGGCCGCACCGATCGCATCCGACGTCGACCCGCTCGCCCTCGAACAACAGGTCTGTTTCGCGCTGAGCGTCACCAACCGCGCCGTTTTGGCGGTCTACCGGCCGCTGTTGGAGCCGCTGGGCCTGACCCATCCCCAGTATCTGGTGATGCTGACGCTCTGGGATCATCACAAGACACCAGCGCGACGGCAGAAACCGCTGTCGGTCAAGGAGATCGCCACCACGTTGCAAATGGATTCGGCCACGCTGTCACCGATGCTCAAGCGCCTGGAGGCGCTCGGGCTGATCACCCGTACCCGCAACGCCGTCGATGAGCGCTCGACCGACGTCAAACTCGCCGCCGCCGGCGCCGCCCTACGCCGGCGTGCGCTGCAGATTCCGCCGGCCGTGGTGGCACGGCTGGGCGTCGACATGGACGAACTGCGGCACCTGCACCAGGTGCTCACCCGAATCAACGCGGCCGCCCTGGCAGCCGGCGCCTTGCAGACCTGAACCCCTGAGGAGCCACCGTGACCAAATCCACGACCAGCGCAAGGCCCAACCCCTGGCAATACATCGCCTATTCGTACGGGCGGCAGCTACCCGACTCGATGCGCGACTGGGTCGCCAACGATCTGGCGGGCAAGGGGGCCGTGCGCCGGCACCTGATCCGGTGGGCCATCCCTCCGCTGTTCGTTCTCGCGCCCTTCTGGCTGCTGCCCGCGTCGCTGTACGTGCACAGCGAGATGACGGTGCCGCTCTACATCTGGGCCGTGCTGATTTCGCTTGCGCTGAACAAGGTCTGGCGCCGCCACCGGCTGGCGCAGCATGGCATCGACCCGAACCTGGTCGACGTGCTCAAAAACAAGAAGCAGGCCAAGATGCATGAGGATTACGCCCGCCGCTACGGGCCGCGTCCCGAATCGGCCGCGTGGCAGGACAACAGCAACCCGTTTACTTAGCCGGCTGCACCGCAACCAGGTCGTCGGCGTGCACCGCGGGCCGGCGCAGCTCGCCGGGCAGGTCGGACGTCGACCGGCCCATCATGGTGGCCAGCTCGGTGGCGTCGAAGGCGACCACGCCGCGCGCCACCAGGGTCGCGTCGGGTCCGCGCAGTTCGACCACGTCGCCGGCGTAGAAGCGCCCCGAGACCGTGGTGATGCCCGCGGCCAGCAGCGAGCGGCGGTGTCGCAGCACGGCGCGCACCGCCCCCTCGTCAAGGGTCAGCGAACCGGCCGCCTCGGCGGCATAACGCACCCAGAACCGGCGGGCCGACATCCGATCCGGCCGCGCGGCGAACACCGTCCCGGTTGAGGCGTCGGTGAGCGCCGTCGCGGCGTCGGACGCGGCGGCCAGCAGCACCGGGACCCCGGCGTCGGCGGCCAGCAGCGCCGAGGACATCTTCGACGCCATGCCGCCGGTGCCCAGGTCGCTGCCCGGGCCGGCGACCACACCGTCCAGGTCCGCCGTGCCGGACACCTCGCGTATGAAGCTGGCGCCCTTGGTCTTTCGCGGATCGGAGTCGTAGAGTCCGTCGATGTCGGAGAGCAGCACCAACGCGTCGGCCCCGACCAGGTGGGCCACCAGCGCCGAGAGCCGGTCGTTGTCGCCGAACCGGATCTCGTTGGTGGCCACCGTGTCGTTTTCGTTGACGATCGCCACCGCGTGCAGCGCGCGCAGCCGGTCCAGGGTGCGCGCAGCGTTGGTGTGGGAGGCCCGCACCGAGATGTCGTGTGCGGTCAGCAACACCTGCCCGACGGTGCGTCCGTAGCGGGCGAACGCCGCACTCCACGCGTTTACCAGCGCCACCTGTCCGACGCTGGCCGCGGCCTGCTTGGTCGCCAGATCCTGTGGGCGACGTGATAGTCCGAGCGGCTCGATGCCGGCGGCGATGGCGCCCGACGACACGATGACGACGTCGGTGCCCGCCTTCATCCGGGCCTCGATCGCGTCGGCCAGCCCGGCCAGCCGCCCGGAGTCGAATACCCCGGACGGGGTGGTCAGCGCGTTCGTCCCAACCTTGACCACCAGGCTGCGCGCGGTACGGATCGCGTCGCGTTGGGCGGTCATTACGTTTCACCGTCCTCGGCATCGCGTTGGCGGCGCTGGCGGCGGGCGGCCTTGCGCTCGGCGGCGCCGGCCCGATCGGTGCGTTCCAGCCGCACATCGGTGCCGCGGCCCGACAACGCGACGTGCTGTCCCGCGGGGGTTTGCGGCTCCCAGTCGAACGTCATCTCCCCGATGGTCACGGCGCAGCCCGGCCGCGCACCCAGCCGCAGCAGTTCCTCCTCGACACCCAGGCGCGCCAGCCGGTCGGCCAGATAGCCCACCGCTTCGTCGTTGTCGAAGTTGGTCTGGCCCACCCAGCGCTCGGGCCGCGCGCCGGTGACCACAAAGCCGCCCTCGCCGTCCGGCTCGACGGTGAAGCCGCTGTCGTCGACGGGCACCGGGCGAATCACCGGGCGCCGCGGCACGATCTGCGGCCGCGAGGCGTTGTACTCCGAAATCATCTTCCACAGCCCAAAGATCAAGGGCTGCAAGCCCTCCCGCGCGATAGTCGATACCAGAAACACCGGCCAGCCGCGTTCGGCGATCTCGTCGCGCACGAATTCGGCGAGCTCGCGGGCCTCGGGCACGTCGATCTTGTTGAGCACCACTGCGCGCGGCCGCTCGGCGAGGTCGCCCAGCGCCGCGTCACCTTGCAGCGTCGGGGTGTACGCGGCGAGCTCGGCTTCCAGCGCGTCGATGTCGGAGATGGGGTCGCGGCCGGGTTCGGCGGTGGCGCAGTCCACGACGTGCACCAGCACGGCGCACCGCTCGATGTGCCGGAGGAATTCCAGGCCCAGCCCGCGGCCCTGCGACGCGCCCGGGATCAGGCCCGGCACATCGGCGATCGTGAAGGTGCGCTCCCCCGCCGACACCACGCCGAGGTTGGGCACCAGCGTGGTGAACGGGTAGTCGGCGACCTTCGGTTTGGCCGCCGAGATCGCGGACACCAGCGAAGATTTGCCGGCCGAGGGGAACCCGATCAGCCCCACGTCCGCGACGGTCTTGAGCTCCAGCGTCAGGTCGCGGGACTGCCCCGGTTCGCCGAGCAGCGCGAAGCCCGGGGCCTTGCGGGCGCGCGATGCCAGCGCGGCGTTGCCCAGGCCGCCGCGGCCACCGGCGGCCGCCTCAAACCGCGTGCCCGCGCCCACCAGATCAGCGAGCAGCCGGCCGTTTTCATCCAGCACCACGGTACCGTCGGGGACCTTGACTTCCAGGTCCGAGCCGGCGGCGCCGTCGCGGTTGTTGCCCATCCCCTGCTTGCCCGAGGGCGCGGTGACGTGCGGATGGAAATGGAAGTCCAGCAGGGTGTGCACCTGCGGATCGACGACCAAGACGATGCTGCCCCCGCGGCCACCGTTGCCCCCGTCGGGGCCGCCGAGCGGCTTGAATTTCTCGCGGTGGACCGACGCGCAGCCGTTACCGCCGGAACCCGCCCGGGCGTGAATGACGACGCGATCGACAAACCGAGGCATCGAGGGTCCTCTCAACTACCGCGGGCGCGATGCGGGCCGCGCGATGGGCCCGGGCAAGGGCGCCTAGTCGGTGGTCTGCCCGGCCGCGACGATGCTGACCGTCTTGCGTCCGCGCTTGACCCCGAACTCGACGGCTCCGGTCTCCTTGGCGAACAACGTGTCGTCGCCGCCACGGCCGACGCCCGCGCCGGGGTGGAATTTGGTGCCGCGCTGGCGGATCAGGATCTCGCCGGCCTTCACGACCTGGCCGCCGAACCGCTTCACACCCAGCCGCTGCGCGGCGGAGTCGCGGCCGTTGCGGGAGCTGGAAGCGCCCTTCTTGTGTGCCATTGTGTCGTCCTCCGCTACTTGATGCCCGTGACCTTCAGGACCGTCAGCTGCTGACGGTGCCCCTGACGCTTGTGGTAGCCGGTCTTGTTCTTGAACTTGTGGATGCGGATCTTGGGGCCCTTGGTGTGCTCGAGCACCTCACCGGTCACCGCGACCTTGGCCAGCGCGGCCGCGTCGCTGGTGACCTTGGCGCCGTCGACGACGAGGGCCACCGGCAGCGTCACGTTCGAGCCCGGCTCGGAGTCCAGCTTCTCGACCTTGACCACGTCACCGATGGCGACCTTGTATTGCTTGCCGCCGGTCTTGACGATTGCGTAGGTCGCCATCGTTGCTCCTGCCTCTTTCTGCTAGCCGCGCGCGTGCCACCGGCCTGTGCGTGGTGGGTCTGGGGTGCGGGTCCGCCCCCGGTAGAAACTCCGAGCCCGGTGGTCCCGCCCGCCGCCGGCCACAGTCTGGCCTGACGACAACTGTCCAAGGGTACTTGACCAGCGGCTACAGGGTCAAACCGGCCCCGAACGACTGCTGGCGAACACCCCGGGTTGGCGCAGGTCAGTCCGCGTGGATCGGCGGGCCGGCCGGCCTGCCCGCGGCACGGCGGCGGCGCGGACGTCCGGCCGCGGACCCGCCGTTTCCGCTTCGTGCGGTGTCGTCGTCGGAGTCCTCGTCGTCCAGATCGTCTTCGTCGTCATC
The DNA here is from genome assembly GCF_001667185.1 of Mycobacterium sp. 852002-50816_SCH5313054-b. Lineage (GTDB taxonomy): Bacteria > Actinomycetota > Actinomycetes > Mycobacteriales > Mycobacteriaceae > Mycobacterium. Next base: position 7,271 of record NZ_LZIC01000132.1, on the reverse strand, counting down.
CAGGTCCAGCTCCTCGTCGTCGCCGAGGTCCTCGTCGTCGAGGTCGTCGTCGTCGTCGGTGTCGAACTCGTCCTCGTCGTTGTCGTCGTCGTCGTTGTTGTCCTCGAAGTCATCGGTGTCGGTGTCGGCGTCGTCCAGGTCGGCGGCGCCCCCCTCTTCGGTCTTCCCGTCGACCGTGGCGGTGAGCACGTCACCGGACCCGTCGGATTCCTCCTCGTCCTCATCCTGGCCGGCCGGCCCGGACGCGCCCGCGGCCATCGCCTTGAACATCGGGTGTTCACCGGGGGCATGCGCGGGCACCACCGCCACGGTGGGCTGGTCGGCGGCCTCTTCGGCCCCCTTCTTCTTCGAGCGCCTGCCCCGGCGACCACCGGACTCGGACTTGCGGCCGTTCGACGGGGCGGAATCGACCGGGTCGCTGTGCAGCAGGATGCCGCGGCCGCCGCAGTTCGGGCACGACGACGAGAATGCTTCGATCAGCCCGGTGCCCAGCCGTTTGCGGGTCAGCTGCACCAAGCCCAGGGACGTCACCTCGGACACCTGATGGCGGGTGCGGTCGCGGGCCAGCGCCTCGGTCAGCCGCCGCAGCACCAGGTCGCGGTTGGACTCCAGCACCATGTCGATGAAGTCGATCACCACGATGCCGCCGATGTCGCGCAGCCGCAGCTGGCGCACGATCTCTTCGGCCGCCTCGAGGTTGTTCTTGGTGACGGTCTGTTCGAGGTTGCCGCCGGATCCGGTGAACTTGCCGGTGTTGACGTCGACCACCGTCATGGCCTCGGTGCGGTCGATCACCAGCGTGCCGCCCGACGGCAGCCACACCTTCCGCTCCATCGCCTTGGCGAGCTGTTCGTCGATGCGGTGCACCGCGAACACGTCCGGGCCGCTCGTCTCATCCGGCCCGGAGGCCGGCCCGTACTTGGTCAGCTTCGAAACCAGCTCTGGGGCAACGGAATTCACGTACTCGTTGATCGTGTTCCAGGCCTCGTCGCCCGAGACGATGAGGCCGGCGAAGTCCTCATTGAACAGGTCACGGATGACCTTGACCAATACGTCCGGCTCTTCGTAGAGCGAGACCGCGGCGCCCGCGGCCTTCCGTTTGGTCTCGGCCGCCTTGGCCTCGACCTCCTGCCAGCGCTCCTGCAGGCGGGTGACGTCCTTGCGGATGTCGTCCTCTTTGACGCCCTCGGACGCGGTGCGGATGATCACCCCCGCGTTGGACGGCACCACCTCGCGAAGAATCTCCTTGAGCCGCTGGCGTTCGGTGTCGGGCAGCTTGCGGCTGATCCCGGTCGACGACGCGCCGGGCACATAAACCAGGTAGCGACCGGCCAGCGACACCTGCGTGGTGAGCCGGGCGCCCTTGTGGCCGACCGGGTCCTTGCTGACCTGGACGACGACGTAGTCGCCGGGCTTGAGGGCCTGTTCGATCTTGCGGTCGGACCCGCCCAATCCCGCGGCTTCCCAGTTGACTTCGCCGGCGTAGAGCACCCCGTTGCGGCCGCGGCCGATGTCGACGAACGCCGCCTCCATCGAGGGCAGCACGTTCTGCACGATCCCGAGGTAGATGTTGCCCACCAGGGAGGCGGACGCGGCGGAGGTGACGAAATGCTCGACGAGGATGCCGTCCTCGAGCACCGCGATCTGGGTGTAGCGCGCCCCCGGGTGCGGCGGCTCGCCGCGGACCCGGTCGCGTACCACCATCATCCGTTCGACGGCCTCGCGGCGCGCCAGGAACTCGGCCTCGGTGAGCACGGGTGGGCGGCGCCGGCCGGCGTCTCGCCCGTCGCGCCGGCGTTGCCGCTTGGCCTCCAGCCGGGTGGAGCCGTCGATGCCCTTGATCTCGGCGTTGGAACTGCCGCCGCTCTCACCGTTCTTGCCGCTGCGCGGCGGCCGCTCGTGCACCACGGTGTTGGGCGGGTCGTCGGGCGACAGACCCTCCTCGTCGTCACCGGATCCCGACTTGCGCCGCCGGCGCCTGCGGCGGCGCCGGGTGGCCCCGTCCGGAGAGCCGTCCTCGTCGTCGCCGTCGGAGTCGTCGGAGTCGTCGGAGTCGGCGTCCTCGTCGCCGGTGTCGTCGTCACCGTCGGATCCACCCTGTTCGCCGCGCCCGCGGCCGCGCCCCCGCCGGCCGCGGCGGCGCCGCTTGTTGGCCGATCGATCGGGCTGATCCTCGTCCTCGTCGTCGTCGTCGGAATCGTCGGAGTCGCCGGCTTCGTCGGCGTCACCGCCGCCGCCGAGCTCCACCGGCTGCGGCGCCACGAACAGCGGCAGGTATTCGGCCGGCTCGGTCGAGGTCCGCAGCAGGAGTGGTTGCTGTTTGGCCGCCGCGTGGCTGAAGCCCGGGATGTTCGGCAGCGGCTTGGCGAAGATCAGGTCGCGCACCTTGAGGGCGTCCTCGCGGTCGACGCCGGACTGCACGTTGCGTGCCCGCCCGTCGAGCGTGGTGAGCGCCTCGAGCACCTCTTTGTTGGTGCTGCCCAGCGCCCGCGCCAGCTGGTGCACCCTCAGGCGATCGGGCAGGTCCTCGTGCTGGACCGGCTCCTGCGGTGGGTTCGAAGGGGGCGCACTGTCTACCACGTACTCTCCTTAGGCCCCCGGGCGCGTCGCTTCGACGCGGCCACGCGAGGGCTGCACTATGGGCCCGGGTCGCTTCTCCCAGGCTTGTGATGGTCTTGCCCCGAACGGCTCGGGTAGAACTCGCTCGGCGCCGTGCTGAATGTCGGCCTGACATGCGGCGCAACATCACGTCGGTGGCGATGGTCGCGCTTGTCTAAGTCTTCATTCGGGTGTCCGAAGCCGGTCCGGCGACGTTCACCCGCTGTCAGTATCCCACATCACTCCGTGTGCCCACCCGCACCCGAGATACGCGTTTCAGCAAACGCCGTCGGGGCCGGGTGCGGCCCCGATCCGGCCAGCGCTAAATTCCGGGAAACCAAAGCGCGATCTCGCGCTTCGCCGAATCGTCCGAATCGGACCCGTGCACCAGGTTGAACTGCGTTTCCAGCCCGAAGTCGCCCCGGATGGTGCCCGGCGTGGCCTTCTCCACCGGGTCGGTACCCCCCGCGACCTGACGGAACGCCGCGACCGCGCGGGGTCCCTCGACGACCGCGGCCACCACCGCCCCCGAGGTGATGAATTCCAGCAACGACCCGAAGAACGGCTTGCCCTCGTGCTCGGCGTAGTGCTGGCCGGCCAGCTCTTCGCTGACGTGCCGGAGTTCCAGCGCCGCGATGGTGAGGCCTTTTCGCTCGATGCGGCTGATGATCTCGCCTATCAGGTGCCGCTCGACGGCGTCAGGCTTGATCAGTACCAGGGTCCTTTCGGTCACGGCGCACAGCGTACAGAACCCCTTTGCCGATCGGCCCTACTCCTGCCTGCGCCGGACCTCGGCCCGGAAGTAGGCGATCAGCGCCCACAACCCGGTGAACAGCATCCCGATGAATCCCACCCCGGGGTAGACGGCGAAGCCGGCCAGCAGCACCACCTGGATGCCCAAGTTCGCCCAGATCGCCCAGGGCCTGCGCTGCAGCGCGGCCAGCACCACCAGCGCCACCGCCAGGCCGATCAGGTAGCCCAACGACGCGCCGGTCAGGCCGCCGCCGACCGCGCCCACCACCGGTATCGCCAGCAGCACCACGATCGCCTCGAGGATCAGCGTCGCGGCCATCACCGCGGCGAAGCTCTTCCACGGATCGGCCGGTGGGGTCGCGCTGTTATCGGTCATTGGGGATCACGCCCGAACAGGCTGCGGGCCGCCCCGGCGGTGACGACCGAGCCGGTGACGACGATCCCCGTGCCCGAAAACGACTCTCCCGCATCGCTTTCCGTCGCGGCGTCCTCGACCAGGGCGGTCGCGACGTCGATGGCGTCGCGCAGGTTCTCCGCGGTGGTGACGCGGTCGGGCCCGAACCGCTCGCCGGCGGCCAGCGCCAGCGCCTCGACGTCCAGCGCCCGCGGCGAACCGTTGTGGGTCACGACGACGGCGTCGAACGCCGGCTCCAGCGCCGCGAGGATGCCGTCCACGTCCTTGTCGGCCATCACACTGATCACGCCGACCAGGAACCGGAAGTCGAACTCGCCGGCCAGCGTCTGCGCCAGCGCGGCCGCGCCGGCGGGATTGTGCGCGGCGTCGATGAACACCGTGGGGGCGCTGCGCAAGCGCTCCAGCCGCCCCGGGCTGGTGACGGCGGCGAAGCCGGCCCGCACGGCGTCGACGTCGAGCTGGCGCTGCGCGCCGGCGCCGAAGAAAGCCTCGACCGCCGCCAGTGCCACCGCCGCGTTGTGCGCCTGGTGTTCGCCGTGCAGCGGCAGGTAGACGTCGGAGTACACCCCGCCGAGGCCCTGCAGCTGCAGCACCTGGCCGCCGATCGCGACCTGGCGGCCCAGGACCGCGAACTCCGAATCCTCACGGGCCACCGCGGCGTCGGCGCGGACGGCCTGGGCCAGCAGCGCTTCCATCGCCTCGGGCACCTGGCGCGCGATGACGGCGACGGTGTCCGGCGCGCCGTCAGGTGCTTTGGTGATGATCCCGGCCTTTTCGCCGGCGATCCCGGCGATGTCCGCGCCGAGGTAGTCGACGTGGTCGATGCCGATCGGGGTGATCACGGCCACCGGCGCGTTGACCACGTTGGTGGCATCCCAGCGCCCGCCCATGCCGACCTCGACCACCGCGACGTCGACGGGCGCGTCGGCGAACGCGGCGAAGGCCATCGCCGTGAGCACCTCGAATTTGCTCATCGCGGGCCCGCCGTCGGCCTGCGACTGCGCATCGACCAGCTGCACGAACGGCTCGATCTCCCGGTAGGTCCCCACGTACTGGGCAGGGCTGATCGGCTCACCGTCGATTGCGATGCGTTCGACGGCCGATTGCAGGTGCGGGCTGGTGGTTCGGCCGGTGCGCCCATGCAGCGCGGTCACCAGCGCGTCGACCATGCGCGCCACCGACGTCTTGCCGTTGGTGCCCGCGATGTGGATCGACGGATAGCCCAGTTGCGGCGACCCCAGCAGATCCATCAGGGCGCTGATCCGGGTCAGGCTCGGCTCGATCTTGGTCTCGGGCCAGCGTTGGTCGAGCAGGTGCTCGACCTGCAACAGGGACGCGATCTCATCCGGTGTGGGAGCCGCGCTGTTGGCCCGCTCGGGCGGCTCACTCATTGCAGCGCGGCCAGCCTGCCGTTGATCCGGTCGGTTTCCTCCTGGGCCACCCGCTGGCGGTCACGGATCTTGGCGACCACCTGCTCCGGCGCCTTGGCGAGGAAATCGGCGTTGCCCAGCTTGGCCGCCGTCGACTCCAGCTCCTTTTGCGCCGCGGCCAGGTCCTTTTCCAGGCGGCGCCGCTCGGCGGCGACGTCGATGGTGCCCGACGTATCGAGCTCGACGACGACCGTGCCACCGCTGAGGCGCACCTCCACCGACGCCGACGGCTGAAAACCCGGACCCGGCTCGGTGAGCCACGCCAGCGACGTCACCGCGCTCACCTGGCCGCCCAGGTCCGCGCCCCGCACGTCACCCAGGCGGGCCGGCACCTTCTGCCGGTCCGCCAAGCCCTGTTCGCTGCGAAACCTGCGGACCTCGGTGACGAGCCGCTGCATGTCGCTGATTCGCTGCGCGGCAACCTGATCCAGCGAGATGCCGGACGATTTCGGCCATTCGGCGATCACCAGCGACTCCTGGTTGGTCAGGGCCTGCCAGAGCGCCTCGGTGAGGAACGGGATGACCGGATGCAGCAGGCGCAGCAGCGTGTCGAGCACCGCGGCCAGCACGGCGGTGGTGTGCGCGAGCCCATCGCCAAGCTGGGTCTTGGCCAGTTCGACGTACCAGTCGCAGAATTCGTCCCACGCGAAGTGGTAGAGCGATTCGCAGGCCCGGCTGAACTCGTAGCCGTCGAAGGCCGAATCAACTTCGGCGCGAACCTCTTCCAGCCGTCCGAGGATCCAGCGATCGGCGTCGGTGAGCTCGGTCAGCGCCGGTAACGGCGCCAGCGCAGCGCCGTTGATCAGCGCGTACCGGGTGGCGTTGAACAGCTTGGTGCCGAAGTTGCGCGACGCCCGGACGGCATCCTCGCCGACGGAGAGGTCACCGCCCGGGCTGGCGCCGCGGGCCAGGGTGAACCGCAGGGCGTCCGCGCCGAACATGTCCATCCAGTCCAGCGGGTCGATGACGTTGCCCTTGGACTTGCTCATCTTGCGGCCGAATTCGTCGCGGATCAGCCCGTGCAGGAAAATATCGGTGAACGGCACCTGGGGGCCGCGGTGGCCGCCGAGGGTGATGGCGTCGTCGCCGCCGACGAAGGTGCCGAACATCATCATCCGCGCCACCCAGAAGAACAGAATGTCGTAGCCGGTCACCAGAACGCTTGTCGGATAGAACTTTTCCAGCTCCGGCGTCTGCTCCGGCCAACCCAAAGTGGAGAACGGCCACAGCGCCGAGGAGAACCAGGTGTCCAGCACGTCGGGGTCCTGCTCCCAGCCCGCCGGCGGCGTGTCGTCCGGACCGACGCACACCTGCTCGCCGCCCGGCCCGTACCAAATCGGGATGCGGTGGCCCCACCACAGCTGGCGCGAGATGCACCAGTCGTGCATGTCGTCGACCCAGGCGAACCAGCGCGGCTCGAGGCTGGCGGGGTGAATCACGGTGTCGCCGTTGCGAACCGCGTCGCCGGCGGCCTTGGCCAGCGATTCCACCCGAACCCACCACTGCAGCGACAGCCGCGGCTCGATCGGCTCGCCGCTGCGCTCGGAATGCCCGACGCTGTGCAGATAGGGCCGCTTCTCCTCGACTACCCGGCCCTGCGCGGCCAGGGCTTCGCGCACCGCGACCCGGGCCTCGAAACGATCCATTCCGTCGAATTGCGTTCCGGTGTCGGCGATCCGGCCCTTGGTGTCCATGATCGAGATCATCGGCAGCTCGTGCCGCAGCCCGATTTCGAAGTCGTTCGGGTCGTGCGCTGGCGTGACTTTGACTGCACCCGTGCCGAATTCGGGGTCGACATGCTCGTCGGCGACGACGACGCGCGCGCGGTCCACGAACGGGTGCGGCAGGCTGGCGCCGACCAGGTGCCGGTAGCGGTCGTCGTCGGGATGCACGGCGATCGCGGTGTCGCCCAGCATCGTCTCCACCCGGGTGGTGGCGACCACGATGTGGGCCTCGTCGTCGCTGAGTGAGCCGTAGCGGAACGACACCAGCTCGCCCTCGACGTCGAGGTAGTTCACCTCCAGGTCCGAGATCGCCGTCTCGAGCACCGGGGACCAGTTGACCAGCCGCTCGGC
>NZ_LZIC01000131.1 GCF_001667185.1 Mycobacterium sp. 852002-50816_SCH5313054-b | reverse complement strand
GCGTATAGCTTGCCCCACCCGCCCCCCCCCCCCCTAGGCGCGCGGGCGCGTGGCGCAAGCTATACGCGGCCAGAAGCCAACCGGCAGTAGGCTGTCCGGATGGCTGAAGTTATGCCCGTCCTGATGCGCACCGGCGCGGTAGCGCTCGGCTCGACCCTGGCCGGCATCGGTTATGCGGCTTTCGTCGAGCGCAACGCGTTCGTGCTGCGCGAGATCACCATGCCCGTCCTGTCGCCGGGGTCCACACCGCTTCGGGTGCTGCACCTCAGCGACCTCCACATGCTGCCAAACCAGCGCCGCAAACAGGCCTGGCTGCGCGAGCTGGCCGCCTGGGAACCCGACCTGGTGGTCAACACGGGCGACAACCTGGCCCACCCCAAGGCGGTGCCCGCGGTGGTGCAGACCCTCGGCGACCTGCTGTCGCGGCCGGGCGTGTTCGTCTTCGGCAGCAACGACTACTTCGGACCGCGGCTGAAGAACCCGCTGAACTACCTCACCAACCCGTCGCATCGGGTCCGTGGCGAGCCGCTGCCCTGGCAGGACCTGCGGGCGGCGGCGGCGGAGCCGGCGGGATGCCGTTGCTGACCTGGATCGTGATGATCGAGCCCGGGATCGTCGCGCCGCTGGGCGTCGTTCCGACCACCTCGCCGGCCTTGGCGCTGCTGTTGACCGAGTTGGTCTGGTCGGCGACCTGGAAGCCGGCGTCCTTGAGGCGCTGGCGGGCCATGTCGACCTCCAGGCCGGTGACGGCCGGCACCCGGGAACCGGGGGAGCCGTCGACGTAGCGCGGGTCGGTGGGCGGCAGCGCCACCGGCCCGAAGTTGGTCGCGATCGGCTTCATCGCGGTGAACCAGGTACGCGCCGGCTCGTTGCCGCCGTACAGGTCACCCTCGCCGCAGTGACGCAGCGGCGAGGAGCACAGGTCGGTCGGGTTGGGAGAGTCGTCGTAGATGTAATTCGCGGCCGCGTAGTGGCTCGTGAAACCCACGAAGCCGGACGAGCGGTGGGCCTCGGTGGTTCCCGTCTTACCCGACACCGGCAGGTCCCAGCCCGCCGCGCCGGCCGAACCGGCGGCCGTGCCGCTGCCCACCGCGTCCTTGCTCATCGCGTTGGCCATGGTGTTCGCCAGCCCCTCGGGCACCACCTGATCGCAGGTCTCGGTGGTCACGGAGACTTCGTTGCCGTTGCGGTCGATCAGCTTGTCGATCGGGTTCGGCGGGCACCACACCCCGCCGGATGCCAACGTCGCCGCGACATTGGACAACTCCAGGGCGTTCACCTCGATCGGGCCGAGGGTGAACGAGCCGATGTTCTGCCTTTTGACGAAATCGGCCAGGCTCTCGTTGCTGTCGCGGTTGTAGTCGCGGGCGGTGCCGGGGTCAGCATAGGAGCGCAGCCCGAGCTTGATCGCCATGTCGACCGTGCGGGTGACGCCGACCTGCTGGATCAGCTTGGCGAACGCGGTGTTGGGCGAGGTGGCCAGCGCATCGGTGACGTTCATCGAGCCCCGGTAGTTGCCCGCGTTGACCACGCACCAGGTGTCCTTGGGGCAGCCCTTGGCCCCACCGCTGCCCATGCCCTTGGCCTGGAACCTGCCCGGAACCTCGAGCGTGGCGTTGATGCCCATGCCCATGTCCAGCGCCGCTGCCGTCGTGAAGATCTTGAAGACCGACCCCGCGCCGTCCCCGACGAGGGAGAACGGCTGCGGTCGCATCGTTTCGCCGGCCTCGGTGTCCAGCCCGTACTTGCGGTTACTGGCCATCGCCATGACGTGGTGGGAGGTCTTGCCGGGCTCGATCACGCTCATGACGCTCGAGATTCCCGGCAGGTTCGGGCTGGCGAACTTGTCGATGGCCGCCTTGACCGGTATCTGCACGTCGGGGTCCAGCGTGGTGCGGATCAGGTAGCCGCCCCTGGCCACCTGTTCCTTACTAATCCCCGCGCGCGAGAGGTACTCCTGGACGTAGTCGCAGAAAAAGGCGCGGTCGCCGGCCGCGATGCAGCCGCGCGGCAACTCGTTGGGCTGCGGCAGTACGCCCAGGGGCGTGGCCTTGGCCGCCCGCAGGGCGTCGGCCTCCTGGGGCAGGTTCTCGATCATGGTGTCCAAGACCAGGTTCCGCCGGGCCAGGGCGCCGTCCGGGTTGGTGTACGGGTTCAGCGTGCTGGTCGACTGCACCATGCCCGCCAGCAGCGCCGCCTGCTGCCAGTTCAGGTCCGACGCGTTGATGCCGAAGTAGGTCTGCGCCGCGTCCTGCACGCCGAACGAGCCGTTGCCGAACGAGACCAGATTGAGGTACCGGGTCAAGATCTCGGGCTTGGTGAAGGTCTTGTCCAGCGTGAGCGCCATCCGGATCTCGCGCAGCTTGCGCGCCGGGGTGGTTTCGACGGCCGCGCGCTTCTCGGCGTCGGTCTGCGCGGTCACCAGCAGTTGGTAGTTCTTCACATACTGCTGCTCGATGGTCGAGCCGCCGCGGGTGTCGACGTCGCCGGAGGCGTAGCCCGCCAGCCCGGTCAGGGTGCCCTTCCAGTCCACCCCGTTGTGGTCGGCGAACCGCTTGTCCTCGATCGAGACGATCGCCAGCTTCATAGTGTTGGCGATCTTGTCGGTGGGCACCTCGAACCGGCGCTGCGAATACAGCCAGGCGATGACGTTGCCCTTCTTGTCGACCATCGTCGACACCGCCGGCACCTCGCCCTGCAGCAGCTGCGCCGACCCGTTGGCGACCACTTCGGAGGCCCGGTTGGACATCAGCCCGACGCCGCCGGCGAGCGGAAACATCAGCGCCGTGGCGACGACGCTGGCCAATAAGCAGCACCCCGCGAGCTTGAGAATCGTGAGCGCGGCCGGGGGGCGGTCTGACATGCGTTCTAGGGTAGCGGCCCCTCATCAGCTGGCCACGCCATGAGATGACCAAAGCCTCTTCCCGCCGATGACCAGCGACTCTCCCCTGCCGTGACCAGCGAACTTACGGTGGGCAGGACAACAAAATTTGCGACTCCGTCACCGAGGATCCACTGCGCCGAAGTGCGTGGTCCCATGGCCGGGCTTATGATTTCCGACAAGACTGCACGCGCGTCCCAAAAAAAGCGTTATCAGACTGTTGCGCAATTGCCACCTGACCACCTAACTTAGACACACGGTGAGATTCAGATAACACCGAATCGCATGGTGTGGCGTAGATCGCAAGCAGGGTCTGCACCCGAGGAGGGCGGCCGCGACGAGCGGTCGGAAGGAAGGGAACAGCTCGTGTCAGGTTCACGGCCGGCCGCGCGTAGAACAAACATTGCGGCTGCACAGGGGGTACTTCACAGCGTCGACGCCGAAGATCGGATCGCCTGGGTCTCAAGAGCGCTGTGTCGGACCACTGACCCCGACGAACTGTTTGTTCGGGGCGCCGCCCAGCGCAAGGCGGCGGTGATCTGTCGGCATTGCCCGGTGATGCAGGAGTGCGGGGCCGACGCGTTGGACAACAAGGTCGAGTTCGGGGTGTGGGGCGGCATGACCGAGCGCCAGCGGAGGGCTCTGCTCAAGCAGCATCCCGACGTCCTCTCCTGGTCGGACTTCTTCGAAAAGCGCCGCGGCCGCACCGCCGGCTGACGCCATCATTATTACGGCACGGTTGCGCAATCGGCCGGGAACCCGTCCATTAGTTTTGAAAATAACGGTTTTCATAATTACGTTACTGTTACAGCCCTAGTCGGCCGGTCCAACTGGATCATGTCCAATAGCACACTGGCGCATGTTCAATACGAGCTGGCTTGTGCTCAATACGAATTCGGCAGCAACGAAAACCCTCTTCCGGCTAAGACTGGCTCATGTCAAATAGCCGTCGCCGTGTCCTTACTGGCGTGTGATCAATAGGATCGGGCCGTCACCGACAATTGCCAAGCGTGAAGTGCGCGACGCATTTTCGGCGCGATTTATCGTGATTTCACGCTCGGCAGCAAGAGGATCAGCGCCCCGCCGCGCGGGCCGCATCGTCACCGAGGGCGGTGATCTGATCGGCGAGCGCACGCAGCGCCTCCAGATCAGAAACGTCGAACGGCAGCGACGGAACCCCGACGACCGGCACGTGCGGGTGGGCTCCGGTGAACCGCGAGAGCAGCCTGACCTCCCGTTTCGCGGTCTGCGCGCGGTCGGCGTGAATCCTCAGCACCGCGGCGGCCAGCGCGGCCGCCTCGGAATCCGAGGCGTCCAACGTCTCGCTTCCGTCGATCGCCCGTTCGACCGGTAGGGAACACAGTGTCGGATGGGTGCGGTTCAAGACCAGCCCGGCGAGCGGCATGGCTTCCTGCGACAGTCGGTCGACGAAGAAGGCCGCCTCGCGCAGCGCGTCCGGCTCGGCGGCCGACACCACCACAAACTGAGTGCCGCGCCTTTTCAGTAGCGCGTAAGTGCGGTCGGCCTTCTCGCGGAAGCCGCCGAAGGTGGCGTCCAGCGACTGCACGAACGCAGCCGCGTCGCCGAGCATCTGCGAGCCGAGCACTGTCGACAGCGCCTTCATCGCCAAACCCATTGCGCCGGTGACCAATCGACCGATCCCTCGACCGGGGGCTAGCAGCAGCCGCCACAGTCGGCTATCCATGAAGCTGCCCAGTCGTTGGGGCGCATCTAAGAAGTCCAGCGCGTTGCGCGACGGGGGGGTGTCCACCACCACCAGGTCCCAGCGGTCCTGTCCCAGCAGTTGGCCGAGCTTTTCCATCGCCATGTACTCTTGCGTGCCGGCCAGTGATGTCGCGACGGTCTGATAGAACTGGTTGTCCAGGATCGCTTGTGCCCGACCGGGTCCGGAGTACTGGACCACCATTTCGTCGAACGTGCGGCGCATGTCGAGCATCATCGCGTGCAGTTCGCCGGGCACCTCGGGCGCCAGCGGCACCCGCTGAGGCGTATTGCCGAGGTCGTTGACTCCGAGTGCTTGCGCCAGCCGCTTGGCCGGGTCGATCGTCAAAACACATACGGTGCGGCCATATTCGGCCGCCCGCAGCGCCATGGCCGCCGCGGTGGTGGTCTTACCGACGCCGCCGGCGCCGCAGCACACGACGACCCGGTTCGCTCTGTCGGCCAGGATTGCCGCCATATCAAGGGTTGTCGGCGCGGTACTCATCGAACACCCTGCTGCGCAAGCGATTCGGAAAGCTCATACAGGCTGCCGAGGTCGACGCCGTCGGAGATCGCCGGCAGCTCCAGCCGTGGCACCTTCAAAGCGTCGAGCTGCTGCGCGGTCTCGGCGCGTGCGGTGATCCGGGTCGCATGCTCGATGGTCTCGGTCAGCAGGCCGGCGAAGTCGGCGTCGTTGAGCTTGATTCCGGCCATCCCCAGGCCGGTCCGCACCGAGTCCGCGTCCACGTCCCCCTCGGCGGCCTTGGCCAGGTCGCGCGGCTCCAGGATGGAGGCGATGTTGCGGTTCACGATCACGCTGCCGATCGGCAGTTCCATCTCGGCAAGCTCCTCGATGGCTTCCAGCGTTTCCTGCACGGGCAGCGCTTCGAGCAGCGTGACCAGATGGATAGCGGTCTGGTCGGAATGCAGCAGCTTCACCACCCCCTCGGCTTGCGAGAAGACGGGGCCGCCCTTGGCCAGGTCCTTCACCGCCTTGGTGACGTCGAGGAAGCGGGCGATACGGCCCGTCGGCGGCGCGTCGACGACCACCGCGTCGTAGACCGGGTTCTTGGACCCCTTGTTGAGGCGCACCACCGACTCCTTGATCTTGCCGGTGAGCAGCACGTCGCGCAGGCCCGGCGCGATCGTCGTCGCGAACTCGATGGCGCCGATGCGGCGCATCGCCCGGCCCGCGATGCCGAGGTTGTAGAACATGTCCAGGTACTCCAGGAACGCGGCCTCGATGTCGATCGCCAGCGCGTTGACCTCGCCGCCCCGCTCGGCGGTGGCGATCTTGAGTTCCTGATAGGGCAGGGGCGGGACGTCGAAAAGTTGCGCAATCCCCTGGCGGCCTTCGACTTCGATGAGCAGGACCTTGCGGCCGCCCGCCGCCAGCGTCAGTGCCAGCGCGGCCGCTACCGTCGACTTACCCGTCCCGCCCTTACCGGTCACGAAATGCAGGCGGGCCTTCGACAGGCGCGATGGCCAGCCGACCGAACTGCCGCCGCTAGGAGTGGATGCCACCATCGCATGCTAGCCCGGCCGCCGCGCGGCGCTTGGGCAGGCCAGAGCCGTAGAACGCCGACCGATAAGCTCGCGTCATGAGCCAACCCACCGCATGGGAATACGTCACGGTCCCGCTGCTCACGCACGCGACCAAACAGATCCTCGACCAGTGGGGGGCCGACGGCTGGGAGCTGGTGTCCGTACTGCCCGGGCCCACCGGCGAACAGCATGTCGCGTATTTGAAGCGCCCCAAATAGAGATGACTGCTTCCGCCCGGCTGGGGCAGCTCGGGGTCGCGCTCCCGGAGGTGGCTGCGCCGCTGGCCTCCTACGTACCGGCGGTACGAACCGGGAACCTCGTTTACACCTCGGGTCAGCTGCCGATGGAGTCCGGCCGGCTGGCGGGGACCGGCAAGGTCGGCGCCGACGTCAGCCCCGAACAGGGCAAAGCGATGGCGCGGATCTGCGCCCTGAACGCGCTCGCGGCGGTGAATTCGCTGGTGGGCATCGACGCCGTCGCCCGGGTGGTCAAGGTGGTCGGGTTCGTCGCTTCGGCTCCGGGTTTCAACGGCCAGCCAGGCGTCGTCAACGGCGCGTCCGAGCTGCTCGCCGAGGTATTCGGTGACGCAGCGGCGCACGCGCGTTCGGCGGTCGGCGTGTCCGAGCTGCCGCTGGACGCGCCGGTCGAGGTGGAGCTGATCGTGGAGGTCGGCGCGGGCCCGTGACCGAGGTTGCCGAGCCGCTGACCCATCCCGCGTACGGCAGGTTGCGGGCGGTCACCGACACCGTCTCGGTCCTGTTGGCCGACAACCCCGGCCTGCTGACGCTGGAGGGCACCAACACCTGGGTGCTGCGCGGCGCGGGCAGCGACGAGATGGTTGTGGTGGATCCCGGCCCGGAGGACGACGAGCACATCGAACGGGTCGCCGCCGCCGGCCGCATCTCCCTGGTGCTGATCAGTCATCGGCACGGCGACCACACCGACGGCATCGACAAGCTGGTCGAACGCACCGGAGCGACCGTCCGGTCGGCGGGCAGCGGGTTTCTGCGCGGCCTCGGCGGCGAGCTCGTCGATGGCGAAGTGATCGATGCGGCGGGCCTGAAGATCAAGGTGATGGCGACGCCCGGCCATACCGCCGACTCACTGTCGTTCGTCCTCGACGACGCCGTGCTCACGGCGGACACCGTGCTGGGCCGCGGCACCACCGTCATCGACAAGGAGGACGGCAGCTTGGCCGACTACCTCGAATCGCTGCGGCGGCTACGTGGCCTGGGCCGGCGCAGGGTATTGCCCGGGCACGGGCCGGATTTGCCGAATCTGGAGGCCGTCGCGGCCGGTTACCTGACGCACCGGCACGAACGTCTGGAGCAGGTGCGCGCGGCGTTGCGGGAACTCGGCGAGGACGCGACCACCCGCCAGGTCGTCGAACACGTCTACGTCGACGTCGACGAGAAACTATGGGACGCGGCCGAGTGGTCGGTTCAGGCGCAACTGACCTACCTGCGGGCTGAGTAGCGTCTGCTCGGCAGCCGGCTAGCGAGCGCGCCTGGCCAGCCTTTCGGAATCCGAAATCAGCACGCTCTTGCCCTCCAGCCGGATCCAGCCTCGGTGGGCGAAATCGGCCAGGGCCTTGTTCACCGTCTCCCGGGACGCGCCCACCAGTTGGGCGATCTCCTCTTGGGTCAGGTCGTGGGTGACCCGCATCGCGCCACCCTCCTGGGTGCCGAAGCGCTGGGCCAGCTGCAGCAGCTGCTTGGCGACCCGGCCCGGCACGTCGGTAAAGATCAGGTCGGCCAGGTTGTTGTTGGTCCTCCGCAGCCGCCGGGCCAACACCCGCAGCAACTGTTCGGCGATCTCCGGCCGGTCGGCGATCCAGGCCCGCAGCGCGTCGCGGTCCATCGACACCGCCCGCACCTCGGTGATCGTGGTGGCGCTGGAAGTCCGTGGGCCCGGGTCAAAGATCGACAATTCACCGAACATGTCCGACGGGCCCATGATGGTCAGCAGATTTTCCCGGCCATCGGGCGAACGCCGCCCGATTTTGACCTTCCCCGAGACGATGATGTACAGCCGATCCCCGGGCTCCCCTTCGGCGAAAACCGTGTGCCCGCGCGGGAAGTCGACGGGTTGCAATTGCTTGGTCAGCGCGGTGACCGCGCCGGGCTCAACCCCTTGGAAGATTCCTGCCCTTGCCAGGATCTCGTCCACGTTGCCTCTTCAGCTTTCCGATTATGTGTACGGGCAGGCCGACCCTGCTCGTGTGACGTAAGTCTAGAGGTAAGCGAATTGTGTCCAACGAGCCACGCTACACACGATTGACGTGTCGAGCCCCCCTAAATTGCGGATTGACATGCGAATGGGCTCCCACTCGCGTCGGCAGTCCGGGCTCGTCGCGGGTGCCGAAGGCGATGGCAAACTCCGGCGCGGCGTGGCGGGGTCCGGGCGGTGGCGCCTCGGTCAGCCGCAGCGCCTGGCGCCGATGCAGGTACTCCAGCGCCTCCGGCATGCCCTCACGGGCCAGTGTGTGCACATCGACGGCCTCCGCATGGTCGAGGAATTCGTCGACATCGTGAGTCGTGACGGTGTCGTGGGCGAGGTCGGATTCCAGCCGCCCGAGGCCGAGCGCCACGAGCATTAGCAGCCCGGGAACGCACGCCACCAGCAACCATGACACAAGGAGAGTAAACATGGCTTAGGTCTCAGCCAGATCACGAAATCAGTACTCTGTCGTAGGTGACAGCGGCTAAGGCATCCGGGCGCTCGAAGTCAACGCCGGCCACGCAAGACGGTGCCGCCAACGGCCGGCGCAAGGCTCCGGAAAGCCCCGAGAGCCGGGTTGGCCTGGTGCGCCGGGCCCGGAGGATGAATCGCGCACTGGCGCAAGCGTTTCCCGACGCGCACTGCGAACTGGATTTCACGACGCCCCTGGAGCTGACGGTGGCCACCATCCTGTCGGCGCAGAGCACCGACAAACGGGTCAACCTGACGACGCCCGCGCTGTTCAAGCGATACCGCTCGGCGCTGGACTATGCGAAGGCCGACCGCGACGAACTCGAGAATCTCATCCGTCCCACCGGCTTCTTCCGCAACAAGGCGGCCTCTCTCATCGGCCTCGGGCAGGCCCTGGTCGAACGGTTCGACGGCGAGGTGCCGTCGACCATGGCCGAACTGGTCACCCTGCCGGGTGTGGGGCGCAAAACCGCCAACGTCATCCTCGGGAACGCCTTCGGCATCCCGGGAATCACCGTCGACACCCATTTCTCGCGGCTGGTGCAGAGGTGGCGCTGGACGGCGGAAAAGGACCCGGTGAAGATCGAGCACGCGGTCGGGGAACTGATCGAACGCCGCGAGTGGACCATGTTGAGCCACCGGGTGATCTTCCACGGCCGCCGGGTGTGCCACGCCCGCAAACCGGCATGCGGCGCCTGCATCCTTGCCAAGGATTGCCCGTCGTTCGGCCTCGGGCCGACCGAACCGCTGCTCGCCGCGCCCCTGGTGCAGGGGCCGGAGACCGAGCACTTGCTGGCCCTGGTGGGGCTCTAATACCGGGGCCGGAGACCTTGACCCGGACGACCCGCTGGACCATCGCGATGCTGGCGGTGGTGGCGGCGTTGGTGGTGGCCCTGGTGGCCCAGTTGCACGACAGTTCTTCGCCGACCGCGACGACTCAGACGCCGGCCCCCCGGGAACACCGCGACGCCGACAACCCGGCCACGCTGGCGGGTCCCCGGCAGCGCGCGAACCTGCTGCCGTGTCCGGCCGCAGGGGCCGGCCCCGGTCCTGAGGCGCTGCGCGGCATCACGGTGGAGTGTGCCGCCGACGGCTCGGCCGTCGACGTCGCCCGCGCGCTCGCAGGACGCCGGGTGGTCCTCAATCTGTGGGCCTATTGGTGCGGGCCCTGCGCCGCCGAACTTCCCGCGATGGCCGAGTACCAACGGCGGGTCGGGTCGGACGTGATGGTCGTGACGGTGCACCAGGACGAGAACGAGACGGCCGCATTACTGCGGTTGGCGGAGTTGGGTGTTCGCCTCCCGACCCTGCAGGACGGTCGTCGTCGGGTCGCGGCTGCGCTGCGTGTGGTAAATGTGATGCCTGCGACGGTCGTCCTCCGGCCGGACGGTAGCGTTGCGAAAATGCTGCCGCGGCCTTTTGCCAATGCCGACGAGATCGCGGCTGCCGTCGGAAACGATGCGGGTTGAGGCCGAGGGAGGTGCCGGTGAGCGCTGGGGGTACGCCCCCGCCTAACGGGGACCCAACCCACGGGCGGGCGCCGGTTCCGCTCAGGCCCGACGTGTCACCGTCCTGGCTGCGTCCGCTGGTCGACAACGTGGGTCAGATCCCCGAGGCGTACCGGCATCGGCTGCCGGCCGGCGTGCTGGCGATGGTGACCGCAGCCAAGGCCGCGTCATCGATGGAATCGTTACTCGGCGCCGACCGTGAGGCCGCCGTTCTGGTGTTGTTCTCGGGTCCGGAGTCCGGCCCGGACGGCGGCGGCCTCCCCGACGATGCCGATCTGTTGCTGACCGTGCGGGCCTCGACGCTGCGCCACCACGCCGGCCAGGCGGCCTTTCCCGGCGGCGCGTCCGATCCCGCCGACGACGGTCCGGTGGCCACGGCCCTGCGTGAGGCGTACGAGGAAACCGGGATCGACGTCAGCCGGCTGCATCCACTTGCCACGATGGAGCGGACGTTCATTGCGCCGTCACGGTTCCACGTTGTCCCGGTGCTTGCCTATTCGCCGGACCCCGGCCCGGTGGCCGTCGTCGACGAGACCGAAACGGCGATCGTGTCGCGAGTTCCGGTGCGCGCCTTCATCAATCCGGAGAACCGGCTGATGGTGTACCGCGGCAACCTCGGCCGCCGTTGGGCCGGGCCGGCTTTTCTGTTGAACCAGATGCTGGTCTGGGGATTCACGGGCCAGGTGATCTCCGCGGTGCTCGACGTCGCCGGGTGGGCCCAACCCTGGGACACCACCGACATCCGCGAGTTGGACGAGGCGATGGTGCTGGTCGGCGACGAGGGTGGCACCCGCCGATGAACATGAACGCGATGACCCCGTCGCAGTGGCTGGACATCGCCGTCCTGGCGGTCGCCTTCATCGCGGCCATCTCGGGCTGGCGCTCGGGCGCGCTGGGCTCCCTGCTGTCGTTTGTCGGCGTGCTGCTGGGTGCCATCGCCGGCGTGCTGCTGGCCCCCCACATCGTCAGCCACATCGCCGCGCCTCGCGCGAAACTTTTCACCGCGCTGTTTTTGATCCTCGCACTGGTCGTCGTCGGCGAGGTCGCCGGCGTGGTGCTGGGCCGTGCCGTTCGGGGCGCAATCCGCAGCCGCACAATACGATTGGTCGACTCCGTCATCGGGGTGGGCGTTCAGCTCATCGTGGTGCTGACCGCGGCGTGGCTGTTGGCGACGCCGCTGACACAGTCCAAGGACCAGCCCGAGCTGGCCTCCGCGGTCAAGGGATCGCGGGTGCTCGCCCAGGTCAATGAGCTGGCCCCGCCCTGGCTGAAGACGGTGCCCAAGCGGCTCTCGGCGCTGCTGAACACCTCCGGGCTGCCCGCGGTGCTCGAGCCCTTCAGCCGCACCCCGGTGATTCCGGTCGCCTCGCCGGACCCCGCCCTGGCCAACAACCCGGTGGTGACAAGCACCGCGCCCAGCGTCGTCAAGGTGCGCAGCCTGGCGCCGAGCTGCCAAAAAGTGTTGGAGGGCAGCGGATTCGTGATAGCCCCCGACCGGGTGATGACCAACGCGCACGTGGTGGCCGGGTCCAACAGCGTCCAGATCTACGCGAGCGGCAATCCCCTGGACGCCACCGTGGTGTCCTATGACCCGTCGGTCGACATCGCGATCCTCGCCGTCCCGAACCTGCCGCCCCCGCCGCTGGCCTTCGCCCAGGGCGAGGCGAAGAGCGGGGAAAGCGTTGTGGTGCTGGGTTATCCGGGGGGCGGCAACTTCACCGCGACCCCGGCCCGGATTCGAGAGGCCATCAGGCTCAGCGGCCCCGACATCTATCGGGATCCGGCGCCGGTCACCCGCGACGTCTACACCATCAGAGCCAGTGTGGAACAGGGTAATTCGGGTGGACCGTTGATCGACCTCAACGGCCACGTGCTCGGCGTAGTGTTCGGCGCGGCCGTCGACGACCCCGACACGGGGTTCGTGTTGACGGCCGACGAGGTGGCCTCCCAGCTTTCCAAGATCGGTGACACGCGACAGGTGGCCACCGGCTCCTGCGTCAGCTGACGCGGGGCCCGTGCACTTGCTCGAGGAACTTCATCAGGTGCCTGTTGATTTCCTCGGACGCCTCCTCGTGGCTGAAATGCCCTGCGCCGGCAATGGATAGATAGCGGCCCTGCGGCGCGTAGCGCTGGCTGTGATCCACCGGGTCGGCCAGCACGTAGGGATCGGCGTCACCGCGCAGGTGCAGCACCGGCATACCGAGCTGTTGGCTCATCGACCGCATGAAACGCCGGCCCTCGCCGCGCAGCTGGCTGCGCACCGCCCAGCGCTGGTACTCCAGCGCGCAGTGCGCGGCGCCGGGAATCTGGATCGCGGTCCGCAGATAACCAATGGATTGTGAAAAATCCTCGGAGGCAACCCATTTGGCGCAGCTGCGGCGCCGGACCAGGCGCTCGATCTCCGCCGCGTTGTCCCGGGTCAGCACGCGTTCCGGCCAGAGGGGTAGCTGGTAAGCCAGCAAGGTCGGCAGCAGCGCGTAACCCTGATCGCGGCGCATCAGCGTGGATCGCCGCAGCGCCGCCGGGTGCGGCGAGCTGATCAGCGCGATGGCGCGCACCAGCCGCGAATGCAGCAGCGCGGTCGCCCAGCAGGCCAGGCCGCCGTCGGCATGGCCGACCAGGGTCGCCGACGAGTGTCCCAGCGCGCGGATGAGCCCGGCCGTGTCGCCGGCGAGCGTCCAGCCGTCGTAACCGCGGGGCGGCTTGTCGCTGCCGCCGTAGCCGCGCAGGTCGACCGCGACCACGCGCGCCCCGGTCAGCCCGCGCAGCTGATGGCGCCAGGACCACCAGAACGATCCAAAACCGTGCAGCAGCATCACCAGTGGCCGCGCCGTCGCCGGCTCCGCGGGCGGAACCGCCGGATCCTGTCCGCCCGGCAGGGCTTCGACGACGTGAAATCGGATGCCGTTGGCGTGCACGTCCAGGTGGCGCCACGGCCCGTCGATGCGGGTGACCGACGGATCTGGTGCCGGCATCTACCAACCCGAGGGATCCGCGGGTTTTTCGTGCCGGCCGCCGGTGGTTCCGGGAAGTTGCTTGGCCTCGGTGGCGGCCTTGTCGTGCCCGGGGGTGAGCGCCGTGCGCGTCTCCTTGACCGATTCGATCGTTTCGCGGGGCCCCCGGATGCGGCGGACCTTCAGGAAGCCCAGCAGCCCCAGCACGGCCCCGACCACCACCATGATCCCGAACACGATCAGGTAGGCCACCCACCGCCACAGCCAGGTGTCGAGGAGTTCGGCGACGAAGAAGAAGAAAAAGAACGTGGAGTAAAACAGCACCACCAGCGCGGCGATGAAATAGACGCTGCCGGTCAGGCCCTTCTTGACGTCCCGGGTGATCTCCGAGCGGGCCAGTTCGACCTCGGCGCGCACCAGCGTGGAGACCTGCGCTGAGGCGTCTTTGATCAGGTCACCGATCGACGGCTCGGCGGGCCTGGCGTGCGGGTCGGCCAACGGAATCGTGGTCAGTGTGCTCGGCACACCGTTGTTGCGATCGTCTTTGCTCACAGACCCGTCCTCTCGGTTCTCTCGTCGCGGTTTATGTTGCCATGCGGTGCCGGGCCAGACGAGGGCAGCTGAAGGCCGAGGGCGGGGATTCCAGACAGCGAATCCGACGACGGGAAGGTACAGTGAGCGATCCCCTTGAGCGGGAAAGGAATAAGGACAGCGGCGTAGCTACGACACCGACCGTGGCGAACCGCACACCTTAGCCGACTAGACTGACCGGGCCACTGGGGATGCCCGACCGCTCGATGGGAGTGTTGCGTTGCAGACGGCCTACCGTTGCTACCGGGCGGCGATGGTGGCCGTGCTGGTGTCCTTCATAGCCATGCCCGCCCACGCGGGAGCCGATGACAGGGTGCCGATGGGTGGTGGGGCCGGCATCGTCATCAACGGGGACACGATGTGCACCCTGACCACGATCGGCACCGATGCGGCCGGCGACATGATCGGCTTCACCTCCGCACACTGCGGCGGTCCGGGCGCGCAGGTCGCCGCCGAGGCCGCGCAGAACAGGGGCAATTTGGGCGTCATGGTCGCGGGCAACGACGTCCTCGACTACGCGGTGATCAAATTCGATCCGGCCAAGGTGGCGCCGGTGGCCAACTACAACGGGTTCCTGATCAGCGGCATCGGTCCGGATCCGGCTTTCGGCCAGATCGCGTGCAAACAGGGCCGCACGACCGGCAATTCGTGCGGTGTCACCTGGGGGCCGGGCCAGGACCCGGGCACCATCGTCATGCAGGTGTGTGGCCAGCCGGGTGACTCCGGCGCGCCGGTGACCGTCAACAACCTGCTGGTCGGGATGATCCACGGAGCGTTCAGCGACAACCTGCCGACCTGCATCATCAAGTACATCCCGCTGCACACCCCGGCGGTGGTCATGTCGATCAACGCCGACCTCGCCGACATCAACGCCAAGCACCGGCCCGGCGCCGGATTCGTGCCGCTGCCGGGCTGACGGGCCCTACTTCCCGGACTTGATCGCGTCGAACACGCCGGGATCCAGCAGTGTCGACGTGTCACCCAACTCCCGGTTCTCGGCGACGTCGCGCAACAGCCTGCGCATGATCTTGCCGCTGCGGGTCTTGGGCAGTTCCGGCACGACGTGGACCTCGCGCGGCTTGGCAATGGGCGAGATCTCGCGCGCCACCTCCACGCGCAGCTCGTCGACGATCCCGTCGTGCACCTCGAAGTCGGCGCACAGGACGACGAACGCGCAGATCGCCTGGCCGGTGGTTTCGTCCGTCATGCCGACCACGGCCGCCTCGGCCACCGCGATGTGGCCGACCAGCGCCGACTCCACCTCGGCGGTCGAGAGCCGATGCCCCGACACGTTCATGACGTCGTCGATGCGACCGACCACCCAGATGGCGCCGTCGGAGTCGTAATAGGCGCTGTCGCCGGCGAAATACCAGCCCTGCTCGGCGAACCGGGACCAGTAGGTCTCGACGTAGCGGTCCGGATCGCCCCAGATGCCGCGCAGCATCGACGGCCACGGCTGGTCCAGGACCAGGTAGCCGCTGGCGTGCTCGCCCTTGGCATTGGCCGGCGGGAGCTCGTCGCCGTGGTCGTCGACGATCTTGGCTGAGATGCCCGGCAGCGGGCGCATCGCCGAACCCGGTTTGGCCGCGGCCACCCCGGGCAGCGGGGTGATCATCGCGGAACCCGTTTCGGTCTGCCACCAGGTGTCGACAATCGGGAGGCGATCGGCGCCGATCACCTTGCGGTACCAACGCCAGGCCTCCGGGTTGATCGGCTCGCCGACCGACCCGAGCAGCCGCAGGCTGGACAGGTCGTGCGCGTCGGGGATCTCGCGTCCCCACTTCATGAACGTGCGAATGAGCGTGGGGGCGGTGTAATAGATTGTCACGCCGTACTTTTCGATGATCTCGAAATGCCGGTGCTGGGTAGGTGAGTCGGGCGTGCCCTCGTAGAGGACCTCGGTGACGCCGTTGGACAGCGGACCGTAGACACCGTAGGTGTGTCCGGTCACCCAGCCGATGTCCGCGGTGCACCAGAAGACGTCGGTTTCGGGCTTGATGTCGAAGACGTAGTAGTGCGTGTAGGAGCACTGGGCGAGGTAGCCGCCGCTGGTGTGGACGATGCCTTTCGGCTTGCCGGTGGTGCCGGAGGTGTACAGCAGGAACAACGGCTGTTCGGCGTCGAACGGCTGCGGAGTGTGTTCGGGCGAAGCGGCGTCGACGGCGTCGTGCCACCACAGGTCGCGCTCGTCGTTCCAGGACACGTCAATTCCGGTGCGCCGCACCACCAGAACGCGTTCGACGGAACTGTCGGAATCGGCGACAGCCTCGTCGGCCGCGTCCTTCAGCGGCGCCGGCTTGCCGCGGCGGAACTGGCCATCGCTCGTGATCAGCAGCTTGGCCTGGGCGTCGGCGATGCGCGCGCGCAGCGCCTTGGCGGTGAACCCGGCGAACACGACGCTGTGCATGATGCCCAGGCGCGCGCAGGCCAGCATCGCTATCACGGCCTCGGGGATCAACGGCAGGTAGATCGCGACGCGGTCGCCGGCGACCAGACCGAGGTCGGTCAGCGCGTTGGCCGCCTTGCACACCTCGGCCTGCAGATCGGAATAGGTGAGGTTGCGGCTGTCGCCGGGTTCGCCCTCCCAGTGGATGGCTATCCGATCCCCGTGGCCGGCCTCCACATGGCGGTCGACGCAGTTGTAGGCGACGTTCAGCTTGCCGTCGGCGAACCACTTGGCGAACGGCGCCTGCGACCAGTCCAGCACCTCGGTGAACGGCGTCGACCAGGTGAGCCGGTTGGCCTGCTCGGCCCAGAACGCCAGGCGGTCCTCCTCGGCCTCGCGGTAGAGCTCCTCACCGGCGTTGGCCTGCTCGACGAACTGCGCCGGCGGCGGATACGACGACGGGCCCTCGGTGTGGGTGGCGGTCACTGGTTTCTCCTAATGTCGAGGCGCGTCAACCGTCAGTGAGCCTAGACCTTTGAGGTGAAAAGCCGCTTGCCAATCCAGGGTCAAATGCACCGCCCTGGCAGATAATCACCGATGTGCCGAGACCGCACAGGCGGCGCCTCCGTCGCCGACTCCATGGTGGCGACCCGCCACGCCCGGCTACACCGCGCTTGCGATCGCCACGGGTCATCAGCCTTGCCGTGGCCGCAACGGGTTACCCGGCCACCATCCTGCTGGGGCCATCGGCGTGGGCCGAGCCGGCCGACATTGTCGACCAGCCGGCGCCGTGCTGGTCGGACCAGGTCGCGGTCAGCGCGTCCCCGGCGCAGGGCGCCGCGGGCCACCGCGGGCTGACGCTGATGTTCACCCTCGCCGGCGGCGCGGACCCCTGCACGCTCACCGGTTATCCGGGGGTCGACTCGGGCACCGGTGGTCCGCCCATCCACGCCCAGCCCACGCCCCGCGGGTACATGGGTGGCCTGCCGGCCGGACTCGATGCGCCGCCGAGCGTCACGCTGTCGCTATCGACGCAGGGGCACGCGATCGTCGAGGGCTTGGGCTTCGACGCCGACGGCAACGCGTGCCCGACCTACATCGACCTGGCCGTCAGCCCGCCCGACATCATTCAGGTGTTCACCGTGGCCGCCACCATCGACGCCTGCCGACTGGAGGTCCACCCCGTCGTCGCGGGCTGACGGCGCGCTGGTCAGGAACCGATTGGTGCCAGGCAGTAGACGCGCGGTGGAAAGGGGTAAGCGATGGTCTTGTCCTCGGGCGGGCAGCGCGTTTCGTCCGTGCTGCCATCGATGCGCTGCATGACTCTGGTTTGCGGCGCTCGTGGCACGGTGCAGTCGCTCAGCGTCATCGTCATGGTCTCGGCGCCGTTGGTCAGCTGGTAGCACTTGCCCTGCTTGAGATTGAGCGCAAAGCACAGGATTGTGTAGTTATCGGTGTACCGGTTGTAGATGGAGCGATCCCGTTTGCCGTCCGGACAGGTTGCCGAGGGACCGCCCCTGAAGGCGAGTTCATAGGTATTCGCCGGGTTGGCGCAGGAGTTTTCCGGACCTGAACTGAAACGTGTTGCGAGAAAGGTGTTTTGGTCAACGCACTGGCCGACCCGCATGGACTTGTCGGTGTCGAACGGGCTCGGGTAGTACGCCGTCACGAGATTTCCGGCGATTCCCAGCCCACCCACGTTCAGCAGGACGACACCGACGATGATCAGCGTGGTGGCCGACATTCCGCTTCGGCGCCGCCGCGCGCGCAGCCCTGCGATCAGACAGACCAATCCAACAGTGCCGACGCCGAACAACGCGAACAGATATCTCAACTGAACAGCGAGTTCGTGCGACGTCACGGCGCCATCCTAGCCGCGGCACCCGTTGCGGCTATTCGCCGTCGCTTTCGACAGTCGCGCGGCGCCTCGCCCGGCTACGCCGCGCTCCGCAGCGCGCGCCGCTAGGGTCGCTGGCATGCGTCCGATGCGGGCCGCGCTGGCCGTCCTTGCCGCCACGACGCTGGCGGCGGGGTCGCTGTCCGGCTGCGGCGGCGGTGTCTTGAGCCCCGATCTCGTACTGGTCAACGGCGGGGAACCGCCCTACCCGCTGGTCCCGACCAGCACCAACGACAGCAACGGCGGCCGGATCATCGACCGGCTCTTCGCCGGTCTGGTGTCCTACGACGCCGCCGGCCACCCCGCGAACGAGGTCGCCCAGTCGATCGAGACGACCGACAACGTCAACTACCGGATCGTCCTCAAACCCGGCTGGAGGTTCACCGACGGCTCGCCGGTGACGGCCCACTCGTTCGTCGACGCATGGAACTACGGGGCCCTGAGCGCCAATGCGCAACTGCAGCAAAGCTTTTTCAGTCCGATCGACGGGTTCGACGACGTCGCCGGGAGTGATGCGAAGCGGCGCACCATGTCCGGGCTGCGGGTGGTCAACGATCTCGAGTTCAGCGTGCGCCTGGCGGCGCCGACCATCGACTTCGTGTTGCGGTTGGGCCACAGCGCGTTCTATCCATTGCCGGACGCCGCATTTCGCGACATGACCGCGTTTGGCCGCAACCCTTTTGGTGACGGTCCGTACCGGCTCGCCGACAGCGCCGACGGACCGGCCTGGGAACACAACGTCAAGATCGATCTGCGGCCCAACCCCGACTACCACGGCAACCGGAAACCGCACAACAAAGGATTGCGGTTCGAGTTCTATGCCAACCTCGACACCGCCTACGCCGACCTGCTCTCGGGCAATCTCGATGTGCTGGACACGATTCCGCCGAGCGCGCTGCCGGTCTACCGGCGCGACCTGGGCGACAATGTCACCAGTGGGCCCGTGGCCGTCAAGCACAGCCTCGATACCCCGCTGCGGCTGCCGCACTTCGGCGGCGAGGAAGGCCGCCTGCGCAGGCTCGCGCTGTCGGCCGCCGTCAACCGTGAGCAGATCTGTCAGCGGATCTTCATGGGCACCCGCACACCGTCGCGCGATTTCACCGCGCGGTCGCTGCCGGGTTTCGAGCCGAACCTGCCGGACAACGGCGTCCTGAACTTCGATCCCGAACGCGCGCGGCAACTCTGGGCGCAAGCCAACGCCATCTCGGCGTGGGGCGGCCAGTACGCCATCGCCTACAACGCCGACGCCGGAAACCAGGAATGGGTGGACGCGGTGGCCAACAGCATCAAGAACGTGTTGGGCATCGACGCCGTCGGCGCTCCGCAGCCGACTTTCGCCGGGTTTCGCACCGAGATCACCAATCACACCATCGCGACCGCTTTTCGTGCCGCGTGGCAGGGGGATTACCCCTCCATGATCGAATTCCTCGCCCCATTGTTCGCCACGGGCGCGGGATCCAACGACGTCGGCTACGCCAATCCCGAATTCGACGCGGCGCTGGCGGCCGCCGAGGCCGCGCCCACTATTCGGCAGTCGGATGCCCTGGCCAACGCCGCGCAGCGAATCCTGTTCCACGACATGCCCGTTGTCCCGCTCTGGGACAACATCGGTGTGGTGGGATGGTCGACGGAGGTCAAGAATGTCGCGGTCACCTGGAACGGTCTGCCCGACTACGAGAACATCGTGAAGGGCTGAGATGGGTTGGTACATCGCGCGGCGGATCGCGATCATGGTGCCGGTCTTCCTCGGCGCCACGCTGCTGATCTACGGCATGGTCTTCCTGCTGCCCGGCGATCCGGTCGCGGCAATGGCCGGGGACCGGCCGCTGACTCCCGCGGTGGCCGCCGCGCTGCGGGCCCGCTACCACCTCGACGATCCGTTCATCCTGCAGTACCTGCGCTATTTGGGCGGGATCCTGCACGGCGACCTGGGGCGCTCCTATTCCGGACTCCCGGTCAGTGCTGTTCTGGCCCATGCCTTTCCGGTCACCGTGCGGCTGGCGCTGATCGCGGTGGCGGTGGAAACGGTGTTCGGGATCGGCTTCGGTGTGGTGGCGGGCCTGCGCGAGGGCGGCATCTTCGATTCCACGGTGCTGATCGCAGGCCTCGTCATCATCGCCATCCCGATATTCGTCCTGGGCTTCGTCGCGCAATTCGTGTTCGGCGTCCGGCTGGGAATCGCGCCGGTCACCGTGGGGGAGAGGGCGACGTTCGCGCGGTTGCTGCTGCCCGGGATCGTCTTGGGCGCGGTGTCATTCGCGTACGTGGTCCGGCTGACCCGATCCGCGGTGGCCGCCAACGCGCACGCCGACTACGTCCGCACCGCGACCGCCAAGGGGCTCTCGCGGCGACGGGTCGTGACGGTGCACATCCTGCGGAACTCGCTGATCCCGGTGGTGACGTTCCTCGGCGCCGACCTCGGGTCGCTGATGGGCGGGGCCATCGTGACCGAGGGCATCTTCAACATCCACGGCGTCGGCGGCGTCCTGTATCAGGCCGTCACCCGGCAGGAGGCGCCTACCGTCGTCTCGATCGTCACGGTGCTGGTGGTCATCTACCTGATCGCCAACCTGGCGGTGGACCTGCTGTACGCCGCTCTCGATCCCCGGATCCGCTATGGCTGAGCGCATCGCAGTGCGCCACGGATTCTGGCGCGACACCTGGCGCGCGCTGCGCCGGCGTCCGAAGTTCGTCGTCGCCGCGGCGCTGATCGCGCTGATCGTGGTCGTCGCGTTGTTCCCCGCGTTGTTCACCGGCATCGATCCCAGCTACGCCGATCCGAGCCAGAGCCTGCTTCGGCCGTCGGCCGCGCACTGGTTTGGCACCGATCTGCAAGGCCATGACATCTACGCGCGAACCGTGTACGGAGCGCGGGCCTCGCTGACCGTCGGGCTCGGGGCCACCCTGCTCGTGTTCGTCGTCGGAGGCGCGCTGGGTGCGCTGGCCGGCTTCTACGGGGGCTGGATCGACGCCGTGGTCTCGCGCATCACCGACGTGTTTTTTGGCCTGCCCCTGCTGCTGGCGGCCATCGTGATCATGGGCGTCATGCACCACCGCCGGGTGTGGACGGTGGTCGCCATCCTCGCGCTGTTCGGCTGGCCGCAGGTGGCCAGGGTAACCCGCGGTGCAGTGCTCGAGGTGCGTGCCAGCGATTACGTGGTCGCGGCGAAAGCCCTGGGGCTGAACAACTTCCAGAACCTGGCTCGCCATGTGCTGCCCAACGCACTGGGCCCCGTGTTCGCGGTGTGCACCCTGGCCTTCGGCGTGTTCATCGTCACCGAGGCGTCGCTGTCCTACCTCGGCGTCGGCCTGCCGGCATCGGTGGTGTCCTGGGGCGGCGATATCAACCTGGCGCAGAGCCGGCTGCGGTCGGGCTCGCCCATCCTGTTCTATCCGGCCGGCGCGCTGGCGGTTACGGTGCTCGCGTTCATGATGATGGGTGACGCCCTGCGCGACGCCCTGGACCCCGGCTCGCGGGCACGGCGCGCATGAGCACCCAGGAGGCGCCGCTGCTGTCGGTCGAGGGCCTGGAAGTCAGGTTCGGTGCTCATCCGCCCGTCGTGTGCGGAGTGGACCTGACGGTGCGGCGCGGCCAGACCGTGGCGGTGGTCGGCGAATCGGGATCGGGAAAATCGACGACGGCCGCAGCGGTCCTCGGGCTGCTGCCGCCCGGCGGGCGAATTTCCGCCGGGCGCATCGTTTTCGACGGGCGCGACATCGCCGGCGCTGACCGCCGGCTGCTGCGGTCGATCAGGGGGCGCGCCATCGGCTACGTCCCCCAGGACCCGATGACCAACCTCAACCCGGTTTGGAAGGTCGGGTTTCAGGTCCGGGAAGCGTTGCGGGCCAACACCGATACCCGCGACGCGCGACGACGCGCGCTCGAGCTGCTCGCCGAGGCGGGCATGCCGGACCCGGTCCAGCAGGCGGCCCGGTATCCCCATCAGCTTTCGGGCGGCATGTGCCAACGCGCGCTGATCGCCATCGGCCTGGCCGCGCGGCCGAAGCTGCTCATCGCCGACGAGCCGACCTCCGCACTCGACGTCACCGTGCAACGGCAGGTGCTGGACCATCTGCAGGGGCTCACGGCCGAACTCGGAACGGCGCTGCTGCTGATCACTCACGACCTGGCGTTGGCCGCCGAACGGGCGGAGTCCCTGATCGTCGTCCACCGCGGGCGGGTGGTGGAATCGGGTGCGGCGCAAGCTATTCTGCGACAGCCGCAACACGAATACACCCAACGACTGGTGGCCGCCGCCCCGTCGCTGACGCCGGGTCCGTCCCGGCCCCGGGCGGGCACCCCAGACGCGCCGTCCGACGACATTCTCGTCGCCTCCGGGCTGACCAAGGTCTACCGCGAGTCGCGCGGGGTACCGTGGCGTCGCGCCGAATTCCGTGCCGTCGACGCCGTGTCGTTTCGGCTGCGCCGGGCGAGCACGTTGGCGATCGCGGGAGAGTCGGGGTCGGGAAAATCGACCCTGGCGCGGATGGTGTTGGGCCTGCTGTCACCCACCTCAGGCACGGTGGTCTTTGATGGGGCCCCCATCAACGACTCGCTGGACCGGGAGAAGGCGCTGGCGTTTCGGCGGCGGGTGCAGCCGGTGTTCCAGAACCCTTACAGCAGTTTGGATCCCAGGTATTCGGTTTTCCGGGCCGTCGAGGAGCCGTTGCGGATCCATCGGGTTGGCGACCGCAAGCAGCGCGAGCGCGCCGTGCGCGAGCTCGTCGACCACGTGGCGCTGCCGTCCTCGGCGCTGGGGCGGCTGCCGCGCGAACTCTCGGGCGGGCAACGGCAACGGGTCGCGATCGCTCGGGCGCTTGCGTTGCGGCCCGACGTCCTGGTGTGCGACGAGGCCGTCTCGGCGCTCGACGTGCTGGTGCAGGCGCAGATACTGGACCTGCTGGCCGACCTGCAGGCCGAACTGGGTCTGACCTACCTGTTCATCAGTCATGACCTGGCGGTGATCCGGCAGATCGCCGACGACGTCCTGGTGATGCGCGCCGGCCGGGTGGTGGAACAGGCGCCCACCGAGGAGCTGTTCACCCGGCCCGGCCACGAGTACACGCGCCGATTGCTGGAGGCCATTCCCAGGCCGTCGTCGCCGCCCCGATAGGTTGGCAAGCAATGACGTCTGACCCGCTGGCCCCGCTGCTGGAACTCCCCGGTGTCGCCGAGGCCAGCGACCGGGCCCGCGACGCGCTGGGTCGCGCCCACCGCCATCCGGCCAACCTGCGGCGGTGGCCGGTGACCGCCGCCGAAGCGGCGCTGCGGGCGGCGCGCGCCTCGTCGGTGCTCGACGGCGGTCCCGTGCGGCTGGACGACCTCGTCGAGGCCGACTTGCCGCATAACGGGGTCAGCGACCCGGTTTTCGGCGGGGCACTGCGGGTGGCTCAGGAGCTCGAGGGCGGGGGAGGGCCCCTGATCGGAATATGGCAACGGGCACCGTTGCAGGCCCTGGCGCGTCTGCACGTGCTCGCGGCGGCCGACCAGGTCGATGACGATCGGCTGGGCCGTCCGCGGGCCGACGCCGAGGTTGGGCCGCGGCTGGAGTTGCTGGGGGAGTTGGTGACGGGCCGCACGTCGGCGCCGGCGCCGGTGGTGGCCGCGGTCGCGCACGGGGAGTTGCTGACGCTCAGGCCATTTGGCAGCGCGGACGGCGTCGTCGCCCGCGCGGTGTCGCGGCTGGTGACGATCGCCAGCGGGCTGGACCCACACGGATTGGGTGTGCCCGAGGTGAGTTGGATGCGGCAGCCCGCCGACTATCGCGATGCCGCGGAGGGATTCGCCGACGGCACGCCGGGCGGCGTGGGCGCCTGGGTGGTGCTGTGTTGCCGGGCGCTGCAAGCCGGTGCGCAGGAGGCTTTGTCGATCGCCGAGTCACTTGCGAATAGGTAGCCGACGGGCCTCGTGGCGGCGCGAGTGAATTTGTTTCACAAATGTAAAGCGGGCGACGTCCCGAAATATTCGGTCCGCCGCCCGCTAGCACGGAACTCGGTTACCAAGCGTGCATTTCTGGGTTACGTGGGTTGGCCTCGGCGATCTTGCGACGCTTCCGGTTGCTGCCCCACCCAAAGGGCCGTCGATACCATCCACTTTTCGCAATTACGCAGGCCCGCAACACTTCTGCCATTATCGCGGCTATGACTCCGCGTGGGTGCCGGGTTCCATGCTGGGCGCCCGACTCGGGAGAACGATCCTTCTCTTCCGGATCGACCTAGGCCTCACCGGGCTTCCGTGGTTCCTTTGTACTACTAGACCCGAACCACATCAAGGCCTAAATGCGAAGCAAAAATGTATTGCGCGAATGGCATGTTTGCTGCCGCGCCTAAAGGCGAAGCGGCGCAGCAACGAGTAGGTGACCGCGCCGGCGGCGAGCGCCGTGACGCCCACCGCGGCCGTGGTCGCGATCGCGGCGCCCGACGGCGCCGGGAGCCGGTCACGCAGGGACACCGGGCGGGAAAACATCAACACGGGCCAGCCCCGCTCGACCGCTTCCTTGCGCAAACCGCGGTCCGGATTGACCACACTCGGGTGGCCGACGGTCTCGAGCATCGGCAGATCGGTGATCGAGTCGGAGTAGGCGTAGCAGTGTTCGAGGGGATAGCCCTCGCGCGCGGCCAGCTCGCGGATCGCTTGCACCTTGCCTTCGCCGTAGCAGTAGAACGCGATCTCGCCGGTGTACTTGCCGTCGTCGACGACCATCCGGGTCGCCATCGCGTGCGTGGCGCCGAGCGCCCGGGCGATGGGCGCCACGATTTCCTCGCCGGACGCCGAGACCACGACGACGTCGCGGCCGCACAGCTTGTGGGCGGCGATGAGGTCCGCGGCTTCGGCGAACACCAGCGGGGTCACGATGTCGTGCAGCGTTTCGTTGACGATCGACTTGACCTGTTCCACGTCCCAACCGGTGCACATGTTCGTCATGTGCAGGCGCATCCGGTCCATCTGGTCATGATCAGCACCGGAGAGCAGGTAGATGAACTGGGCGTAGCTGGACTTGAGCACGGCGCGGCGGTTGAGCAGTCCCTGGTTGAAAAAGGGTTTGCTGAAAGCCAGCGTGCTGGACTTGGCGATGATGGTCTTGTCGAGGTCGAAGAAGGCGGCGGTACGAGCGCGGGGACCGGTAGTTGCAGCTGTTTCCAGTGGGGTTTGCTGCCGTGCGGCCGAGTCGAATACGGTCACCGACCCAGCATAGGTCGGGCGTCCGGCGGCGCCGCGCAGTTAGGCCGAAAACAGCCGCTCATCGCGCCCCGAATAACATACCGTCGGTATTTTTGCGGCTCAACGCACCTTTCGCCAGAACAACTACTTGCGTTAGTGCGGACTGTCGTGTGTATAGTAAGCATTACTCGGCCTGAGCCGAGGGTGCATCAGCCCGACCCCCCGGGGCTGATACACGACGACCCTCGCCTCCTCCCCCCCTGGCGGGGGTCGTCCCTTTTCTGGGGTAAGTTTTCCGGCCCGGTCGGGCTTCGTACCGCCCACCATCGCGCGTTGCGGGAATCGCGTCTTCGAACCCGCCGACGCGCTCGGCGGCCAGGCGTTTGTACACACTGGCGTCTCTATCCACAAATCCGGCTTTGGGACTGGTGTGCCAAGGTCACGGGCCCGCAGGGTGGGTGGATGACCAGCGCCACGGGGACCAAAACGGCGGGGTCCTCGGCCGTGTTGGCGATGGTGACCGATCCGAAACTGCGCGACGAGACGGACCGGGTGGCCGCGGCCGTCGGCGTTCGGGTGGTTCATGCCGGCGCCTCCGCGCTGAGCCGCAAGACGTGGTCGGCGGCCGCGGCGGTGGTGCTGGACGAGGCGGCCGCGGAGCGATGCGAGCAGCTGGCGCTGCCGCGGCGCGCCCACGTCAGCGTCGTGGCCCTCGCGCACCCCGCGACGGCGACATGGGCAGCGGCCGTCGCCATCGGCGCCCAACGCGTCCTGGCGCTGCCCGAGCAAGAGCGCGAATTGATCCGCGAGCTCGCCGAGGCCGGTGAATCGGCGCGCGATGACGGGCCGCGCGGCGAGGTCGTCGCCGTGGTCGGGGGTTGCGGCGGGGCCGGCGCGTCTTGTTTCGCGGTCGCCGTGGCGCAAGCCGCCGGCGACGCGCTCCTGGTGGACCTCGACCCGTGGGGCGGCGGCATCGATTTGCTGGTGGGCGGCGAGAGCGCGCCCGGCCTACGGTGGCCCGATCTGGCGTTGGAGGGCGGCCGGCTGAACTGGTCGGCGGTGCGCGACGCGCTGCCGCGACACCGCGGGATCAGCTTGCTGTCCGGCACGCGCCACGGCTTCGAGCTGGGCGGCGCGCCGGTGGACGCCGTGGTCGATGCCGGGCGCCGCGGTGGCGTCGCCGTCGTCTGCGACCTTCCGCGCCGTCTCACCGATGCGACGCAAGCCGCGCTGGACGCCGCCGATCTCGTCGTGGTGGTCAGCCGCTGCGACGTGCGGGCGTGCGCGGCGACCGCGGCCATGGCCCCCGTGCTGGCCGCGGCCAATCCGAATCTCGGGCTGGTCGTGCGCGGCCCGTCGCCCGGGGGTCTGCGGGCCACCGAGGTCGCCGAGATCGCCGGCCTGCCGCTCGTCGCGTCCGTCAAAGCTCAGCCGCAACTCACCCGGCAGCTGGAACACGGTGGCCTGCGGCTGGGACGGCGCTGTCCGCTCATGGTGGCGGCCCGCCGGGTGCTGGCCGTACTGCCGTCGGCCGGTTCGGCGCGGAACGGCAGGGCGGCGTGAGCGGCTCGCTGATCGAACGGGTGCGCGAGCGGCTGGCATCCGAAGCCGCCCCACTGC
Source organism: Mycobacterium sp. 852002-50816_SCH5313054-b (assembly GCF_001667185.1). Taxonomy (GTDB): domain Bacteria; phylum Actinomycetota; class Actinomycetes; order Mycobacteriales; family Mycobacteriaceae; genus Mycobacterium. The sequence continues at coordinate 65,650 of NZ_LZIC01000131.1, read as the reverse complement.
GTCCCGGCGTGGTGGCCGCCGCGATCCGCGCCGAGTCCGGTGGAATGCTCGGCGATACCGAGGTCCTCGCCAATCTCCGGGTGTTGGAAACCGAGCTCACCGGCGCCGGCATCCTCGAGCCGTTGTTGTGCGCCGACGGCACCACCGACGTCTTGGTCACCGCGCCCGACACGGTGTGGGTGGACGATGGAAACGGATTGCGGTGCACCAACATTCGATTCGCCGATGAGGCGGCGGTGCGGCGGTTGGCGCAGCGGCTGGCGTTGGCTGCCGGTCGGCGTCTCGACGACGCGCAGCCCTGGGTGGATGGCCAACTGGCCGGCATCGGTTCGGGGGATTTCGCGGTGCGGCTGCACGCGGTGCTCCCGCCCATCGCGGCCGGCGGCACCTGCCTGTCGCTGCGCGTATTGCGGCCGGCCACACAGGATTTGGCTGCCCTCACCGCAGCGGGCGCGATCGACACGCGGGCCGGCGCGCTGATCGCCGACATCATCGCCGCCCGGCTGGCCTTCCTCGTGTGCGGCGGCACCGGGGCCGGCAAGACGACCTTGCTGGCGGCGATGCTGGGCGCCGTGGCGCCTGTCGAACGGATCGTGTGCGTCGAGGATGCCGCCGAGCTGGCGCCCCGGCATCCGCATCTGGTCAAGCTGGTCGCGCGGTGCGCCAACGTCGAAGGCGCCGGCGAGGTTCCGCTGCGTGAACTCGTCCGGCAGGCGTTGCGGATGCGGCCCGACCGCATCGTGGTCGGCGAGGTCAGGGGCGCCGAGGTGGTCGATCTGCTGGCGGCGCTGAACACCGGACACGACGGCGGCGCGGGCACCGTGCATGCCAACAGTCCGGGCGAGGTGCCCGCCCGCCTGGAGGCGCTGGGCGCGCTCGGCGGCCTCGGCCGGGCGGCACTGCACAGCCAGCTCGCCGCGGCGGTTCAGGTGCTGCTACATGTCGCACGGGACCGGGCCGGCCGGCGTCGGCTCGCCGAGATAGCCGTGCTGCGCCCCGTCGACGGGCAGGTCCGCGCGGTCACCGTGTGGCACGCGGGCCGGGGCCTGACCGACGATGCGGGTGATCTCCATCGCCTGCTGCGAAGCCGGACCTCGACATGAATGCCCTGACGATCGCCGCCCTGCTGTTATCCCTCGCGTTGCTGGCGCTTCCGCCGCCACCGCGGCACCGGGTGGCGAGCCCGCCGCGCGTTCGCCGCAGGCGCGCCGGCCACAACAAGGTGCCGTACGTCGCCGGGTTCGCCTTTCTGGCCGTCGCCGTCCTGCTGCCTGCGACGGCGGCCCTCGCGGTCGTGGTGGTGGGCGCGACCTCGAGCCTGCGCTACCGCCGTCGCCGGCGGGCCCGGCGCGCCGCGCAAGAGGGTGCGACCCTGGTAGCGGGCCTCGATGTGCTGGTCGGCGAGTTGCGCGTGGGCGCCCATCCGGTGCGCGCGTTCCACGTCGCCGCCGGGGAAAGCGTTGGGGCGGTGGCCGCGTCGTTGCGCGCGGTCGCGGCGCGGGCCAGGTTGGGCGCCGACGTCACGGCCGGGCTGCGCGCCGCGGCGCGCTCGTCGACCCTGCCCGCGCAGTGGGATCGACTAGCGGTGTGCTGGCAACTGGCCAGTGACCAAGGGCTGGCGATAGCCACGCTGATGCGCGCCGCGCAGCGCGATATCGTGGAGCGGCAACGCTTTTCGGCACAAGTGACATCGAGTATGGCCGGGGCGCGCGCCACCGCGACGATACTGGCCGGCCTGCCGGTGCTCGGCGTGCTGCTGGGCCAGCTGATCGGGGCTCGGCCGCTGAGCTTTTTGCTCGGCGGGCACGCCGGCGGCTGGCTGCTGGTCATCGGGTCGACCCTGACCTGCGGCGGCCTGTTGTGGTCGGACCGCATTACCGACCGGCTCGGGACATGAATACTTCCGCGGCGCTGCTGGCCGCCGCGCTGTGGGTCGGCCCCGGCCCGTCGGTGCTACGGTCGCGTGCGGGACTACTCCCGCGCCCCCATCGCCGGCGGCAGGCGGGTTCGGCGGGGCCGCCAAACGGTCACGATCCGCTGGCGGTTGCCGCCGCCCTCGATGTGTTGGCCGTGTGCCTGGAGGCCGGCATGGCGGTGTCGACGGCCGCGGCGGCGACTGCCCCGTCGGCACCACCGCAGCTGGCCGGGGTGTTGCGACGCGCCGCCGATCTGCTGGCGCTGGGCGCGGATCCCGCTGTGGCATGGTCGGTTCCGGCGGATCAGTCGGCCGGCGCGCCCGGCGCACACATCGATTCGCTGCTGCGACTGGCGCGGCGTTCGGCGTCCTCCGGCTCGGCCCTGGCCCGCGGCGTCGCCGAGTTGGCCGACCGATCCCGCCAGGACGCCGCGCATGCCGCCACGGCGGCCGCCGAGCGGGCCGGGGTCCTGATCGCCGGACCGCTCGGTCTCTGCTTTCTGCCCGCGTTCGTGTGCCTGGGCATCGTGCCGGTGGTGGCAGGGCTGGCCGGTGATGTCGTGCAATCGGGCCTGCTGTGAAACGAAAGGAAGGCATTGATGGTCAACAATTTCCGCGTCTTGCTGGCGCGCGTCGCCGCGTTGGCGACCGACGAGTCGGGCATGTCCACCGTCGAATACGCGATCGGCACGATCGCCGCGGCCGCGTTCGGCGCGATCCTCTACACCGTCGTGACGGGCGATTCCGTCGTCTCGGCGCTGACCAACATCATCGGTCGCGCGCTCAACACCAAGGTTTAGCGGATTGTGCCGGGTCGAGCACCGTCGAGGCGGCGCTCGCGATCGCCGCGCTGGTCGTGGTGCTGGTGCTGTGCCTGGCCGGTGTCACCGCGGTGTCGATGCAGGTGCGCTGCGTCGACGCCGCCCGCGAGGCGGCCCGGCTGGCCGCGCGCGGCGACGAACGTTCGGCGCTCGATGCCGCGCGTCGCGTTGCGCCGGCCGGGGCGCGGGTGCAGGTGCGCCGCGACGGAGATTTCCTCGTGGCGACGGTCGTCGCCCGGTCAAAGCTGTTGCCAACCTTGGATATTGAGGCAAGGGCGGTCTCGGCCGCCGAACCTCCGCGGTGAGCGGGGGTCGGCGACGGTGGTCGCCGCGGCGATGGTTGGGGTATTGCTGGCGGTCACGGGTGCGGGCGCCTATGTCGGCTCGGCGGTGCTGGCGCGCCATCGTGCGCAGGCCGCGGCCGACCTGGCCGCGCTGGCCGGCGCCGCACGGCTGCCGGCCGGAGCCGCGGCCGCCTGCGACCGCGCGGCGGAGGTGGCGCGCGCAATGCGAGTCAACAACGTGCGATGCGAGGTGGACGAGCTCGACGTCGTCGTCGCGGTCCAAATCGCCGTGGCCTTCGGCGGCGCGGCGCGGGCCGCCGCGCGGGCGGGGCCGGTCGACGGCGGCTAGGTTGTATCGTCCGAGGCCTTCGGCAGCGCGGCGGCGAGTTCCTCGTCGGTCGGCAATCGCAGTGAGACCAGTCCGGCGAAGGTGTCCGGTTCCAGTTCCACCTTGTTGACCGTGACGTGCACCGGCACCCAATCGTCGTCGTAGCCCCGCATGCGCAGCACCCGGCTGGTCGGGCGGCCGACGAATTCCGTTGTCATCGAGGTCTTGAGGTGTTCGTCCTCGGGGTGGACCTTGGGCCTGTCCGTCTTGTTGCCGCGCCAGTCGTAGAAGGGGCAGGGATCGTCGAGCCATTTCAGCAGGGTCCAGCTGTCGAGATCGACGAGCGCCCGGTGAACCCCGGCCTGGGCCAGTCCGTTCAGGATCCGTTGCGCCAGATCGTCTGTGGACACCACCGGACCCTTGAGTACCGAGCGCCAGTTCATCGCCCGGGCGATGAGGTGGTCGCGGCCGTCCGGTCCCGGCTCTATGGCGGTGCGCGCGACGAAACCGATCCGAATGGGTTTGCCTTGCCAGTCGGTGACATCCCATGTGCTGCAGATCGTTTGGTCGGGCTTGGCCCTGACCGCCATGGCAAGCACTTTGGTTTCGTTCGGATTGAGTTCGCGCGACGGCAGGTCTTCCGCGAAAGCCCTGCCCAAGGTCACTTCGACGTCGGGATTCTTGCCGCTGTTGGCGAGCGATTCCCTGGTATCGGTGGCCACGCCGAGGGTCAGGTCCCACTTCAGCGGCCCGGGGATGGGCCGTTGGGACGGTTCGGCGTCCGCGGGGCCGGTCCAGACGTGGACGCCGTGCACGCGGCCATCGGACATCACCACCGGTTCGGTGCGGATGACGCGGTCGCGCTTGGTGGTGATGCTGGTCAGGCTCTGCCCCGTCTGGACGGACTCGGCGACCGCGGTCCGGACGGCCGCGAGGTGGGGACTGCGGCGCAGGAAGGTGGTGATCGGGACGAGGTTTTTGAGTTGCCGTCCCTGCGCCACTACGGCGGGCTCGCCCCCTAGCGTCTCCACGAGCAACCAGTCGTGGGCCATGCGGCCGATTTTACGGCGGCCGCCGGGTGGGACGCGGCCCGGGTGTGATTGGTTGCGGTGTGTCGTTTGCCCACGTCTTCGGGGTGCGTGGTGGTATGTTGGCATTTCTATTGGCGTCTGTCACGACGCTGGTTTATTGGGGGTCGACCGTTGAGGGGTCGGTCGCCATCCCGGGGTGGTCAGCGCATGTCGCGACCCAGTTCCGCCAGCACCAATCGCAGCACCCGTACCGCGCCCGCCTTGTCCAGCGGGTCGTTGCCGTTGCCGCATTTGGGCGACTGCACACACGACGGGCATCCGTTCGGGCAGTCGCACGCTTCGATCGCCGCGGCCGTCGCGCCCAGCCAGGTGCGGGCCTGGCGGAAGCCCCGTTCGGCGAAACCCGCCCCGCCCGGATAACCGTCGTAGACGAAGACGGTGGGCAGCCCCGCGGGACCGATCGCGGTGGACAGGCCGCCGATGTCCCCGCGGTCGCAGCTGGCCACCAGGGGCAGCAGTCCGATGGCGGCGTGCTCGGCGGCGTGCAACGAGCCGGGAACGCGCGGCGCGTCAACCCCATTGTGCAGCAAGGTATCCGGATCGATGGTGTACATGGCGGCGGTGGTGGGCAGCACGTGCTCGGGCATATCCAGCTCGATGAAGTCGATGACCTCCCCGGACAGCCGGCGGCGCAGGTAGCCCACCACCCGGTGAGTGACCCGAACCGGCACCAAACCCAAAGTGACGGAGCCGAACTCGTGGCGTTCACCGGCCCCGGTCACGACGACGTCGGTGAGCTCACGCGCGAACGTCGCGTAGCCGGGATCCTCGGCGTGGACGAACGCGATCCCGTCCTCGGTGTCCAGGGCGTCGACGACGTAGGTCTCACCCTGATGCAGATAGACCGCTCCCGGGTGAACCGAGGCCGGGGCCTGATCCACCCCAGCGCTGCCCAACAGCCGCCCGGTGTCCGCCTCGACGATGACGATCTGGCCGCCGGACGAGCCCCGAATGTCCACCGCGCCGTGCGGTTGGACGCCGGCCGCCGGGTAGTACTTGTCGTTGCGCCGGCGCAGCAGCCCGTCATCGATCAGGCCCTGGGCCACGTCGGTGGCGCCGAAGCCCCGGATCTCGGCCTCGTCAAGCGGCATCTCGGTCGCCGCGCAGAGCAGCTGGGGACCGAGGATGTAGGGGTTGCCGGGATCGATCACGACCCGCTCGACCGGCTTGCCCAGCAGCGCCGCGGGGTTGTGCACCAGGTAGGTGTCCAGCGGGTCGTCGCGCGCGATCAGCACCACCAACGCCCCCTGGCCCCGCCGACCCGACCGGCCGGCCTGCTGCCAGAACGAAGCAACCGTCCCGGGGAACCCGGCGAGCACCACGGCATCGAGGCCGGCGATGTCGACGCCGAGCTCCAGCGCGTTGGTGGTCGCCAGGCCGCGCAGCCGGCCCTCGGCCAAAGCGCGCTCCAGCGCGCTGCGGTCCTCGGCGAGATAGCCGGCCCGGTACGACGCGACCCTCGAGGACAGCTCCGGGGCGATGTCGTCGAGGCGCGCCCGCGTTCCCAGCGCGGTCAATTCCGCCGCGCGCCGCGACCGGACGAACGTCAGCGTTTGCGCCCCCTCGGCGATCAGGTCGGCCATCACGCGCGCCGCCTCAGCGCCGGCGGAGCGGCGCACGGGCGCTCCGTTCTCGCCCGTCAGGTCGGCCCGCAACGCGGGCTCCCACAACGCCACCGTCCGGGCCCCTTGCGGCGAGCCGTCTTCGGTGACCTCCCGCACCGGACGGCCGATGAGTTCGGCCGCCGTCGCGCCCGGCGAATCTGTCGTCGCGCTGGCGAAAACGACTGTGGGCGACGAGGAATAGCGCTCGCACAGCCGCAGCAACCTGCGCAGCACCATCGCCACGTTCGACCCGAAAACGCCACGGTAGTAATGGCATTCATCGACGATGACGAATCGAAGGCCGCGCAACAGCACGGCCCAGCGGGCGTGGTTGCGCAGGATCGACAGGTGGATCATGTCGGGGTTGGAAAACAACCATCGGGAGCGTTCGCGGGCGAAGCGGCGCACCTCGGCCGGGCTGTCGCCGTCGTAGGCCGTGGGCGCGACGTCGTGCAGCCGCGGAACCGCCGCGGTCAGCGCGTGCGCGGTGCGCAACTGATCGTGACCGAGCGCCTTGGTCGGCGACAGGTACAACGCCCGGGCGCGCGGGTCCGTCGCGAGCGCGTTGAGGACGGGAAGCTGGTAGGCCAGTGACTTGCCCGACGCGGTGCCGGTGCTGATCACCACGTGACGGCCGGCGTGGGCGAGCTCCGCGGCCGAGGCCTGATGTGACCACGGGTCACTGATGCCGCGTTCGGTGAACGCGCGGACCACGTCGGGCTCGGCCCATTCGGGCCAGCGGTGCGGGCGGCCGCTGCGCGCGGGCAACTCGGCGATATGGCGCAGCGGACGCTCGTCCGGCGCGGTACCCGCGAGTGCGACGGCGAGCAGGTCGGCGCCGAAACTGGCCACCTCACGCCCTCCAAAAATCGAGCCAAGAATCAGTCCCGGACACAAGTCTGTCGCCGACGCCATGAACATGGTTGACTATTTGCGGTCGCAGCTTCTGTGTTCGTGTCAAACTTTCGCAGGAACAACGTTGCGGCCGCGGTTCCTGCGAGGTTATCGGTCGGGTGAAGTTCCGGCGACTCAGCGAGGTATGGCGGTCGTGCTTCGGCCCGGGGCACCGAAAGGCGGTGCCCCGCACCCAAAAGAAAAGGAAAGATCGAGAGATGCCACAGGGAACTGTGAAGTGGTTCAACGCGGAGAAGGGTTTCGGGTTCATTGCGCCCGAGGACGGTTCCGCAGATGTTTTTGTCCACTACACGGAGATCCAGGGTTCGGGCTTCCGCACCCTCGAAGAAAACCAGAAGGTCGAGTTCGAGATCGGCCACAGCCCTAAGGGCCCCCAGGCCACCGGAGTCCGCTCCGTCTGAGACGAGCAGTTCTCCACGAGAGCCCCCCGCGCGACCCGCCTAGCGGCCCCGCCGGGGGGTTTTCATTCTGTCTGGAGTCTGTCCGGACGCTGCCCAACCCGCCGCGCCGAATACCTGAAGACGCGGACGGACCACCTGGCCTACTGTCGGTGGCGTGAGCCAGCTTTCCTTCTTCACAGCGGAGTCGGTGCCGCCCGCGGTCGCCGATCTTTCCGGGGTGCTGGCGGCCTCAGGGCAGATCGTGCTGGTCGGCGCTCCGTCTGAAAGTCGCGGGCAGGGCGCCCGGCTTTCAGTGGTTGTCGACCGCATGTGGCGGGCCTCGGCGCTGGCCGAGATGATCCGGGATGCGGGCCTGGTGCCCGAGATCGGCCGCACCGACGAGGACTCCCCGTTGGTGCGGACGGAGGTGACCCCTTCGTTGGTGACGCTCGCCGCCGAATGGACCCGCGGCGCGGTCAAGACGGTGCCCCCGCGGTGGCTGCCCGGGCCGCGCGAGCTGCGGGCGTGGACGCTGGCGGCCGGCAACCCGGAGGGCGACCACTATCTGCTGGGTCTCGACCCGCACGCGCCCGACACCCATTCCCCGCTTGCGTCGGCATTGATGCGGGTCGGAATTGCGCCCACGCTGATCGGCACCCGCGGCGGTCGCCCGGCGCTTCGGATAAGCGGCCGTCGCAGGCTCTCGCGCCTGGTAGAGAACGTGGGGGAACCCCCGGACGGCGACGAGGCGTTGTCGCTGTGGCCCCGCGTCTAGCCGGGCTCGAGCACCGGAAATTTCGCCAGCCGGTTTGCGCAGGCCCGCCCGAGGGTGCGAAATTGTCAGATGCCCTGAAGGGCGAAGGAACGCTGGCGTATCTGAGTTCACCGGAATTTCGGACGCCGGCCTGTCATTCTTCCAGCAGGGCGGTCTCGCAAGGGGGGCCGGGATAAGAGATGGAGCGTAAGCGCAGTTGGCTGACCCGAAGCTAAAAGGCCGCGGCAGCGGCGGAAATGGCAGCCGGAGGCGGCTCGTGATTGTCGAGTCGCCGACCAAGGCGCGCAAACTTGCCGGCTACCTGGGCTCCAGCTACATCGTCGAGTCCTCGCGCGGCCACATCCGCGATCTGCCCCGTTCCGCGGCCGACGTGCCCGCCAAGTTCAAGTCCGAGCCGTGGGCCAGGCTGGGGGTCAACGTCGATGCCGACTTCGAGCCGCTCTACATCATCAGCCCGGAGAAGAAGCACACCGTCAGCGAACTCAAGGGCCTGCTGAAGGACGTCGACGAGCTCTACCTGGCCACGGATGGCGACCGCGAGGGCGAGGCCATCGCCTGGCACCTGCTGGAAACCCTCAAGCCCAGCATCCCGGTCAAGCGGATGGTGTTTCACGAGATCACCGAACCGGCGATCCTGGAGGCCGCCGAGAATCCCCGCGACCTGGACATCGACCTGGTCGACGCCCAGGAGACCCGCCGCATCCTGGACCGGCTGTACGGCTACGAGGTCAGCCCCGTGCTGTGGAAGAAGGTCGCGCCCAAGCTGTCGGCGGGCCGGGTCCAGTCGGTGGCCACCCGCATCATCGTGCAGCGCGAGCGCGATCGGATGGCCTTCCGCAGCGCGTCGTACTGGGACATCGTCGCTCAGCTGGACGCCAGCGTGTCCGACCCGCAGGCCCAGCCGCCCACCTTCACGGCCCGGCTGACCAACGTCGACGGTCTGCGCGTGGCCACCGGCCGCGATTTCGACTCGCTGGGTCAGCTGCGTAAGGCCGACGAGGTGGTGATTCTGGACGAGGCCGGCGCGACGCAGCTCGCGGCGGGATTGCGGGGCGCCCAGCTGTCGGTGGCGTCGGTGGAGGAGAAGCCCTACACCCGCCGCCCGTACGCCCCGTTCATGACGTCGACGCTGCAGCAGGAGGCCGGGCGCAAGTTGCGGTTCTCCTCCGAGCGCACCATGAGCATCGCGCAGCGCCTCTACGAGAACGGCTACATCACTTATATGCGTACCGACTCCACGACGCTGTCGGAGTCGGCGATCAACGCGGCGCGCACCCAGGCGCGGCAGCTGTACGGCGAGGAGTACGTCTCGCCCTCGCCGCGCCAGTACACCCGCAAGGTGAAGAACGCCCAGGAGGCGCACGAGGCGATCCGGCCGGCCGGTGAGACTTTCGCGACTCCGGACGCGGTGCGCCGCGAGCTCGACGGCGACGAATTCCGGATGTACGAGTTGATCTGGCAGCGCACGGTGGCCTCGCAGATGGCCGACGCGCGCGGCACCACACTGAGCCTGCGGATCGCCGGCACGGCGAGCGGCCCGGCCGGGGAAACGCCGGTGGTGTTCTCCGCGACCGGGCGCACCATCACGTTCGCCGGCTTCCTCAAGGCCTACGTGGAAACGGTGGACGAGCTGGCCGGCGGCGAGGCCGACGACGCCGAGCGGCGGCTGCCCCACGTGAGCGAGGGGCAGCGGCTGGAGGCCCTCGAGCTCACCCCGGACGGCCACGCCACCAACCCGCCGGCGCGCTACACCGAGGCCTCGCTGGTCAAGGCGCTCGAGGAGCTGGGCATCGGGCGTCCGTCGACGTACGCGTCGATCATCAAGACCATCCAGGACCGCGGCTACGTGTACAAGAAGGGCAGCGCGCTGGTGCCCTCGTGGGTCGCGTTCGCCGTCACCGGGCTGCTGGAACAGCATTTCGGCCGCCTCGTCGACTACGGCTTTACCGCGGCGATGGAAGACGAGCTCGACGCGATCGCGTCGGGCACCGAGCGACGCACCAACTGGCTCAACAACTTTTACTTCGGCGGTGACCACGGTGTGGCCGACTCGGTGGCCCGCTCGGGTGGTCTCAAGAAGCTCGTCGGCGTCAACCTCGAAGGCATCGACGCGCGAGAAGTCAACTCCATCAGGGTGTTTGACGACGCGCAGGGTCGGCCCGTCCACGTCCGGGTGGGTAAGAACGGGCCCTACCTGGAACGCATCGTGACCAACGACGAGGGCGAGCCGACGCCGCAGCGGGCCAATCTCAATGACTCGCTGACCCCCGACGAGCTGACTCTTGAGGTGGCCGAAGAGCTTTTCGCCACCCCGCAGGAGGGGCGCGTGTTGGGCGTCGATCCGCAAACCGGGCACGAGATCGTCGCCAAGGACGGGCGGTACGGGCCGTACGTGACCGAGGTCCTACCCCCGCAGCCCGACTCGGGCGACGGCGGTCCCGACAGCGCAGCGCCGGCGAAGAAGGGCAAGAAACCCACCGGGCCCAAACCCCGGACCGGTTCGCTGCTGCGCAGCATGGACCTGCAGACCGTGACGCTCGAGGATGCGCTGAAGCTGTTGTCGCTGCCCCGCGTGGTCGGCGTGGACCCCGAGTCCAGTGAGGAGATCACCGCGCAGAATGGCCGCTACGGCCCATACCTGAAGCGCGGCAACGACTCTCGTTCCCTAGCGACCGAGGATCAGATCTTTGACATCACCCTCGAAGAGGCGCTGAAAATCTACGCCGAACCCAAACGCCGTGGCAGGCAGAGCGCTTCGGCGCCGCCACTGCGCGAGTTGGGCGCCGATCCGGCGTCGGGCAAGCCGATGGTGATCAAGGATGGCCGATTCGGCCCGTACGTCACCGACGGCGAGACCAACGCCAGCCTGCGCAAGGGCGACGACGTGCTGGCGATTACCGACGAGCGCGCCGCCGAGCTGCTGGCCGACCGGCGGGCCAGGGGCCCCGCCAAGCGGCCCGCGAAGAAATCCACCCGCAGGGCGCCGGCCAAGAAGGCCGCCAAGCGCGCTTAGCCGCTGACCTCGCTCGAAACCTGTTCGCCGGCAACCCCTTCGGGGGTGGCCAGTTTCACCGGTCGGGCCAGCTGAGTCGGTGCCGCGCGCCCGCGCAGATAAACCACCTCGCCGACGTCCCAGCACAGCGCCTCGGCGTCCAGCGCGCCGCTGACCGCGATCGCTGAGCCGAGCACGTGCCCGGCCTCGAGCTTGGCCAGTTCGGTGAGCCGGGCGGCCTCGTTGACCGGGTCGCCGATGACCGTGTACTCGAAGCGGGCCTGCGCGCCGATGTGGCCGGCGATGGCGCGGCCGGCCGACACCCCGATGCCGAACTCCGCCGAGCCGATCACGGGAAGGATTTCGTCGTGCAGCTCGCGGGCGGCCGCCAGCGCGCCGCCCGAAGCGTCGGGGTGCTCGATCGGCGCGCCGAAGATGGCCAACGCGGCGTCGCCCTGGAACTTGTTGACGAACCCGCCGTGCTTGCCGACGGTGTCGACCACGACGCGGAAGAATTCGTTGAGCAGGTGGACCACCTCGGCGGGCGGCCGCGTCGCGGCCAGCTGGGTGGAGCCGACCAGGTCCACGAACAGAACAGCGACGTCGCGCTCCTGCCCGCCCAGCTCGGTGCCGCGCTCCAGGGCGCGGCGGGCCACGTCCTCGCCGACGTAGCGGCCGAACAGGTCGCGCAGCCGCTGCCGCTCGGACAGGTCGCGAACCATGTCGTTGAAGCCCGCCTGCAGCAGGCCCAGTTCGCTGGCGTCGTAGATCTGCATGTGCGCGTTGTAGTTTCCGCGCTGCACCTCCGAGAGCGCCCAGCGCAGCTGCCGCAGCGGGTCGGCGATGGACATCGCCACCAGCAGCGTGCTCACCAACCCGACGCCCAGCGCCGCCAGCGCCAACAGCAGGATGGGGTTGAACAGCTTCTCCGGCGTGGCGTGCAGCAGGGAGGCCTTGTCGGCCACCACGGCCAGCACGATCGCCAGCAGCGGCACGGCGGTGGACAGCATCCAGCTCAGCATCTGGCGCAGGATGACGCCGGGCGCCTTGACGTTCTCCGGCACGCCGCTGCGCAGGGCCGCGACCGCCACCGGGCGCAGCACCCGCTCGGACTGCAGGTAACCGATGATCGCCGTCGCGGCGGCGCCGAGCGCGGTGGCGACCGCCACGACGGGCGCGGTGTACCTGGCCACCGACCAGCTGGCGACGATGAACACCACACCGCCGATGCACCACGCCACCCCGCTGGTGAGCGTCCGGTAGAACGGCATCCGCAGCGCGCGGCTGCGGGCCAGCTCGGTGTCGGCCGGGTCCGCGTCGGCCAGCAGATTGTCGCGACGCTGCCAGCGGAACACCGGCAACATCAGCCTGAGGTTGAACACGATCCCGGCCAGGAACAGGCTGATCACGACGCTGACGAAGACGGCCAGGTTGACCGGCGGCAGGTCCTGCAACTGGATGCGGTCCTGGGGCGGCAGGCCGTAGCGCAGGAAGCCCAGCACGAAAAGTCCGCCGATGATGTCGGCTTGCAGCATGCTCAGTGCGAACAGCGGCCACGGGGTGCGCACGACCCACCGGACGAACGCGCTGATTCGCCCGGTCAGTGCTGCCTCGGTTGCCACCAATCCACCGTATCGGGCAGGGCGGACTTCTCGGAAAACAATAAGTATCCCGGCAAGCCGCCAACACCTGCCGAAACGGGCGTCAGGTAACGGAATTGTCGCGATACGGTGGCCGATCGGTATCTGTCTGCCGGTGTCACTACTGTTGCCGGTGATGTCCGGAGTGTTTACGCGGCTGGTAGGCCAGGAGGCCGTGGTGGCCGGGCTGCTCGCCGCCGCCCGTGCCGCCCGCGGTGATCCGGCTCACAGCGATGCGGGCGACGGGACTATGACACACGCGTGGCTTATCACCGGGCCGCCCGGCTCCGGCCGCTCGGTTGCGGCGCTGTGCTTCGCGGCCGCGTTGCAATGCACTTCCGACGGGGAGCCCGGGTGCGGGAGCTGCCGGGCGTGCACGACGACCATGGCCGGCACCCACGCCGACGTGCGCCGGGTGATTCCGGAGGGCCTGTCGATCGGCGTGGACGAGATGCGCGGCATCGTGCAGATCGCGTCGCGCCGCCCCACCACCGGGCACCGGCAGATCGTGGTGATCGAGGACGCCGACCGGTTGACCGAGGGCGCGGCGAACGCGCTGCTGAAGGTCGTCGAGGAACCGCCGCCGTCGACGGTTTTCCTGCTGTGCGCGCCGTCGGTGGACCCCGAGGACATCGCGGTCACGCTGCGGTCCCGCTGCCGGCACGTCGCGCTGGTCACCCCGCCGACCGAGGCGATCGCGCAAGTCCTCGCCGGCGGCGACGGCCTAGACGTCGACACGGCCAACTGGGCGGCGTCGGTCAGCGGCGGACACGTTGGGCGGGCGCGCCGGCTGGCCACCGACCCCGAGGCCCGGCAGCGACGGGAGCGGGCGCTGGGGCTGGTGCGCGACGCGGCGACCCCGTCCCGCGCCTACGCAGCCGCCGAGGAGCTGGTGGCCGCCGCCGAGGCCGAGGCCGTGGTGCTGACCGCGGACCGCGCCGAGGCCGAAACCGAAGAGCTGCGGACGGCGCTGGGCGCCGGGGGGACGGGCAAGGGCACCGCGGGCGCGCTGCGGGGGGCCACCGGTGCGATGAAGGATCTCGAGCGACGGCAGAAGTCGCGCCAAACGCGGGCGTCGCGCGACGCGCTGGACCGCGCGCTGATCGACTTGGCGACCTACTTCCGGGACGCGCTGGTGGTGTCGGCGCACGCCGGTGGCGTCCAGGCGAATCATCCCGACATGGCCGATCGGGTGGCCGCGCTGGCGGACCATGCCTCACCCGAGCGGCTGCTGCGCTGCATCGAGGCGGTGCTTCAGTGCCGCGAGGCGCTGGCGGTCAACGTCAAACCCAAGTTCGCCGTCGACGCGATGGTCGCGACCATCGGCCAGCAACTTGGGTGACTCGGCCCGCCTGCCGTAGACTCGTGCCGCCCGACAGGGCACGCCACCTTAGCTCAGTCGGTAGAGCGGCTCACTCGTAATGAGCAGGTCAGGAGTTCGATTCTCCTAGGTGGCTCGTCCCGGTAACAGCACCTCGATGAGGCGCTCGACCCGCTCGGCCACCGCGGCGCGCGACGCCCTGAGCGCCGACAGGTCGTCGAAGTGACAAAGCCCGAGCAATAGCAGGAACACGACTTTCGTCGTGGCTTTCGGGTTGGCATCGCTCCCCGCCAGGGCTCCCACGAACCGGTCGGCGTACTCCTGGTGCCACTGCGCGATCAACGCCGCCAATCGCTCGTCGCGCCGGCTGGCCAGGTGCAATTCGGCGATCAGGCGTCGGTGTTGTGTCATCTCCGGCCGCAGGTAGGCCATCGCGATGGCTTGCAGGGTCCCGGCGCCGCGTCCGGCCCGCAGCGCGGCCGCGGTGATCTGGTCGAGGGCACGCACCGCCGCCGCGTACAGCAACTCCTCCCGGCTGTGAAAGTGGTTGTACACGGCGGTCGGCGATAGGCCCGCGCGCTCCGCGATCCGCGGCAACGTGCTGCCTTCGACGCCCCTCTCGACGCAGACCGCCGCCGCGGCGTCAAGGAGTCGCTGGGCGGTGAGCTGACCGTCCGAGTTCGGCGGCCGGCCCCGCGGCCGGCGCGCGGGCGCCTCCTGCTTGCTCGGCATGCTCGCCATTCTTGCGCGAAGAAGACCTGATGTCTTGATAAATGAGCGATCATTCATATACTCGGGTGGTGGCGATGAGCTCCCAGCTGATGGACGGGATCAAGCGGCACGCGCAAGACGAGGCGGATCGGCGGGCGTATCCGCCGGACTTCCCCGTGCTCCCACCCGTGCCCGCCGGACGCTATTTCGAAGCAGACTTCGCAAAACTCGAAGCCGCCGCGGTCTTTTCGCGCTCGTGGCTGTTCGTCGCGCACGCCGATCAACTCCGGAGCCCGGGCGACTATGTCTTGCTGGAGCAGCTCGACAAGCCGGTCATGCTGATCCGAGGTCGGGACAACGTCATTCGCGCCTTCTACAACACCTGCCGGCATCGGGGGGCCGCGCTCCTCGAAGAGCCGCAGGGCAACGCCGGCCGCCGGCTCACGTGTCCTTTTCATGCCTGGACGTACTCGCTCGAGGGAAAACTGGTGGGCTACCCCGAGGGGTCCAACTTCTCCGGCCTGGACCCCGAGTGCCACGGCCTGGCCGAGGTGCGCTGCGAGTCGTGGGGTCCCCTCGTGTTCGTCAACCTCGACCCCGACGCGCAGCCGTTGTCGGAGTTTCTCGGCGCCGTCGGTGAGGATCTGAGCGACTTCGCCGAGCTCGACGGGCGACTACACCTGGTGAACCGCACGGTGCGCGACGTCCCGGTCAACTGGAAGCTGCCGGTCGACGCCAACCTCGAGACCTACCACGTCAACTACGTGCACCGCGCCTCGGCCGCCCGCGCGCTTCAGCAATCCGCGACCGGCATACAGCTGTTGCGCAACGGGCATTCCCGGATGCTCGTCTCGTATCGCGACGGCATCGACGGCGAGTCGCTGTCATCGTTCCCGTGCGTGTTTCCGGGTCTCGGTGATCTGCCATTCCGGGGCACGTTCTCCTACCACGTCTTCCCGAACCTGAGCATCGTGTTCAACGGCACGGGGTTCGTCTTCTTGATCACGAATTGGCCGACCGGCCCGGCCACGTCGACGTATTGCGTCCACTGGTGTTCGTCGCTGGCCACCGACGCGAACCGGGAGACCCACGACGCCGTCATCGCGGTCTTGTCCCAGGTGCTCTTCGAAGATCTCAACGTCCTGCCCGGCGTACAGCGGTCGCTCGACGCGGGAGCCCTCGAGTCGCTGCGGCTCGGCTACCACGAGCGGCGAATCTATTACCTGCACGAAGCGATCGACCGTGCCATAGGCGCCGAGAACGTCCCCGAATCCCTGCGTGTGCCAGAGCTTCTCGGCCCGAACGCTGCGAAATGACATGCATCCTTTCGTCGCGCTGATGCGCAGGTACTGCATCGACTACACCAATTCGCACGACCAATCGGTCTGCCCCGAGATCATGGAGCCCGATTACGTCGTGCACATCAACGGCCTGACGCTCGTCCGGTCCACCACGTACGCGGAGGCCGTTCGGCAGATCTTCGACGCCGCTCAGGGTCTGGGCATCGTCGTGCACGAGTTCGTGCTCAACGGCGACCGGCTGTGCATGCACTTCAGCGAACATGCGGCCATGCCGGCGGGAGGATCGCGGGCGCTCACCTGCTGGCGCGGCGTCGGTCTCTACAAATGGAACGGCAACCGCCTGACCGAAAACTACGTCGAGCAGGACTATTTCGCGATGCGGGCCCAAATCGGCAGCGGCCGAACGCATCCGCTGATCCCGCCGCACGTCGATCCATGGACGACGACCGAGGCGGTGCCGGCCGACCCCGAGGCCGAAGCAACCGTGCGCGGGTGGCTGGAAAAAGGGGACCTTGCCGACGCCCCGCT
This sequence comes from Mycobacterium sp. 852002-50816_SCH5313054-b, assembly GCF_001667185.1. Classification (GTDB taxonomy): domain Bacteria; phylum Actinomycetota; class Actinomycetes; order Mycobacteriales; family Mycobacteriaceae; genus Mycobacterium. The sequence goes on along the minus strand of NZ_LZIC01000131.1, from coordinate 49,044 downwards.
GCATGAGATCGACGACGAACGCACCGGCGCCGCTTACGAAGCGGTGCTCGATCCCGACCGTGTGGTGATCAACGACCTCTTTTCCGCTGGCGATGATGTTCCGTTCCACGTCACGATCCACGGCTCCTACCGGGGTGGATTGGGCGCCGGCTCCGAACAACTTGCCGGAAAGCCCGCAGCGCTGCACGCCGCCGGGATCGCCCGCGTCGCCGACGGCGCCGTCGCCTCCGTGATCGCCGTTACCGCGCGCGCCCAGGCCCTGGCCGACCTCAGCCGGGATGCGCGCTAGGCCGGCGCGACGAATCCGACCGGTCCCGCCGCGAGGCACAACGCCAGCGCGGTCGTGTTGGCCCGGACGTTGAGCGCATCCCCGGCGCCGGGCAGCCGCACGAAGACCCGGTTCAGGCCCGGATGGACCAGAACCTTCACGTCGGGACCCTCGGACAGCGCCAGCGTCATCGAACCGTCGCTGTTGGCAAGGTAATTGAGCTCGACGGTCCAATCGGCGGGCAGCAGCGGGCCGTCGAGAACCAGCCGCGCCGGCCTGTCCGGCTGGGCGAAATAGCCGCACTGCGGCATGGGCCCTGGCACGATGGTGCGGATCCAGGTCACGCGCGCGTTGATCAGCCGGCCCGAGCTGTCGATCATTCGCAATTGTGATGTTGCGGAGTCGAATTCGGGTCTGTCCCGCAGCAGCGCGAACATGTGGCTGGCCAGGTTCTGCGGTGCGGCCACCCGCTGCAGGATCAGCGGGTCGACCTCCTGATCCAGCAGCGGTGCGTCCGAGGCAGCGCGGGCGGCGGCCAGACCGGCCCGGGCGTTTTGCAGGTACGTCTGTGTGGGGTTGTCCCGCCAGCTGGTCAGGAACGTCGCCGTCGAGTACAGGCTGCTCGCCACGAACGCCACCGCCAAACCCACCGTCGCCGCGGCCCGTTTCGGGGACGCGTCCAGCCAACGCGCCGTGGCCGGCCGGTTGGGAGCGCACAATGCGACGGCCGCGAGCAAGGCCAGCACGACGACGAGATCCGGCAGATAGCGCAGCGTCTGCGCCAGCTCCAGCGCCGTCTGCTTCGACGACCGCATCAGATAGATCGGCACCTGACACGCGACGGCGTAACCGGCCGCGGTCAGCCACACCGGCCCGATGCCGCGCTTGCGCCACAGCGACAGGCCAACCGCCGCGATCAGCACCAGCCAGCCGAGCGCCATCACCGACGGCGGGGGCGTGGCCCATGGCGAGGCCGGGGCCCACCGGTCCCAGTGCCACGGCCCGCCGGCCAGCCCCGGCACGATGCCGTGGGTGACCGATCGCCACAGCAGATCCCCCGTCATCGCCAGGTCGGAACTCCACCGCTTCTGATTGACCACGGCCAGGTACAGCGCGACCCACGCGACCGTCAACGCCAGCGCCGCGATCCACAACCGCTGGCCGCCCCGCCACACCGTCGCCAGCGCCGACCCGTCACCGGACACGTGGCACAGCAGGGCGGCCACCGCGAACGCGACGAACGGAATCACCCCGGCCTTCTCGAAGAACAGCAGGCCGCCGACATACACCAGCGCGCCGGTCAGGGCGTAGCGCTGGTTCCCGGTGCGGACCAGCAGGATCGCGTCGGCGGTCACCCACGCCAGCGCCGCCAGCATGGGCAGCCCATTCAGCGCCGCGGACCACCACGCGAAACCCGGCACGCCCAGCGGCGTGAACAGCGCGAACGTCAACGGGATCAGCAGCGCCCAGCGCCAGCCGAGGACGACGTGCAGCGCGCGCAGCAGGGCCAGCGAGGCCACCAGCTGCAACACCACCAGGCTGATCGCCGGCAGCGTCCACTCCAGCGGGGCCAGCCGGGTGATGGCGCCGGCGACCAGGAACGCGGCCGGCATCACGTGGGCGTCGTGGTCGTCGAACAGGTACGACGGAGACAGCAGGCCCTCGGTGCCGGCCTTCCCGATGAGAATCAGGTCGTCCCAGTAGAAGTAGCCCCGGCAGGCCAGCACCGCGCGGACCCCCAGCTGCGCGACGATGAGTGCGGCGGCTGCCGCCATGACCCCCCGCTTGTATGGTGGGCCGGTGCGCGCACTGGTCACCGGGGGAGCCGGATTCATCGGGTCGACGCTAGTCGACCGCCTGCTGGCCGACGGTCACACGGTGGTGGGGCTGGACAATTTCGCGACCGGCCGCGCGACCAACCTCGAGCACCTGGCCGACAACCCGGCCCACGTCTTCGTCGAGGCCGACATCGTCACCGCCGACCTGCACGCCATCCTGGACGAGCACCGCCCGGAGGTGGTGTTCCACCTCGCGGCCCAGATCGACGTGCGGCACTCGGTGGCCGACCCCCAGTTCGACGCGTCGGTCAACGTCATCGGCACCGTCCGCCTGGCCGAGGCGGCCCGCCTGACCGGGGTGCGCAAGATCGTGCACACCTCGTCGGGGGGATCCATCTATGGCACGCCGCCGGTGTACCCGACCCCCGAGACAGTGCCCACCGACCCGGCGTCGCCGTACGCCGCGGGCAAGGTGGCCGGCGAGATCTACCTGAACACGTTCCGCCACCTGTACGGCCTGGACTGCTCGCACATTGCGCCCGCGAACGTGTACGGCCCCCGCCAGGACCCGCACGGCGAGGCGGGCGTGGTGGCGATCTTCGCCCAGGCGCTGCTGTCGGGAAAGCCCACCAAGGTGTTCGGCGACGGCGGAAAGACCCGCGACTACGTGTACGTCGACGACGTGGTGGACGCCTTCGTGAAGGCCTCCGGCGACGCGGGCGCTGGGCTGCGCTTCAACGTCGGCACCGGAATAGAAACATCGGACCGCCAACTGCATTCGGCGGTGGCCGCGGCCGTCGGGGGGCCAGACGACCCGGACTTTCATCCGGATCGCCTGGGTGACCTGAAGCGGTCGTGCCTCGACATCGGCCTGGCCGCAGAGGTTTTGGGCTGGCGCCCGCAAATTCAGCTCGACGAGGGCGTGCGCCGCACGGTGGAGTACTTCCGCAACGCCCACACCGTTTGACCCTCCGCCGAGCGTGCACTGACGGCGAAAATCCGGCGGATTTTCCGCCCTGGTTACACGTTCGACGGCTGTTCGGGTTGTGTCCGGTCTAAAGCCTTGCCCCGCAACAGCGTCACGCTGGTGGAGTGACAGCGCCGATCGCGAAATGTCCGATCAATTGTTGGCCCGACAAACTGGCGGAACTGGCGACCTGGATCGGGGACCGCTATACCATTGGCCTGTGCTAGCGGCTCTGGCTATGGCTGAGGTATCCCAGGGTGGAGGATCGTCATGTTGCTTGTGAGCGCGGATCCGGAATTGGCTGCGGCGGCAATGGATTTGGCGAATATTGGTTCGGCGGTCCGCGCGGCCAACGTGGCGGCGGCGGCCCCGACAACTGGGTTGTTGGCGGCGGCTGCGGACGAGGTGTCGGCGGCGATTGCGTCGCTGTTTGGGGAACACGCGCTGGTCTACCAGGCGGTCAGCGCCCAGGCGGCGGCGTTTCACGAGCAGTTTGCGCAGGCGGTGAATGGCGCCGCGAGCTCGTATGCGGCCGCCGAGGCGGCCAACGCGAGTCCCCTGCAGGCCGCGCTGAACCTGATTAACGCTCCCACCGAGGCGCTGGTGGGACGCCCGTTGATCGGCAATGGCGCCGACGCACCCGCCGGCAGCGGGTTAAACGGCGGGGCCGCCGGGATCCTGATCGGCAACGGCGGCAACGGCGGATCCGGCGTGGCCGCCACGGGCGGGCCCGGCGGCAACGGCGGGGCGGCCGGGCTGCTGTGGGGTCACGGCGGCAGCGGCGGGGCCGGCGCGAACAATTCCGCGGCCGGCGGCGCCGGCGGCGCCGGCGGGAATGGCGCTGCCGGTGGGCTGTTCGGTGGTGGTGGTGGCAACGGCGGCACCGGGGGCAACGGCTTCGGCATCGGAGGCGGGAACGGCGGTAGCGGCGGCGCCGCGGGTGCCGCGGGGTTCTTCGGTGGCGCCGGCGGTAACGGCGGCGACGGCGGCAGTGGTACCGGCGCCGGTGGCGCCGGCCGGCCCGGCGCGAATGGCGGGCTGTGGTACGGCAACGCCGGTAACGGCGGCGACGGTGGTATCGGCGGCACGGTGGCGACGTCCGGCGCGGCCGGAGCCGGCGGCAACGCCCAGCTGTTCGGCAATGGCGGCAGGGGCGGGATGGCCGTCGGCGGGAATGTTCTGGGCGGCGCCGCCGGCCACGCGGGACTATTGGTCGGCAACGGCGGCACCGGCGGCAGTGGTCAAGCCGGCGCGAATGGCGGGTTCCTGTATGGCAACGGCGGCGACGGTGGCCAGTCCATCGGCCAGGCTCTCGCCCCCGGTAACGGTGGGCACGCCTGGCTGATCGGCAACGGCGGTGCCGGTGGCGCCGCGTTCGTGCAACAGGCCGGCGGGGCGGGCGGCAATGGCGGGATCGTGGCCGGTAACGGCGGTATCGGCGGCCACGGCGGCGTGGGCCTCCAGGGAGGTGTCGTCAACGGCGGTAACGGCGGTAACGGCGGCAATGCCATGGGTCTGTTCGGTCACGGCGGGGCCGGCGGCACGGGCGGGCCCGGCGCGGGCGGTTTCGGGGGCAATAACAACGGCGGCACCGGAGGCGCTGGCGGTACGGGAGGACTGGTGTATGGCGACGGCGGCCGCGGCGGCGACGCCGGTGTCCCTTTGAACGGCGGAACCGGCATCGGCGGTAACGGCGGCAATGCCGTGGGGCTGCTCGGCAACGGCGGCGCCGGCGGTGCCGGCATGAATGGCGGCAGCGGCGGTAACGGCGGCAATGCGGGTCTCTTCGGCAGCGGCGGTAACGGCGGCGACACGGGTGGCGCCGGGACCGTCACCGCGGGAACCGGCGGTAGGGGCGGCAACGCACAGCTCGGCGGCAACGGCGGTAACGCGAGCAACGGCACGGGCCAGGCGGGCGGCAGCGGGGGGCTGCTGTTCGGCAACGGCGGAAGCGGCGGCTCCGGCGGGGCCGGCGAGGCCGGCGGCGGTGGGGGGGCTGCCGGGCTTTTCGGCGCCGGCGGCACCGGCGGGCTCGGTGGGCCCGGTGAGCCCGGCGGCAATGGTGGTCATGGCGGGGCCTTGTGGGGTAATGGCGGTGCGGGCGGCAACGGCGGTGACGCCGCCACCGCCCCGGGCGCCGTCGGCGGTGCGGGCGGCAACGCTGGACTGTGGGGCAATGGCGGCAGTGGCGGCAGGGGCGGCAATGCCGGTTTTAACGGGGTCGGCGCGGCCGGCGGCGCGGCGGGCACTGGCGGGCTGCTGCACGGCGATGGCGGCGCCGGCGGCAACGGCGGTAACGGCGGAGCCCGCGGCGGGGCCGGTGCCACCGGCGGCGACGCTGGCATGTACGGCAACGGCGGCAGCGGTGGCAGCGGCGGCATCGCCAGCGGCGGCACCGGCCCCGGCGGCGCCGCCGGGGCCGGCGGGAACGGCGGCTACCTGCGGGGTGACGGGGGTAACGGCGGCAATGGCGGGAGCGCCCAGGCCGGCGGTGCCGGCGGGAACGCGGGCATGTTCGGCAGCGGGGGCGCCGGCGGCAACGGCGGAACGCCCGTGTTCGGCACCGGCGCCCAGGGTGGTGACGGCGGCGCCGGAGGACGGCTGTACGGCAACGGCGGCTCCGGTGGGAACGGCAGCAATGGCGTGGCGAGCGGCTCGGGCGGCAATGGCGGTAATGGCGGTGCCGCCGTCGGACTGATCGGCAATGCCGGCAACGGCGGCACCGGCGGCAGCGGCGGGAATTTGACTGGTAACGGCGGTACCGGCGGTAACGGCGGGAACGTCGTCGGGCAGATCGGCAATGGCGGCAATGGCGGCAACGGCGGCGCCGCCCCCGGGACTGGCAACGTAGGCATCGGCGGCAGCGGTGGTACCGGCGGCCGGCTGTACGGCAACCGAGGCACCCACGGGCTGATCGGTTAGGCCAGTCGCCACATCGCGGAGGCGTCCGACTTCGGTTTCATCCCAAAGGTTTTGCGGTGGTGGTCGCGGGTCAGCTCGACGACGCCGTGCGCTGCTCGGGTTCCTGTGCGCCCTCCAGCGCGACGGCCCGGGCCAGTCGCGCGTAGCGCAATTCCAGGTCCTTGAACCGCATGTAGGTGCTCAGCGTGGTGAAGCTGAACGCCATGATCAGCGCGTAGAGCATCAGGTCGGTGCCACGGCGCACGCCGAACCAGTGCGCCACCACCGTCGTATCGTCGGGCCGCAGCACGGCGTAGACGCCGGCGAGCACGAACATGACGTAACCGACCTTGACCCACGCCTTGGATCGTGAGCTCCGGCGGGACCTCAGCAGGTAGACCAGTAGCGCGACGATCGCCCCGATCAGCAGCACCTGGATCCAGTTCATCTCGAAGTCCTCCCTCGCAGGAACCCGTCGAAAATGATGTTGACGCCGTTGAGCAGGGGTTGCCCCTTGGACTTCGAGTATTCGGTGTACAGCACCTCGACGGGTTGTTCCGCTACGCGCCAATGGTTTTCGGCAATCAACGAAATGAACTCATTGGCGTGGCTCATGCCGCTCATGGTGATGTCGAGCCCGTCGGCGACCCTCTTGTTGAACACGCGCAGCCCATTGTTGGTGTCGGTCAAGCCAAGTCGGCGACCGCGGCGGCTGAGCCGCGCCGCGGTCTGCAGCACGATCCGCTTGAAAAACGGCGGCCGGCTGCCCTCCCGCGTGCCGAACCGGGTGCCGATGACGACGTCGACGTCGGCCGCGCCGAGCCGGTCGACCATCGCGGCCACGTCCTTGACGCGGTGCTGGCCGTCGGCGTCGAAGGTGGCGAACACCTGCGCCCCCGGCTGCTTGCGGGCGTACTCGACGCCGGTCTGGATCGCCGCGCCCTGGCCGAGGTTGACCGGATGGCGCACCAAATGGGCCCCGGCCCGCCGGGCGATCTCGCCCGTGCCGTCGGTGCTGCCGTCGTCCACGCAGACGGCGTGATCGAAGACCGAGCGCACGTCGGCGATCACCTCGCCGATGACCGCGGCCTCGTTGAAGGCGGGAATGACGATCCAGACGCCGGAGTATTGGGATTCAGTAGCCATCTAAGCCCATAAGGGTAGCCAGGATCAGCCGGTTAAGCGCCCGGCGCGCGCCAGCGCCGCCAGGTGGACACCGATTCCCACCAGCGGGCCGCACAACAGGCCGACCACGGTGCGCGTCTGCAGCGGCAGCGGCAACATCAACAACAGCCCCGACGCCACCGTCGCCCCGACCCACCCCAGCGCATAGGCCCGATGCAGTGCGGCCGCGACGGTGGCGGCGCCGGTCAGCGTCAGCATGGCGATCGCCACGGCGGCCGCCGTCAGCCAGGCCAGCAGCGCGCTGCTCGCCTGGTACTGCGGCCCGAAGAAGACGCGCAGCAACCAGGGCCCGACCACCCCGGCCGCCAGCACGCCGACCGCGCCGATGCCGCCGATGATCGCCGCCGGGCGTACCAGCGCCCGGAGCCGGTCGCTGCGCTCGTCGACGAAGTGAGCGATGAGATTGCCCTGCATGGCGGTCAGCGGCACCAGCAGCGGCGCGCGGGTCAAGGTCACCGCGAGGATGATCACGCCGCCCTCCGCCCCCAGGTCGGTGCTGGTCAGCTTCAGCAGGACCGGAAAGCCCATCACCAGGATCGCGCTGGCACCGGCCGCGGTGATCGAGTGGGCGGCCCCGCGCAGGAAGGTCGCGGTGTCGCCCGGTGTCAGCAGCCGGGCCGCTGCGCGCGCCGTCGGCGAGATGGCCAGCGTGATCAGCCACGCCGTCGCGCCGGCCACGGTGGCCCACAGGAACCCGGCCAGGCCCCAGCCGATCGCGAACGTCGCCGCCGCCACCGCCACCCGGATGACCGCGTCGGTCACCATGAGCGCCCCGTATGAGGTCCAGTGGTTGGTGCCGGCCAGCATGCCGAGCAGGGTGGCGTGCAGGCAGAATCCGGCCAGCCCGACGCTGAGCAGAGCCACCGACAGCCAGCGCGCCTCGACGAAAACCCGGGCGCTCCACAACGGCGAGCTGCCGGCGATCACCACGGCCGCCGCCACGCCGACCAGCGCGGCGACGCGCAGCGGATGGGTGCGCCCGAGCGAGGCCGCCCCGATGTCGCCGAGGTAGCTCGCCGAGCGGACCTCCCGGGTGCTCTCCTGCAGCAACCCGTTGGCGGCGCCGGTCACCAGGCCGAACGCCCCCCAAAACACCCCGAAGATCGAGAAGCCGCGCGGCGCCAGATCACGGGCGGCCAGATAGATCACCGCGTACCCGCACAGCGCGGTCAACGCGGTGGCGGTGCCGACCCGGGCCACGCTGCCACGCGCGACCGGCCCCCTGGAGGCCCCGACTTCGGTCACCGGGGCAGCGCCTGTTTCCCCACAATTTGAAAATAGTAAGTGCCCGGCAGTGACGGACCGCGCCGGCGAGGCGGTTCGCTATCGTGGGCGGCTGTCGGGAAGGATCCATGGCCGCGTTCCGCATCTTCGGGATTTCGCTGTTAATCACCGTGGCGGCGCTCGCCGCCGGGTACGCCCACGGCGGACCGAACGCCCTTTTTGTGCTGGTGGTGCTGGCCGTTCTCGAGGTGTCGCTGTCGTTCGACAACGCGATCATCAACGCGGCGATCCTGAAGCGGATGAGCCCGTTCTGGCGGCAGATGTTCCTGACGATCGGGATCTTGATCGCCGTGTTCGGCATGCGGTTGGTGTTCCCGTTGCTGATCGTGTGGGCGACCGCGGGCCTGGCACCGGTGCGCGCATTCGAGTTGGCGCTCAACCCGCCGCCGCACGGTGCGCAGGAATTCCCCGATGGGTCACCCAGCTACGAAAAGCTGATCGTTGCCGCCCACCCCCAGATCGCGGCCTTCGGCGGAGTCTTTCTATTGATGCTGTTTTTGGATTTCGTCTTCCACGACCGGGATATCAAGTGGCTCAAGTGGATTGAGATCCCGTTCGCGCGCATCGGGCGCCTGGGTCAGGTGTCGGTGGTGGTGGCCGCGGCCGCGCTGGTCCTTGCCGGGACGCGGCTGACGCACTCCAGCGACGAACGCGCGACGGTCTTGATCGCCGGGCTGCTGGGTCTGATCACCTACCTCATCGTCAACGGTATGAGCCGGGCGTTTCGGCCCTCCGACGTCGAGGCGGTGACGGCCGGCAAGGCCGCCGGCGCGGCGGTCGGCAAGGCCGGGCTGACGCTGTTCCTCTATCTCGAGGTGCTCGACGCCGCCTTCTCCTTCGACGGGGTCACCGGCGCCTTCGCGATCACCTCGGACCCGATCCTCATCGCGCTGGGCCTGGGGCTGGTGGGCTCGATGTTCGTCCGGTCGATCACCATCTATCTCGTCCAACAGGACGCCCTGGACCGCTACGTGTACCTGGAACACGGCGCGCACTGGGCGATCGGCGTGCTGGCCGCGATCATGTTGTTCTCCATCGAGCCGCGTTTTCAGGTGCCCGAGGCGGTCACCGCTTCGGTGGGCGTGGTCTTCATCGCGGCGGCGTTGGGCTGGAGCGTGTTGCGCAACCGGCGCACTGCCAGGGCCGCGGCGAACTCGACCTAGGCCTCGATCTGCCCGGCGATGCGCCGTTCGATGGCGGCGCGGGCCGGCGCCGGCAGCGCGATGAGCCCGTCGAGTTCCTTGCGTGCCCGCAGGTAGGCGTTCTGTCGCTCGTCGTGCGTGGCCGCCTCGTCCTGCGCCAGGTGCAGCAGGTTCTGCGCGCGCGCCAGCCGTTGCTGGTCGTCCTGCGAGAAGTCGCTACGGCGGCGGCGGATCGCCTCGGCCTCGGCGATCTCGAACGCGCTGATGTACTCGTGCACGGCGTCGCGGTATTCCCGTTGAGCCGTCCGGTCACCGACCAGGTCCTCGGTGCGCTCCGGGCGCAGCAGGTCGGCGCGCGCCTTCGCCCTGTGAAACGCGATGGTCAGCGGAGCCCGCATGTCGGTCATCATGGGGAAGTCCAGCAGCTTGGCGATGTCGAGCTCGTAGTCGAACCACCGCGCGTCGGTACGGTCGTGCGCCGCAAGCAGTTTCGCGAGCTCCCGGCGTGAGCCGTCCAGGTTGTCGCGCGCGCGCCCGGACGCCTGTGCCGCCGCGATCTTGGCCTGCTGCTTCAGCCGGTAGCGCTCGAGGCGCCGTTCGGCGCGGCGCTCGTTGGCCGCCGCGACCGCCCTGACGCTCGCGGCGATCGAGCCGCCCAGTGGGAAGATCAGCCACCAGAAATTGCCGGCGAAATGGAGCAGCGGGGTCACATCGCCAGGATGCCACCGCGCCGCGGCGCGCGCGGTTATGCCGAAAGCGTGAGCGCGGGTCAGTGCCCGCCGGACGCCTTGAACCGCTCCACCGAACGCTGCACCTCCGCTTCGGCTTCGGCGCGGTCGACCCAGTCGGCCGCCTTGACGAACTTGCCCGGCTCCAGCGCCTTGTACTGCGAGAAGAAGTGCTTGATCACGTCCAGTTCGAATTCCGGCACGTCGCCGATGTCCTGGACGTGGTCCCAGCGGTGGTCGCCGGCCGGCACGCACAGCACCTTGTCGTCGCCGCCCGCCTCGTCGACCATCCGGAACATGCCCACCGGGCGCGCCTCCACGATCACGCCGGGGAACACCGACTGCGGCAGCAGCACCAGGGCGTCCAGCGGGTCGCCGTCCTCGCCCAGGGTGTCCTCGATGAACCCGTAGTCCGTGGGATAGGCCATCGAGGTGTAGAGGTAGCGGTCCAGACGTACCCGGCCCGTCTCGTGATCGACCTCGTACTTGTTGCGTTGGCCTTTCGGAATCTCGATCGTCACATCGAATTGCACCGCGCGGGCTCCTTCACGAGGGGTGGGTCTTGGTAGGTCAGTACGCCGGGCATCACCCTAGTCGAGCGTCTTGCGGTCGATTCGGCAGAATGGGTTCAAACAGTCAGGAGAGTGATGGGTCCTACTCGCTGGCGGAAATCCACCCAAGTGTTCATCGGGCTGGCCGTGCTGGCGTTCGTCGCCGCGGTGGTGGCGGCGGCGACGTTTTTCACCACGGGCGGCCACGGCGCCGGCGCCGCGCACGTCCCGGTGCCGCCGCCGCGTCCGCCGACGGTCAAGCCGGGGATGGTCGCGGTGCCTGATACCGCCGAGACGCCCAGCCCGGGCGGCGTGGCCGGGGCGCTGGGACCCGTGGCCGCCGATCCCAACCTGGGCAAGCTGGGGGGCCGGATCACCGACGCCCTCACCGGAAAAGAGCTCTGGCAGGTCGCCCCCGACCTGCCGCTGGTGCCGGCGTCGACCAACAAGGTCCTGACGGCCGCCGCGGCGTTGCTGACGCTGGACCGTCAGGCCCGGATCAGCACCCGGGTGGTCGCCGGCAGCCAGAATGCGCAGGGCCCCGTCGTGCTGGTCGGTGCCGGTGACCCGGCGTTGTCGGCGGCGCCGCCGGGTGTGGACACCTGGTACCGGGGTTCGGCGCGCATCAGCGACCTGGTCGAGCAGGTCCGCCGCAGCGGCGTGACCCCGACCGCGGTGCAGGTCGACACCTCGGCGTTCAGCGGACCGACGATGGCCCAGGGCTGGGACCCGGCCGACGTCGACAACGGCGACATCGCGCCGATCGAGTCGGTGATGATCGACGCGGGCCGCATCCAGCCGACCACGGTCAACTCGCGGCGGTCCAGGACGCCGGCGCTGGACGCCGGCCGGGAGCTGGCCAAGGGCCTCGGGCTGGATCCGGGCGCGGTGACGATCGGCACGGCGCCGTCCGGCGCGCGGCAGTTGGCCGTGGTGCAGTCGGCGCCGCTGATCCAGCGGCTGTCCGAGATGATGGACCACTCCGACAACGTGCTGGCCGAGTGCATCGCCCGGGAGGTGGCGGCCGCGATCAACCGGCCACAGAGCTTCGCCGGGGCGGTCGACGCGGTGACCAACCGGTTGAGCGCCGCGCACGTCGACACCGCCGGCGCCAGGCTGGTGGATTCCAGCGGGCTTTCCGTCGACGACCGGTTGACGGCCAAGACGCTGGACGGCGTGGCGCAGGCGGCCGCCGGACCCGAGCAGCCGTCGCTGCGCGCGTTGCTGGACCTGCTACCGATCGCCGGCGGCAGCGGGACGCTGGGCGACCGGTTCCTCGACGCGGCCACCGATCGAGGTCCCGCCGGCTGGCTGCGCGCCAAGACCGGCTCGTTGACCGCCGTCAACTCGCTGGTCGGGGTGCTCACCGATCGCAGCGGGCGGGTGCTCACGTTCGCGTTCCTGTCCAACGACGCCGGGCCGAACGGCCGCAACGCGATGGACGCGCTGGCCACCAAGCTCTGGTTCTGCGGGTGCGCATGACGTCGTCGTCCAGCCTGACCCTCGGTACCGCCATCGACTGGCGATTCGCCGCGACGGTCGGCCAACGGCTGGCCCGCCCGGGCCCGGCCTCCAGTGACTACACCCGCCGGCAGGTGATCGAGGAGCTGACGAGCGCGGCGGCCAAAGCCGAACCGCCGGTGCGCGAAGTCACCGGCCTGGTCACCGACGGTGCGGTTCCGGCCGCCCGCATCGTCGACCGCTCGGAGTGGATCGGCGCGGCGGCCGAGTCGATGCGGGTGATGACCAACGGCAGCGAGACGCCCCATGGGTTCCTCACGGGCCGCATCACCGGTGCGCAGACGGGTGCCGTGCTGGCGTTCGTGTCATCGGGGATCCTCGGCCAGTACGACCCGTTCGCCAGCGGCCAAGCGGCCACCAAAGAGGGAAGCCTGCTGCTGGTGTATCCGAACGTCATCGCCGTCGAGCGCCAGCTTCGGGTCGAGCCCTCCGACTTCCGGCTGTGGGTGTGCCTGCACGAGGTGACCCACCGGGTCCAGTTCACCGCCAACCCGTGGTTGTCCGACTACATGTCCGAGGCGCTGGGGCTGCTGACCCAGGACGTGGGGGAGGACATCGGCCAGGTGGCGGCGCGGCTCGCCGACTTCGTGCGCAACCGCGGCGCCGGTGCCGTCGGATCCGACGGCGGCGCGTCGGGGATCGTCGGCCTGGTGCGCGCCGTGCAGTCCGAGCCGCAACGCAAGGCCCTGGATCAGCTGCTGGTGCTCGGCACCCTGCTCGAGGGCCACGCCGACCACGTGATGGACGCAGTCGGGCCGGTCGTCGTGCCGTCGGTGGCCACCATCCGCCGCCGCTTCGACGAGCGTCGCCACCGCAAGCAACCCCCGCTGCAGCGCCTGTTGCGCGCGCTGCTCGGGCTCGACGCCAAGCTCAGCCAATACACGCGCGGCAAGGCGTTCGTCGACCACGTGGTGGGCAAGGTGGGAATGCAGCGATTCAACGCCGTCTGGTCGAGCCCCGATACGCTGCCGCAGCCCGCCGAAATCGAAAACCCCCAGCGATGGATCGACAGGGTGCTGTAGGGCGGCTGCGCACGGCTGTCGAGGCGTTCGCCCACAGCTATCTCGCCGCCGAGCAGCCGTGGTGCGTGGCGCTGTCCGGCGGTCCGGACTCGCTGGCGCTCGCCGCCGTCGCGGCGCCGCTTCGGCCGACCACCGCGCTGATCGTCGATCACGGCCTGCAGGCCGATTCGGCCACGGTCGCCGAGACGGCGCGCCGGCAGGCAATCGCTCTGGGATGCGTTGGCGCGCAAGTGCTTTGCGTACAGGTGGGCAAGGGTGGCGGCCCGGAAGCGGCGGCGCGCTCCGCCCGCTACGCCGCCTTGCGCGAGTCCTCCGCCGGCCCGGTGCTGTTGGCCCACACACTCGACGATCAGGCCGAGACCGTGCTGCTGGGACTGGGCCGCGGCTCGGGGGTGCGCTCGATCGCCGGGATGCGCGCGCACGACCCCCCGTGGTGTCGGCCGTTGTTGGGGGTGCGGCGTTCGGCGACGCACGCCGCGTGCGCGGAACTGGGTCTGACCGCCTGGCAGGACCCGCATAACAGCGACCGGCGCTTCACCCGAACCCGGCTGCGCCTGGAGGTGCTGCCGCTGCTGGAGGACGTGCTCGGTGGCGGCGTGGCCGAGGCGTTGGCCCGCACCGCTACCGCGTTGCGAGAGGACACCGAGCTGATCGACGCCCTCGCCGTGCAAGCGCTGCCCGGGGTGCGGGCAGGCTCGGGGCTGCAGCCCGGGCCCCTCGGTGGATTGCCCGGCCCAGTGCGGCGGCGGGTGATCCGCGGCTGGCTGCTGGCCGGGGGCGCGACCGGGTTGACCGACAAGCAGATTCGCGGCGTGGACACGCTGATCACCGACTGGCGCGGGCAGGGCGGGGTGGCGGTGGGCTCGCCGCTTCGGGCTGAGCGACTGATCGCCGGGCGGCGCGACGGCCTGCTCACATTGTGGCGGGAACCTGTGTAAATCGGGACTGCCGTTGGTTATTCGGCCGCTGGCGTGGCACTCTGTGGTCGTGGCCCAGACGTCGCCGCCGATCACCCCGGCGCAGCCCGCGGAGCTGTATCCCGGGGATATCAAGTCGGTGCTGCTCACCGCGGAGCAGATTCAGGCCCGCATCGCCGAACTGGGCGAGGAAATCGGCAACCACTACCGCGAGCTTGCCGCCGAAACGACCCAGGATTTGCTGCTGATCACCGTGCTCAAGGGGGCGGTGATCTTCGTCACTGACCTGGCCCGCGCGATTCCGGTGCCGACCCAGTTCGAATTCATGGCCGTCAGCTCCTACGGGTCCTCGACGTCGTCGTCGGGCGTGGTGCGGATCCTCAAGGACCTGGACCGCGACATCAACGACCGCGATGTGCTGATCGTCGAGGACGTCGTCGACTCGGGGTTGACCTTGTCCTGGTTGCTGCGCAACTTGAAGAGCCGGCGTCCGCGCTCGCTGCGGGTGTGCACGCTGCTTCGCAAGCCCGACGCGGTGCGCGCCACGGTCGAGATCGCTTACGTGGGCTTCGATATTCCGAACGACTTCGTGGTGGGCTACGGCCTCGATTACGACGAGCGCTACCGCGACCTGTCTTATATCGGAACTCTTGATCCTCGGGTCTACGAGGAGTAGCCGGGCTCGTCGAGCTCCCACACCGCGGTCACCGAGAAGCTCACCGTTTGCTGTCCCGGCTCCAGCGGGACCGCGGCCATGCTGCGGGGCGGCGCCGGCGGCCCGCCGGGCATCGGCGCGTTGCCGGAGGCCTCCGAAATCGAGAGCACCCTGCCCAGGCGCAGGCCGGACAATTGGGCGTACTGGTCGGCGCGGGCCTTGGCGTCGTTGAACGCCCGCGCGCGGGCGTCCTTGACCAGCTGCGAGTCGTCGGCGATGGAATAGCTGACCGAGCTGATCCGGGTGGCGTCGCCGCCGGTGCCGACGATGAGGGACAGCATGCGGGACGCGGCATCGGTCGGGTGGATCTTGACCCGGATCGCGTTGGTGGCGCGATAGCCGGTGATCGTCGCGCTGCCGTTGCCGTACTGGGGCTCCAGGGTGACTGTGGTGGTGCTGATGTCTTTGCGGTCCAGGCCCGCGCCGACCAGCGCGCTGATCACCGCCTGCTGGCGATCGTTCGTCTGGTTCATCGCGGTGGTGACGTCGGGTGCGGTGAACTCGATGCCGGCCTCGGCGGTCAGGGTGTCGGGGACGCCCTGGACCTGCCCCGAGCCAACGACCGTCACTTGGCGGGGGTTCGCGCCCGGTGGCGTCGCGTTGTGCTTGTCGCACGCCGACAGGGCGGCGACGGTCAAGCCGGCGGCGGTCAAGGCAATCAACCGGCGGGCCGGCCTCGGGGCGTTTGGTGCGATCGGCATGTGTGGACACTAGCGCCAGTGGTCGCGCTGGATCGGCGGTATGCGCGAAGGAAGGTTTGGCCCGCAAAGCCTAGTGCGCGTTGCGACAATTGGGCCAAAGCTCATGTCGAACTCTAATCATATTGGTTCACAACATCTTTCATTTCATTCGCAGAAGTTGCAGCGTGTGACTCCGGCTAAATGAACAGTTTTCGACTCGACAATGAATACGCGCGGCTAAGGGTTGTGGTCCCCGGAGCTGTCCGGCCTAACCTCTGACCTACTCCGGTGACACCCCGTGGTTGCCGAAATCCATTGGTTGAAAGTGGTTTTGAGGAGAAAACATGTCGAACGTGATCACACGGCCCGAGTTGCTCGCGGCGGCGGCGGCCGAAATGCATTCATTGAATGCGTTGGTGGCAGCCGGAAATGAGGCAGCGGCGGTCCCGACGACCGGGGTGGTGCCCGCCGCTGCGGATGTGGTGTCGATGTTGACCGCGGCTCACTTCGCCTCGCACGCAAGGCTTTACCAGGAGGTAAGCGCTCAGGCCGCAGCGCTCCGCGACCTGTTGGCGACCACGCTGGGCGTCAGCGCCGGGTCATATGACGCCACCGAAGCGGCGAACACCACCGCGGTCAGCTAGGCGGGCGGCAATCATGCTGGACTTCGCGCAGTTGCCGCCGGAGATCAACTCCGCGCTGATGTACACCGGGCCAGGCTCGGCGCCGATGCTGGCCGCCGCGACCGCCTGGGAGGGCCTGGCCACCGAGTTGCACAACACGGCGTCCGCCTACCGGTCGCTGATCACCGGCCTGACCGAAGGGCCCTGGCAGGGGCCCGCCGCGCTGTCCATGGCGGCGGCGGCCGCATCGCAGGTGGGTTGGCTGGGCGGCACCGCCGAGCTGGCGGAACAGGCGGCGACCCAAGCCGGGGCGGCGGCGGGCGCCTACGAGACGGCGTTTGCAGCGACGGTGCCGCCGCCCGAGATTGCGGCCAATCGGGCGCTGTTGATGGCCCTGCTGGCGACGAATTTCGTGGGTCAGAACACGGCGGCGATCGCAGCCACCGAGGCGGACTACGCCGAAATGTGGGCACAGGACGCCGCCGCGATGTATGGCTACGCAGGTGCGTCGGCATCGGCCTCGATGTTGACGCCGTTCACTCCTGCGGCGCCCACGACCGATCCGGCCGGGTTGGCCGGGCAGGCCGCCGCCGTCGCCCGCGCGGCCGGGACCGCCGCCAGCGCGCAGGGGCTGTACGGCGTGCCCACCGCGCTGCTGAGTCTGGCGGGCCTGACGAATTCGCCGCCCTGGCTTGCCAACCCGGCGGCCGCGCTCGGCCTGACCGGACACGTGTGGAACAGCAATGGCGACGGGATCGTCGTGGCCGGCTTGCTCGGCGACCTGGTGGAGGGGTTGACCGGCTCGGCCACCGTGGACGCCAGTACGGGCTTTGACGCATTCATCCGATTGATCTCACCCACAAGGCTTTTCACCACCGCGTTCAAGGACATCCAGGGAGTGGCCCAGGCGATGATGCCGCAGGCCGCCAAGGCTGCCGAGGGCGCCGCCAAGGCAGTGGAGGCGCTGCCGCACGCCGCGTCGGGCGTGGTGGGCGGCGCCGCGGGAGCCGTGGGCAAGGCGGCGTCGGTGGGGGGATTGTCGGTTCCGGCCTCCTGGACGGGTGCGCCACCGATGGCCGGACCCGGCCTCGTGACGCTCAACGGCCTGTCGGCCGGGGCGTCCGTCGAACCGGCCACGAGCGCGCTGGGTGGGCTGCCGCTGATGAGTGGAGGAGGCCGCAGCGTGGGCCACTTTGCCGCTCCGCGATACGGATTCAAGCCCACGGTGGTGCCCCAGCCGTCCGTCGGGGGATGAGCGGGGCGGCCCCGTGATCGAAATAGACTGGGGAACAACATATTTAGGATATACGCCGTTCCCCGGCGGTGGAAGAAATTGACGTTGAAGCAGATTCGGCCCGAAGAATTCGTGGTTTAAGTCGCGCGCGTGTGGGTACAGCTTCATATGTCCCCCAAGCAATTACACACACGCCAGTACTCTCCTGCCGCGCGGCGCGCGAAGCGAATCAAGGTCACCGGCCAGCACACCATCAGGCTCGTAGCGACCACGGCGACGGTCGGCGTGGCCGCTTGGTTTGGCTCCGGCATCGCCCACTCCGACCCGAACTACGAGCAGCAAGCGTGCGCGCTGATGGATGATCACGCCACCGCGGTACACCTGGGCTATTCGTCCTATCCCAGCGAATACGCGTTCTCGGTGCTTTCCAAGGAGATGCCACCGCTGGACGCGGCGCACATCCTGCGGGCTGCCACTCATGACGTGTGCCCCAACCACGCGGGCGACATGCCGCAAGACTGGCAATAGTCCGAAGATCTCGACCGACACTCGCCGGGCGGCGCCGACTCCCCGGCCAGGCTGCGCCCGCCAACCCCCGCTGACCTAGTCGCGCGGCGGATCAGCCGGATTGGGGATCTGCAGCACCCGTTGCCGGGTGGTCATCCGGAACGGATCCAACGGTTGCGACTCGTCTAGGGCCTCGCGCACGTCGTCGAGCGTGATGAGCCCTAGTTCGACTTGCAGCCATGTGGCGCTGAGGCCGAACGCATGAGCCGCGCGCCGGGCTTCCTCGGCGTCCGGGAAGTCATCGGCGTTGGCGCGCCCGACCCCGCCATACCACCGACCTTTGGTGACCCCGCAGGCATCCCGCAATTGCTCGACGGTGATGTCGCGGTTCAGCGTGGCTTCGAGCAGGCGCTTGAGGCTCCAGCCGGCTGCGTTTGTTCTCGGCATGCCACCGAGAGTAACCGGATGCCAAAACTTGGTCAAAAGGTCTTGAGCTGCGAACCGTCAGACAAATCTAAGAAATAATGGTCTAGAACTAGACATTGATTCATAATTTATGACACAGTGTCCACACTGAGTACGCACAAACCCGCAACCGCGGTTTTCATCAGGAGGAACACCACATGTCTTTCGTCGTCACAGTGCCGGACCTGCTGTCAGCGGCGGCCGGCCGGCTGCAGGTGATCGGTTCGACCATCAGCGCGGCCAACGCGGCGGCCGCATTTCCGATCACCGGCGTGGTCCCGGCGGCGGCCGACGAGGTCTCGGCGGCGACGGCGGCGGCCTTCTCCGGTTACGGCCAGATCTATCAGGCAATCAGCGCCGAGGCCGCGGTCATCCACGACGAGTTCGTCAGCGCCCTGGGGCTCGGTGCCCACTCCTATGCGGCCACCGAGGCCGCCAACGCGACGCAGGCCGCCGGCGGCCACGTGCCGGCCGCGCCCGCCCGCATGGCCCCAACGGCGCCGGCCCGCCCCGCGATGCCCGCGCCCGCCCGCATGGCCCCAACGGCTCCGGCCCGCCCCGCGATGCCCGCGCGCATGGCGCCCAGCGCGCCGGGGGCGCCCGCCGGTCGGGCGCAGTATGGCGGCGGGTACGGCGGCGGCCGCGTGGATCCCTATTCGCGCTTCAGCTACGGCGGTCACGTCGATCCCTATTCGCGCTTCAGCTACGGCGCTCACCCGGCGCACTACGGCGGCGGTTACAGCGGTCACCCGGCGCCCGCAGTGCCCGCCCACCCGGCGCCCACCCAGCACGCTCCGGTCGCGCCCGCCTCGCCGTCCGGCCCGGCGACCCTGCCGGCCATGCCCGCTCAGCCGGCGACCGTGCAGCCGGTGCCCGCGGGACCGGCCGTACCCGTTCACCCGACGGTTCAGCACGAGCACTACATGCCCGTCTACCCGGCGCCCGCCGCACCCGAAGCTCCCACGGTCGCCGTGCCGGTGCGGGCCTAGCCACAACCACTCAAAGAAGGGATTTATCAATGGACTTCGCCGCGTTTCCTCCGGAAATCAACTCCGGGCTCATGTACGCAGGCCCGGGCTCGTCAACGATGCTGGCCGCGTCGGCGGCCTGGGACGGCTTGGCCGCCGAGCTACGTTCGGCCGCAATCGGTTACGGGTCGGCGATCTTGGAGCTCACCGACGCCGGCTGGCAGGGCCCCTCGTCGGCATCGATGGCGGCCGCGGCTGCGCCCTACGTGGCTTGGCTGCACAGCACGGCCGCGCAGGCCGAGCAGGCCGGAATGCAGGCGGCCGCGGCGGCGGCCGCGCACGAAGCCGCCTTCGCGGCTACCGTGCCCCCGCCGGTGATCGCCGCCAACCGCTCCTTGCTGATGGCCCTGATCTCCACCAACTTCCTGGGCATCAACACCCCGGCGATCGCCGCGGCCGAGGCGCAGTACGGCGAGATGTGGGCCCAGGACGCCGCCGCGATGTACGCCTACGCCGCATCCGCAGCAACGGCGTCCGCGCTGGCCCCGATGGTGACGGCGCCGCCCACCACCAACCCGGCGGGACTGGCCGGCGCCGCCATCGCGACTGCCGTCGGCAACCTGCAGGGCGCGGCACAAAGCCTGGCCGATCAGGCGGTCATGGGGCTGTCCACGATCCCGTCGGCGCTCAACTCGTCCGCGTCGACGCTGATTAGTGGGTTCCAGTCCGGCATCGGCGAATTCGCCGAACTGATCGGCGCGCCCCTCAGCCAGGGCGCCGGTATGGGAACGACGGCCGCACCGAACCCGGGGGCGCCGATCCTGGCACCGGGCACGATCATGCGGCCACCGTCCATGCCCGCAACGCCTACGCTGCCGACGATGCGCGTCAGGCCGCTGATGCCCGCCGCGCCCGAGCGCCTGATGCCGTCGTCGGCGCTGGGCAAGGCAACCTCGGTCGGGGGCTTGTCGGTGCCCGCGGGTTGGACGCCGGCGGCGGTTCCCGCCGCCACCTCGGAGGTCGCAACGATGGGTGGCGCCCCCGCGAGCGCGCCGATGCTCGCCTCGCGCGGCGTCCCCGCCACCACCGTTGCGGGCATGGAAGTGCGCGCGGCCGGGGCAGCCGAGCTGCCCCGAATGAGCGTGTTGCCCCGCGCGGTCGGATGACGGAAGGGGGAGACGCTTCGGCGACTTATCGGTGACCAATCAAGAAAAAGCACAAGGTTTTCGAAGGAGAAACGAAATGACCGCACGATTTATGACCGACCCGCACGCGATGCGCGACATGGCGGGCCGCTTCGAGGTCCACGCCCAGACGGTCGAGGACGAGGCCCGCAAGATGTGGGCGTCCTCGCAGAACATCTCCGGCGCGGGCTGGAGCGGTGCCGCCGAGGCGACCTCGCTGGACACCATGGGCCAGATGAACCAGGCTTTCCGGAACATCGTCGGCATGCTGCACGGGGTACGCGACGGCCTCGTCCGTGACGCCAACAACTACGAACAGCAGGAGCAGGCCTCCCAGCAGGCCCTGAGCAGCTAGCCCCACCCGACCAGAACAGGAGACCTTTCGCATGACGATCAACTATCAATTCTCCGACGTCGACGCCCACGGCGCCACGATCCGCGCCCAGGCCGCATCGCTGGAAGCCGAGCACCAGGCGATCGTCCGGGATGTGCTTGCCGCCGGGGACTTTTGGGGCGGCGCCGGGTCGACGGCCTGTCAGCAGTTCGTCACCGAATTGGGCCGCAACTTCCAGGTGATCTACGAGCAGGCCAACGCCCATGGCCAGAACGTGCAAACCGCCGGCGACAACATGGCCGGAACCGACAGCGCTGTCGGGTCGAGCTGGGCCTAATGGCAATGCCTACGGAGTAACGAGAATCTTGCAGTGCCGCTCGGGGTCGGCCAGGTCGTCGAAGGCCTGGCCGACCTCTTCCAGTCCGACCTCTCCGGTGATCAGTGGCGTGACGTCAATCTCGCCCTCGGCCAGCGCGCGCAGCGAGTCGCCGAACTCCTCGGGGTTGTAGGCGAGCACGAATTGCACGTTGATCTCCTTGGCGATCGCGAAGAAGGGGTGCACGGTGTCGGACTGCATGCAGACGCCCGCGACCACCAGACGGGTGCCCGGCCGAGCCCGTCGCAGCACGTCGTCGATGATTCCGGGGACCCCGACCGCCTCGAACACGACGGCGGGTTTGACGGTGTCGAATGGCGAGCCCTGGGCGGCGTCCACCGTCTGGTGTGCGCCCATCGCGGTGGCCAGCTCGCGACGCTTCGGCGAGAAGTCGGCCGCCACAATGTTTTCCACCCCTCGGGCGCGAAGGGACGCGACGATCGCGATGCCGATCGGCCCGCAGCCGAGCACCAGGGCGGTCTCGCCCGGCGCAATGTTCGACTTGTTCACCGCGTGCAGACCCACCGCCATGGGTTCGGTCAACGCGGCACGCTTGAGGTCCAGGCCGTTGGGGATGGGCATCAGCAGCGGCGCCGAAAGCAGCATCCGCTCGGCGTAGCCGCCAATGGTGCTGTTGCTGTAGACAATCGGCTCGACGCCCCTGGCGGAGAGCAGCACGGGAAGCGAGGTGACCAGGGTTCCAGGCGGATGCGTTTCCGTGTCGGGTCCGGCCTCGAGCACCTCGGCGCTGAACTCGTGCCCCATGAACACATCGCTGCTCAGGTCCACGGCCATGCCCCCGGCGCCGGCTGCCACCTGAGCGGTCATCTCCACCACCTCGTCGCCATGGGCAGCGAAATGCAGGTCCGAGCCGCAGATTCCGCACGCTTTCACACCCACCAGCACCTGACCCGGCCCGGGCACGGGCTCGGGGACGTCGTCCCGATAAACCATCCGGCCGTCGCGTAAAACCGCAGCGCGCATCAGCTTCCCGCGCCTGTCTGCTCCTCGACATGCTCGGTGATGGCCTTCACGATGGCCTCGCCGGCGCGTCCGATCAATTGGTCGCGTTTGCCCCTGGCCCAGTCGTGCGACGACCGTGGCGCCTCGAGCTGTCCCTTGAAATAGGGAATCACCTTGCGGGCCATCAGGTCATAGCAGTGGTAAGTCGCCTCCGGTGCGGCCCAGTCGTGGCCGAGCATCAGCAGCGTTCCGAAACCGCCCGACCGCTCCTGCAGGTCCTCGATGTAGGCGATCGCGTCGTCGGGCGTGCCGATGCAGCAATTGCCTTGGGACGCATAGTTCGCGACGAACTCGCGCGGCGTCTGCGCCTCACCGTCGACTGCGTTGGACAACGGCACGAAGCCCGCCGCGCCGAAGTAATTCGCGAAATCCTGGAGCCCATAGGTGCAATCGTCGATTGCCTGCTCGCGGCTGTCGGCGATGTGCATGATGCTCAGCACGCGCCAGTCGGACCGGTCCGGCTCGTCCCGGCCCACCTTGGCGGCCTGCTCGCGCACCACGTCCCAGGTGGTTTCGAGCGCGGCATAGCCACCCGGCACCGACATCGACAGCGAAAGCAGCGACGTGCCCAGCGCACCGGCCAGCCGCGGTCCGGATGGGGAAATCATTGCCGCCGTGGAGATCTCGGGATAAGGCCACGTATAGGGGCGGATGTGCAACTGCGCGTCACGCAGCGTGAACCAGTCGGAGTGACGGTCGATTCGCTCCGTCGGCTCGGCGCGGAACAGCGCGAGAATCGCCTCGAGTGATTCCTGCATCATCCGCCGCTGCTCGATCGGATCGATGCCCATCATGTACGCGTCCGACGGCAGCGCGCCCGGGCCGGTCCCGAACATGACCCGCCCGCGGGTCAAGTGGTCCAGCAGCACCCACCGATCGGCCACCATCAGCGGATGGTGGTAGGGCAACGAGACCACACCGGTGCCCAGCCGGATGTGCTTGGTGCGCTCCGCCGCGGCCGCGATGAACACCTCCGGGCAGGCGATCAGCTCGTAGCCACCGGAGTGGTGCTCGCCGAACCAGGCTTCGTCGAAGCCGAGGCGGTCCAGCGCGATGACGCGCTCCATGTCGTATTCCAATGCGAGCGTGGGGGATTGGCCGGTCGGATGGAATGGCGTGATAAAGACTCCGAAACGCAGCGGCGGGCTCATCGCAGCTCCAATCCGTCGAGGAATTCCAACAGGGTGGCGTTGACTTCTTGGGGCCGTTCCTGCTGCAGCCAATGACCGGCGCCCTCGATCAGCACCTGGCGGTACGGCCCGGAGATCGCCTCCGACGAACGGTCGGTGCTGGTGAATCCCAACACGGGATCGGCGGTCCCGGCCATGAATAAGCACGGCACAGCGATTTTGGCACCGTCGAGTTCGGCGGTGGTCTCCCAGTTGCGGTCGAAATTGCGGTACCAGTTCAGGCCGCCGGTGAATCCGGTGCGGGAAAACTCGGCGATGTAATGGTCGAGGTCGTCTTGGCTGATCCAGTCCGGCAGCCCGTTCGGTTCGGGGAGTCGATCGATGAAGCCCTCGGGGCCGGGGGCGGCCATCTTCAGCATCGCGTCCTTGCCCCCGGAACCCGTCAAGCCGCCCATCATCCGGCGCATGGTTCGGGCGGGGTCGCCATCGAGTTCGGCGTCGGCAACACCGGGCTCCTGGAAATAGAGGATGTAGAAGAAGTTTTCGCCGAACAGCTTGCGCCACGCTTTCGTCGGCGCCACGTGCGAGCGCGGCAGCGCCGGCACGCTGAGCGCGGCGACGGCCGCGACCCGGTCGGGATGCAGCAGCGGCGCGTGCCAGACCACGGGCGCACCCCAGTCGTGCCCGATCCACACGGCGCGCTCGGCGCCGACGTCGTCGAGCAGGCCGACGATGTCGGCGGTCAGCTCGTGAATGTTGTAGGCCTCGATCGCTTCCGGGCGGGACGAGCCGCCGTAGCCGCGTTGGTCGGGCGCCAGCACGTGATAGCCGGCCTCGGCCAGGGCCGGTATCTGGTGCCGCCATGAATAGGCCAGTTCGGGGAAGCCGTGGGCGAGGATCACGACGGGCGCGCCGCGATCTCCCGCCTCCGTCACCCGCAGTTGCACGCCGTTGGTGTCTACTAACCGTTCGGTTGACGAAAGCACCGTCTCACCAAAGCACAAGGACCCCGGGCTGAGAAGGGTATGTCCGGATTGGAAACCGCCTTTCTGCCTTGCCGAGTCCGTCGGCCTGGTAGACATCGCGACTGAGGCACCGGCGGTAGCTGAAGGGGTGGTTTCTATGAAGCGGCTGGACCACATCGTCTTGTGGACCAAGGATCCGCGAGCGTCGATGGATTTCTACTCGAGGGTGGTCGGCCTCGCGCCGGTGCGGTTCGCCGAGTTCGAGGCCGGGGAGGCGCCGTTCCCGAGCGTGCGCGTGTGCGAAGACTCCCTCATCGATCTCCTGCCGACGACGAACATCTCGGGCACCGAGTCGTTCACGAAGGTCGCGGGCAGCGCCGGCCACCCGGTGAACCACGTTTGCCTGGCCATGTCGAAGTCCGACTACGACGCGTTGGATCGGCGTCTGCGGGAAGAGGGCGCGGATACCAGCGCGCGACTGTACAACAGCTATGGGGCACGCGGGATCGCGCCGCAGGGCTACTACTTCGCCGACCCCGACGGCAATGTGGTCGAAGCTCGCTATTACGAGTAAGAGGCCCCGAGCGTCGAGCCCGACGATGTGTGGTTTGCCACGTCGGGAACCGCATCGGGAACCGCCAGTCGTTATCTGACCAAGATGGTGCCGACCCGCTGCGCCCCGGCTCTGCCGGGGCTGGCGATCGACACGGTGCCGATGGTGCCGACCCGCTGCGCCCCGGCTCTGCCGGGGCTGGCGATCGACACTAGCGGTAGCCTGGACTTTTCCAGCTTCGTGTTTCGCGGAAGGACCTGGCCGACGAGGCCGATGATTGATGAACCGGAAAAACGTGATTCGCACGCTCACGGCGATCGCCGTTGTGGTGCTGCTGGGTTGGTCGTTTTTTTACTTTAGCGACGACACCCGCGGTTACAAGCCCGTCGACACCTCGGTGGCGATGGCCCAGATCAACGGCGACAACGTCAAGAGCGCGCAGATCGACGATCGCGAGCAGCAGGTGCGGCTGACCCTGAAAAAGGGCAACAAGGACACCGACAATTCCGACAAGGTCATCACCAAATACCCCAGCGGATATGCGGTCGACCTGTTCAACTCGCTCAACGCCAAGAACGCCAAGGTCAGCACCGTCGTGAACGAGGGCAGCATCCTGGGCGAGCTGCTGGTCTACGTGCTGCCGCTGCTGTTGCTGGTGGGTCTGTTCGTCATGTTCTCCCGGATGCAGGGCGGCGCCCGGATGGGCTTCGGGTTCGGCAAGTCGCGCGCGAAGTTGTTGAACAAGGACATGCCCAAGACCACGTTCGCTGACGTCGCGGGTGTCGACGAGGCGGTCGAGGAGCTCTACGAGATCAAGGACTTCCTGCAGAACCCCAGCAGGTACCAGGCGCTGGGCGCCAAGATCCCCAAGGGCGTGCTGCTCTACGGGCCCCCCGGAACGGGCAAGACGCTGCTGGCCCGCGCCGTGGCGGGCGAGGCCGGGGTGCCGTTCTTCACGATCTCCGGTTCCGACTTCGTCGAAATGTTCGTCGGTGTGGGTGCCTCGCGGGTGCGCGACTTGTTCGAGCAGGCCAAGCAGAACAGCCCGTGCATCATCTTCGTCGACGAGATCGACGCCGTCGGGCGCCAGCGCGGCGCCGGCCTGGGCGGCGGGCACGACGAACGCGAGCAGACGCTGAACCAGTTGCTGGTCGAGATGGACGGTTTCGGCGATCGCACCGGCGTCATCCTGATCGCGGCCACCAACCGCCCCGACATCCTGGACCCCGCACTGCTGCGGCCCGGCCGGTTCGACCGGCAGATCCCGGTGACCAACCCGGACATGGCGGGCCGTCGCGCCGTTCTGCGGGTGCACTCCAAGGGCAAGCCGATCGGTCCCGACGCCGACCTGGACGGGCTGGCCAAGCGGACCGTCGGCATGACCGGCGCCGACCTGGCCAACGTCATCAACGAGGCGGCGCTGCTGACCGCCCGCGAGAACGGCACCGTCATCACCGGCGCCGCGCTGGAGGAGGCGGTCGACCGGGTGATCGGCGGGCCGCGCCGCAAGGGCCGCATCATCAGCGAGCAGGAAAAGAAGATCACGGCCTACCACGAGGGCGGGCACACGCTGGCGGCGTGGGCGATGCCCGACATCGAGCCGATCTACAAGGTGACGATCCTGGCCCGGGGGCGCACCGGCGGCCACGCGGTGGCGGTGCCGGAGGAGGACAAGGGCCTGCGGACGCGCTCGGAGATGATCGCTCAG
Organism: Mycobacterium sp. 852002-50816_SCH5313054-b; assembly: GCF_001667185.1. Classification (GTDB taxonomy): domain Bacteria; phylum Actinomycetota; class Actinomycetes; order Mycobacteriales; family Mycobacteriaceae; genus Mycobacterium. Next base: position 22,315 of record NZ_LZIC01000131.1, on the reverse strand, counting down.
CTGGTGTTCGCGATGGGCGGGCGAGCCGCCGAAGAGCTGGTGTTCCGTGAGCCGACGACCGGCGCGGTGTCCGACATCGAGCAGGCCACCAAGATCGCCCGCGCGATGGTCACCGAGTTCGGCATGAGCTCGAAGCTCGGCGCCGTCAAATACGGCTCCGAGCACGGCGACCCGTTCTTGGGCCGGACCATGGGAACCCAGGCGGACTACTCCCACGAGGTCGCCCGCGACATCGATGACGAGGTCCGCAAGCTGATCGAGGCGGCGCACACCGAGGCATGGGAGATCCTCACCGAATACCGCGACGTCCTCGACACCCTGGCCGGCGAGCTGCTGGAAAAGGAAACCCTGCACCGCGCCGAGCTGCAGGGCATCTTCTCCGGGGTCGAAAAACGGCCCAGGCTCACCATGTTCGACGATTTCGGCGGCCGGATCCCGTCGGACAAGCCGCCGATCAAGACGCCCGGCGAGCTTGCTATGGAGCGGGGCGAGCCGTGGCCACCGCCGGTGCAGGAGCCCGCCTTCAAGGCGGCCATCGCCCGGGCCAGCGAGGCCGCGCAGGCCGAGGCCGCCCGAAACGCCAACGGCGGCAATGGCTCTCACGGCGATCAAGGTGCCGGTAACCGCCAGCCCGTTCCGCACGGTGCGACGCAGCCCGACTACGGCGCGCCGGCGGGCTGGCATGCGCCGGGTTGGCCGCCGCAGCACCAGCAGCAGCCGAATCATTGGCATCCGCCCGCCGCCAGCCCCACACCGCCCCCGCCGCAACCGTATTGGCCGCAGCCCGCGCCCGGTTACCCCGCGCCGGGTTACCCGGGCCAGCAGGGCCCCCAGGGCCAGGGTCACCCGACCCACCAGTATTACCCGCCGTATCCCCCCTATCCGCCTCCCGCTCAACCGAATCCGGATGCCGGCAAGGCTCCCGACAACCAGGGCGATGACGTGAGCCGGTCCAACCCGCCGGCCCACGGCTGAGGAACGGAGGATCGATGGCTCTCCCAGATTTGGGGCCGGATTTGGGGCCGGACACCCACCACACGACTCCACGCATACGGGCGTTCGATCAGCAGCGCGCCGAGGCCGCGGTCCGCGAGTTGCTCTGCGCGATCGGGGAAGACCCGGATCGAAACGGCCTGCAGGACACTCCGGCCCGCGTCGCGCGCGCCTACCGCGAGATGTTCGCCGGGCTCTACACCGATCCCGACAGCGTCTTGAACACCATGTTCGACGAGGACCACGACGAGATGGTGATCGTCAAGGAAATCCCGATGTACTCCACCTGCGAGCATCACCTGGTGTCGTTCCACGGGGTGGCGCATGTCGGGTACATACCCGGCAAGGACGGCAGGGTGACCGGCCTGTCGAAGATCGCCCGGCTGGTGGACCTCTACGCCAAGCGGCCCCAGGTGCAGGAGCGGCTGACCAGCCAGATCGCCGACGCCCTGGTGAGCAAACTGGATCCGCGCGGTGTGATGGTCGTCATCGAGGCCGAACACCTGTGCATGGCGATGCGCGGTGTCCGCAAGCCGGGCGCCATCACCACGACCTCGGCGGTGCGTGGCATGTTCAAGACCAGTCCCGCCTCTCGAGCCGAAGCGCTCGACCTGATCCTGCGCAAGTGAGTTGGGCGCCCGTGCAGGTGATGGGAGTTCTGAACGTCACTGACGACTCCTTCTCCGACGGTGGGCGCTACCTCGATACCGACGACGCCGTCGCCCACGGTCTGGCGATGGCCGCCGCGGGCGCCGGGATCGTCGACGTCGGCGGGGAGTCGACCCGGCCCGGCGCCGTCCGCGTCGACCCGCGCGTCGAGACTTCCCGGGTAGTGCCCGTCGTCAAAGAGCTTGCCGCACAGGGCATTACCGTGAGCATCGACACCATGCATGCCGACGTGGCGCGGGCGGCCCTGCAGAGCGGCGCGCGAATCGTCAACGACGTGTCGGGTGGGCGGGCCGATCCCGCGATGGCGCCGCTACTGGCCGAGTCCGGCGTGCCGTGGGTGTTGATGCATTGGCGATCGGTGTCGGCTGAGCGTCCGCATCAGGCGCCGCATTACCGCGACGTGGTGGCCGAAGTGCGCGCCGAGCTGCTGGCCAGCGTCGACGACGCGGTGGCCGCCGGCGTGGATCCCGGCCAGCTGGTGATCGACCCCGGGCTGGGATTCGCCAAGACCGGACAAGACAATTGGGCGCTGCTGCACGCGCTGCCGCAGCTGGTCGCCACCGGGGTGCCGGTGCTGCTGGGCGCCTCGCGTAAACGGTTCCTGGGTACGTTGTTGGCCGGACCCGACGGCTCGCCGCGACCGCCCGACGGGCGCGAGACGGCGACCGCGGTGATTTCCGCGCTGGCCGCCCTGTACGGCGCCTGGGGTGTGCGCGTGCACGATGTGCGCGCGTCCGTCGATGCCCTCAAGGTGGTCGAGGCCTGGACGCAGAATGGCTGATCGAATCGAGTTGCGCGGCTTGACGGCCCGTGGCCGACACGGAGTGTTCGAGCACGAGCGCGCCAGCGGGCAGGACTTCGTCGTCGATATCACCGTGTGGATCGACCTGGCCGACGCCGCCGCCAGCGACGACCTGGCCGACACCTTCGACTACGGCGCGCTCGCCCAACTGGCGGCCGACGTCGTCGGGGGGCCGCCGCGCCAGCTGATCGAGGCGGTCGGCGGCGAAATCGCCGACCGGGTGATGGGCGACCAACGCGTGCACGCCGTCGAGGTGGTGGTGCACAAGCCGCAGGCGCCCATCCCGCACCAGTTCGCCGACGTGGCCGTCGTGGTTCGGCGGTCGCGGCGTGGGGGCCGCGGCTCGGTGATCCCGGCGGGCGGGGCGGTATGACCCGCGTCGTGCTGTCCATCGGGTCCAACCTGGGCGACCGGTTGGCGCGGCTGCAGTCGGTGGTGGACGGGCTGGGCGAGGCGGTAGTGGCGGTTTCCCCGGTGTACGAGACGGACCCCTGGGGCCGGGTGGAGCAGGCGCCGTTCCTCAACGCGGCGCTCATCGCCGAGGACCCGGCGTGCGACGGGCAGGCCTGGCTGCGCCGGGCGCAGGAGTTCGAGAAGGCCGCGGGCCGGGTGCGCGGCGAGCGCTGGGGCCCGCGCACCCTCGACGTCGACCTGATCGCGTGCTACGGCGACACGGAGGTGGTCGTCCGCGAACCCAACCTGACGCTGCCGCACCAACTGGCCCACCTGCGGGCCTTCGTGATGGTGCCGTGGCTGGCCATCGAGCCCGACGCCGAGCTGACGGTCGCCGAAGGGCCGCGTCCGGTCGCGCAGCTGCTGGCCCAGCTCGAGCCCGCCGACCGGGCGGCGGTGCGGCTCTCGGGACTGACGCTGGAGTTGAAGGGGTCCCATACCTGATGGGCCCCACCCGGAAGCGTGAACTGACGGCCGCCGTGGTCGGCGCCGGGCTGCTGGGTTATCTGCTGGTCCTGCTGCTGTACCGGTGGTTCCCGCCGATCACCGCGCTGACCGGTCTGTCACTGCTGGCGGTTGCTGCGGCCGAGGCGCTGTGGGCGCGCTATGTGCGGAACAAGATCAGCAACGGCGAAATCGGTGACGGGCCCGGTTGGCTGCACCCGCTTGCGGTGGCGCGCAGCGTGATGATCGCGAAGGCGTCGGCATGGGTGGGTGCGCTGGTGCTGGGGTGGTGGGTCGGGGTGTTGGTGTTTTTACTGCCGCGGCGGCCATGGCTGCGGGCGGCCGCCGAGGACACCGCCGGCACGGTGGTGGCGGCCGCCAGCGCGTTGGCTTTGGTGGTCGCCGCCCTGTGGCTACAGCATTGCTGCAAGTCTCCGCCGGAGCCCCCCGAGCACGGCGAGGGTGCCGAAGGTTGACCGCGGTGAGAATCGCCGGTGCCGCGCGACACGCGGAGTGACCTCGCGCAGGTACTCTCAGGCCATGACCGTTCTGTCCCGCGGCGCCCGGGTGCGGCGCGGCGGCCGCAGGCCGGGGTGGGTGCTCTTGACCGCGTTGCTGGTCCTCGCGATGGGGGCCAGTTCCGCACTGGTTTTCACCAATCGGGTGGAACTCCTCAAGCTCGCTGTAATCCTGGCGCTGTGGGCCGCAGTCGCCGGCGCCTTCGTATCGGTGCTGTACCGCCGGCAAAGCGACGCGGACCAGTCCCGGGTGCGCGACCTCAAGCTCGTCTACGACCTGCAGCTGGATCGGGAAATCTCGGCCCGGCGCGAGTACGAGCTGACCGTGGAGTCCCAGCTGCGTCGCGAGCTGGCCTCCGAGCTGCGCGCGCAGGCCGAAGACGACCTGGCCGCGCTGCGCGCCGAGCTGAGCGCGCTGCGAACCAGCCTGGAGATCTTGTTCGACACCGACCTGCAGCACCACCCGGCGCTGGAGACGGTCGAAACCGAGGCGCCGCGCACCCGCGCCTACAGCGACTGGGACCGCAACGGCGAGAGCAACCCGGATTGGGTGGCCAGCGACCGGGTGACATCGGTCACCCGGGACAACCCGCCCGGTCACGGCGACGGCCGCGCCGACGAGGCCGCGATCATCGACGTGCCCGAGGAGCCGCTGCTGCCGCCCCGCCAGCCGCCGTCGTCCCCGGGCGAGCGCGTGCGCGCCCAGTACGAGGTCCCGCCCGAGGCCCGGTACGTGGTTTCCCAGGAGCCCCCGTACATGACGGCGCCGCCGGAGCCCGAGCCGCGATTCGATCCCCGGCAACAGCCTCCACCACCGCCGCCGCAACCGCAGCCGCAGATGCAGGACTGGCAGCCGGCCGGCGCCCAGGGGCTGTGGCTGCCTCCCGGGGCACCGGGCGGCAACTGGGCGGGCGCCGAGTCGGCCGGCGGACCGGGTGGTGAGCCGACGGGCGGGCGTCGCGCGCGGCACTACGGCGCCGGGGAAACGCTGGACGGCTCGCCTTTCGAACACGCGCAGCAGCCGCCGCCGCCGTACGGCGAATCTGGTGGCCGGGCGCGGGCGCGCCATTCGGCCGACTACCGCGACTTCGGCGCGCCGGCCGCCGCGCCGCCGCCTCCCCATCCGATGCCGCCGCCTCCCGCCGCGCCGCCGCCACCCCAGATGGCTCCGCCGCCGTCGGTGGAGCCGGTCCCGCGCCATCGCGGCGCGGATCCGCTGGAGCCGGGGCCGGAGGGCTCGGCGGATGGGCCGCCGAGCGGCGGCCAGTCGGTGGCCGAACTGCTGGCGAGGCTGCAGGCCGAGCCGTCCGGCGGCGGTCGGCGCCGTCGACGTGACGGCTGAGCTGGGAGCTTCCTCACACCGGCTTTCATTGGGCTCGGCATGATGAATCGATTAAAGTCTTAGTGACCGTCCGGTACCCGAGCAGTGGACCGGAACGAAAAAGAAAGCTGTGAGGTCGTCTGCGATGGGGCAGTTCGACGGACTGCGCCCGGCCAGGCTCAAGGTGGGAATCATCTCCGCCGGCCGGGTGGGCTCCGCGCTCGGTGTCGCGCTGGAGCGCGCCGACCACGTCGTTGTGGCGTGCAGCGGCGTCTCGAGGGTGTCGCGCCAGCGGGCGCAGCGCCGGTTGCCCGAGACGCCGGTGGTAGCGCCGCCGGACGTGGCCGCCAACGCCGAACTGCTGCTGCTGGCCGTCCCGGACAGCGAGTTCGCCGGCCTGGTGTCGGGCCTGGCGGCGACGTCGGCCGTGCGGCCGGGCACCATCGTGGTGCACACGTCCGGCGCCAACGGCGTCGGCATCTTGGCACCGCTGGCCCACGACGGCTGCATCCCGCTGGCGATTCACCCGGCGATGACGTTCACCGGTTCCGACGAGGACATCAGCCGGCTGCCCGACACCTGCTTCGCGATCACCGCGGCGGACGACGTCGGGTACGCGATCGGGCAGTCGCTGGTCCTCGAGATGGGCGGGGAGCCGTTCTGCGTCCGCGAGGACGCCCGCGTCCTGTACCACGCCGCGCTGGCGCACGCCGGCAACCACATCGTGACGGTGATCGCCGACGCGCTCGAGGCGCTGCGGGCCGCGCTGCGCGGCAGCGAACTGCTCGGCCAACAGACCGTCGACGATCAGCCGGGGGGCCTCGCCGAACGCATTGTCGGGCCGCTGGCCCGGGCGGCGCTGGAGAACACCCTGCAGCGCGGGCAGGCCGCGCTCACCGGCCCGGTCGCCCGTGGCGACGCGGCTGCGGTCGCCGAGCATCTCGCCGCGCTCGCAGAGGTCGAGCCGGAGCTGGCCCAGGCCTACCGGGTCAACGCCCTGCGGACCGCCCAGCGCGCGCACGCCCCCGAGGACGTCGTGGCGGTGCTGGCGCGATGACCGCACACAAGCCCGCCTTCAAACCGGGTGCGCTCAACGTGTACTCGGCGCCGCGTGACGTCACAGACGTCAGCCGCGCACTGCGCCACACCGGCCGCCGGGTGACGCTGGTACCCACGATGGGCGCGCTGCACGAGGGGCACCTGGCGCTGGTGCGTGCCGCCAAGCGCGTGCCCGGTGCCGTGGTGGTGGTCTCGATCTTCGTCAACCCCCTGCAGTTCGGGGCCGGCGAAGACCTCGACGCCTACCCCCGCACCCTCGACGACGACCTGGCGCTGCTGCGCGGCGAAGGCGTCGAGATCGTCTTCGCGCCGACCGCTGCGGCGATGTATCCCGACGGGCTGCGCACCACCGTGCAGCCCGGCCCGCTGGCCGCCGAGCTCGAGGGCGGCCCGCGGCCGACCCATTTCGCCGGCGTGCTCACGGTGGTGTGCAAACTGCTGCAGATCGTGCGTCCTGACCGGGTTTACTTCGGCGAGAAGGATTATCAGCAGCTGGTGATGATCCGCCAGATGGTCGCCGACCTGAACTTCGACGTGGCCGTCGTCGGCGTCCCGACGGTGCGCGAACACGACGGGCTGGCGATGTCCTCGCGCAACCGCTACCTGGACGCGACGCAGCGCGAATTGGCCGTGGCGCTTTCGGCGGCGCTGACGGCCGGAGCGCACGCCGCGACCTCCGGCGCCCGGGCCGCGCTGGACGCGGCGCGCGCGGTGCTCGAAGCGACGCCCGGCCTCGTGGTCGATTACCTCGAGCTGCGCGACGCCGACCTTGCGCCGTTGCGGGATAACGGATCCGGCCGGTTGCTGGTCGCGGCCAGGCTCGGCAGCACCAGGCTGCTCGACAATGTCTCAATCCAGATCGGAAACCTCGCCGGCACCGCTGGGCCGGACGAACTCGCCCAATCACATTGGAGGAATTGATGTTACGGACGATGCTGAAGTCGAAGATCCATCGCGCCACCGTCACGCAGGCCGACCTGCACTACGTCGGCTCGGTGACCATCGACGCCGACTTGATGGAAGCCGCCGACCTGCTCGAGGGCGAACAGGTCACCATCGTCGACATCGACAACGGTGCCCGCCTGGTCACCTACGCGATCACCGGCGAACGCGGCACCGGGGTGATCGGAATCAACGGCGCCGCAGCGCATCTGGTGCACCCGGGTGACCTGGTGATCCTGATCGCCTACGGGACGATGGAGGAGGCGGAGGCGCGCGCCTACCGCCCGCGGATCGTCTTCGTCGACGCCGACAACAAGCCGATCGACCTCGGGCACGACCCGGCCTTCGTGCCGGCCGACGCGGCGGAGCTGTTGGACCCGCGGATCGGCGCGCGGTAGCCGTGCTGCTGGCCATCGACGTCCGCAACACCCATACCGTCGTCGGACTGATATCCGGATCCAAGGAGCACGCAAAAGTCGTGCAGCACTGGCGGATCCGCACCGAATCAGAGGCCACCGCGGATGAACTGGCGCTGACGATCGACGGCCTGATCGGCGACGATTCCGAGCGCCTCACCGGCGCCGCCGCGCTGTCGACCGTTCCGTCGGTGCTGCACGAGGTGCGGGTGATGCTCGATCAGTACTGGCCGTCGGTGCCGCACGTGCTCATCGAGCCGGGTGTGCGTACCGGGATTCCCCTGCTGGTCGACAATCCGAAAGAAGTGGGCGCCGACCGCATCGTCAACTGCCTGGCGGCGTTTCACAAGTTCGGCACGGCGGCCATCGTCATCGATTTCGGGTCCTCGATCTGCGTGGACGTCGTGTCGGCCAAGGGCGAGTTTCTCGGCGGCGCCATCGCCCCCGGCGTGCAGGTGTCCTCCGATGCCGCCGCGGCCCGCTCCGCCGCGCTGCGTCGCGTCGAATTGACCCGGCCCCGTTCGGTGGTCGGCAAGAACACCGTCGAATGCATGCAGGCCGGCGCGGTGTTCGGGTTCGCCGGGCTGGTCGACGGCTTGGTCCAGCGCGTCCGCGAGGACGTGGACGGCTTCGCCGACGCCCTGGGCGATCAGGTCGCGGTCGTGGCGACCGGCCATACCGCGCCCCTGCTGCTGCCCGAGCTGCACACCGTCAGCCACTACGACCAACACCTGACGCTGCACGGACTGCAGCTGGTCTTCGAACGCAACCGGGACGCCCAGCGCGGTCGGCTCAAGACCGCCCGCTGACGGTCGTCGCCGTCGGCGCAGGCTCGATGCCCCGTCAATTAAGCTGGCACGTCGTGAGCGAAGCCGACCCCGACCTTCCCGAGCAGTTCCGGATCCGCCGGGACAAGCGCGCTCGCCTGCTGGAGGAGGGGTGCGACCCTTACCCGGTCGCCATCGAGCGCACCCACACCCTGGCCGAGGTGCGCGCCGCCCACCCCGACCTGCCGACCGACACCGCCACCGACGACATCGTCGGCGTCGCGGGCCGCGTCATCTTCGCGCGCAATTCCGGGAAATTGTGCTTTGCGACACTCCAGGACGGCGATGGCACCACCCTGCAGGTGATGATCAGCCTCGACAAGGTGGGGCAGCAGGCGCTCGACGCGTGGAAGACCGACGTCGACCTGGGTGACATCGTCTACGTGCACGGCAACGTGATCAGCTCGCGGCGCGGCGAGTTGTCCGTGCTGGCGGATTCCTGGCGGATGGCGGCCAAGTCGCTGCGCCCGCTGCCCGTCGCGCACAAGGAGATGAACGAAGAGTCGCGGGTGCGGCAGCGCTACGTCGACCTCATCGTCCGCCCTCAGGCCCGGTCGGTGGCCCGGCAGAGAATCGCCGTCATCCGCGCGATACGCAACGCGATGGAACGGCGCGGGTTTCTCGAAGTCGAAACGCCTATGTTGCAGACGCTGGCCGGTGGCGCCGCGGCCCGGCCGTTCATCACCCATTCCAATGCGCTCGACATCGATCTCTACCTGCGGATCGCGCCGGAACTGTTCCTCAAGCGCTGCATCGTCGGCGGATTCGACAGGGTCTTCGAGCTAAATCGCGTGTTCCGAAACGAAGGGGCCGATTCGACGCATTCTCCAGAATTTTCGATGTTGGAGACCTACCAGACCTACGGAACCTATGACGATTCAGCGATCGTCACACGCGAGCTTATTCAAGAGGTGGCCGACGAGGCCATCGGAACTCGACAACTCCCGTTGCCAGACGGCAGCGTCTACGACATAGACGGAGAATGGGCGTCGATACAAATGTATCCGTCGCTGTCGGCGGCGCTCGGTGAGGAGATCACGCCCGAGACGACGGTCGACAGGCTGTGGGCCATCGCAAATCGGCTCGGGGTGGAGATCCCCGAGAACCGCGGCTACGGGCACGGCAAGCTCGTCGAGGAACTGTGGGAGCACGCCGTGGGCAACGCGCTCACCGCTCCCACCTTCGTCAAGGATTTCCCTGTCGAGACAACACCTTTGACGCGCCAGCACCGCAGCATTCCCGGTGTCACCGAGAAGTGGGACCTGTACCTGCGCGGGGTCGAGCTGGCCACCGGGTATTCCGAACTCAACGACCCGGTCGTGCAGCGCGAGAGGTTCGCTGCGCAGGCCCGCGCCGCGGCGGCCGGCGACGACGAGGCCATGGTGCTCGACGAAGACTTTCTCGCCGCGCTCGAGTACGGGATGCCGCCGTGCACCGGAACCGGAATGGGTATCGATCGGTTGCTGATGACTTTGACCGGCCTGTCAATTAGAGAGACAGTTTTGTTCCCGATTGTTCGACCGCACTCCGGTTGAGTTACCCGTTGCGTCCGGATTGAGTATCCTGCGTTCTTATGGCAGATTGGTGTCTTGGGGAGTGAATCCGAACTGCTCAGCAACTGCTCAGGACGAAACGCGAGGGTAAGCTAATGGCGAAAAAAGTGACCGTCACCTTGGTCGATGATTTCGACGGTGCGGGCGCGGCCGACGAAACGGTTGAATTCGGGCTTGACGGGGTGACCTACGAGATTGATCTTTCGTCCAAGAATGCCGCGAAACTGCGCAACGATTTGAAGCAATGGGTAGCGGCGGGACGCCGTGTCGGCGGTCGTCGGCGCGGGCGTTCCGGCTCGGGACGTGGACGTGGGGCCATCGACCGCGAGCAGAGCGCCGCGATCCGCGAGTGGGCCCGCCGCAACGGGCACAACGTGTCGACGCGCGGTCGCATCCCCGCCGACGTCATCGACGCGTTCCACGCGGCCACCTAAGCGGACCGCTTACCGGCGCCCGGGCCCCGCAGGCCTGGGCGCCGGTTGTTTTCAATTTCGCTGGCGGCGGAATGATCGCCGGCCCTCACGGGAAACGCTTTGGCGATTTTCCTCGTTTACCTGTTACGGCTCTGCGCTAACGGGGGTATGCGGCCTGATCGCCAGCCACCGCAACGTTAGGAACCCCGGCGGGCCGACCATTACAGTGGATGGCAGGTACGCGATGCCCCAGCTGTACCGATGGTGAGGGAGAGCAGGTAACCACCGATGTTCGAAAGATTTACCGACCGTGCCCGCAGGGTCGTCGTCCTGGCGCAAGAAGAGGCCCGGATGCTCAACCACAACTACATCGGCACCGAGCACATTTTGTTGGGCCTGATTCACGAGGGCGAGGGCGTCGCGGCGAAGTCGTTGGAGTCGCTGGGCATCTCGTTGGAGGGCGTCCGCAGCCAGGTCGAGGAGATCATCGGCCAGGGGCAGCAGGCGCCGTCGGGACACATCCCGTTCACCCCGCGCGCCAAGAAGGTTCTCGAGCTGAGCCTGCGCGAGGCGCTGCAATTGGGCCACAACTACATCGGCACCGAGCACATCTTGCTGGGCCTGATCCGCGAGGGTGAGGGCGTGGCCGCCCAGGTGCTGGTGAAGCTGGGCGCGGAGCTGACCCGGGTGCGCCAGCAGGTCATCCAGCTGCTGAGCGGCTACCAGGGCAAGGAGGCCGCGGAGGCCGGCACGGGTGGCCGCGGCGGCGAGTCCGGCAGCCCGTCCACGTCGCTGGTGCTCGATCAGTTCGGGCGCAACCTGACGGCCGCCGCGATGGAAGGCAAGCTGGACCCGGTCATTGGCCGCGAGAAGGAAATCGAGCGGGTGATGCAGGTGTTGAGCCGGCGCACCAAGAACAACCCGGTGCTGATCGGCGAGCCCGGCGTCGGCAAGACCGCCGTCGTCGAGGGCCTGGCGCAGGCCATCGTGCACGGCCAGGTTCCGGAGACGCTGAAGGACAAGCAGCTCTACACGCTCGACCTGGGTTCGCTGGTCGCGGGCAGCCGCTACCGCGGTGACTTCGAGGAACGCCTCAAGAAGGTGCTCAAGGAGATCAACACCCGCGGCGACATCATCCTGTTCATCGACGAGCTGCACACGCTGGTCGGTGCCGGTGCCGCCGAGGGCGCGATCGACGCCGCGTCGATCCTGAAGCCCAAGCTGGCCCGCGGTGAGCTGCAGACGATCGGTGCCACCACGCTCGACGAGTACCGCAAGTACATCGAGAAGGACGCCGCCCTGGAGCGCCGCTTCCAGCCCGTGCAGGTGGGGGAGCCGACGGTGGAGCACACCATCGAGATCCTCAAGGGCCTGCGCGACCGGTACGAAGCCCACCACCGGGTGTCGATCAGCGACGCCGCGATCGTGGCGGCCGCCACCCTGGCCGATCGCTACATCAACGACCGGTTCCTGCCGGACAAGGCGATCGACCTGATCGACGAGGCCGGCGCCCGGATGCGGATCCGCCGGATGACCGCACCGCCAGACCTGCGGGAGTTCGACGAGAAGATCGCCGAGGCCCGCCGCGAGAAGGAATCGGCGATCGACGCCCAGGACTTCGAGAAGGCGGCCAGCCTGCGCGACCGGGAGAAGCAGCTGGTGGCCCAGCGGGCGGAGCGCGAAAAGCAGTGGCGCTCAGGCGATATGGACGTGGTCGCCGAGGTCGACGACGAGCAGATCGCCGAGGTGCTGGGCAACTGGACCGGCATTCCGGTGTTCAAGCTCACCGAGGCCGAGACCACCCGACTGCTGCGGATGGAAGACGAGCTGCACAAGCGGATCATCGGCCAGGAGGACGCCGTCAAGGCCGTCTCCAAGGCGATCCGCCGCACCCGCGCCGGGCTGAAGGACCCCAAGCGCCCGTCGGGCTCGTTCATCTTCGCCGGCCCGTCGGGTGTCGGTAAGACCGAGCTGTCCAAGGCGCTGGCCAACTTCCTGTTCGGCGACGACGACGCGCTCATCCAGATCGACATGGGCGAGTTCCACGACCGGTTCACCGCGTCGCGGCTGTTCGGCGCCCCGCCGGGATACGTCGGCTACGAGGAGGGCGGCCAGCTCACCGAGAAGGTGCGGCGCAAGCCGTTCTCGGTGGTGCTGTTCGACGAGATCGAGAAGGCACACCAGGAGATCTACAACAGCCTGTTGCAGGTCCTCGAGGATGGCCGGCTCACCGACGGCCAGGGCCGCACGGTGGACTTCAAGAACACCGTGCTGATCTTCACCTCCAACCTGGGCACGTCCGACATCTCCAAGCCGGTCGGCCTGGGCTTCACCCAGGGTGGCGGTGAGAACGACTACGAGCGGATGAAGCAGAAGGTCAACGACGAGCTCAAGAAGCACTTCCGCCCGGAGTTCCTCAACCGCATCGACGAGGTCATCGTCTTCCACCAGCTGACTCGTGACGAGATCATCAAGATGGTCGACCTGATGATCACCCGGGTCGCCGGCCAGCTCAAGAGCAAGGACATGGCGATGGAGCTGACCGACAAGGCGAAGTCATTGCTGGCCAAGCGTGGCTTCGACCCGGTGCTGGGTGCCCGCCCGCTGCGGCGCACCATCCAGCGCGAGATCGAGGACCAGCTGTCCGAGAAGATCCTCTTCGAGGAGGTCGGTCCGGGTCAGATCGTCACGGTCGACGTGGACAACTGGGACGGCGAGGGAGCCGGCGAGGACGCGGTGTTCACATTCACCGGGACCCGCAAGCCGCCGGCCGAGCCGGACCTGGCCAAGGCTGGGGCGCACAGCGCACCGGAAACGCAGTAGCGATCGCAGCAAACGGGCGGTTAATCTCTGACGGGATTAACCGCCCGTTTCGCATGTAAGGGGCCCGCCTGTGCTGATCGTGACGACCAACGACCTTCCGGGCTGGGAAATCCAGCGCGTCTGCGGCGAAGTGTTCGGGTTGACCGTCCGCTCGCGAAACGCCTTCTCCCAGATGGGCGCGGGCTTCAAGGCGATGTTCGGCGGCGAGCTGGCCGGCATGACCAAGAATCTCGCCGAGAGCCGCAACGAGGCGATGGGACGCCTGATCGCCGAGGCGCGCAATCGCGGTGGCAACGCGATCGTCGCGATGCGGTTCGACACCACCGAGATCGGCGACGTGTGGACCGAGATCTGCGCCTATGGCACCGCGGTCCAAGCGGTCCCGGTCACCGACGCCGCCAAGTACACCGCGGGCGAGCTCGGCTACGGCTCCGCGGCGCCGCAGCATTGACCCCCCGTCTACACTGACCAGCGACGGCAACCCGGAATTCTGGTGAAACTCCAGAACGGTCGCGCCACTGTCACAGTCAGACCCGGAGCCCGTCACCCATCCCCAAGCGGGACGCGACATCCCGGAAGGAGCAGACAATGCCCAATCTCCCGACGACCCGTACCCGGATCCGGTCGGTCGACCTGGCGGCGGCGAGCGCCGCGGTGTGGTTGGCGGCGACCGCCTTCCTGGCGCTGCTGGCGCTGTACTTCGTCGGCGTCGACCAGGGGGCTGTGTCGTTGTTCGGCGGCGATTCGCACGTGCACGAGTTCGTGCACGATGCCCGGCATCTGCTCGGCTTCCCCTGCCACTGATCGCGTGGAGAAGCGTCTGATCGGACGCGGCCTGCTGGCCGGTGCAATCGGCGCGGTGCTGGCGTTCGCCTTCGCCCGCCTGTGCGCCGAACCGGTCATCGGCCGCGCGATCGCTTTCGAGGACGGACGCGCCGACGCGCTGGACGCCCATGGCGTGCACGAGCACGGCGCCGAGTTGTTCAGTCGCGGAGTGCAGTCCAATGCGGGACTGGGGTTCGGCGTCCTGATCTTCGGCGTCGCGATGGGCGCGCTGTTCGGCGTCGTGTTCTGCGTGGTTGTCCCGCGCGCGGGAGACGTTGCACCACGCCGGCTTTCGCTGCTGTTGGCGACGGCCGCCTTCGTTGCGGTGTACCTGCTGCCGTTCGTGAAATATCCGCCGAACCCGCCCGCGGTGGGCCAGTCGGACACGATCGGGGCGCGCACCGGCTGGTATCTGGTGGCGGTGCTGGCGTCGGTGGCGCTGGCCATCGCCGCGGTGTGGTCGGCGCGGGGGCTGACCGCCCGGTTCGGCGCATGGAACGGGCGACTGCTCGCGGCGGGCGCCTATGTCGCGACGGTCGCGGTGGTGCTGGCGCTGCTGCCGAGCACCGACGAGACTCCGCAACCGGTGCGCGACGCCTCCGGTGCGATCGTCTATCCGGGTTTTCCCGCCGACGTCCTGTACGAATTCAGGCTGCTTGCTCTGGCTACTCAGCTGGTGTTGTGGGCGACGATAGGCCTGGTGTTCGCGACCCTTGTGCGGCGGCCGCTGGAGGAACGAGTGCCCGCGTGAGCGAGGTCGTCCGGCTGACCCTCGTCTCGCACGCTATGACCGACGCCATGGCGGCCGGACGGTTTCCCGTCGACGAGCCCCTCAACGAGATCGGGCGCCGGCAGGTCAAAAAGGCTGGGCGCCTTGATGTTCAGAAAGACGCGCGTCCGCTCGCGGGACCCGAGCAGCGGGTGCGGGAGACCGCACAACTGCTGGGCCTGCACGCCGCAACCGAACCGCGGCTGGCCGACCTGCAGTGCGGGGAATGGTGCGGGCAGACGTTGCGGGCCGTCGGACCCGCGGACCTGGAGACGTGGCTGACCGATCCTGTCCGGGCCCCGCACGGCGGTGAGTCGATCCTCGACCTGATCCAACGGGTCGCGGGCTGGCTGGAGTCCCTCACCGGCAACACCGCGCCCGTGGTGGCGGTGACGCATCCGGCGGTGATCCGCGCCGCCATCCTGCACAGCCTCGACGCGCCCCCGAAGTCGTTCTGGGGCATCGACATTGCCCCGGTGAGCCGCACCGTGCTGCACTTCCGGAACGGCCGCTGGACGCTGCGTTTGTAACGGGACTTCGCGGCTCTCCAGACCATGCGGCTTGCCCCGAAGTTGATAGCGCATACGCTATCGAATTCGTAAGTCACCTATACCCAGAGTCAATCGGAGCCAGGCGCCGGTCCGAATTCCGCGTTCGGTGGTTCGCGCAGCCAGGCGGTAGAGACCGCGGACCAGTGCGCAACGCTGGCATAGGTTCCCGCCTCACTATGCGCGTAACCGGACCCATCGGTCGTGACGAACGGGGTGGCCGAGATCTTGGGATGGGCCAGCAGCAATCCCGCAGGCGACAGATGCACCGCATCCCAGGTCTCTGCGATCGCCGGCCAGTCCGGGAACTTACAGCCACCGGCCGTCGCTGGATGCGAGTCGATCAGGTCGGCCCAGTCGGCGGCCGAAGCTATCCGCGCGACGCGAGCGTGCGCTGCGTCGAAATGCACCTCCCAGCGCGGGCGTTCGCGCTTCAGGTTCTCACCGCACAAGGTCCAGGTGTCTTCGCCGTCGGTGATGGGGGTGGAGGTCCAGAACGCGCCGTTTGGCAACGCGCTCAACGGAGCCCGATTGCGGATGCTCGGCGCGCGCAACTCGCTGAGGGTCCCCTGATGGATTTGCGGCGATCCGAACGCGGGCAGCGTCGACAGGGCCGCCAGCCCCGCCTCGTCGTACGCGCGCAGCTCCTTGTCGCTCACGTCGAGGTGCGCGGCCTCAAGGCACCGATCGGAGTAGAGATAGCCGCCGACCGCCCGGGCCGCGGCTCTGACGAGCCGTTCTGGGATCACCAGGCCGCCGAATGACCGCATGTCCTCGATGAACAGGCGCCCGGGAAAGGTGTCCAGCAGCGATTCGCGACCGCTCACCAGCTATTGGGGCGCGATCAGCGCGAAGGCCTGCCGGGCCACCTGCAACATCCAGCCGGTCACCCTGGGCCCGTGATCGCGGGGCCAGTTCAGCTGGAAGCTGACCACCCAGGCCTGCTGGGTCTTGTCGACGGCGTACCAGCTGAACGTCAGATCGCCCGGCAGTCCACCGGCTTTCGCGCCGATATAGGGCCAGACGTTGCGGTCCAGCTGGATGCCGGCCACCGCGGACAGGATCTGTCTGACGGGTGCGGCCGGGCCGACCGCGTCGGCCTGCAGCGCCGCGTGCACCCGGCAGATGTCCTCGGCGCTGCCGTACCACTCGGCGCCGTAGGCCGAGGCCGGGGCGTGGGCATGGGTCGGATCGGGTTGGTAGGGAGTCGAATCCGCCTGCTGCAGCAGCTGGGCGCGGACTTGCTTGGATCCTTGTTTCCATTGGTCGCGCAGGTCAGGTTTGCCCCATCCGACGGAGAACAACTCGTACATTGTGGGGAACGGCGTCATGCTGGCCGGGTCGTGATGGCCGGCCGTGACGAGTGCCTCCTCGATGGCGTGCGTGCCCATCCGGCCGATCAGGAGGTCGGTGGCCATGTTGTCACTCGTGGCGATCATCTTCTCGGCGGCCGTGCGCACCGAAACATGATCTCCGGGAAGCAGTTCCAGGCCCGACGAGCCGACCGCGCGGCTCTTGTCTGTGACGGTGAGCTGATCGTCCCACGACACCGTTCCGCTCCGGACCGCGCCGGCCAGCGCGTGCAGCACGTAGAGCTTGAAAATCGATGCCAGCGGCAGGGATTCGCCCGTGTTGGTGCCCGCCACCGGGTCGCAGCGACCGTTGTCGACCTTGGCGACCTGGTAGGAGTAGCGGGCGCCGGTCTTGCTCAGCACCGCGTCGATGTCGTGCCAGGAGTTGACCTTCGGCGCCTGCGTGTCGACGTCGAACCGGTCCACCCGACCCTCGTCGTCGGTGTGTATCCGAATGTCCTGGCGCGCGCCGTACGAGGTGACCAGGTGCAGGGTGGCGACGCTGGCGCTGATGTCGACGCTGGCGAGGGTGAACGGGCGATCCCACCACAGCCCCTCCATGGTGGTCTCGACCGACTCGACCTCGCCGGGCGCGGCGAGGGTGCCGACGCCGACCGGGCCGATGGGCCAGTCCGAGTTCAGCATGTCCAGGGTCTGCTGGGCCCGGATGCCGGGGGGCGTCCGGGTGTCGATCTGCCGCCCGGGGTTGGCAGCGTTGGCGTGCGGGGCGGGGGAGGGCGCGCAACCGGGCGCGAGCGTCACGACCAGAGCCGCGGCGGCGCCCAACGCCGCGACGCGGCGCCGGGTCGAGTGACCGCTAGCCACCCTGCTTGGTGCCGGCAACGTCCATCACGACCTCGAATTCCAGCAGCGACGCCCCAGTCGCCACGGGGTTGGCCCGCTCGCCGGCGTGGGCCTCGATCGCGGGTCCCTGCGCCCACGTCTGGAAGGCATCTTCGGACTCCCAGTGCGTCACCACGAAGTAGCGGTTTTCGCCCTTGATGGGCCGCAGCAGCTGGAAGCCGAGGAAGCCGGGTTGCCGATCGACCGCATGCGCGCGGTGGGCGAACCGCTTCTCCAGTTCGGGGCCGGCGTCCGCGGGCACCTCGATTGCGTTGATCTTCACCACGTGCGGCATTCCGCTAGGCTACCGCGCGGCTCCAGCTGTCCAACCCCCGGGCGCGCCACGCAAGATGGTGCTATGCCCAGCGATCTGTTGACCTGCCACGGCGGCCGTGGCGAGCCGTTGGTGCTGGTGCATGGCCTGATGGGCCGCGGCACCACGTGGTCGCGGCAGCTGCCGTGGCTGGCCCGGCTGGGCACCGTCTACACCTACGATGCCCCGTGGCACCGGGGCCGCGACGTCGACGATCCACACCCGATCAGCACCGAACGCTTCGTGGCCGACCTGGCCGACGCGGTGGGCGCCCTGGGGGCACCGGCCAGGCTGGTGGGGCATTCGATGGGCGCGCTGCACTCGTGGTGCCTGGCGGCCGAACGTCCGGACCTGGTCTCGGTGCTGGTGGTCGAGGACATGGCGCCGGACTTCCGGGGCCGCACCACCGGGCCGTGGGAGCCGTGGCTGCACGCCCTTCCAGTCGAATTCGATTCCGCCGAGCAGGTTTTCGACGAATTCGGGCCCGTCGCCGGCCGGTATTTCCTGGACGCCTTCGACCGCACGGAAGGCGGGTGGCGGCTGCACGGGCACACCTCCCGGTGGATCGAGATCGCCGCCGAATGGGGCACCCGCGACTACTGGGCGCAGTGGAAGGCCGTGCGGGCCCCGGCGCTGCTCCTCGAGGCCGGCAGCTCCGTCACCCCGCCGGGCCAGATGCGGGCGATGACCGAAACGGATTCCCCGACAACCTATTTGCGCGTCCCGCAGGCCGGTCACCTGATCCACGACGACGCGCCGCAGGAGTACCGCAAGGCCGTGGAGTCCTTCCTGGTGGCTACCGCCGGCCGGTGAGCCCGAACGCGGTGCGCAGCGCCACCGCCATGAGTGTGTTGGTCGGGTTCTGGCAGCCCGACGTGACGAACACGCTGCCGTCGGCGACGTAAACGTTGTCCATCTGGTGCATTCGCCCGTTGGGGTCGACGACGCTCGTCGCCGGGGACACGCCCATCTGCATGCCGCCCATCACATGCTTGGTGTTGGGCGGTGTGCCGCCGCTTAGTTTCCGCTCCAGACCGTCCGGGATGGCGGCGAACAGCTGCGCGCCGGCGGCCGCCATCATCGCGGTGATGGGCACCAGGAAAAACGTTTGCGCGACCGCCTCGTGCCTGCCGGGCGCCCAGGTCACGCGGGCCACCGGCTGGCCGTTGAGGTCGGTGACCGTCGGGTCGAGGGTGACGTTGTTGGTCAGGTAGGGCAGATCGGTGCCGATGAAGTTGACGCCGGCGAGCCGGTCGCGCAGCAGCGAGGCGCGCATCAGGTCCTTGAACGGGCTGCCGAACAGCTGCACCCCAGGCAGGAATCCCAGGATCTCCTGGTAGAACTTGCCCTCGGTGATCGGGTCCTGGCTGCCGCCCAGCTCGCACAGGCCGCCGCGGATGTAGGGCAGCCCGGCGAGTTTCGCCGCGAGGCGGGCCCCGGGAAAGTTCGGGTCACAGAAATCCTCCATGCACTGCGTGATCGAGCGGCCGCGGTAGGCGTGGACCCGTTGGTCGAGGTAGATGCCGAACCCGTCGACAAAGTTGTGGAACATCAGCCGGGTGCCGATGCGTCCGCTGGCGTCGGGCAGGCCGGAGAGCAACACCAGGCGCGCCGTCTCGATCGCCGAGGCGGCCAGCACCACCAGGTCGGCGCTCTCCCCGCCGGGATTGCCCTGCGGGTCGAGATAGGAGACGCCGGTGGCGCGCCGGCCGGTGAAGTTGACCTTCGTGACGGTGGTTTCGGGGTGCAACTGCGCCCGTCCGGTCCGCAGCGCCAGGCGCAGCGGCGCCAGCGCGCCCACCCGGGCCGAGATCGGGCAGCCGTAATTACTGCAGAACCCGCAGTTGTTGCACGCCGGGCGGCCGTCGTACTCGACCGAATTGATCGCGGTCGGAAATGGATACGGGTGCAGCCCAATGCGCTTGGCCCCCTTGGCGATGAGCGTGGAGGAGCGCTGCTGCGGTCCCGGCGGCATCGGGAAATTCCGGGTGCGCGGCGCGTGCTTGAAGGACAGCGCGGGTATCGCCCGGACATCGCCCTGCGTCCCGAGCAGCGTTTCGATCGCGTCGTAGTAGGGGGCGATCTCGGTGTATTCGAACGGCCAATCCTGAACGTCCGCGCCGGGCTGCGGGCCCAGCATCGACAGCCCCTTGAAGTCGATGTCCCAGAACCGTGGGACCTTCGCGTCCCAGTGCGTGGTGCCGCCGCCGACGGTCACCGGGAGCTCGTTGACCGGGCCGACGTAGCTGGCCGCCTGGCTGGCGTTGGCGCGGAACGTGCGCGGGTAGGCCAGGGGGTCCGGCTGCTCGAAGTAGCGGTACAACGACTTGAGTTCGTCGTTCGAGAACGTCGTCCCGAGCGGGCCGGTGCCGTCGAGGTTTGTGTAGTAGTTCGACCCCTTCTCGAATATCACGACGTCCCAACCATTTTGGGCGAGCTCCATCGCCACCGTCGACCCGCCGGCGCCGGAGCCAACGATGATCGCCTTAGGCACTCACGCCGCCCCTTCCGCCCAGTTTGGAGATCACCTGTTCCCAGCCGTGGCGCAGCCGGTTGATGATGTCGGTGACGATCACCACGTCCCACTGGATCGCTTCGACCTGGGTGGGGGTGTATCCGCGCGGCTGGGAGTCCCCGGGGTACTTGATGTCCTTCCAACCGACCAGGTTCGCGTTGCCGCCGTATTCGGGGACGCTGTACATCGCTTCGATGGTGTGGCCGAACAGGATGTTGGCGAAGGCCGCCGCCGGCCCGTGGGCCAGGATGAGGTCCTGCCGGACCGGCTGCGCCGCGGTGAAGTCGCCGCCGGCCTGCTGGTCGAGCAGCGCGATGCCGCTGGTGTACTGGTTGCGAAGTTGCGTCAGCCGCTGTTGCCACCCGTAGGCCTGGGCGCGGTTGAGCGGGACGAAGGTGGCCATGTAGTCCTGGGAGCCGCCGGCGCGGTCGCTCCATGGGCCGCCGGCGTGCACATCGGCGGGCGCGACGTCGAACACCGACAGCATCCGGTCCAGGTAGTTCACCACGTTCGCCTCGTGCGCCCCGGGGCTGCCGAGCTCGACCGGGCAGTCGTCCGGCCCGGGGATCAGCCGGCGGGTGGCGGCATCGAGCACCGCGGCCTGGTGCGGCGACAGGAATCGGTAGCCCGTGTCGGCGGTCGCGGCGGACAGGGGCCCCCGCATGGCGGCGGCCAGCGGCAGCAGGCTCAGGCCGCCCAGCACCGCGCGCCGGGACACCGGCGGCAAGCGGGATCCGTCGGCGGCCTCCTCGCTGGGCACATCGGCAGGGTAAGACGCAGATTCGAATCTGCGGTGGAACGCTCGCCCGGGCGGCGTGTCGGGTTGCGCCGGCGCCGGATTCTGCGATACCGGGCGGGCCCTCGCCGCGCGCGACGCGGCATAATCTGATAAATTCTTCAATTGTTCATACGTAGAATCCAACGAATCTTCAGGAGAGCTGGCGTGTCCGAGCCGCTGTACAAGGTCAAGGCCGAGTTCTTCAAGACGTTGGGCCATCCGGCGCGGATCAGGGTCCTCGAGCTGCTCGTTACCGGGGACAAGTCGGTCGCCGAGCTGTTGCCCGAGGTCGGGCTGGAATCGTCGAACCTGTCCCAGCAGCTGGGGGTCTTGCGCCGAGCGGGTGTGGTCGACGCGCACCGGGACGGCAACACGATGATCTACTCGATCGCCTCCCCGGACATCGCCGAACTGCTGCTGGTGGCGCGCAAGGTCCTCACCGGTGTGCTCAGCGACCGGGTGGCGCTGTTGGAGGACCTGCGCGCCGGGAGTGCGCAGTAACGCTCATGGGCTGGATTCGTAAGGCCTTCGGCGTCGGCCGGATCACCGAACCCGCGGGACCAGTGCCGCCACAGGCCATGAAATCTGTTGCGGGAGTGCGCGGTTCGCTGCAGATCCGGCATGTCGACGCGGGATCCTGCAATGGATGCGAAGTCGAGATCTCGGGCGCGTTCGGGCCGGTCTACGACGCGGAGCGGTACGGCGCGCGGCTGGTGGCGTCCCCCCGGCACGCGGACGCGCTGCTGGTCACCGGCGTCGTGACGCACAACATGGCCGGTCCGCTGCGCGCCACGCTCGACGCCACGCCCCGGCCGCGGCGGGTAATCGCCTGCGGGGACTGCGCCATCGACCGGGGCGTCTTCGCGGATGCGTATGGCGTGGTCGGCGCAGTCGGTGAGGTGGTGCCGGTCGACCTGGAAATCCCGGGCTGCCCGCCTTCGCCGGACCAGATCGTCGAGGCTCTCCGGTCGGTGACCGGCAAGTGACCACCGAACTGTTGGCCCGTCCGGCCCCTGCCCCAAAACTCCTGGCCCGCCACGAACGCGGGCCCGCGTCGGCGGGCCAGGAGGGTTGGGGGGGGGGCGGGCCGGGGCGCCGGTTCGGGGGGCGCTGGCCGGTGGCGGGCCGGAGAGCCGGGG